>DATBZF010000061.1:0-31680 GCA_036513315.1 Roseiarcus sp.
GAAGGCGGCGACCGCTTTCGCGGTCGTCATTGACAAAGGTCTCAGCGGTGAAAGAATTGCCTCCATGCGAACAATGGCTCAATAGCGAAGTCGGTAGGGGCTGTCGAAGCCGTTGTCTCGCATCCTGAACCTCCTCCCATACTCGAGACCCAATCAACGAATTCGTGAACCTGCGCAATTGCCGAGACGCACCGGTTCAGACGCGTATCAGCGGCTGGGTCAGCGCCAATTGAGGGCGGGCGCGACATGGGTGAGAATCGCCTCGATGACATGCGCGTTGTAGGCGACGCCCAGTTGATTGGGGACCGTCAGCAGCAACGTGTCGGCCTCGGCGATCGCCTCGTCCTTCCTGAGCTGCTCAATCAGGACGTCCGGCTCGGCGGCATAGCTGCGACCGAAGATTGCGCGCGTGTTCTCATCGATAAGGCCGACCTGGTCCTCTTCCTCGCGCCCGCGTCCGAAATAGGCGCGATCGCGATCGTCGATCAGCGCGAAAATGCTGCGGCTGACCGAGACCCGCGGTTCGCGGGTATGACCGGCCTCCTTCCAGGCGTTGCGGAAAGCTCGGATTTGCGCGGCCTGCTGAATATGGAAAGCTTCTCCGGTCTCGTCGTCCTTTAGCGTCGAGCTTTGCAGGTTCACCCCGAGCTTGGCTGCCCAAACGGCTGTGGCGTTGGAGCCGGCCCCCCACCAGATGCGGTCGCGCAGGCCTTCCGCATGGGGCTCTGGACGCAGCAGGCCCGGCGGATTTGGAAACATCGGCCGCGGATTCGGTTTCGCGAAGCCTTCGCCGCGCAGCACGTCGAGAAACATCCTTGCATGGCGCCGGCCCATATCGGCGTCGCTTTCGCCCTCGGCCGGGCCGTAGCCGAAATAGCGCCACCCGTCGATCACCTGTTCGGGCGAGCCTCGGCTGATCCCCAGTTGCAGGCGACCTCCAGCGATGAGGTCGGCCGCGCCGGCGTCCTCCGCCATGTAGAGCGGGTTCTCGTAGCGCATGTCGATGACCGCCGTGCCGATCTCGATGCGACGGGTCTTCGCTCCGGCGGCCGCCAGAAGCGGGAACGGCGAAGCAAGCTGGCGGGCGAAATGGTGGACGCGGAAATAGGCCCCGTCCGCGCCAAGTTCCTCAGCCGCGACGGCGAGGTCGATGGATTGCAGGAGCGCATCCCCCGCCGAGCGCGTCTGCGATTGTGGCGAGGGCGTCCAATGCCCGAACGAGAGAAAGCCGATTTTTTTCATGCCGGCGCAACCTACCGATGTTCCCAATCCAAGTCAGCAAGAAACGCGTTGAGGGATTGATCGCGAAGGCGCCGCTTGTTACGCCAAGAACCGGCAACGGGCCCCGCCGAACCCTGCGAAAGTCGCACTCACGACGCTATCGGGTTTGGCAAATTGAAGCCCCGTGAAGCTGCCTGTCGTCACCACTTGCCCCGCCGCAATGCCGCTCGACAGGCGAAGGCGATTGCACAGTGCGATCGCAGGAACAAGCGGATCGCCGGAGGCATGCCCGCCGATCCGCCGCACGATTTCGACGCCATCGATCGAGATGCAAGCTTCGAGCCTCGCCAGATCAAAGGCGCGCCAATCGCGGCGAATTTCGCCGCTGACGAAGGCGCCGTTGGACATGAAGTCGGCGGCCCGTTCGATGACAGGCGTCCCCTGATAGTCCTTGAACCGCGAATCGACGATCTCGATCGCCACAAACGCCGTCACTGCAGCTGTGACTTCGGCCTGCTCATAGGCGTGTTCGCGAGGCGGCATGGCCTGATCAAACCGGAACGCGATCTCCGCCTCGACGCCGATCATCGCCATCCCGGCCGAAGATATCGCCGCCCCATCAGTGAATATTCGAGAGCGCAAGAGAATGCCGATCAACAATTCATAGTCCGGCGATTCCGCGACCTTCCAGCCCGCCATGCCATCGCCCATCAGCGCCATCGTCTCATACTGGATGGCGTAGGCCTCAGCCGCGTTTTGCGGCCGCGAGAGCGTCGGAAGCCGGTCGACAAGGCTGCCCGACCGACGGGCGTCGGCGAGCATCCTGGCGGCGATTGTCGTCGCTTCTCTGTCCATCGCGGTCATCGCGTCCCTGCCGAATCCGACTTGCAGGAGGGAACCGCGAAGCCCCCGCGCTGGGACCCGTTCACGATTGTCCATCCAGCGACGGAGGCGTCAGGGCGGGATGTTTCAGCGCGAAACCGCGGGCGAATTCGAGCAGAGCCGCATCGGCGCCAAATCCGGCCGTGAACTGAACGCCAATCGGCAGCCTCGATGCGGAGAGCGCAACAGGCAGGCTAATCGAGGGAAGGCCTGCAACATTGACCCAGCCAGTGAAGACAGCATGGTCGCGCGGCCCGGCCGGCCGGCCGGCGATGCGGTCGGGATAGGCAGTCTCGGCCGGCCAGGGCAGAGCCGCCGCGGTAGGCGTCAGCACGAGGTCGACCCGGTCGAACAATTCGGCGCAGCAGCGACGCAAGGCGGCGACGCGCTCAAGCGCGTCAATATAGTCGGCGCCGGTGAGCGTCTGACCGTCGGCGGCCATCGCTTTGACCGACGCGCCGGCCAATTGGCCAATCTTGCCGCCCTCGCGCGCCACCAGCCAGGCGACGCCGGCGCGCGAGATCACGCGCCAGATATGCGCGACATCGTCAGGGTCGAAGAATACGCCTTCGCGAAGCACGCCATGGCCGCCATCGGCCATCTCACGCGCGATTGCTTCGGTCGCCGCGGCGACCTCGGGATCAACCGGAGAATCGCCGAACGCCGGGATGTAGAGGATGCGTGGGCCGCCGGCAGGCCATGGCGGCGCCGCTGTAAAGAGCGAGCGTCGATCGCGCGCATCGGGGCCGGCGAGGATCGCGTCAAGCACGACGGCGTCGTCAACCGAATGCGTGAGAGTCCCGATCGTCTCGAAATCGGTGAGCGTGGCGGGAAACCCGTCGATGCGAGGAATATGACCGGCCGACGGCTTCCAGCCGACAAGGCCGGTATGGCAGGCGGGGCGGCGAATGGAGCCGCCGCCGTCGGTGCCGATCGCCGCGGGAACCAGGCCCGCCGCAACGCCCGCCGCGGCGCCGCCCGAAGAGCCTCCGGGCGTCAGGCGTACGTCCCAGGGGTTGCGCGTGACGCCGAACAAATCGTTTTTGGTGTAACCCTCCAAAGTGAGTTCGGGAACGTTGGTCTTGCCGACGATGACGGCGCCGGCCGCCCGCAGGCGCGCGACGGGAAGCTCGTCGCGTTCGGGCGTAAAGCCGGCAAGCGAGCGGCTTCCCCAGGTCGCGGGCATGCCGGCGACCAGAATATTGTCCTTGATGGACAGCGGCACGCCTTCCAGCGTCGAGCGCGGCGCCCCAGCGTCGAAGCGCGCATCGCTCGCCTTGGCGGCCGTCCTTGCGCCGGCTTCGTCAAGCCAGACAAAGCTATTGATCTTGGGATCGATTCGGCGGATGCGCTCCAGACATTGGTCAAGCAATCGCTCCGCCGTCAGCTCGCCTTTGCGCAGCAAGGCTGCGAGTTCGGAAATATCCTGCGTCATGGCGTTCTCAGCTTTCCCTGTGCAACGGCTGTCCGATCGCCGCGGGCAATCGTGAAGACCGGCCGATGCCGGCCAGCACCGCAAGCGCGATCAGATAAGGCGCCATTTGCACGATGTAGGAACTGACCGGCACGCCGAAGCTTTGCAAGCGCAGTTCGAACGCCTCGGCGGCGCCAAACACCAGGCATGCGGCCGCCGCGCCCCATGGCGTCCAGCGTCCAACGATTAGCGCGGCCAGCGCAAGATACCCACGCCCGCTCGTCATGCCGTCGGTGAACGTGCCGACCTGCTGCAGGGAAAGCACAGCGCCGCCCAGCCCCGCCACGGCGCCGCAAGCGACGACGGCGAACATCCGCACGAAGAGCGGATTGGCGCCCGACGCAAACACTGCCTCAGGATTTTCACCGGTCGCGCGTAGGATCAGCCCGGCCTGCGTACGGCCCAAAAACAGCGTCAACGCGGCGCAGCCCACGATTGTCAGATAAGTCAGCGGCGGTTGGGTGAATAGCAAAGGGCCGATGACGGGGATGTCGGCGAGGCCTGGAATCGGCAGCGCCGGCAGCAGCGTCAGATGGATCGAGACCGGTTGACCGCCGCCCGACAGGATGCGCATGAGATAGCTGGTCAGTCCCAGCGCCAGAATATTGACGGCGAGGCCCGTGACCATATTGTCGGCGCGAAAACGCACGGCGACGATCGCCACCGCGAGCCCGATCGCCGCGCCGCCGACAAGCGCAAGGACGATGCCCATGCCGGCGCCGCCGCACGCCCAGGCGCCGACCGTCGCTGCAAAGGCGCCGGCGAGCATCATGCCTTCCAGCCCGACGGCGAAAACGCCGGCGCGCTCCGACAGGATGCCGCCAAGCGCGGCAAGCAGGAGCGGCGTTGCGATCCGGATCGAGGCGGCGAGAAACTCGATCATGGGCGACGCACCGTGGCCGCCAGTACGAAGAGCATGGTCATGCCCTCGATGACGGTGACGAGCGCCGAAGGGACGCCGATCTGCCGCTGCATGGCGAGCGATCCCGATTCGAGAAGCCCGACAAATAATGCGGCCGGAACAACCGCGAGCGGCTCCATCGCGCCGAGCAGCGCGACGGTCACCGCCTTGAATCCGAAGCCGAGCGAGAAGCCTTCAATCAGCCGACGATGAACGCCGAGCACCTCGATGCCGCCCGCTAATCCCGCCAGCGCGCCGGCAATCAACATCGCGCCCCATGTCAGCCGCGGCAAGGAGAACCCGGCATAGGCCGCCGCCCGGCGCGAACTGCCGGCGACGCGCAGCGCGAAGCCGAAAGGCGTGCGCCATAGTACGAAGGAGAGGGCCGCGGCGGCGACGATCGCGATCAGGAATCCCGGATGCGCGTCAAAGCCGGCCAGCCGCGGCAGCCATGTCTCGCGCGGCATCAGGGGCGATTGCAGAAAGCCCGCGCCGAACTGACCGAGCGGGCCGGCGAGAAACTGCTGCACGAGCAGAATGGCGATGAAGTTCAGCAGCAACGTTGCGAGAACCTCATGCACATTCCGCCCAAGATGGATCGCCGTCGCCAGGCCCGCCCAGGTCGCTCCGGCGAGAACTCCGCCGGTCAGCGCCGCCAGGATCGCCAGCACGGGCGGCGCGCCGGAAAAGGCGAACGCGGCCGCCGCCGCTCCAGCCCCGCCCATCGCGATCTGGCCCTCCGCGCCAATATTGATGATTCCGGCGCGCAGACAAAAAGCGACGCCGCCGCCGGCGAGCAGATAGGGCGTACAGCGGTTGAGAGCCGCGCCGATCTGATGCGGCGAGCCGACCGCGCCTTCCACAATCGCGGCGAAGGCGACGAGCGGGTTATGGCCGGCAAGCGCAATCAGCGCGGCGGCGCAGCCAATCGACAGCAACAGAGCCAAGGCGATCCTGCCCGCGAGTCCATCGCGCCTCAAGCGGAAGCGCTGGAAATGCGATATGGCGGTCAAAGGCAATGCCGGCGCCGGCGGGCTCATGCCGCCCTCCCCGCCATCCATAGGCCGATCTGGCGCATGTCGATTTCCGCGCGCGGCACGATTCCGGCAAACCCGCCGTCGGCGATCACAGCGATCCGGTCGCTGATCGTCAGCACTTCCTCCAGTTCGGAAGAAATGTAGATGATCGCCGCGCCGGCGTCGCGCAGGGCCATCACCCGATCCAGCACAAAGCGCGTGGCGCCGGGATCGAGCCCCCAGGCCGCCTGATGAGCGATCAGCACCGACGGCCCGCGATCTAGTTCTCTGGCGATGACGATCTTCTGCTGATTGCCACCCGAGAGCCGCGCGGCGATGACTTTGGGGTCGCGCGCGCGAATGTCATAGTCGGCCATCAAAGCGCGCGCCTTGGCGGCGCCGGATGCGGGCGTCAGGAAGGGTCCGCGCCCATAAGGCGCCCGACGACTATCGCGCAGCATGAGATTTTCTCCGATCGACATGCTTTTCACGAGCGCGGTATGGGAGCGATCGGCGGGCATATAGGCAAGGCCAAGCGTCATGCGCGCGCCGACGCTCGCTCGGGTAATGTCGCGGCCATCGAGCGCCAGGCTGCCGCTGCGCGCTGGACGCAGCCCGGTCAAAGTCTCGACCAGTTCGATCTGCCCATTGCCGTCGACGCCGGCGACGCCGAGAATCTCGCCGCCGCGCAGTTCAAACGTCAGCGACGAAAGCCCTGGCGCGGAAATGTCGCGCGCCGCCAGTCGCACGGCGCCCGGCGGACGCGGCGGCTCGGAATTGTCGCGCGTTGAAATATCGCGCCCGATCATCATTTCAGCGAGCTGCCCGCGGCTGGCGCCAGCGACCGGCGCCCGGCCCGCCACCCGCCCGGCGCGGAGCACGACGACATTGTCGCAGACTTCAAGAACCTCCGGCAATTTGTGGCTGATGAATACGATGCCTTTGTTCTCGGCGCGCAGCCGCCGAAGGATGGCGAGCAGATCGGCGACTTCAGCGGGCGCGAGATTCGAGGTCGGCTCGTCGAGGACAAGCAATTCGGCGTCACGCAGAATGGCTTTGAGAATCTCCACCCGTTGGCGGCGACCCAGCGGCAGCGTCGCCACCCGCGCATCAGGATCGAGGTCGAGGCCAAAGCGCCGGCTCGCTTCGCGCACGCGCGCCGACATTTCCTTGATGCGCAACATTCGCCCGGCCGCCGGCCAGCCCAGCATGACGTTTTCCGTCACCGTCATTGCGTCGATCAACATGAAATGCTGATGGATCATGGCGATGCCCGCGGCCATGGCGTCGCGCGGCGTATGACCTGCCAGCGGCTTTCCGCGAAAGCGGATAGCGCCGGCGTCCGGCGCGAGCATGCCGAACAGCACCTTCATCAACGTGCTCTTGCCGGAGCCATTTTCGCCGAGCAGTCCGAGGATTTCGCCGGACCGCACGTCGAGATCCACATTGTCATTGGCGCGCAGCTCGCCAAAACAACGCACGATTCCGCGCATCTCCAGTAGCGAATTCACCCGAGCTCCTCCGTCAACGCGGATTCGGCGATCGATGATTCAAGGCGCGGCGCTTCGCGTTCGCGGCGCCATGCGGCGAACAGGGATGGCCGCGACGACCGGCCCGCAACTCGACAAGTCGCGCTCCCTCCCCGCCGCGCAGCTGAGCTTAGCCGCCGCCGCGCGCGTCGTCGCGCGTCGGCACAACCTTCATGGCGCCCGAGCCAAATTGCTTGGCCATGTCCTCCACTTCCTTGACCACGGCGGCGGGCACGATCGGATTGAACGGCTTGCCCTCGGCATAGACCAGCGAAGCGCCCGTCACCGGCGCCGTATCGTAGCCATATTGGACGAAGTTGCCGAACAGCTTGCCGTCCTTCACCTGATCGGCGGTTTTGCCGAACATTCCAGGCCAATCCTCGATGATATTGGTGAGCACGAAATCGGGCGCCATCCTGGTCTGGTCCAGGCCGCGGCCGGTGACGAAGACATGCTTTTCCTTGGCCGCCTCGACCAAGCCTGCCTCCGCCGCGTTCAGCTTGCCGGTGAGCACATCGGCGCCCTGCGCGATCAGCGACAGGCCCGCTTCCTTCGCCGCCGCCGCATCCTCCATGTCTTTGACATAGAGGATCGTCACCTGCGCGCCGGCCTTGGTCGCGCAGATGCGAAAGCCGCCGGCCTGGGCGGTGATATTGGGCACGCCTTCGAGGCCGTAGACGCCGGCGACCTTATGGGTCTTGCTCATCCGCGCGGCGAGCGTGCCAAGCTGACATCCAAACTGGGCGTTGTTCCAGTCGATCGACATCACATTGGGCGCCGATCCCTCATTGCCGCTGACGGCGATGAATTGCGTCTTCGGAAAGTCCGGCGCGACCTGCTCCATCGCAGAGACGAAACGCCCGGAATGGCCCATCACGATGCTGTAACCCTGGCTCGCGTAGCCGCGCAGCGCCTCAGCTTCGTCGGCATCGGCGACATTCTCGGAATAGGCGGTCGCAAAACCGTGCGGCTTGAGGCTCTGCAGAATGGCGAAGCCAAGCGCGTTCCAGCTCTGGTCATTGATGCTGCCCGGCAACAAAATGGCGGCTTTGGTCTCCGCCGCCGCCGGCGTCGCCGCGGACGCCGCCGCCATCACCCCCGCGGCTATCGCACCGCGCGAAAAATATCTTAAGCTTTTTGTGATCATTGCACCCTCCGTTTTGACTATTGCTGCATTCATCAGCATTGTTTTTCGGCAGCCGAGAACGAAAAATCGCATGCAAATACGGCGCCAAGAGAGGAATTACGGGGAAGCTAAATCCGGACGATCGCGGCGATCGGCGCCTCTCCCGGCGCGCATTGATGTTCCGTGCCGCCCGACACGAATATCGCGGAATCCCCGGTCACAGAGGCGATCACCGCGCCGAGCGCCGCCCGCGCATGCCTCTCGTAATTGATGTCGGCGTCGGAAAGCATCGTTGTGCGGCGGCTGCGCAGGAGGCCGCTTGGCGGCGCCTCGGCCTTGGCGAACAACGCCACAATTCTTGACGGGTCGAGCGTCGCGGATGCTTCGCCCAGCGCATTGCTCGCGGCGGCGCGCACAGCCTCGACGTCGATCACGTCTTTCAGGATGGCGTGACCGATGCGCAGATCGCCACCGGCTGTTGAGGAATTGCCGAACAAAAGTATTTCGCAATTCTTGAGTTCGCCACCCGCCGAAGTATTGGCGACCGAGGAGAACAGGTCGAGCCGCTGCGCGATGATGCCGTCGCTTAGGGCGGCTTCCTCCACTTCGCCGAGCGCAAGGGCGACCCCGAGCGCGGTGGCGCCGCGGGCGAAGGGTTTTGAGCCGTTGGGATCTCGCGTGACAAGTCTGGCGCCGCGCCGGTCCGCGTCCGCCACCAGAGCGGGCGTCAGCAACGGACCTTTGACCTGCACATAATGGACGTCGGCGGCGGATGTGATTGCCGCCTCCGCCTGTGCGCGCCGAACCGCCGCAGCGACTTCACGCACCTCGACGAGCGTGCCTACTTCTTCCGCAGCAAAATCGCGCGTGACCGCAATTCCCAACGCCAACCTTTTCCCGCCCGATGGCGCGCCCTCGCTGCGGGTGAACAATGTCGCATGCGGGCTGAGCACGCCTTCCGTGCCGCCCGACCAGACGAAGGCGATGCGGCGCGCGACCTCTTCGCTCGCAATTTGGAGACGACGGGCGAGCGCCAGCGAGAAAGACAAAGTGGCGAAGCCGCGGGTGAAATCATTGGCGCCGCCGTTTCCCTCCGTCTTGCCGATCAATGCGACGATCTCGCTCGGATTGACGGCGCCGGATTCGATCAATCGCTCGAGACCCGAGACGTCGTTCGGGCTGTTCATCGGAACCTTGTGAACGCCGATGCGCATTTGGCTTCTCCCTTCCTCGCGAGGACGGCGGCGCCGGCCCGACTAACCCTGGGCCGCCCGCGGCGATGGCGGCGCGTTCGCCTGCCTGCGCCCTTCAAGCTCCGCCATCGCCGCCGCGACGCCGCCGGCCCGATGCGGGACGCCGGCCGCCGACAATCCCATTTCAACGCCGGCCAGCGCGCCCATCAAAACGAGTTCATTGCATTGGCCGAGATGGCCGATCCGGAACACCCTGCCCGCCAGTTTGCTCAATCCCGCGCCGAGCGAAATGTCGTAACCGTCGAGCGTGACCTCGCGAAAATGATCGGCGTCATGGCCGGGCGGCGTCAGCACCGCGGTGAGCACGGGCGAATATTCCGAAGGCTCCTGGCAAAGTATTTCGAGACCCCAGGCGCGAACGGCGGCGCGAGTCGCAGCGGCCAGGCGCTGATGACGCGCGAAGACCTGATCCAGGCCTTCCTCCCGCAGCATCGCGAGCGCCTCGCGCAGGCCGTAGAGCAGATTGGTGGCGGGCGTATAGGGGAAGAAGCCATTGGCGTTCGGCTTCAGCATCGCGCCCCAATCCCAGTAAGAGCGCGGCATCCGATTGGTCTTCGATGCGGCGACGGCCTTATCGGAAATCGCCGTGAAGCCAAGACCCGGCGGCAGCATCAATCCCTTCTGGGAGCAGGCGACGGTGACGTCGACCCCCCATTCGTCATGGCGGTAGTCGATCGAGCCGAGCGACGAGATCGTATCGACGAGGAGAAGCGCTGGATGGCTGGTTTTGTCGATCGCCTTGCGAACTTCGTGAACGCGGCTGGTGACGCCGGTCGAAGTCTCGT
The DNA here is from genome assembly GCA_036513315.1 of Roseiarcus sp. Lineage (GTDB taxonomy): Bacteria > Pseudomonadota > Alphaproteobacteria > Rhizobiales > Beijerinckiaceae > Roseiarcus. The sequence goes on from DATBZF010000061.1 coordinate 10,188, forward strand.
TATGGACGACCATGACGGCCTTGATCTTATGCTGCCTGTCTTCGACGAGCCTGGCCTCGATCGCATTGGGATCGACGCCGCGGCGCCAATCGCCGGCAAGAAAATCGACATCGAGGCCCCAACGCCCCGCCATCTCGCGCCACAGCGTCGCGAAATGGCCGGTCTCCGCCATCAGCACCTTGTCGCCAGGGGAAAGCGTATTGACGATCGCCGCTTCCCAGGCGCCGGTCCCCGACGAGGGATAGATGACCACCGGCCCCGAGGTCTTGAAGACGGCGCGGCAATTCTCGAGCACTTCGCGTCCGAGCCGCTGAAATTCGGGCCCACGATGATCGATCACCTGCCGGCTGATGGCGCGAAGCACGCGCTCGGGAACCGGACTTGGGCCCGGAATTTGCAAGAAATGCTGGCCGTGGCCTTCGCTCATGACGACCTCCCGACGAATCCACGGCGCCGGCGCACTCGACATCTTCAGGCAATTCTGCATGCAATTTTTTTAATTGCAAGCGCAATTTTGAATGCATATTTTTTCATCGACGTGATAGGGTTCGGGAATTATCTCTATGCAAATGCCCAAAATGACAGCGCTTGAAGTTGACGATCCCCTCCCGGAAGTTGGCGCGAGCCGGACAAAGTCCGGCGCTTCGCTGCACGGGGACATTCTTTCGCGTCTGCGCGACTATATCGTCGAGGGCAATCTGCCCGAGGGCGGCCGCGTCCCGGAGCGCGAGCTATGCGAAATGTTCGGCATTTCGCGCACGCCCTTGCGCGAAGCGCTCAAGGTTCTGGCTTCCGAAGGATTGTTGGAGCTATTGCCGAACCGCGGCGCGCGCGTGCGCGCGCTGAGCGAACGCGACCTCGCCGAACTTTTCGATGTGATGGGCGGTCTCGAGGCGCTCGCCGGCCGGCTCGCCTGCGAGAACATAAATGACGAGGAAGTCGCCGAAATCGAACGTCTGCATCATGAGATGTACGGCCATTACCTCAGGCGCGACATGCACGGCTACTTCCAGTGCAACCAGTTGATCCACCAGAAGATCGTGGCGGCGGCGGGCAATAGCGCGCTATCGTCGACCTACGCCAGTTTCGCTGGCAGAATCAGACGCGTGCGCTATTCCGCCAATCTGGCGCGCCGAAGAGACCGCTGGGGCGAAGCGATGCGCGAACACGAGGCGATTCTGGACGCCTTGCGCCGCAGGGCGGGCCAGGAGCTGAGCGACATTCTCTTCCTGCACTTGCGCAACAAGCAAAGCGCGGCGGTCGAACGCATCGAATTGGCGGACGAGGCCGTGGATCGACGGTGACGGCGTTGCCGCGAGCGGTCTCGAACCGATCGCGGCCAATCTGCCTTTCCCTAAACTTCGCCGACTTCATAAACGGTCTCGTAAAGAATGGCCCCCGCCGGTTCGACCAAGGGCCGTATGCGGGCGAGATGCTCCTGCAGGACGGCGCTTTCCGAGAAGCGCTTCTGATCCTCGGCCGTTTCGAATACAGCCACCAGGACGACGGAGCGTCCGTCGCGCGCGCGATAGAGGCGGCTGCCGCGCACGCCGGCGACCTTGCCGCGCAGACGGTTGAGCTGGGCGAGTTGCAATTCCATGAATTGATCAAAAACGCCCGGCTTGGGCGTGATGACGCTGATTCCGACGACGGGGGACATGACGGCTCCTTTGAGGACGAGGGAGCCGAGGGTATAGAACCTCAAGTGAACTTGAGGTCAAGCGCCCATAAAAATGGGGGATTGCCCGCTCCGGCCGGCCGAGGGCGGCCAGCCCCACCCTATCGCGATCGCCGGGCAAACGGCGACAGATTGCTGTATACCTATGGAAAAGCTCGCCTTCGCATCGCGAGCCCGACGGGGGGAGGGATTCATGGAGGTCGGATACGCGCCGGAAGAACGGGCGAAGCTGAATGGGCTCGCACAAGCAATCGTCGCCGATTGCCCGGGCGTGTTTCCCCTGATCGCGCGAGGATTTGACGCCGACCCGGCGCGCGATGCGCTCGTCTACTTGCGCACCGCCTCGGATGCCGCGCCCGTAACAACAAGCGGCGAGGCGTTTCTTGGCCTGCTTGCCTCGGCTGCCGCCTGGTACGGTCGCGAAGGTATCGGCCCAGACGACGCCGTGTCGATCCTCGCGCCAAACTGCACCGCGACTTCCGTCGCCTATTGGGCCGCGATGGGCGCGGCGATCGTCCATCCCCTTAATCTGCTGTTCAGCCAGGAGGCCGTCGCCGCGCAGGTTAACGCGGTCAAGGCGAAGGTGCTGTTCGCGCCGCCGCCGGGAACGCCCGGCGGCCTTTTCGAGAAGGCCGAGAGCCTGCGGGCCTCGGCGCCGGGCCTCAAGCGAATCGTCGTTCTCCCTCTCGACGGGCGCGTCGCCTTCGACAACGAGGAGATCAAGCCCGACCCGAACTGGCGCCAGCATTTGCGCGCTGCCCCGGCAATCGGCGCGGGAGAGCGGATCGCGGCGTTGCTGCCAACCGGCGGCACGACCGGCGCGCCCAAGGTCGTGCGCCTATCCAATCGCAATATCGTCGCCTCGGCCGTCGCCTCGATGCTGGCCTATGAAATAACGCGCGAAGACCGCATGCTGCTGTCGCTGCCGCTGTTCCATGTCGGCGGCGCTTTCTGCAGCAGCCTTTCGACGTTCGCCGCCGGCGGGGCCCTGGTCATTCCGACCGCGGGAGGCTTACGCAATCCGGAGGTCGTCGCCGGCTATTGGCGCATCATCGAAAGCCAGCGCATCACGCTCGGCGCGCTGGTGCCGACGGCGCTTGGCGCGGTGGCAGGCGTTCCGACCGCCGGCGCCGATCTCTCGCGCCTGCGTTTTTTCGCGACCGGCGCCTCCGTCTGCCCGCCGGAGATCGAACGACGCTTTCTCGCGGCATGGCCTGGCGACTCAGTGCGGCAGGTCTATGGAATGACCGAGTTCGCCGGCGCGATCACCTCGACGCCGCATGATCGCACACAGCCCGCCGGCTCGGTCGGCCTGCCAGTCGCCCTGGTCGAGGTGGCCGTGCTCGCCGATGGCGCCATCCACCGCGGCCCCTCGCCCGGCGGTGAGATTCTCGCCCGCGGGCCGCAAGTCTTTCCCGGCTATCTCGACGATCGACAGAAGGGCGCGTCGTTCCATGAAGGCTGGCTGCGCAGCGGCGACATCGGGCGGATCGGCGCCGACGGCGAAGTCTATGTGACGGGTCGGATCAAGGATGTGATTATCCGCGGCGGTCATAATATCGATCCGACCGGCATCGAAGACGCCGCACTGGCGTTTCCCGGCGTGGCGCTGGCGGCGGCGGTCGGTCTTCCCGACGCCTATGCCGGCGAAACGCCGATGCTTTTCGTCACCGCCGCGCCGGGCGCGACGATCGACCGCGCGGCGCTCGCCGCATTCGTCGAACGGCGCATCCTCGAAGCGCCGGCGCGGCCCCGCGAGATCGCGATCATCAACGAAATGCCGATGACGCCGATCGGCAAAATCTTCAAGCCGCGATTACGCGAGATCGCCGCCGAACAGGCGGCGCGAGCCGCGATCGCGGCGGCGTCGCCGGGCGTTCGCATCGACATCCGCGCCACGACGGAGAGCGAACGCGGCCTGGTTCTGACCGCAACGGTTCCCGATGGGTTCGCCGAGCCCGTTCGCGCCGCGCTCGGCGGCCTGCCGCTGCCGTTCGACATCGTCGCCGCGTGAGACCTCGCGGCGTGGCCGACCGGTTAACCCTGACACGGCGAGATCGCAGGTTCCGGCGCTTGTCCGCCGCGAAGGAACGTTCGCGAAACGAATTTTTAACCGCGCGTGCTTCCGCATCGTCGATTCGTTCAAATTGGAACGATTCGCGTCCGTAATTTCTAATACTGCGACGTCATGTTTCCCCCAGGCGTCTTCGCAAGAACGTCGCCGGGCGAACCCTGGCTCCCGCGATCCAATGCCGGAGACAGGCGCAGCGACCGGAAAATTGTTCCTCGCGCAACGGCATGACGACGTTGCTTCTCGTTCCCCCCGAAATGATTTCGGCGGTCGGACGACGGTCACGCGTAAGGCAAGAAATTCGTCATGACTTCAATCGTCATCGGCCAGACGCCGAGCCAGATCGCCGCGCTCGCGCCCTCCGCCATCGCCAAGCTGACGACGAGCGACGTCGGCGCAATGACCGACGCGCAGGTTGCAGCCCTCAGCGCCCCCCAATTGAATGCGATGAGTTCATCGAGCCTGCGCGCGCTCAACGGCGGGCAGATCAGTTCGGTCACCGCGTCGGCGCTGGCGGGGCTGACTTCCCCGACGTTTTCCTCCTTCACCAGCGCTCAGGTCGCCGCCTTTTCGACAAGCCAGATATCGGCGCTCTTCGATTCCGAATTCGCCGCTATGACCGCGACCGAGGTCTCCGGACTGACCGCGACGCAGGTTCACGCGATGTCGACCGATCAGCTCGCCGCAATAGCGCCCTCATCGATGGCCGGCTTGACGGCGGCGGCCGCCGCCGCGCTTTCGGCTGCGCAGACTCAAAGCCTGACAAGCGCGCAGCTTAATGACATGACCCCATCGGGCTTCAGCGCCATCGCGGTCTCCAAATTCTCCGATAGCCAGATCGGCAGCCTCGCCAAAAGCCAGGTAGCGGCGATCGCGACGAAGCAAGTCGCCCTGCTCGCCAGCGATCAGATCGCGGCGCTTTCGGCGTCTCAAGTCGGCTCCCTGACGACGAACCAGCTCAATGCCCTAAACGCTTCACAGATCGGCGCGCTCTCCAGTTCGCAAGCGGCCGGCCTGACGAGCGCCCAGCTCAACACGCTTTCGAAGACGAATTTCCAGGCGCTCGGCGACAATTTCAGCTTGAGCCAGCTTTCCGGCCTGACCAGCGCGATGGCCAATTTCAGCGCCTCGCAAATCGCCGGCCTCTCGAGCGCTCAGATGGCGAGCTTTACTGCGACGCAGATCGGCATGCTCAACACATCCGAAGTGCAGGCGCTGTCGAATTCTCAGATCGGCGCCATGTCAAAAACGCAAACCGCTGGACTTTCCGCCTCGGCGGTCGCCGGCCTTTCGGCGAACGACATTCGGTCGCTGTCGACGGCGCAGATCGCCTCTCTGACGGCGGGCCAGCTCGGAGCTTTTTCGGCGGCCCAGACCGGCGCCCTTTCCACCGGTCAGATCGGCGTCCTTTCCGCGACCCAGGTCAATGGGTTGTCGGCTTCCGGATTCGCAGCGCTTTCGCCCACCCAGATCGGCGCTCTTTCCAACAGCGCCGTCGCAGGTCTTTCAACCGCTCATCTCAGCGCGCTTTCGGCAACCCAGGTTGCTGGCCTTTCCGCCTCGCAGGTCGGCGCCCTTAGCGGCGCGCAGATCAACAGTCTGGGAACGGCGGCGCTCAACGCGATCAACCTATCCGCCCTTTCTTCGATCCAGAGCGCGGCGCTGAGCGCATCGACGATCGCCAAGATGAGCGTCTCCCAATTCGACGCCGGCATGGTCAGCCGTCTGGGCTCGTTGAACGCGACCCAGGCGACCGGTCTGACGAGCGCGCAGATCAAGTCGCTTGGCGCAAACGCGGTCGGCGCGCTGTCGACTTCGGTCGTCAGCGCGCTTAGCGCCACGCAGCTCGGCGCATTCTCGACGTCACAGGTCGCCGACCTTTCGTCCGCCGAGATAGACGCTCTGTCAGCGACGCAAATCGGAGCGCTCAGCGGTGCGCAGATCGGCGCCCTTTCGGCGTCCACGGTCGGTTCGCTCTCGACCTCGCAGATCGCGCATCTCAGCGTCGCCGAAGTCGCGGCGCTCTCCAGCAGCGACATCGCCGCGATGTCGAATGGGCAGATCGGCGCGCTCGCCGCAGTCCAACTCAACGCACTGTCGCCGGGCGCGATCGGCGTTCTCTCGGCAAGCCAGATGGGCGCCCTGTCGAACGCAATCGTCGGCGCCCTATCGAGCGTGACGCTGAACGCGATGAGCGCGGGCCAGATCGGCCAATTCAGTGTCGCCCAGACCGCAGCGCTGACCTCCACGCAGATCAACGGCCTCAGCACAGGCAATCTGAACGCGCTGACTGCATCGAGCCTGACCGCGACCCAGGTCAAGGGCCTGAGCGCGACCGCAGTCGGCAATTTCACCACCGCGAAATTCGACGCGCTGGTCGTTCCCAATCTTGCTTCGCTGTCGACGAGCGCTGTGACGGGAATCACCATCGCGCAGCTTCAATCGCTTTCCTCGAGCCAGATTGGCCAGTTTACATCCGCCCAGTTCGCCGCGATGACGCCCAGTCAGAATGTCGTGTTGACTGGCGCCAATCCGATCGAAGCGGAAGCAGCCAGCATGGCCTCGGGGGGCGCGCTCAGCTACAATGATTTGCTGACGATCCTGCAGAACGCCGCCACCGGCGGCATAAATGCGATCAAGCTGCAAGGCCTGCAGACGCTGGGCGCCGATCTCGATAACGGCAAGAACACCGGCTATACGACGAGCGCCTATGACCAGCAGATATTCGATGATGTGGTCGACGGCAATTCGGCCAACGCCTATTGGAACGGGGGCGCCAGCACGGCGACGCCGCTTGGCGATCTGACGTCGTCGTCATCGGCGACCCAGATCAATGAACTGATCGGCAAGTGGTTCCTTGGGACCGATCTGCCCTCGATCAACGTCAGCGCGGGCGGCGCGGGAGCCAACGAACCGGCTGCCTATCAGGCGGTCAACGACCCGTTGTTCAACGCGGGCGGGCCGTCCTATCTCGACGTGAACCAGGGCAATACCGGCGATTGCTACTTCCTCGCCGCGCTGGCCGAAACGGCCAAGCAAGACCCCTCCGTCATCCAGAACATGATCCAGTCGAACGGCAACAACACTTATTCGGTGGAATTCCAGATCAACGGCAAGGCCGATTACGTGACCGTCAACAACGAATTGCCGGTCCTGCAGGACGGCTATCAAATGGCCAATGGCGCGACCGAGGAGTTCGACAACAGCACGACATTATGGTCGCCGCTGATCGAGAAGGCCTATGCCGAGGTGATGGAGCAGACGGGCGTGACGCCCGGCGCCTCCCTTAATGTGAACGGCGATTCCTACGCCGATATAGCAGGCGGGTTTGGGCAGGGTCTGACCGAGATTACCGGCCAGGCGTATAACACCTACAATACGACGGCGAACGAAGCGTCGTCATCGACGTCCTCGATGCTCAACGCACTCCAGAGCGCCCTCGCCAGCGGCCAGGATGTGATCATGGGCACCAGCGGACTTGCCGCGACGGGCAATCTCGTCGCCGGCCATATGTTCGAGGTCACAGGCGTCAACGCCGCGGCCGGGACGGTCACGCTGCAGAATCCGTGGAACGGCTCGGGCAAGGACAGCGGATTGGCGATGGCTTTCACCACCTCGATCGCCGCGCTTGAAGCCGACTATGTCTCCTTCATGGCGACATCCGGAAAGTCGACGATGGCCTGACGCCTGGCCGCCGCGCGCCGCGGCAATCGCCGCTGTCTGCCTATGTATGGCCGGCTTGTTCCGGCTTGGCGAACATCTGCCGGATCTGGTATTTCAAAATCTTGCCGGTCGCATTGCGTGGCAGCGCCGCGACAATCTCCAGACGACGAGGCAGCTTGTAGCGCGCGAGGAACTCGCCCGCGAATTCGCGCAATTCTTCGATCGTCAGCACCTGTCCGCTCCTCAATACCGCGACCGCCACGATCGCCTCGCCCCATTGCTCGTCCGGCTCGCCGATCACCGCGACTTCGGCGATGGCGGGATGACGCATCAGTCCGCTTTCGACCTCGGCCGGATAGACATTCTCGCCGCCGCTGATAATCATGTCCTTGACGCGATCGCAGATGTACAGAAAGCCTTCTTCGTCGAAATAAGCCGCGTCGCCGGTGCGAAACCAGCCGTCGGGATCGATCGCCGCGCTGGTCGCCTCGGGCAGGTTCCAATAGCCGGATGTCACATTCGGGCCGCGCACCAGCGCCTCGCCCTTGGCGCCAGGCGCCGATACGACGCGCCCGTCGGCGTCGACGAGCTTCACCTCGACGAACAGCGGCGTCCTTCCCGACGAGCCGACTTTGGTCAGTGCGAATTCGGGGCTGAGGAAACTCACCATTGGCGCGGTTTCGGTCAGACCATAGCCCTGCTGCATCGGCACGCCGCGCGAAAGATACGTCTTCAGCACCGGAAGCGGACAAGGCGCGCCGCCGACGATGAGAACGCGAACCGAGGAAAGGTCCGCCTCGTTGAAAGCCGGATGCTGGGCCATGAACTGGAACATCGCTGGCACGCCGAACATCGTGGTGACGCCATGCGCAGCGATATCCGCCAGCGCCCTGCCAGGATCGAAAGCGCGGTGCAGGACGACGAGGGCGCCCTTCTGCAGGGCCATCAGCGTCGTCACATTGAGACCGCCGATGTGAAAGATCGGCGCCGCCGTCAGCGTTACATCGTCCTGCAGGGCGTCGAGCGTATGCATCCCATTGGCGTTGTTCCACCAGAAATTGCCATGAGTGAGCATGGCGCCCTTCGGGCGGCCCGTCGTGCCGGACGTGTACATGATCATCGCGACGTCGTCCTCCCGCGCCGGGACGGGCGCCGTCGCCGGAGTCTCCCCCGCCAGCCACTCCGTCTCGTCCTCAGCGGCGAGAATGGCCTTGAGCGTCGGCAATTGCGTGCGAACAGGTTCGATCACGGAGCGCAATTGCCCGTCGACGATCAGCGCGCTCGCCGCGCAATCATTGATCATGAACGCCAGCTCGGGCCCGGTGAGGCGAAAATTCAGCGGCACGAAAATCGCGCCGAGACGCGCGGCGGCGAACATTGAAAACAGAAACATCGGCTGATTGAGGCCAAGAAATGCGACCCTGTCGCTTTTGGCGACGCCAAGCGCGGCGAGGCGCGCCGCGCATTGCTCAATGCGTTGCTGCATCTCAGCATAGGTCCAGTTCCGGCCTTCGAAATGCAGCGCGCGGCGCTCGGGCGTCCGCAAAGCGCGCTGCATGAACCAATTGGCGAGGCCGATGTCCGGCGTCATGCTCTCCTCCCCCTCCAGCCTGTCTTTGCGGCGGCTCGCGCTTCCACAAGCCGGGTCGCGGCCGTCGGCCTAGATCGTCGTCTCGGCCGGCGGCGCGCGCGCAGCCTTTTTCTCGTCCCATGCCAGTCTCTGGGCGGCTTTGGCCGCCAGGAACGCTGGCCGCTGCGCAAGCCGGTCAAAATAGCGGCGCGCCGTCTCCGGCAGTTCGTCTGCAAGGCCGGCATAGCGCGCCAACATGATTGCGTAGCCGATCGAAATATCGGCCATGGTGAAGCGCCCGGCGCAGGCATATTCGGCCCCGGCGGACATTTCCTCAAAGGCGCGAAACCGACCGAGTGTCCAGCGCGCATAATCCGTCACCGCCTGCGGCAGCCGCCGCTCCAGCGGCTCCATCTGGCCGTAGCGCAACACGATCGTCTGCGGAAAGGTCAGCGTCGCCTCGCCGAAATGGAGAGCGTTGAGGTAGGACGCATAGGCCGGCTCCTCTCGTCCGACGGCAAGCGGCGGCCCGCAATAACGGTCCGCGAGATATTGGCAGATCGCCGCCGATTCGGTCATGCGAACATCGCCGTCGATCATCAGCGGGATCGTGCCGAGCGGATTGATCGCCAGATATTCGCGGGCGAGGAAGCGCGGCGGAAACGGCAGCATTTCGAGGCGGTACGGCAGACCGATCTCCTCCAGCGCCCAAAGCGCGCGAAACGAACGGGCGTCGAGGCAATGCCAGAGAACGATCATCACAGCCCCATCTGGCGGCTGGCGAGATCCTTCATGATTTCCTCCGTGCCGGCGCCGATCGCCGCGACCTTGACCTCGCGATAGAGGCGCTCGACCTTGGAGCCGCGCATGAACCCCGCCCCGCCGAAAATCTGCACGCCCTCGGAAGCGCAAAAGGCAAGCGTCGTCGTCGCCTGGTTCTTCAGCATGCAGATTTCCGCGACAGGATTGTCGCCCTGTTCGAGCCGCCAGGTCAATATTTCCAGCAGCGCCTGGCTCGCTTCGATCCGTTGCGCCATGTCGACGAGCTTGTGGCGGATCACCTGATGATGGGTCAGCGGCTTGCCGAAAGTGACGCGCTCTTTCGCGTAGGCGATCGATTCCTCCAGACAAACCCGCGCGAAAGCGATGCTGAGCGCGGCGCCATGCAGGCGTTCGTCATTGAAGTTCAGCATGATCGCGCGGAACCCGCCGCTTTCCTCGCCGATCAGATTGGCGGCAGGCACGCGGCAGTTTTCAAAATAGAGCGTCGCAGTATCGGACGACCACCAGCCCATCTTTTTCAGCGGCGTGCGTTGCAGGCCGGACGGGTTGCCCTCGATCAGCAGCAGGCTGATGCCGCCGGCGCCGACGCCGCCCGTGCGCACCGCAAGGGTTATGAAATCGGCGCGCATCCCCGAGGTGATGAAGGTCTTGGAGCCGTTGACGACGTAATGATCCCCGTCAAGCCGCGCGCTCGTGCGCAAGCTAGCGACATCCGATCCGCCGCTCGGCTCGGTGACCGCCAGCGCGGCGATCTTTTCACCGGAAAGAATTTGCGGCAGGACGCGCGCTTTCATTTCCTCCGAGCCACGCTTCAGAATCGGCGGCGCGGCGATCGAATGGCTGAACAGACCGGCGCAGATGCCGCCGGCGCCGCAGCGCGCCAGTTCCTGCATCGCCATCACCTGCATGAAGCGGTCGCATTCGACGCCGCCATATTGTGCGGGATAGCCAAGGCCGAGATAGCCGATCTCGCCGGCCTTCACATAGAGGTCGCGCGGGAATTCGCCCGCCTCGTCCCATTCCGTCGCATAGGGCTCGATTTCCCGCGCAACGAAGCGGCGCAAGGAAAGCCGAAACGCTTCGTGCTCGGGGCCATAGAAGGGGGAGTGATGGGCGTTGCTTGCGGTCGATGGATCCTTCATGGCCGAACCTCCCTGATTTCGGTTTCGTTCTCATTTGCAATCACTGCAGTTCGAGGATCGCACGCGCCTCGCCCGGCGAGGCGATGGCGCGACCAGCTGCGCGCGCGGCGGTCGCCAGCGCGGCGATCAATTCGCCATTGGACCTGGCGCGGGCGCCATCGGGCAGATAGATCGTATCTTCGAGACCGGTGCGCAAATCGCCGCCGAGTTCTGCCGCGCGCCGGTGCAGCGACCAGATTTCCGCGCGGCCGATCGCGGTGACGCTCCAACGTGCGGCTGGTATGATCAACCTCAACAGGATCGGCAGCAATTCCGGATCGGCGGGCATGCCGGACTCGACGCCCATCACGAAATTATATTTTGGCGCGCGCTCATAGCCGCTGGCGCGGGCGATCGCCGCCGCGGTGCGGACGATGCCGGTGTCGAAACATTCAAACTCGGGCATCGAACCCGAGTCGCGCATCGCCTCCAGAAACGCCGCGATCTTTTCGACCGGATTGTCGAACAACATCGGCGGCCATGCCCAGCCGCCATCGCCGCGCGTCTTGAGATAATTGAGCGAGCCGGCGTTGAGGGCCGCAATCTCGGGCCGCACGGCGCGCAGGCACGCCACCGGGCCGGAAATGTCGGCGCCGACCACGCCCGTCGTCTGATTGACGATGATGCCTGGACAGGCGTCGCGGATCGCCGCGACCACCGCGCGTGCAACCTCCGGCTCCCATGACGGCAGATGGCCCTGCCCCGGCTCCAGCCGCCGGAAATGAACATGGATGACGCTGGCGCCTTCGTTGAAGGCGGCCTGCGCCTCGCGCGCCATTTCCTCCGGCGTCACCGGCGCGGGATAGTGACGCGGATCGGTCAGAACGCCGGTCAGCGCGCAGGTGACGATCGCCTTGTCCATACCCGCCTCCCTCCTTTCAGTCCGCCGCGGCCTTAATTTCGAACAACAGCGCGCGCGCGGGCGTCTGGGCGCCGGCGACGGCGCGCACGCTTTCGACTGTTCCGTCGATCGGCGAGAGGATATCATGCTGCATCTTCATCGCCTCAATCGTCGCCAGCCCCTGTCCGCGTTGGACAATATCGCCGGTCTTGACGTCGACGCTGACGAGAACGCCGCTGACCGGGGCGCGGACGGCGCCATCGGCGTTTGCCTCAGAGCGCGCCGGCGGCGCATAGGTCCGGTCCAAAAATTCGTAATCGATCCCGTCAAGAAGAAGAGTCAATTCCTCGCCCGAACGCGCGACGCGCGCTTTGAGCAGCGCGCCGTCGCACAGAGCCCGAATTTCGTCGCCGCCACCTTCGACCAGGCGTAGAGTCAATCTCTCCTCGCCGCTTGCGACAAGCCATTCATCGCCGCTTCTGCGAACAGAGGCCGAGGCTTTCATGCCGCCGCATTCGAGGAGCAAGGGCGTGCGCCGCCATAGCGGCGACGGCGAGGCGGCGCCGCCGCCTCCGGCGAAAACAAGGGCCGCGAGGGCAAATGCGCGAAACGGGACCGGCGATGCATCGTGGCGGGTCGATTCGCCGATGAAAGCGGTCGTCGCGGCGCCATCTACGAAATCCTGTCTCTCCAGCGCGGCAATGAGGAAGGCCCGATTGTTGTCGACGCCGGCGAGAAAGGTTTCCTTCAACGCGCGCAGCAGCCGGCCGCGCGCCTGTTCGCGGTCGGCGCCGAAAGCGATGATTTTGGCGAGCATCGGATCGTAGAACGACGAAATCTCCGTGCCGTCGCAGAGGCCGTGGTCGACGCGCACCCCCTCGCCGGCGGCGGGCCGCCAGGCGAGAATGCGCCCGGTGCGCGGCATGAAGTCGGAAGACGGATCTTCCGAATAGAGGCGCGCTTCAATCGCATGTCCGCGCAGCGCGATGTCTTCCTGCGCGAAGGGCAACGCTTTGCCTTGTGCAACATCGAGCTGCAGCCGCACGAGATCGATCCCGGTCACACATTCGGTGGCGGGATGTTCGACCTGGATACGCGTGTTCATCTCGAGGAAATAGAACGCGCCGTCGTCGCCGAGGAGAAACTCGACCGTTCCCGCGCCGACATAGCCGACCGCGCGCGCCGCCTGAACCGCCGCCGCACCCATCCGTTCACGCAATTGCGGTGAGACCGCCGGCGACGGAGCCTCCTCGATCACCTTCTGGTGGCGGCGCTGGATCGAACAATCGCGCTCGCCAAGGTGGACGATCGCGCCATGTTCGTCGCCGAACACCTGCACTTCGACATGGCGCGCATCGATCAGCGCACGCTCCAGCAACAGCCGGCCGTCGCCGAACGCGCTCGCCGCCTCCGCGCGCGCGGAGTGCAACGCGGCGTCAAGCTCTTCCGGCGCGCGGACAAGGCGCATGCCGCGCCCGCCGCCGCCCGCGCTCGCCTTGACCATGACGGGAAAGCCGAGCCGCGCCGCTTCCGCGGCGAAGCGCTGATCGGCCTGATCTTCGCCATGATAGCCCGGCGCGCAGGGTACGCCGGCGGCGATCATCCGAGCCTTGGCCGCGCTCTTGTCGCCCATCGCGCGCATGGCGGCTGGCGTCGGTCCGATGAACACGAGACCGGCGGCGAGGCATCTCTCCGCAAATCCGGCGTTTTCGGAAAGAAAGCCATAGCCCGGATGCACCGCCTGCGCGCCCGATTTTCTCGCCGCGTCGAGAACCCGCTCCGCCGACAGATAAGATTGCGCCGGCGCGGCCGGGCCGATGTTAACGGCGCAATCGGCCTCGCGGACATGCAGCGCTTCGGCATCCGCATCGCTGAAGACTGCGATGGCGCGATAGCCCTCCGCGCGCGCGGCGCGGATGATCCGGCACGCGATCTCGCCGCGATTGGCGATCAGGATATTTGTGAATCGCGCGGCCATTTCACCCTCTGCGCCCAGCTCGGCGCCCGCTTTTCGACAAAGGAGGCAACGCCTTCGCGCCCCTCGCCGCCGCGCAGACATTGTGCGAAAGATCGCGCCGCATCGTCGATATAGGATGGACCTGCGCCGTGTCGGGCCTCCAGGATCAGGCGCTTGGCGACGGCATTGGCGCCCGGCGCGCAGCGTCCGATATCGTTGAGCAGGGTCTCGATAAGCGCATCGCGCTCGGCCTCATCAGCGCAGAAGAAATCGACCAGACCAATCGCCGCGGCCTGCTGTCCGTCAAGCCGAGCGCCGGTCAACGCGAGCCGCCTCGCCGCACGTTCTCCGAGGCGGGCGACAAGATAGGGCGCGATCTGCGCCGGTGGAAAGCCAAGGCCAGTCTCGGAAAGGGCGAAACGGGCGCGCGGCGTCGCGATCATGATATCGGCGCAGCAGGCCAGGCCCATGCCGCCGCCATAGGCCGGCCCGTCGACAATGGCGATCGTCGCCATTGGATGCGCGTTCAGCCGCGCGAAGAATTCGCCGCCGGCGCGGTTTGTGCGTTGCAACGCGTCTTCCTCTCCGGGCGCCGGCGTTTGCGCCAGCGCAGCGGCGAGCGATTTGAGATCGGCGCCGGCGCTAAAGACGCCGTTCGCGCCTTCGATAATCAGCGAGGCGAGGCCCTCGTCGCGGGAGACGTTCAATATCGCGTCGATCTCATCGATCATCTCGCCGGAAAGCGCATTGCGGCGCGGCTCGTCATCGAGAATGATGCGCAGATGGCGGCCGATCCTCTCTTGCCGAATGAGAGTTGGTTGGGTCATGACGGGTCAGAACCTCGCGACGCCAAAACTATTCGGGCGAAGGACGCGCGCCTCGCCCTCGCTAGAGGTTTGCAGGCAAAAGGCGAGCGTCGCGCGGCTGTCGCGCGGATCGATCAGGCCATCGTCCCAAAGCCGGGCGGTGGCGAATAAAGCCGTGGATTGCCTGTCATAGCCGGCAATGATTTTCGCCGACTGCGCTTTCATCGCCTCGGCGTCAAAAGGCAGGCCCCTCGCCTGCGCCGCCTCCTCGGCGACGATCGCCATCACTTTGGCTGCCTGCTCGCCGCCCATCACCGAGACGCGGGCGTTCGGCCATGAAAAAAGGAAGCGCGGCCCGAAGGCCCGACCGCACATGCCGTAATGCCCGGCGCCGAAAGAGCCGCCGATCTGCAAGGTGATTTTCGGCACGGCGGCATTGGTCACCGCCTGGATCATTTTCGAGCCGTGCTTGACGATCCCCGATGTCTCCGCCTCGACGCCGACGATATAGCCGGTGGTGTTCTGCAGGAAGACGATCGGCAGCCCCGCCTGATCGCAGAGCTGGATGAATTGCCCGGCCTTGCCGGCGCCCGCCGAATCGATCGGGCCGTTGTTGCCGATCAGGCCGACAGGCTGCCCTTCGATCGCGGCATGGCCGCATATCGTATGCGGGCCGTAGCCCGCCTTGAAATCGAGAAAATCGGAACCGTCGACGATGCGCGCGATGACTTCGCGCACGTCATAGGGCTTGCGGTAATCGACCGGGACGATGCCGAGCAGTTCTTCCGCATCGTAAAGCGGCGGCGGCGCGCTGGCGCCCGGCATGCGATTGGCCCAGCCGAGCTTGGCGAGAATCTCCCGCCCGATGCGCACCGCGTCTTCGTCGCTTTCGGCGAGATATTCGCCAAGGCCGGTGGTCGTACAATGCAGTTCGGCGCCGCCGAGCGCTTCGTCGCCTGCGATTTCGCCGGTCGCCGCCTTCAACAGTGGCGGCCCCGCCAGAAACACCTTTGAACGGCCGCGGACCATCACAACATAATCGGCGAGGCCCGTCTGGTAGGCCCCGCCTGCCGTCGAGGAGCCGTGCACGATCGCGATGACCGGCACGCCAGCGGCGGAAAGGCGCGCCATATTGGCGAAAATCGCGCCGCCCCGCACGAACATTTCGGCCTGCAGCAACAGATTGGCGCCGGCGCTCTCGACGAGCTGCACAAAGGGCAATTTGTTTTGCAGCGCGATCTCTTGCGCGCGAATGGATTTCTCGACGCCCATCGGATGGGCGGCGCCGCCCTTGATGCCGGAATCATTGGCGGCGACGACGCATCGCGCGCCGGAAATCATGCCGATGCCGACAATCGAGCCGCCGCCGAAAACATTGTCCCTGCCGTCGTCCTCATGCATGCCAAGGCCGCATAACGACGATAGCTCGAGGAACGGCGCATCGCGGTCGAGCAACAGGTTGATACGTTCGCGCGGCGGCAATTGGCCGCGCTGCCGAAATTTCGCGTCCGACCGCGCGGAGGTTTGACGTACCTTCTCTTCAAGAGCGCGAAATTCGGCGATCAGCGCGAGATGGGCAATGCGATTGGCCCTGAACGGCTCGCTGTCGACGATGACGTTCGAGCGAATTGCCGACAACCGGCCTTCTCCCTTCTGGCGTCTCATTAAAATGAGCAACGCTCATAATGATGGACATGGAACCATCAATGAGTCAAACTCATTTTGCCCAATATCTTTGTGGCGAGGACAAATTTCTGGTCTCTAAGGCAAGTCGAGCATGGCCGGGGCGCGGAAAACCAGCAAGGAGGACGCCTCGCCGCGGCGCGCTCGGGCGCATGTTCACAATCGTGATCGCGAGGAGGATATTCTCCTTGCCGCGCGGGCGGTGTTCGAAGAGCGCGGATTCGACGCGGCGTCAGTGGCGGAGATCGCCCGACGATCACGCGTCGCAGAAGGCACGATCTATCTCTACAGCGCGACAAAACGCGAACTGCTGCAAAAAGTCGTCACGCGCTGGTACGAGGGCCTGATCGCCGAGATTGAGCGGGGGCTGGCGGCGTGCGACGGGGTTGAAGCCAAGCTTCGCTATTTCGCTGAGCGCCATTTTCGCCTGCATGCCGAGGACGCTGCGATCGGCCGATTGACAGTGCGCGAATTGCGTAGCGTTCCCGACTATCCGGCCTCAAGTCTGCATGAACTGAACCGTCGCTACACCAGGCTGTTCACGGGAATCGTCCGCGCGGGCGTCGCGAGCGGAGAAATCCACGCGGGCGTGCGGCCCGACATCGCGCGCGACATGTTTTTTGGCGCGCTGGAGCATCTTGGCATGGGCGGAACGGGCCGCGCCAGGCGAGGCGATGGCGCGCTCGCGTTTTTCGCCCTGTTCTGGCGTGCAATTGCTAGCGGCAAGCCAACCGGCGACAATGGGCGGGCGCGCGGCTGAAAGCTGCTTCGGATACCAGAAGGAATATCGCAAATGAAGCTCTTTTATTCACCGACCTCGCCCTATGTGCGCAAAGTTCTTGCCGTCGCGCATGAGCTCGGCCTCGCCGAGCGCATCGAGAGACTGTCGTCGGCGGCCCATCCGATAAATCGCGATCGCAACATCATCGCCCATAATCCACTTGGCCAAGTGCCGACCCTTTTGCTCGATGACGGAACCGTGCTCGCCGACAGCCGCGTCATCTGCGAATATCTCGATGACCTGGCTGGCGGCGGCTTGTTCCCGCGCTCTGGGCCGCCGCGCTGGCGGGCGCTGGTCGATCAGTCGACCGGCGATGGCGTCCTCGCCGCGGCGCTGCTCGCCCGCTATGAAAGCGCGGCGCGCCCCACGGAGAGGCAATGGCGGGATTGGCTGGAGGCGCAACTCGACAAGGCCGCGACGTCGCTCGCCGCGATCGAGGCCGTCGCCTCCGCCTTCGGCGAGCGCGTCGATATCGGCACGATCGCCATCGGTTGCGCGCTCGGCTATCTCGACCTGCGCTTCCCCGACCTGAAATGGCGCGATCGTCATCCTGCCACTGCCGTCTGGTTCGCCCGTTTCGATGAACGCCCGGCGATGCTGATAACGAGGCATCATGTCTGAAGCGTGCACGAATGGGCGCCGCCGCCGCTCTCGCGGCGTCCGGCGACTTAGCCAGGGCGATAAGTCCGGGAAGCCTCAGGGTCGTCGAGAGAATATCCAACGCCTTCGAGTTCCTTCCACACGATATCGGGAACGGGGAAGCGCGCCCATTCCAACGTCTCCAAAACCCGCTCAGGTTTGCTAACCCCGC
The DNA here is from genome assembly GCA_036513315.1 of Roseiarcus sp. GTDB lineage: Bacteria > Pseudomonadota > Alphaproteobacteria > Rhizobiales > Beijerinckiaceae > Roseiarcus. The sequence continues at coordinate 28,013 of DATBZF010000061.1, forward strand.
AAATGGTCGATGTTATGCGTGGATCCCGCATGGAAAATTGCAACGCTACGGCGCCTGGCGGCGCCCCATGCTTAGCGCAGATGGCTTCAATACGCCGGATGGGATCGAGCAGCTCGGGGGACGCCTCCTGATAGACGTAGCGCGCATAAGCGCCTGACCCTTTCGCCAGAACGCCGCCGGCGTAAGGCGCTGCGTTAAGAACGGCGATACCCCTTGCATAAGCGAAATCTATCATCGCTTCTGCGTTGCGATTGGCGAGGGTAAAGCGATTATGCGTGATGAGCGCGTCAAAATCGAAGTCGCGCAACATCGGCATCATGACCGACACCGACCCCGCCGCCAGGCCGACCGCCGTGGCGAGGCCTTCCTTTTTGATCTTGAACAATTCCGCGATCGCGCCATTCGGTCCAGTGATCTCGCTGAGCGAAGCGCCATGTTCGGGGTCGTGCAAATGAAGAAGGTCTATTTTATCAACCCCGAGCGCCGCGAGGCTTTGTTCCAACGATCGGCGGGCCTGGGAGGCGTCAAAACGGCCGGTGTCCGGATCGCGATCCAGCTTGGTCGAGAGAACAAATCCTTTGGGAAGGCCGCCCCGTTCGCGGATCACGGCGCCAATCCGCTCCTCGCTGCGCCCAAAACCATAGATGCGCGATGTGTCGATAAAGTTGATCGGGCTATCCAGGATCGCGGCGACAGTCGCCTTGGCGCGCGCCTCGCTGACGTCATAGCCATAGGTATCGGGCATGTCGCCAAGACCGGATGCGCCGAAGCAGATCTTTGAGACGGTCAAATCCGTCCCGCCCAGTTTGACTGGCTCGATCATGGATTGCTCCTTGCTGATCTTGAGAGAATATCAAAATTCCAAACGCCGAAACGTTTGATTTTTTGGGGCAACCGCATGGTGGCGTGGGCGAAGGAAGCGTCCACTGTCATGAGAAGGGTTCCCTAAAGAATCCCGCCCGTTCCTTCAATCGCCATCGGAGGATGAGCATTGCCGAAACGCAGGCAAGACCGCAGGCAAGACCGATCCACAGACCGGTCCCCGCCAGCGGCGTCGCGAAGGCGAGGCCGAGGCCAACCGGCAGCCCTATGCCCCAATAACCCAAGAAGGCGATGAACATTGGCGCGCGCGCGTCATGCACGCCGCGCAGCATGCCCGCCGCCACCGCCTGTGCGCCGTCAAAAATCTGGAACAGAGCCGCGACGCGCAAGAAAGCGCCGGCGCGTTCGACGATTTCAGCGTTGGTGGGCGCTTCGACATCGACGAAGCCTGACAAAAGCAGTTTCGGAAACAATAACATCGTCGAGGCGGACAGCACCATGAATCCGAGACCGACCGCCAAAGCCGTCCAGCCCGAACGCGAGACTCCGGCGGCATCGCGCGCGCCATAGGCGTGGCCGACCCGCACGGTGGCGGCCTGGCTGACGCCGAGCGGTACCATAAAGGCGAGCGAAGCGATTTGAAAGACGATCGCGTGCCCTTCAAGCGAGGCTGCGCCGATTATGCCCATGAAGAACACGGCGCCGGAAAAGACGATGATTTCGACAGTGATGCTCACGCCGATCGGGAGGCCGAGCCGCCACAATTGTTTGAACTTAGGCCAATCGATCCGCCACGCGCTTGCGAACAAACGATAGCGCGCCAGATGCGGGTCGATGAACGCATAGACGACCAGGATCGCCAGCATGAACAATTGAGAAATGCAGGTCGCCAGGCCCGACCCGAACACGCCGAGCGCGGGCAGGCCGAGCTTGCCGAAAACCAGCAGATAATTGCCGAGCGCATTGACGCCTACCGCCAGAACGCCGGCGAGCAATGTCGGGCCGGTGCGATTGAGCGCAGCGAATATCGAGCGCGCCGCAAAGAACAGGAAGGCCGGCGCCAGCGCCCATTGCAGGCCATGCAGGTAGCTCGCCGCGAGGGCGGCCAAATCAGGGGGCTGCCCGAAAGCGATCAGCACGCTTTGCGCATTCCACAAAAAGATCCAGATCGGCGCCGCGAGCACGATCGCGCTGAGAAAAGCCTGATGCGCGGCCCGCTGCACGCCTTCGATATCGTCGGAATCGGCGCCGCGCAGGCTCGCTGCAATGGGCGCGACCGCGCCGATCAAGCCTATGCCGAGCAACAGCACAGGCAAAAACAGATTATAGCCGAGGGCGCCGGCGGCGAGCGCTTTAGGCGACAGCCGTCCCAATATGATCAGATCTGTCGTCGTCATCGCGCTTTGCGCGAGATTGGCGATGACAAGCGGCCAACTCAAGGCGAAAGTCGCCGCGATTTCGGCGGCGAGCGGTGAAGGATTTTTGTTATGAGGAATAACGAATCGAAGCATTGACCCATTCCAAAGCTTGGGCCACGACAAAAGCGAGCTTCGTCCGCCAGGACGCCTTGATAGGACATTCTCGCCCGCCAGCCAAATCGACGTTTCCCGCAGAAGAGGTCTCCATGCCTGACGCCCAAACGCTTCTCATTCTCGACGTCGACACCGGCATCGACGATGCGCTCGGCCTGCTCTACGCCTGCGCCGCGCCGGAGGCGACGATCCTTGGCGTCTCCACGGTCGCGGGCAATGTCGATCTGACGCGGGCGACGCGTAACACGCGCGCCGTTCTGGCGCTCGCCGGGCGCGCCGACATTCCAGTCTGGCCGGGCTGCCGGCGCCCGATCATGCGCGAGCCCGACGATGCGAGCGCGATCCACGGCGGCTCGGGACTCGGCCATGCGGTGCTGCCCGAACCCGCTGCGAACGAAAAGACTGACAACGCCATCGACGAGATCGTCGCCGCCGTCAAAGCCCACCCGGGCAAGATCATACTCATCGCGACCGGGCCGCTGACCAATATCGCCATCGCATTGATGCGCGAACCTGAATTGCCGAAACTGATAAAGCGTCTCGTGCTGATGGGCGGCGCCTTCAAGGAAGGCGGCAACACCACGCCGGCGGCCGAGTTCAATATCTGGCACGATCCCGAAGCGGCGCGCATCGTCTTTCAGAGCTTTGGCGGCCAGGGCGCCGCCCCGCTTGTCGCGGTCGGGCTCGACGTGACGCGGCAGACCCTGCTCCTGCCGGAACATCTGGCCGATCTTGCGCGCCGCTGCCAAGGCGCCGCGCATGCCCCTGCCCTGTTGCGCTTCCTCGAGGATTCCACGCGGCATTATTTCGAATTCATCGAGAAGCGCGACGGGCGCAGATACTTCGTGATGCACGACCCGCTCGCGATCGCCGCGGCGATCGATCCGACGCTGATCGACACGGCCGCCGTCGCGGTCGATATCGAAACGACGGGAACGCTCGCCAATGGCATGACCGTCGCCGATTGGCGCGGCGTGTGGCGCCGCCAGCCGAATGCGCAAGTGGCGGTTGGCGTGCGCGCAGATCGGATGATCGAGGCGTTCATCGCGGCGATGGAGCGGCTGGCGCGACGTTAGCGTCCTGGGATAGCGGGCGTCTCGCTTATGGGCGCTAACTTGACGCCCTCTCACGCCGCTCGAGGAACCTCCTTAGAGGATTACGCCGCCCCTCATCCGGCGCTTCGCGCCACCTTGTAACAGCGACCTCTGCTATGACGAGCCTATTCCGTGAGGAATGTCCTGCCCCGGGCGGCCACCCGGGGCAGGAGGGTCGGTCGTCGGATCGTCACCACCTGAGCCTTTTGGGCTGGGGAGA
>DATBZF010000062.1:0-3196 GCA_036513315.1 Roseiarcus sp.
CGCTTTTTCCGCGGGCAATGCGAGCGCGGCCTGCTCATGCGCGGCCGAGAAGGCGCCGGCGCCGTCCTTCTTTTCCTCGGCGCGCAGGATATTGGCGGCGCGGCGATAGCCGGCGAGGAGATTCTTGCCGTCGTCGGTTTCAAGAAAGCGGCCGAGCGCTTCGACGCGGCGCACGATCATCAGGAGATCGTCCTGGCCGGGCAGTGCGAAGACCGCGTCGATCAGATCGTGGCGCGCGCCCTTGTCGCGGAGGTAGACTTTCAAGCGGTCGGCGAAGAACAACAGCAAGTGAGCAGGGATGCCTTCGTTCGGCGGAGCCGCGAAATCGAAGACATCCATCTCTGTTTTCTCTCTGTCGCTCTTTCCGGCGCGCTTTTTCTGGTGAACATCCTTTTGGACTAACTTTAGTGCGCTCCCCAGGACGGGAAGAAGAGCGATCCGAAGTCGCTTCTCCAAAACAATTCGTATTACTCCCAGCGCGGCGCGGCGAAGTGCATACGGGTCCTTACTGCCGGTTGGTTTTTCCTCGATCAACCAAAAGCCCGCAAGCGTATCGAGCTTGTCTGCGAGCGCAACAGCGATTGAAGTCGGCGCAATCGGAATCGCGTCGTTCGGTCCCTGAGGTTTGTAGTGTTCCTCAACCGCCGCTGCGACAGTCTGATCTTCGTGTTGTGCTGCGGCGTAGTAGCGGCCCATCAACCCCTGCAACTCAGGAAATTCGCCGACCATTTCGGTGACAAGGTCCGCCTTCGCCAGCAAAGCCGCGCGCCTGGCGAGCGCCGGATCAGCGTCGACCAGAGGCGCCAGCGCCTCCGCCAGCGCGGCGATGCGATCGACGCGTGCGCCCTGCGTGCCGAGCTTCTCATGGAACACAATCCCGAGCGCTCGCAGCTTCGCCAGGCGCTGGTCGAGCGGCTTATCGGCCTTGTCCTTATAGTCCGGCAGCGGCGCGAGATCGGTCAGCCAGAAGTGGCGTGCGTCGGACAGCCGCGCGCGCACCACCCGGCCATTACCCGCCGCGATCGCTGCGCCGCCGTCGCTGGCGATCAGATTGGCGACGAGGAGGAATTTGTTCGCCAATCTGCCATCGGCGCCGCGCAGCACGAAGCATTTCTGATTGGCGCGGATGGTGGCGCGGATGACTTCGGCGGGAATGTCGAGGAACGCCGCCTCGAATTCGCCCATCAGCACCACCGGCCATTCGACGAGGCCGGCGACTTCCTCCAGCAGACCCTCGTCCTCGACCAGTTCAAGCCCATGCGCGAGCGCCAAAGCGCGCGCGTCGGCGAGGATCATCTGCTTGCGGCGTTCGGCGTCGAGCACGACCTTGGCCCTGGCGAGGCTGTCGACGTAATCCTCGAAGCGGCGCACCTTGATCGCTTCCGGCGCCATGAAGCGATGGCCATGGGTGACGTCGCCCGAGGCGAGGCCGTCGATGTCGAAAGGCACGATCTCGGGCGTCTCATGCTGGCTCGAGAACGTGCAGACAATAGCGCGCAGCGGCCGCACCCAGCGCAGAGCGTCGGCGCGCGCGGAAGCCGCGCCCCAACGCATCGATTTCGGCCATGGAAAGGCGCGGATGATCGCCGGCATGATTTCCGCGATTACGTCTTTCGTCGCGCGGCCGGGTCTTTCGACTCGTGCGACATAGAATTCGCCCTTCTTCGGGTCCTTCTCGATCGCGGCGTCTTCGATGCGCGCCAACCCCGCGCTTTTCAAGAAACCCTGGATGGCCGCCTCGGGGGCGCCGACGCGCGGGCCTTTGCGTTCTTCGATGCTTTTGGCCTGTTCGGCGGGCAGGCCGATAATATGCAGCGCGAGCCGGCGCGGCGTCGCAAAAGCCTGCGCGCCCTCATAGAGCAGGCCACGCTCCATCAATGCGCCGGTCACCAGGCGCTTCAGGTCTTCCGCGCCCTGGCGCTGCATGCGCGCAGGGATTTCTTCGCTGAACAATTCAAGCAGGAGATCGGGCATCGCTTATTTCTATCCTCAGCCCTGGCTTCCGCCGCCCGCCGTCTTCAGCCATGCCGCGCCGCAGGCCTTGGCGAGTTCGCGCACGCGCAGGATGTAGCTCTGGCGTTCGGTGACCGAAATGACGCCGCGCGCATCGAGCAGGTTGAAAGCGTGGCTCGCCTTGATGCATTGATCATAGGCCGGCAGAGCCATGAGATGGCGCGTTTCGCCGGCGCCTTTTTCCAGCAGCGCGCGGCATTCGCCTTCGGCGTCCTTGAAATGGCGAAACAGCAGTTCGGTGTCGGCATATTCAAAATTGAAGCGCGAATATTCCTGTTCGGCCTGAAGGAAGACGTCGCGATAGCCGATGCGGTCGGCGCCGTCGCGGCCATTGAAGTTCAGGTCATAGATGCTGTCGACGCCCTGCACATACATGGCGAGGCGCTCCAGCCCATAGGTCAGTTCGCCCGAGACCGGCGCGCATTCGAAGCCGGCGACCTGCTGGAAGTAGGTGAATTGCGAGACTTCCATGCCGTCGCACCAGCATTCCCAGCCGAGCCCCCAGGCGCCGAGCGTCGGGCTCTCCCAATCGTCCTCGACGAAGCGCACGTCATGCAGCGCCTCGTCGACGCCGATCGCTTTGAGCGAATCGAGATAGAGCTCCTGCAGATTTTCCGGCGACGGCTTCAGGATCACCTGGAACTGGTAATAATGCTGGAGGCGATTGGGGTTCTCGCCGTAACGCCCGTCCTTGGGGCGGCGCGAGGGCTGCGCATAGGCGGCTTTCCACGGCATCGGCCCGAGCGAGCGCAGGGTGGTGGCGGGATGAAAGGTGCCGGCGCCGACTTCCATGTCATAGGGCTGCAAGATGACGCAGCCCTGCCGCGCCCAGAAATTCTGCAACGTCAGGATGAGCCCCTGGAACGAGCGTGTCGGGTCAAGCGACGCGTCGGCTTGCTGGGCGGAGAGGGTCTCGGCGGCGGACATGGGCGGGGTGGAGCTCTCGGGGGGTCGATCGGCCGCGCGGACCCTAGTGAGGCCGGCTGCGCGGGTCAACGCGCTCCCGTCGAAGGTTTGCGCCCCTCATCCGGGCGCCATCCGGCGCCCACCTTGTAACAGCGACCTCTGCTATGACGAGCCTATTCCGTGAGGAATGTCCTGCCCCGGGCGGCCACCCGGGGCAGGAGGGTCGGTCGTCGGATCGTCACCACCTGAGCCTTTTGGGCTGGGGAGAAGCAGGATC
>DATBZF010000063.1:0-7005 GCA_036513315.1 Roseiarcus sp.
GAGCAGATGCTGGCGGCGGGGGAATGAGCGGGGGCGCTATCGGCCTCCCCGCCTGCGTCATTGCGAGGGAGCGCAGCGACGAAGCAATCCAGACTAGGCTACCAAAGCCTCGTCTGGATTGCTTCGTCGCTGCGCTCCCTCGCAATGACGCAGGCGGGGAGGCCGATAGCGCCCCCGCTCATTCCCCCGCCGCCAGCATCTGCTCGCCGCTCCTCTGCGCGGCCAGCTCCGCCAGCGCGCGCCGGTATTCGACCGGCATCACCTTGCGGAATTTCGGCAGATAGGCGTCCCAATTCTCGAGAATCTCTCGCGCGCGGGTCGAGCCGGTATAGCGCGCGTGATTGACGATCAATTGACGCAGGCGTTCCGAATCGTGCCGGCTCATGTCGTCCATGATATCGACGCGGCCATGGCCTTCGAGATCGCCGCCCGAATGATGGAGGCGCTGCATCAACTCCTCCTCGGCCGCGACCGGTTCGAGTTCGACCATCGACAGATTGCAGCGCTTGGCGAAGTCGCCGGCCTCATCGAGGACATAGGCGATGCCGCCCGACATGCCGGCGGCGAAATTACGTCCGGTCTCGCCGATCACTACGACGATGCCGCCGGTCATATATTCGCAGCCGTGATCGCCCGCCCCTTCGACGACAGCGATCGCGCCGGAATTCCGCACCGCGAAGCGCTCACCCGCGACGCCGCGGAAATAGCATTCGCCGGCGATCGCCCCGTAGAGCGCGGTATTGCCGACGATGATGGCGCGCTCGGCGACGATTCTGACCGCCTCCTTCGGCGGATAGACCACGACGCGTCCGCCCGACAGGCCCTTGCCGACATAATCATTGGCCTCGCCTTCAAGTTCGAGCGTCACGCCATTGGCGAGGAACGCGCCAAAACTCTGGCCGGCCGAACCCTTCAGCTTGATGTGGATGGCTTCGTTGCGCAGACCGGCATGGCCGTAGCGCCGCGCGATTTCGCCCGACAGCATGGCGCCGGCCGAACGGTCGGAATTGCGGATCGGCATTTCGAGCCGGACGTGCCGGGCATGCTCGATCGCCTCGCCGGCTTCCGCGATAAAACGCCGGTCGAGGACATTGTCGAGGCCGTGATCCTGCTCCACGCTGCGATAGATGGTGTCGCCGGGCGAAGGCTCGGGCTTGTGGAACAGGTCGGTGAAGTCGAGGCCCTTGGCCTTCCAATGCTCGATGACCTTGGTCTTGTCGAGCATCTGCCTTTGACCGACCATTTCATCGAAAGAGCGATAGCCGAGCGCAGCCATCAATTCGCGTACTTCCTCGGCGACGAAGAAGAAGAAATTGATGACATGTTCGGGCAGGCCGACGAAGCGCTTGCGCAGCACCGGGTCCTGCGTCGCGACGCCGACCGGGCAGGTGTTGAGATGACACTTGCGCATCATGATGCAGCCGGCCGCGATGAGCGGCGCCGTGGCAAAGCCGAATTCGTCGGCGCCGAGCAAAGCGGCGATAATGACGTCGCGCCCGGTTCGCAAACCCCCGTCCGCCTGCACGGCTATGCGCGAACGCAGGCCGTTCAACACGAGCGTCTGATGCGTCTCGGCGAGGCCGATTTCCCAGGGCGAGCCCGCGTGCTTGATGGAGGTGAGCGGCGAAGCGCCGGTCCCCCCTTCAAAGCCGGAGATCGTGACATGATCGGCCTTGCACTTGGCGACGCCCGCCGCCACCGTGCCGACGCCGACTTCCGAGACGAGCTTGACCGACACCCAGGCCTGCGGATTGACGTTCTTCAGATCGAAGACGAGCTGCTTGAGATCCTCGATCGAATAGATGTCGTGATGCGGCGGCGGCGAAATGAGCCCGACGCCCTGCGTCGAATGGCGCACTTTGGCGATGATCGCATCGACCTTGTGGCCCGGCAATTGGCCGCCTTCGCCGGGCTTGGCGCCTTGCGCCATCTTGATCTGCATCATGTCGGAATTGACGAGATATTCCGCCGTCACGCCGAAGCGCCCGGAAGCGACCTGCTTGATCGCCGAACGCATCGAATCGCCATTGGCCATGCGCTTGTAGCGGTCGGCTTCCTCGCCGCCCTCGCCGGTGTTCGACTTGCCGCCGATGCGGTTCATCGCAATGGCGAGCGTGGTATGCGCCTCGCGCGAGATCGAGCCATAGGACATGGCGCCGGTGGCGAAGCGCTTGACGATCGCGGCGGCCGCCTCGACTTCCTCGATCGGCACGGGCTGGCGCCCATCCTCGGCGGCCGTGCGGATGCGGAACAGGCCGCGGATGGTCAGAAGATGCTCTTCCTGTTCATTGAGCAGCCGGGCGTAGGCGGCGTATTTTTCCTTGGCGCCGCCGCGCACCGCGTGTTGCAGCAACGAAACCGATTCCGGCGTCCAGGAATGGGCTTCGCCGCGCAGGCGATAGGCATAATCGCCGCCGACCTCCAATGCGTTGCGCAGCACCGGCGAAGCGCCGAACGCGTCGGCATGGCGCGTGGCGGTCTCCTCGGCGATCTCCGCCAGGCCGGCGCCTTCGATCATCGTCGCGGTGCCGAAGAAGAAGCGGTCGATGAACGAGCGCGTCAGGCCGATCGCGTCGAATATCTGCGCGCCGCAATAGGACTGGTAGGTCGAGATGCCCATCTTCGACATGACCTTGAGCAGGCCCTTGTCGATCGACTTGATGAAGCGCTTGACGACTTCATAAGCGCTGACCTCCTCGGGCAATCCGCTCGCCATCGCGGTCAGCGTCTCGAAGGCGAGATAGGGATTGATCGCCTCGGCGCCATAGCCGGCAAGGCAAGCGAAATGATGGATTTCGCGCGCTTCTCCGGTCTCGACGACGAGGCCGACGGAAGTGCGCAGGCCCTTGCGGATGAGATGATGATGCACGGCGGCGGTGGCGAGCAGCGCCGGGATCGGAATGCGGTCCGGGCCCAGCATCCGGTCGGACAGGATGATGATGTTGTAGCCGCCATGGACCGCCGTCTCGGCGCGCTCGCACAGGCGCAGCAGCGCCTCTTCCATACCGCTGGCGCCCTTTTCAACGTCATAAGTAATATCGAGCGTCTTGGTGTCGAAGGAATCCTCGAAATGGCCGATGCAACGGATCTTCTCCAGATCCTCATTGGTGAGGATCGGCTGGCGCACTTCGAGGCGCTTCTTCTTGGAATTGGCGGCCGGGTCGAACAGGTTCGGCCGCGGCCCGATGAAGGAGACGAGGCTCATCACCAGTTCTTCGCGGATCGGGTCGATCGGCGGATTGGTGACCTGCGCGAAATTCTGCTTGAAGTAGGTGTAGAGCAGCTTCGAGCGATCCGACAAAGCCGAGATCGGCGTGTCCGTGCCCATCGATCCCACCGCTTCCTGGCCGGTCGAGGCCATCGGCGCAAGCAGGATCGCCAGATCCTCCTGGGTATAGCCGAACGCCTGCTGACGATCGAGCAGCGAGACGTCGGTGCGCGAGGCGCGCGGCTCGACCGGCTTTAGATCCTCGAGCACGATCTGGGTGTCTTCGAGCCAGGCGCGATAGGGATTGGCGCGCGAGATCGTCTGCTTGATCTCGGCGTCCGACACGATGCGATGTTCGAGGAGATCGACGAGCAGCATCTTGCCCGGCTGCAGGCGCCATTTGGCGACGATCTTCTCCTCCGGCACGGGCAGCACGCCCATTTCGGAGGCCATCACCACGAGATCGTCGTCGGTGACGAAGTAGCGGGCCGGGCGCAGGCCGTTGCGATCAAGCGTCGCGCCGATCTGGCGCCCATCGGTAAAGGCGACGGCGGCGGGGCCGTCCCACGGCTCCATCATGGAAGCGTGATATTCGTAGAAGTCGCGCCGCTCCTCGTCCATCAGGGGATTGCCCGCCCAGGCCTCGGGAATCAGCATCATCATCGCATGGGTCAGCGAATAGCCGCCCTGTACGAGAAATTCGAGCGCATTGTCGAAACAGGCAGTGTCCGACTGGCCTTCATAGGAAATCGGCCAGAGCTTGGAAATATCGTTGCCGAAGCGGCGCGAGGAAACGCTCGCCTGGCGCGCCGCCATCCAGTTGACGTTGCCGCGCAGCGTGTTGATCTCGCCATTATGGGCGACCATCCGATAAGGATGGGCGAGACGCCAGGACGGAAACGTGTTGGTGGCGAAACGCTGGTGAACGAGCGCCAGCGCCGTCTCGAAGCGCGGGTCGCGCAGATCCGCGTAATAGCCGGCAAGCTGCGGCGACAACACCATGCCCTTGTAGACGACGGTGCGGCACGACATCGAGACCGGATAATATTCGGCAAAGCTCGACGAACCCGCCGCATAGATGCGATTGGAGACGACCTTGCGCAGGATGAAAAGCTTGCGCTCGAAATCGTCCTCGTCGACGACGCCGGGGCCGCGCCCGACGAACAATTGGCGATGGGCGGGCTCGACTGCCTTCACCCTGTCGCCAAGATCGCTGTTGTCAACGGGAACGTCGCGCCAGCCGAGAAGCACCTGGCCTTCGCCGGCGACGACCTCCTCGATGATCTTTTCGACGAGCAGGCGCGCCGACTTGTCGCGCGGCATGAAGAACTGGCCGATCGCATAATGGCCGGCCTCCGGCAGATGGATGCCGAGTCTGGCGCACTCGGGCGCGAAAAAGCCATGCGGAATCTGCACGAGCACGCCGCAGCCATCGCCAAGCTTGGCGTCGGCTCCGGTGGCGCCGCGATGATCGAGATTGATGAGGATCTGCAAGCCCTTTTGCAGAATGTCATGCGACTTGCGGTTGCGCATGTCGGCGACAAAGCCGACGCCGCAGGAATCATGCTCCCGGGCCGGATCATAGAGACCTTGCGCGCGCGGCAGGAACGGATCGACGACCACCGGCCCACGCGAAAAGGCGGCCTCCGGCAGGGATGCGAGCGCGGCGGCCGCTTTGGCGCGATCCGTGCGGGCCGGAGAAAGGTCGCCTGGGGCCTGAGCCTTGCCGTTCATTTTCCGCTCCCCTTCACGGCCGCACTCTTCCGGCCGGTTGTCGTCAAATTGTGCTGGCGTAGTCTGGACATCGACGGCCGCGGCGCACGCGGCCCAAAGGCTTCACGCGGCGTGTTTTTTTCGATCTTTTTTGACCGTCAATCTCGTCATCGCCGTCGCCTGATTTGCGCTGATCCCCTTATGCGCGCCCGCAAATGATTGCTTGCAACAAACGCGCCAGAAAATGGTCAGCACAACTGTCCTATCTCGGCTGACCTTGACAGATTTAGAAGCGTTCCACAAGACGCCGCGCGGCGTCAAAGCCAATTTTTTGAAGCCGCGATAATTTGACGCTGGGCAGGGGCGGACGCGCTTGCGCGCGCCCAGGAATGCGACAATAGCTCCCGCTGAAATCCAAGGAGCGAGGGCTGATGAATTTTGCAAGCGACAATGGATCCGGCGCGGCGCCCGCCATCCTTGAGGCGCTGGTCGCGGCCAATCCGGGAGGCGCGCCCGCTTACGGCGCCGATTCCTTCACTCAGCGCGCCGAAGCCGCTTTGAGCGCGATCTTCGAACGCCCGGTCGCCTCGTTCCTGGTCAGCACCGGCACCGCCGCCAATTCGCTCGCCCTTGGCGCGCTGGCGCCGCCGTGGAGCGCCATCTTCTGCCATGAGGAGGCGCATATCCATGACGACGAATGCGGCGCGCCGGAATTGTTCACCGCCGGCGCCAAGCTCGTCGGCATCGCCGGCGAGGCCGGAAAGATCACGCCGGCGGCCCTGCGCGAAACTCTGGCGCGCTTTCCGCGCGGTCTCGTTAAATCGGTGCAGCCAGGCGCCCTGTCGCTTTCGCAGGCGACGGAAGCCGGCGCCATCTATACAACAGACGAAATCGCCGCTTTGTCGGCGATCGCCCATGACGCGGGTCTTGCCGTGCATATGGACGGCGCGCGTTTCGCCAATGCGCTGGTCGCACTCGGCTGCTCGGCCGCGCGAATGTCTTGGGCCGCCGGCGTCGACGCGCTCTCGTTCGGCGCGACCAAGAACGGGGCCATCGGCTGCGAGGCGGTGGTGTTCTTCAACCCCGAGCAGGCGGCCAATTTCGCCTTCCAGCGCAAGCGCGGCGGCCATACCCTGTCGAAGGGGCGTTTTCTCGGGGCGCAGATGGCGGCCTATCTCGACGGCGATCTCTGGCTGACGCTCGCCCGCCGCGCCAATCGTGCGGCCGATCGTCTCGCCCACGGTCTTTCGGCCATTCCCGGCTTGCGCCTCGCCTGGCCGCGTCAGGTCAATCAGGTCTTCCCGATCGCGCCGCGCTCCCTCGTCGCGGCCTTGCGGGCGGAAGGGGTCGGCTTCTACGAATGGAGTTCGCGTGCGGTTCCGCCGGCGCTGGCGCCGCGCGAAGACGAAGCCTTTCTACGACTGGTATGCTCCTTCGAAACCAGCGATTCCGAAATCGACCGGTTTCTCGCCATCGTCAGCGGCCATTGCGCTTCGGCGCCCGCCGCCGGCCGATGAGGCGACGGAAACATCTTGTAAACTATAAGCCGCAAGCTTGCCGCAATTGTTAGGGAAGCATAGGCGATCGGGCCCGCAGGCTCGAAGGAGTCGCGTCCGATGAGCATTCGTTCGAACCTGTTTTTGCCGCGCGCGTCGGCCGCCGCGCTTGTTCTGGCCGCCTCGGTCCTGTCGCTTGGCGCGACTTCGGCCAAGGCGCAATTCCTGTTCAATTGGGATCGGACAGTGCCGCCGATGGAGGTCGAGCGCATGGTCGAGGCGAGCGGATATCGCCTGACCGGCCCGGTGATGCGCCGCGGCCCGGTCTATCTCGCCAATGTCCTTGGCCGGGATAATGACCGCGAGCGGCTGGTCATCGACGCCAGGGATGGGCGTCTGCTGCAACGCTACGGCGCCGAGGAGCGCCGGCAATATGCGGCGAGCGACGACTGGTCGAGCCGGCCGCGCCCGCGCAACGACACGTTCGACGGCGAGTTTGAGCGTGACGATGATGGGCCGGCGCCGCGCCCGCCGGCCGAAGTCTATGGCGACTCCGGGCAATTGCTTCATGGCCCCTTCGTGCGGCCG
>DATBZF010000064.1:0-49675 GCA_036513315.1 Roseiarcus sp.
CGCTCAGGCCGCCCGCCAGCGTCGGGATGTCGAGCGGGCGGAAGCCGTAATGGTCAAGCCAGCGCAGATCGCCTTCGAAGAAGTCGCGCAAATCCGGCAGGCCATATTTCAGCATGGCGATGCGATCGATCCCCATGCCCCAGGCGAAGCCCTGATATTCCTCGGGGTCGATGCCGCAATTGCGCAGGACATTGGCGTGGACCATGCCGCAGCCAAGAATCTCCAGCCAGTCCTCGCCCTCGCCGAAACGGATTTCGCCTCCCGAACGGCGGCACTGGATGTCGACTTCGATCGACGGCGAAGTGAACGGGAAGAAGCTCGGCCGGAAACGCATGCCGACCTCAGGCACTTCGAAGAACGCCTTGCAGAATTCCTCCAGGACCCATTTCAGATTGCCCATGTTCGCCGTCTTGTCGATGACCAGGCCCTCGACCTGGTGGAACATCGGCGTATGCGTCTGGTCGGCGTCGCAACGATAGGTGCGGCCGGGGCAGATGATGCGGATCGGCGGCTTCTGGGTCAGCATCGTGCGCACCTGCACCGGGCTGGTATGGGTGCGCAGCAGCTTGCGTTCGCCCTTGTCGTTGGGCGGGAAGAAGAACGTGTCGTGCATTTCGCGCGCCGGATGGCCGGGCGGAAAGTTCAGCTTGGTGAAATTGTAATCGTCGGTCTCGATGTCCGGCCCTTCGGCGATCGAAAAGCCCATATCGGCGAAAATCGCGATGAGCTCATCCATCACCTGGCTGATCGGATGGATGCGTCCGGTGTCAATGCCCGCCGGACGGACGGGGAGAGTCACATCAACGGCCTCGGCGGCGAGTTGCCGCTCCAGCGCCGCGGATTTGAGAATGACGCGGCGGGCGGCGAGCGCCTCGCCGACCTCATCCTTGAGGTTGTTGATCGCGGCGCCCTGAACTTTGCGCTCGTCGGGCGACATTTTGCCAAGCGTGGCGAGCAAGGCCGAGATCGCGCCTTTCTTGCCGAGCGCCGCCACGCGAACGGCTTCCAGCGTCGCCTCATCGGCGGCGCCGGCGATGGCGGCGAGGGTTTCGGTTTGCAGGGCGGAAAGATCGGTCATGGATAAATCATCGGGTTGGATCGAAGGCGGCTTTTTGTCATGCGGCGGCAGGCTTGTCGAGGCGCGCAAAACAAAGCGCCTCCACGCTGGCGGCGCGGAGGCGGGATTGGGTTATCGTCGAAACAGGTTGCTGCGCCGCGGCGCGGCGCAGGCGAGGTTCAGGCAGCCTTCGGCAGGTGGCCCTTGGCCTGTTCGACGATTGCCGCAAAAGCGGCGGGCTCGTTGATCGCCAGATCGGACAGGACCTTGCGGTCGACCTCGATCCCGGCCGTGATCAGGCCCGAAATGAAGCGGCTATAGGTCAGGCCATGTTCGCGCACCGCAGCGTTGATGCGCTGGATCCACAAAGCGCGGAACTCGCGCTTGCGGTTCTTGCGATCGCGATAGGCATATTGCATCGACTTTTCGACCGCCTGTTTGGCGATGCGAATGGTGTTCTTGCGGCGGCCGAAAAAGCCTTTGGCGGCGCGCAGCACCTTCTTGTGTTTGGCGTGGGACGTTACGCCGCGTTTGACACGGGACATGTTGATCTCCTGGAAAGCTCAGCAAAGGGTCGGACGAATGCTTCGCATTCGTCGGGCGGATGAGACGTTCAGCCGTTCGGCAAGAAATATTTCTTGATATTGTCGCCGTCGGTCTTGAACAGCACTTTGGTGCCGCGCAGGTTGCGGATCTGCTTGTTGGTCCGCTTGATCATCCCGTGGCGCTTGCCGCTCTGGGCGTAAACCACTTTGCCGGTTCCGGTGATCTTGAAGCGCTTTTTAGCGCCTGATTTGGTCTTCAACTTGGGCATTTGGCTCTCCGAGGGGCTTTAAGCCCCTTTTGGGATTAGCGGGCCTTGAAAGGTCCGTTCGCATCGAGATGAGCGAAAAGAACCGCCACGGCAGCCCTAACTGGCCGGGCGGTTCGAAGGGGGCGCTTTTAGGCGAAACCGACCGGGGATGCAAGGGGCGCCGCACTATGTTCGCCAAAGCCCGGCGTCAGGCCCTGTCGGGACTGATCTGCAACGCAACATTTTGCTTGCAGCCATGCAAGCGAATAGTGGGCTCTCGACAGCCCTCGGTAGGCGCGACGGGAGGCTCCCGCGCCAGGTGCGCAGTGAGCGCCGGAGCGGCGCCGCTTCAGTGTGCGCCGGCGCGGCGGGGAACCTTGATCGGCTCCAGCGGCGCGACGATTTCGGCGCGGCGCGGCTCGAACCATGGCGGCAGCAGCATCTTTTCGCCGAGATGTTCCGCAGGTTCGTCGATCGCAAAGCCGATGTCGCAGGTCGCGATTTCGCAGAGGATCCCCCCCGGCGAGCGGCAATAGATCGAATGGAAATAATTGCGGTCCTTGATCTCCGAGACGTCGGTATAGCCGAGACCTTCGAGATGCGCCTTGACGATTGTCTGCTCCTTTTCGGTCGGCACGGCGAAGGCGATGTGATGGACGAGGCCCTGCGCGAAGGTCCACGAGCCCTGCTTGCGCTCGGGTTCATGATGAAGGTCGATGGTCTTCTGAGCGCCGCCCTCGTTGATCGCAAAGCGGATGAATGGCCCTGAATGGCCCTGTTTGGTGAAGCCGAGTCCGTCGACGAAGAAGCGCTCCTGTTCCTCCGTATCGCGCACCGACATCACCACGCTATGGAAACCGCGCACGGCGACATCGGCGGAGATTTCGTCGGTCGTCCAGCCTTCGGTCTTGTCATGGGCGTCTTCGACGAGATCGAATTCGAGGCCGGCCGGGTGGGAAAAGCCCAATCTTTTCTGGCCGAAACGCTCATGAATTGCGCCGTGCTTGACCTTGTGCTTGGCGAAATGGCCGCTCCAGAATTTCAGCGAGCCGACCGGCACGGAATAGCCGGTCGTCTGGATCTGGCCGGTGCCCTTGCGCCCCGACAGTCCCGCCTGCCGGAACGGAAAGCAGGTCATCACCGAGCCGACCTGCGCATGTTTGTTGGCGTAATAAAGGTGGTAGATCGGCTTCTCGCCGTCGAACAGGACAGTCTGCTTGATCATCCTCTGTCCGACCACCTGGGTGAAGAAATCGATGTCTTCCTGGGCGCCGGCGACGCCGCTGGTGACATGATGGATTCCGTTGACGCGTGCGCTCATCGTTTCCTCCCACTCGAATTCGTTTCGGCCTTGCGCACCGCTTTTGCGATGCGGGCGAACCACGTCACGGATAGCTTTCCGCGCGGATCCTATCGACCTTGAAGGCACTATAGAGCCCTGCCGCCGCCCGCGCTCCCAAAATTGTTCGGGCGATCAGATGGCCGAGGTCGAGAAGCGCCCGGCGAAGGACGCAATGGCAAAACGCGGCTTGACAATTTCGTCGCTTTGATCTTGGCGACTGACAGGCTAGCCTGATAGCGTCGACGCGGGCAAGGTCCGCGTCGGCGAGGAATGGTTGCGCCGCCGAAGCAATGCGAAATGGGGAGGGTGGGGTGAAGGGCAAGAAGATTTTGATGCTGGCCGGCGAATACAGCGAGGAATACGAAATATTCGTTTTCGAACAGGCGATGACCGCGGTTGGCCATATCGTGCATGTCGTCTGCCCCGGCAGAAAGGCCGGCGAACAGATCCAGACCTCGCTGCATGATTTCGAGGGCGGCCTGACCTATACGGAAAAGCCGGGCCATTTGCAGACCCTGAACGCGACCTTCGCCAAGGTCGATCCGGCGAAATACGACGCCGTCTATGTCGCGGGCGGCCGTGGACCTGAATATATCCGCATCAACAAGGACGTGCAGAAGATCGTCAAGCACTTCCACGACGCCAAAAAACCAATCTTCACGATCTGTCATGGGGTGCAGGTGCTGATGGCGGTCAAGGGCGTCATCACCGGCAAGCATGTCGCCGCGCTCGAATATTGCGAGCCGGAGGTCACGGCGGTCGGCGGCATTTATGTCGACGTGCCGCCGACCGGCGCGCATGTCGACGGCAATCTCGTTTCCGCCAAAGGCTGGCCGGGATTGGCCGCATTCATGCGCGAATGCCTCGCCGTGCTCGGCACGAAAATAACCCATTCCTGACGCGGCGGCGGGCGAACCCGCCAAGCGGCGTTTGCAGAGGCTGCAGGAAGAATCGAATTGCCGCGCCGGCGCAAGCCGACGCGCGCGATTTTTCTTGCCATGTTTAGCAAAAGCAATTCTACTAAACATCCAGCGAAGGGTCTGTCGCCGGCTTGGTCCGGCGGCGCGACCAGCAAGCTGAAAAGAAGAGCGCCCGCCGGCGACGGTCGGGACGCCGCCAGCGGGAGGGAAACGCCATGAAGATTGGTTTCGACATGCTGTTGTGGACCGCGCATGTTCAATCGGAGCATTGGCCAATTCTCGAGGACATCAAGAAGACCGGTTACGACGGCGCCGAAATTCCGATTTTCGAGGGCGCTCCGGATCATTACGCCGCGCTTGGCCGGCGGCTCGAGCAGATCGGGCTGCAGCCGTCCGGCATCGCCGTCATCCCCAGCCTCGAGATGAATCCGATCGGCGCGGAACCCGCCCAACGCGCGGCGGCGTTGCAGCATATCGAATGGATTATCGAATGCGCCGCGGCGTTGGGCGCCAAACAGGTCGGCGGCCCGCTGCATTCGACAATCGGCCATTTTTCCGGCGGCGGACCGAGCGCAGAGGAGCGCGAGCGCGGCGTCGCGTTTCATCGCGCCGCCGGCGACATCGCCAGAAAACATGGCGTCACCATCATGCTCGAGGCGATCAACCGCTTCGAATGTTATTTCGTCAATACGATGAAGGATTTGTCGGCCTATCTCGACATGGTGGACCATCCCAATATTTCCGGCATGTACGATACTTTCCACGCCAATATCGAGGAGAAGGATCCGATCGCGGCGATCGCGGCGCTCGGGCGCCATCTCTCGTTCGTCCATATTTCGGAGAACGATCGCGGCACGCCGGGCCGCGGCCATATCGATTTCAAAGCGACGTTCAAGGCGCTGAAGGCGGCCGGCTTCGAGGGCTGGCTGACCATCGAAGCCTTCGGCCGCTCCCTGCCGCCATTGGCGGCGGCGACCCGCGTCTGGCGCGATTTCTTTCCCGCCCCGACGGAGGTCTATCGCGAGGGCTACAAGCTCATTCGCAACGGCTGGGACGCGGCCTGACGCTGATGATGGACGCAGGCCGCCAGAAGCATTTGATCCTTGCCGTCACGGACGCAATCATCGCCCATGCCGAGGAGTTGACGGCGCTCGACCAGGCGATCGGCGACGGCGATCACGGCGTCAATATGAAACGCGGCTTTGAAGCGGTGCGCGCCGACGCCGACAATCTCGCGATGAAGCCGTTGCCTGATATGCTGAAGGCGCTCGGCATGCATCTGGTGATGAAGGTCGGCGGCGCCTCGGGGCCGCTGTTCGGCACTTTGTTCATGTCGCTCGCCAGGGACATGCCTGCCGATCCGAGCCTTGCCGAAGCCGGCGCAGCGCTTGGCCATGCAATCGAAGCGGTCAAGGCGCGCGGCAAATCGAGCGTCGGGCAGAAGACCATGCTCGACGTTCTCGCGCCGTTGCAGGCCGAACTCGCCAATGTCGATAGCGACAATGTCGGCCCCCGCTTCAAGCGCGCCGCCGCCGAGGCCGCGCAGGCGACCGCGCCGATGAAGGCGATCCGCGGCCGCGCGTCCTATCTCGGCGACCGTTCGATCGGTCATATGGATCCCGGCGCGCGTTCGGTCTGGCTGATCGCCGACGCCATTTGCGATGCGCTGGCGACCCCGGTCCCCAATGAGGAGCGCCCGTGAAAAAAGGCAGCGCTGAGAATGTCGGCATCGTGATCGTTTCGCATTCGGCCAAAGTGGCGGAAGGCGCGGCCGATATGGTTCGGCAAATGGTCGGCCAATCCGTGCGGCTCGCCTGGACCGGCGGCAATGCGGACGGCGGGCTCGGCACGGATGTGGCGGGGATATTGGCGGCGATCGACGCGGCATGGTCGCCTGCCGGCGTCGCCATCCTCGTCGATCTCGGCGGCGCCGAGACCAACAGCGAAATGGCGGTGGAATTGCTGGACGAAACGCGCCGCCGGAAGGCCGTGGTTTGCAACGCGCCGATTGTCGAGGGCGCGGTGATCGCTGCGACCGAAGCGGCAGGCGGGTCGCCGCTCGAAATCGTCAAGCAAACGGCCGAAGAACTGTCGCCGCAATAGACGAGGCAAAGTCAGGGATTGTCTGTGAATTCACCGCCAGAATTTGGATTCGCACTGCTGACCAACGCGACAGGGCTGCATGCCAGGCCGTCAGTCAAGCTGACCCAGCTTGCTAAAAGTTTCGCCGCAAGCGTCGAGCTCGGACTTTCGGCGCAAGGTCCCTGGCTCGACGCCAAGCGTCCGGTGCAGGTCATGCGCGCCAAAGCGAACAAGGGCGAGACGCTCTATTTCCGCGCCTCGGGCGCCGACGCGCGCCAAGCGATCGCAGCGCTTGTCGCGCTTGTCGACGGGCGTTTTGGCGAAGCCGAGGAAACCGCGGCGCCGACGATTGCCGAGGGCGCAGAGAGCGATGATTGAGCGATTCCCGTCAGATGAGGCGTCCGCGGCATGAGCGCGCTCGATCCGGCCGCCGTCGCCAGCGACAAGCTGCGCGCAGTCTCCCCGAATGTCGCGGCCTACAAGCTCGTCCTCAAACGCGTGCTCGACAATCGGCCTTCGGGAATGCGCCACCGGCTCGCCAAAGCGCTCGGCAAAAATCGTTCGTTCATTTCCCAGATGGCCAATCCGGCCTATTCGACGCCGGCGCCGGCTCAGCATCTCGAGACCATCTTCGAACTTTGCTACTTCTCGAAGGCCGAGCGGACGGAGTTTCTCGCGGCCTATCTTCTGGCTCATCCGCGTCGATCGCATGTCGCGCGGCCGTCTCCGCGCATGCGCAAGATCACGCTGGTGGTTCCCGATTTGCATGATTCCGACCGCAACGCGATCGTCGACCGCATGGTCGCCGACCTGGTGCGGCATATCGAACTTTTAACTGAAAGCGGAGCGCCGTCGTTGCGGCGCCCCCGCGCGATAGAGGAGCGCGATCGATGAAGAAGCTGATCAACGCCGTCGACAATGTGCTCAGTGAAAGTCTTGACGGCTTCGCGGCCGCGCATGGCGACATCGTGGTGCTCGGCGATGAACGAAAGTTCGTGCGCCGACGGAATTTGACGTCAGGCAAGGTCGGCCTGATCTCGGGCGGCGGCTCCGGTCACGAGCCGCTGCACGCCGGTTTTGTCGGACAGGGCATGCTCGACGCGGCTTGCCCCGGCCAGGTGTTCACGGCGCCGACTCCCGATCAAATTCTCGGCGCCGCGCGAGCCGTCGACACCGGCGCCGGATGTCTTCTCATCGTCAAGAATTATGAGGGCGACATCATGAATTTCGAGATGGGGGCCGAAATGGCGAAGGAGACGGGCGTTGGCGAAATCGCCACGCTCATCACCGACGACGATGTCGCGGTCGAGAAATCGACCTATTCGACCGGGCGTCGCGGCGTCGCCGGCACGCTCATCGTCGAAAAGATCGTCGGCGCGGCGGCGGAAGAGCGCGGCGGCCTCGCCGACCTCAAGCGCCTCGGCGAACGCGTCAACAGCCAGACGCGCAGCATGGGCGTGGCGCTTTCCTCATGCACCGTCCCGGCGGCCGGAGCGCCGACATTCACGCTCGGCGACGACGAGATGGAAATGGGCGTCGGCATTCACGGCGAACCGGGGCGTCGACGGATCAAGCTCGCGAGCGCCCAGGCGGTCGCCGACGAGATGATCCAGGCAATTGTCTCCGATCTCGCGCCCAAGGCAGGCGCGCCGGTTCTGCTTTTCGTCAATGGCTTTGGCGCGACGCCGCTGCTGGAGCTTTATCTGATGGTCGAAGCCGCGCGGAAGGCGCTGACTGGCAAGGGCCTACAGATCGCGCGCTTCCTGACCGGCTCCTATGTGACATCGCTCGACATGGCGGGTTGTTCGATCACCGTCACAGCGCTGGACGATGAAACGACGCGGCTGTGGGACGCGCCGGTGCGCACCCCGGCGCTGCGATGGGGCGCTTGATTCATCGCGGCACCGTGCCGAATGTCGCGCCGCGCAGCAATTGCCCTTGCAGGAAAAACGCGATCAGCAGGACGGGCAGCAGATAGATCGTGCCGATCGCGGCGAAGACGCCCCAGTCGACGCCGACATCGGCGCCGACGACCCGCGTCATCGCCACCGGCACGGTGCGCGTATCGACGCTGGTCAGCAGAAGGCTGAACAGAAAATCGTTCCAGGTGAAGACGAAGGCGATGATCGCGGTGGCGGCGATGCCGGCGCGCATTTGCGGCAGGCAGATCCGCCAGAGGATTTTCAATTCCGAACTACCGTCGAGCCGAGCCGCCTCCTCGATCGGTCGGTGCAATTCGTCGATGAAGCTCTTCAGCATCCAGATCGCAAACGGCAGATTGAATGCGGTATAGACAAGTATGATGGCGACATAGCCGCCGCCAAGGCCGCTCACCCGGAACAGGAAATAGAGCGGCACAATCGCCGTGATCGGCGGGACCATCCGCAGCACGAGAACATAGAACATGAAAGTGTCGCGCCCCTTGAGGCGCAGGCGCGCAAAGCCATAGGCGGCCAACGCGCCAAGCGCGAGCGCGAAGGCGACGCTGACCAGCGAAATGAACAGGCTATTGAAGAAATTCCTGTCGAGACCGGTATCGAACACCTGGGCGCCGTCGGCCGACAGCCGGTGAAACGACGCCCAGAAATGCTCGAGCGTCGGCGTGAAAAACAATTTTGGCGGCGTCGCCAAGGCGTCCGCGCGCGTCTTGAACGCCGCCAGAATCATCCAGATCACCGGAAAGAAATAGATGAGGCCAATCAGCGTGGCGACAAACGTGCGCCCGAATCCGGCGGGCCGGCGCCTGCCGAGTTCTTCACCCTGCATGGCTAGGCCGCCTCCTTGCGCAATTGAATCGCCTGGAAATAAAGACGCGTCAGCACGATGACGACGAAGACGCTGATATTGCCCAAAGCCGAGGCTCGGCCCGTCTCGAACAACACGAAGGCGGTGTCATAAATTTCGGTCGAAATGCTCTCTGTCGACGTGCCTGGCCCGCCGTTGGTGATCGTGTAGATGAGGTCGAACATGTTGAAAGATTCGATGGTCCGAAACAGCAAGGCCAGCAGCAGAACGCCGCGGATGGCGGGGAAGACGACTGTCCAGAAGCGGCGCCAGGGCGAGGCGCGGTCGATCTGCGCGGCCTCGTGGAGAAAGAGCGGCACGCCTTCGAGGCCGGCGAGCAGCATCAGCATGACGAAGGGCGACCACATCCAGGCATCGGCGACAATCAGGCTCGTCACCGCTGAGGTCGGCGTGCCCAGTGGCGCGAAAGGCGCGCCGGTGAAAGGGCGCACGAACGCGCTGACGATGCCGAAAGTCGGATCGTAAAACAGGCTGAAAAAGGTTCCGACGACGACTGTCGACAGCAACATCGGCGCAAGGACGAGCATCAGCACCAGGCGGCGTCCGGGAAACGGACGGTGAAACAAAAAAGCCAGCAGGGCGCCGACGACGAGCTGCACCGAGACGCTGGAGGAGATCATCGTCACGGTGTTGATGAAATGCCCCCAGATATCCGGGTCGCTCATCAGATCGAGGTAATTGTCGACGCCAAGGAAACGGGGCGGCGTATGCAGGCGATCGGCGCGAAAGCGGAAGAACGATATGCCGATCGACCACAGCAGCGGCAGCACGTTCGCCAGGCAGAGAACGGCGAGCGCCGGCGCGACAAAAGGAGCCGCGCGCGCCTGCGCCGACGGCGCCCCGCTGCGTTCCGTTCCCCCCGATGCGTGCGGTCCCGTCATGTCGCCTGAAACAGCCATCGGCAACGGCCGACTATTGACACTACGTCTGCTAGCATGTCAGCATAACGCAGTTAAAACATTAAAGTCCAAGACAATCGGGACCTCCGGATCCTGGGCGGATGTTGCGCTGGATTCCGGGATCGCCGCCCGGGCGTCTTTGTGCGAAATATAGTCTTGCTATGTTTAGCAATTCGTAGCTTACTTAACAAAATGACGGCGCGCGGCGACGCGCGCCAGCGGGATCAGATGAGCGGCGGCGTCAAGCTCTCCGCGACATGGGCCGCGATCGGGAAGGAAGGCGCAAGGGGTCGGGCGCAATGCAATTGACGATCAGCGACGTTGGTAAGCGGTTCGGTTCTGTCGAAGCATTGCGCGGGGCCGATTTTGCGGCCGAGCCCGGCGAGTTCTTCGCCATTCTTGGACCGAGCGGCGCCGGCAAAACGACTCTGTTGCGCATCATCGCCGGAATCGAACGCGCCGATAGCGGCAGGGTTCTTCTCGATGGACGCGATGTGGGCGACATTCCCGTGCGCGCCCGCGACACGGCGATGGTGTTCCAAACCTTCGCGCTTTATCCGCATTTGAGCACTTTTGAAAATCTCGCCTATCCCTTGCGCGAATCGCGCGTGCCGGCCGATGAGATCAAGAAGCGGGTCGGCGAGGTCGCCGAGATGTTGCGCCTGACGCATACGCTGGCGCGCAAGCCCGGCACGCTCAGCGGCGGCGAACAGCAGCGCTGCGCGATCGGTCGCGCGCTCGTCCGCCGTCCCAAACTGCTGCTGCTCGACGAGCCCTTGACCAATCTCGACGCAAAATTGCGCCACGACACGCGCGCCGAATTCAAGCGGCTGCATCGCGAATTGGGCGACACCACGATCATTTACGCCACGCCCGATCAAATCGAAGCTCTCAGCATGGGGCAGCGGATCGGGGTGCTCAATCACGGCCGCATCGTCCAGATCGGCACGCCGCGGTCGCTATATGCGGAGCCGCGCGACGCGTTCGTCGCTTCGCTGGTCGGCGATCCGCCGATCAATCTCGTCGCGGCGACGCTGAAGGATGTCGCGGGCAGGCGCACGCTCGAATTGCCGTTCGTCGACATTGACGCGGCGCCATGGACCGCCTCTTTGTCCGAGTTTCCGGTCGGTTCGAAGCTGATGGTGGGCATGCGTCCTCAGGCGATAGCGCCGACGGCCAGCAACGGGGACAGCGCCGCGGGGCCGCATTTCGCCGCGCAGGTGTTTCTCACCGAACCGCTCGGCGACGTGACCATCCTCAACATTCTGGCAGGCGCCGACAATCGCCTGAAAATGGTCCTGCCGCAGGAGCGCGCCTTCGGCATCGCCAGCGATGCGGCGATTGATTGCGCGCTGAGAACCGACGAAATTTGTCTATTCGCCCAGGAAACCGGAACGGCCCTTCGTCGCAATGGGGCGAACGCGACGAACTGACGCGGCGAAGATCGCGCAGAAAAATCAAGACCATTTTGAAGCTTTAGACCTAAACAGGGAGGATGCAGGGATGGGAATGCTTAAAGCATCGATTGCGGCGCTGGCGGCCGCCGGCGCCTTGATGGGCGCGGCGCTCGCGCCGGCGCCCGCAAGCGCGAAGGATATCGTCATCAATATGGCGGCGCCCGACTGGCTGCCGACCCGCTTCATGCAGGAAGAGTTCGACAAGACCTACAAGGCCAAGTCCGGCAACAATGTGAAGCTGGTCATCGACTTCATCCCCTGGGGGAGCTTCTATCAGCGCGTCGCCGCCTCGCTCTCCTCGGGCGAGAAAAAGTACCAGATGATCGTCACCGACAGCCAATGGCTCGGCGACTTCGTCGAGGGCGGCCATTACCTCAAGCTCAACAAATATATCGACGCCGACCCGGAGTTGCAGGCTATCGTCGCCGACCTTCACCCCGTCCTGCTGTCGACTTCGTCGTCCTATCCCTACAAGTCGAACAATTATTACGGGTTCCCGCAATTCCCGGACAATCTGGTGACCGGCTTCCGCAAGGACCTGTTCTGCAACGAGACCGAACGGGCCAATTTCAAGAAGCAGTTCAACCAGACGCTGCCTTGCTATTACAACGAGTGGGAAGACGTCGACTGGCAGCGCTATGAGAACATCGGCAAGTTCTTCCAGCGCAAGAAGGGCGACAAGCTTGGCGACGGCGTCGCCGACGACGATTTCTACGGAATCGCCTATCAGGCGGGCAAGCCCTATGATTTCGCCTCCATGCAGGTCAACGGCTTCATCTGGCAGGCGGGCGGCGACATCTGGGACGAAACCGCGACCAAACCGGCGCTCGGCGTCGTCAACTCCGACAAGGCGGTGGCCGCGTTCGACCATTATCTGAGCCTGCTGAAATATATGCCGCCGGTCGCCAAGACCGGGCAGATGGACATATTCGTCGTCCAGGATCTCTACATGCAGGGCAAGGTCGCCGCGATCGTCGACTGGGTCGGCGTGATGGGGCCGGTCATCGACGCCAAACTGTCGAAAGTCGCCGACAAGACCGGTTTCGCCGAGCCGCCGGGCACGCGTCTGGCCGACAATTCGATCAGCCGCTGGTCGAACATCGGCGGTCAGCCTTTCGTGCTCACCACCTGGAATAGCGACGACGTGGTGAAGGAAGGGCTCGACATCGTCAAATGGTGGTTGTCGAAGCCGGTGCAGACGAAATTCGTCAAGAGCGGCGGCCAGTCCGGCATGCTGAGCGTGATGGATGATCCGGCCTATGCGACCTGGGCGCCCTATAACCGCGCCTATCTCGACAATTATCAATGGCAGAAGGACGTCTGGCATATTCCGGAATTCTTCCCGCTGTTGACCGAGCAACAGGAGCAGGTCGACAAGGCCGTCACCGGTCAGGTCACCGCCAAACAGGCTCTCGATACAGTCGCGGCGTTCCAGGACAAGCTCCTGCGCGAAGCAGGCCGCATCAAGTAAGCCAGGGCCTTTGAGGCCAGGAGCCGCCCGCGCAACGGGCGGCTCCCCTTTCATCCCGCAAGCGCATCCGCGAAGGTCTGCGCTACGGCTCGCAAGCCTCAAGGCATCCGGTTCAAGGTCAATGACATCAGCCGCATCTTCTGCGTCCGCGATCGAACGAAACAACAGGCCTTCCGGGCGCAAGGCCGTCGGATTCATCGGATGGATTCTGAGCCCCGAGCGCCGCGGCCCGCTGTTGATCGCGCCGGCGATCATCACGCTCGTCCTCGTCAATATCTTCCCGTTGTTGTGGTCGTTCGGTCTGAGCTTCTTCGAATATAAGGCCAATCGGCTCGCGCCGCCTGTCTTCAAGGGTCTGGGCAATTACAGCGATGTTCTCACCGACCCGGAGATCTGGGCGCGCTTTCAAAATACCGCGATCATCGTCGTCGGCAGCGTCGCGTTGCAACTGGTCGTCGGTTTCCTGCTGGCGCTGCTCTTCGCGCAGGAATTTCCGCTGCGCCGCTATCTCCTGATGCTCGTTTTGTCGCCGATGATGCTGTCGCTCAGCGCGGTCGGGGTGTTTTTCAAGCTGTTCTACGATCCGACGCTTGGCTTCATCAGCCGCTTCATTTCGATGTTCACCACTGACACCTATGTCATCCTGTCGACGCCGGCGCGGGCGATTGTCGCGATCGTTGTCGCCGACGCCTGGATGTGGTCGCCTTTCGTGATGCTGCTGGTGCTGGCCGGGCTCGTCAGCGTGCCCAAATATCTCTATGAGGCGGCCGAGATCGACAGGGCAGGGTGGTGGCGGCGCTTCACCACCATCACCTTCCCCTACATCCGCAGCCTTCTACTGCTGGCGCTGCTGTTTCGCACCATCGAGACGTTCAAGATTTTCGACATTGTCTATCTCCTGACCGAAGGCGGCCCCGGTTCGTCGACCGAGACGGTCTCGGTCTATGTCTATCGTCTCGCCTTTCAATTCTTCCGCACCAGCCAGGCCTCGGCGCTTGGCTATATCATGGTGTTCGCGGTGATCGTGCTGACGAGCATCTATCTCTATGCGATTCAATCGCGCCGGTCGGAGCCGTAAATGGAACGGGCACGCGAAATCAGAGCGATCGGATACGCCGGCTGGCGGCGTACCTTGGGCGCCGGCATTATCAGCCTGGCCTATTTCTTTCCGGTCTTCTACATCATCATGACGGCGTTCAAGACGCGGCCCGATGCGCTCGCGATGCCGATCAAATTTTTCTTCACGCCGACCTTCCAGAATTTCTATTCAGTTTTCCTGCGCGCCGACATCCAGGGCGGCGGCACCACCAATTCCGGCTTCGGCCTTTATTTTTTCAACAGCCTCTTTATCGGCGGAACGAGTGTCTTTCTCGCACTGATTATCGGCACTTCGGCGGCCTACGGCTTTTCGCGCTTTCCCTTGCGCGGCAACGAGACCTATCTGTTCATCATCCTGACGACGCGCATGCTGCCGCCGATCATCGCCATCATCCCGATCTTCGTGCTGTTTCGCATCTTCGGCCTCAGCGGTTCCTATACCGGCATCATCGCGCTTTATACCGCATTCAACCTGCCGTTCTCGATCTGGATGGCGAAGAGCTTTTTCGACGACCTCGATCGCGATATCGAAGACGCGGCGCGTATGGACGGCAGTTCCGAATGGAGCGTGTTTCGAAAAATCTGCCTGCCGCAGGTCTACGGCGGCCTCGCCGCGACTTTCGTCTTCGCGGTGATCCTGACCTGGAATGAATTCCTGTTCGCGCTGATGCTGACGGGCACCGAGACCCGCACCGTCCCGGTGGCGATCGCACGCACGATCGGCGGCCAGGTCGGCGTCGATTGGGGGCTGATGTCGGCGATCGAAACGCTTTTCATCATCCCGGTCGTCATCGTGACGTTCCTGCTGCAGAACCAATTGCTGCGCGGCGTGACGTTCGGCACGATCAGGAAGTGACGGTAAAAGCATGTTCGACATCAGGCTCGACAAAGTAACCAAGCAGTTCGGCAACGGGCTCGTCGCGGTCGACAAGGCGGACCTTAATGTCGGCCGCGGCGAGGTGATGTGCCTGCTCGGTCCATCGGGTTGCGGCAAGACGACGATGCTGCGGATGATCGCGGGCCTCGAATGGGCGACCTCGGGCGACATCACGATCGCTGGCAAGCGCGTCAATGACCTGCCGGCGCGCGAGCGCAATGTTGCGATGGCGTTCCAGTTTTACGCGCTTTATCCGAGCCTGTCGGTCGAGGATAATCTCGCCTATCCCTTGCACGCGGAAAACCTGAGCAAGGCGGAAATCGCCGCGCGTATCGCCAGGGTCAGCGAGGCGCTGGACCTCAAATCCATTCTGAAGCGCCGCCCGCACCAGCTCGGCGAAGGCGAGAAGCAGCGCGTCGCGGTCGGCCGCTCGATCGTGCGCGACCCCACCTGCTTTCTGTTCGACGAACCTTTGAGTCGCCTCGACATCCAACTGCGCCAGACGATGCGCACCCAGATCAAGGAAATTCTCAGCCGTCTCGACAAGCCGACCGTCATCGTCACCCACGACCAGATCGAAGCGTTGACCATGGCCGACCGCATCGCGGTGATGCAGCAGGGCAAGATCGAACAGGTCGCTTCCCCGCACGAACTCTTCTCCAAGCCGACCAATCTGTTCGTCGCCGGATTTATCGGCACGCCGCAGATGAACCTGCTCGAAGCGACCCTGACCGAGGTCGGGCAGCCAAATTCCGGCGGTGTGGTTGCTGCGCATTTCGCCCTGCTCGGCGAGAATATTTCGGCGACCGTCAATGGGGGCGTCGCCAAACTGGCGTCGGGCTCCAAGGTCACGCTCGGCATTCGGCCGCGCAGCTTCGAATTCGTCGATCCCGGCTCGACCGACGCGCTGCATGCGGGCGTCGATATCGTCGAGCCGATGGGCGCGGAAATTCTTGTCCATCTCATCGAAAAGGGCGCCGACATGCGCTGCGTCGTGCAGAACAATGTGATGCTCGCAGCGGGCGACCGCGTCGCCGTCCGATGCAAGGCCGGACAACTTCATGTCTTCGACGAAGCAGGCAATCTGGTGGGATGAACGAGATGGAACCGACACCGGCTGACCCCGCACCCTCCGGCATGAGCGTGAAACAGGCAAAGACCGTGGAACTGACGATCGTCGGCGTCAGCCTTTTGTCGCTTGTGTTGCTGTTCCAACCGTTCTCGCTGGGACTCTACTCGGTCGGCGCGGGCCTTGTGGTGCTGGCGGGACTGGCGTTCAACCTGGTGCCGCTTTGCACGCCGGGCCGATCCTTTGCATCGCTGTTGAAAGGCGCGCTGGTCATCGCGATTATTTTCGTGGTCGTGACGCTGATCGCGCTGGGTTCGGCGTTGCTCTACGCCGCTTATCTCAAGGCGGATTAGAGATCCGTCCGGGAACGAGCGCGCTATTGGGATCGCGGGCGTCCCGCCCGCTACGGTTGGGACGGCCGCGTTCCCGGATGTAGCGCAAGCCTTGATCGGATAATTTTTCGACGACGCCAGAATGCGCCGAGTTTCATTCCGTGCGCTTCAATCCCGTTATTTTCCCCGCCGGCGTCATGCGATAGTCCGGCAGGTCCTTCAGCGCGAGTTCGGCGCCGCCGGGATTATAGAGCGCGAGCAGCCGCAGCGGCGCCCAGCCGGTATTGATCGTCGAGTGGAAGATGGCGGTCGGAATATAAATTGTGTCGCCGGGGTGCACAGCGAAGGGCGGCTTATCGTCCACCATCTGCTCGCCGTTCCCCGACAACACGTAGAGGATTTCTTCGGCGGTTGGATGGTTGTGGCGCACGTGGCCCTGGCCGGGCAGCAGGATGACTTCTCCGAAGGTGAGCTTGGCGCCCGGGTTCTGGTCGGGGCTCACCAGCCATTTGATGACGCCCCAGTCGAAACTATGGGTGGCGACATTGGCGGGATTGATCGATGTCATGGTTTCCTCCTGGATGTGAATGTTTCTCAGACGCGACGTCACGCGTTGGCGATCTCGCGAAACGCCGCGACGAGAAGCGCGGCGAAGGCGGGATCATTGAGGGCGTAGGGCGCCTCGATCAGGCGCCGGCGCGCCGTCGGCTTGAAACCGCCGCGGATCGTATCGAACAAAGCCTTGTCGGCGGCCTGATCGTAGAATGGCATGCCGGGAACGTCGATGGCCGAGACGCCGCCGAGCGGCAGGAAAAATCGGGTCGGGCCCTCCATCCGATTGAGCTTGGCGGCGATCCAGGCGCCGATCGCGCGGTTTTCCTCCACGCTGGTGCGCATCAGCGTCACTTGCGGATTGTGGACATAGAGGTTGCGCGCGGCATAGCGCTCGGGAACGCTGTTTCTGGCGGCGAAATTGACCATGTCGAGCGCGCCGCAGGAGCCGACATAGGGCAAGCTCGAGCGGATGATAGCATCGAGGCGCCCTTCGCCGGCGCTGAGGATGCCGCCGGCAAGATGATCGGCGATTTCGGTCGTCGTCACGTCGATCACGCCGGCGAGGAGATGCGAGTCGACGAGCTTCTCCATCGATTGGCCGCCGGTTCCGGTG
Organism: Roseiarcus sp.; assembly: GCA_036513315.1. Classification (GTDB taxonomy): domain Bacteria; phylum Pseudomonadota; class Alphaproteobacteria; order Rhizobiales; family Beijerinckiaceae; genus Roseiarcus. The sequence continues at coordinate 17,371 of DATBZF010000064.1, forward strand.
GCATGGAACACCAGGCAGTCAAAGTCCGCCTCCAGCGCGCGCGCGGCCGCCTGCACGCAAGGCGTGGTGACGCCGAACATGGTGAGGCCGATGGCGGGCCGCGCCGCGTGTTCCTCCTTGCGCCGCAGGCCGATCATGCCGGCCAGAGCATGCGCAGCATTGGCCAGCACGGTGCGTGAAATGCGATTGAGGCCGGAGACGTCGGTGACGGAATAGATCATGCAGATATCGGCCGGCCCGACATAGGCGCGCACGTCGCCCGAGGCGACCGTCGAGACCATCACTTTCGGCACGCCGACGGGCAAGCTTTGCATCGCCGGCGTCGCCAGCGCCGTCGCCCCTGATCCGCCGGCGGAGATGAGTCCGGCGAGATCGCCGCGCGTCTTCACGAACGCCGAGAATGCTTCCGCCATCGCTGTCACTGCCGAACCCCGATCGCCGGTAAAGACCGATGGGGCGCCATCGCGATGATGGCTGGCGACTTCGGCGGGCTGGATATCGGCGGCTGACGCCGACGCCCCAGATGTCGAGAGATCGACGGTGATCACATTCAGACCGGCCTCGGCGATCGCATCGCGAAGGAAAAGAAGCTCGCGCGCCTTGGTGTCGAAAGTCCCGGCGACATAGGCGGCCCGCCCCATGCTCGGCGCGAACGGGCGCGCGGCAAGGCTGTCCTCGCTTTGGGTCAAACGCTTCCTCCGTTTCAAGCACAAATCGACGCGATGACTATCTTACATGCTTGCATGCCTGCGCAATGCGAATAAATTGGAGTGACGAATTCGAAGAATTGCCGCGCGAGCGTCGGTGGCGGCGCAGCGACAACGAAGATCAGGGAGGAAGACGGCGATGGCGCAGAAGAACAATTGGCCGAAATTGCATAATGCGATGTGGCCCGGCGTGGTCGGGAAGGGGCCGGATTCTGAGCCGTTCATAGCGCTTGACGCGATGATCGATATGACCGCGGCGGCCGAGGCCGACGGCGCCAAATTCGATGGCGTCGATCTCTTTCTGTCCGATCCGCATACCAGCATCGATTCAAGCGACGATGATATCAAGAAGCTGGCCGACAAGCTCGGCGCAAAGAATCTCGCCGTAGGATCGTTGGTCGCCCCTGTCTGGCCGCCGGTCGGCGGCGGTTCGGCGATGGGGGATGCGGAAGAGCGCAAGCGGTTTCTCGCCGCGGTCGAAAAGGCCTGCGCCATCGGCCAGAAACTGCGCAAGATGGGCGCGCGGCCTTATGGCGTGGTGCGCATCGATTCGGCGACCGGCGTGCATGACTGGGCGGCCGATCCCACCGGCAACAGCAAGAAGATCGCGCAGACGTTTCGTGAAGCCTGCGACATCGCCGAACATCACGGCGAGCGGCTGGCGGCCGAAGGCGAGATCTGCTGGGGCGGCATGCAGGGCTGGAAGAGCATGGTCAACCTGCTGGAGACGGTTGGCCGGCCAAAAACCCTCGGGTTCCAGGCCGACATGGCGCATACGCTGCTCTATACGCTCGGCTATAACGCGCCGGACGAGCGCATTCTGCCCGCGGGCTTCAACTGGGATAAAAACGAAACCTTCCAGGCGGCGTTGAAGAAGCTGACCGACGCCCTGCGCCCGTGGACGATCGACTTTCATGTGGCGCAGAACGATGCGACGGTGAAAGGCGAGGGTTCGCATGACAAGACGGGGCGCCATTGCACGGTCGACGATCCCAACGGCAAGCTCGATATCGTCCATGACGCCGGCTATTGGCTACGCGACGACAGCGGCAAGCTGACCAAGGCCTTTGAGCATATCTGCTGGGACGGCTGCATGTTCCCGAATGCGACCATGACAAAGCAGCAGACGTGGAACGACATCCTCGGCGCGATGGTCAAAGTGCGTGAAGCGCACGGCTGGCGCCAGTGAATTCCCGACCCGGAGATCAGCGATGAGCGCCAAGAAAAAGCTTAACATCGGCATGGTCGGATGCGGCTTCATGGGCCGCACCCATTCCAACGCCTTCGCCAAGGTCAATCAATTCTTCGGGCTCGAATACCAGCCCGTGCTGAAAGCCATTTGCGCGCGCAGCGCCAAGGGCGTCGCTGAATTCGCCGACAATTGGGGCTATGAATCCGCCGAAACCGACTGGCGCAAACTGGTCGCACGCCAGGACATCGACCTCATCGACATCGCCAGCCCGAACGACACCCATGCCGAGATCGCCATCGCCGCCGCCGCCGCGGGCAAAATGGTGATGTGCGAAAAGCCGCTCGGCCGCAACGGCGCCGAGGCGGAGAAAATGGTCGCCGCGGTCGAATCGGCCAAGGTTGCGAATATGGTCTGGTACAACTATCGCCGCGTGCCGGCGGTGACCCTCGCCAAGCAATTGGTCGACGAGGGCAAGCTCGGGCGCATCTTCCATTATCGCGCCAAATTCCTGCAGGACTGGACCATCTCGGCCGATCTGCCGCAGGGCGGGACGGGGCTCTGGCGGCTGGATGCGAGCGTTGCCGGCAGCGGCGTCACTGGCGATCTGCTCGCCCATTGCATCGACACCGCAATGTGGCTGAACGGCGGCATCGATTCGGTCAGCGGCATGACGGAGACGTTCATCAAGGAGCGCAGCCACAACCTCACCGGTAGGATCGAGAAGGTGACGATCGACGACGCCAGCGCATTCCTCGCCCGCTTTCACAATGGTTCGCTCGCGACCTTCGAGGCGACCCGTTACGCGCGCGGCCACAAGGCGCTCTATACGTTCGAGATCAATGGCGAGAACGCGTCGATCCAATGGGATCTGCACGATCTTCACCGGTTGCAATATTTCGACCACAGCGATGAAGGTCGCGTGCGCGGCTGGCGCGCCCTGCATATTACCGACGGCGACCATCCCTATATGAAACATTGGTGGGTGCCGGGCCTGCAGATCGGCTATGAACATACGTTCGTTCACCAGGCCGCCGATTTCCTGACCGGCCTTGCTGAAGGCAAGCCGGCGAGCCCGACTTTCCGCGAGGCGCTGGCGACCGATTACGTCACCGACGCGGTGCTGCAATCGGCGCGATCAGGGCATTGGGAGAAGGTGCGCGGCGATTGACAGCTTGGCCGCGCGGGCGATCGGGCGGCGCGGCGCCGGATACGAACAACGAAGGGATTGCGGATGTATGCGATGCGGCGTTTTGAGGCGACCGGGGCGATCATCACCGGCGGGGCTTCCGGGATAGGTCTGCGGACGGCCGAGCGCATGCTGGCGGAAGGAGGACAAGTCTCGCTCTGGGACGTGGACCAGGCCAAGCTCGACGCCGCCAAGGCGCGCCTCGGCGCGCGCGCGCGCGTGTCGCGCCTGGACCTCACCGATCCTTCAGCCGTCGAGCGCGCAGCGGCAGAGGCCGAAAGCGCGATGGGCCGCATCGACGCCCTCGTGTGCAGCGCCGGGGTTGCCGGATTGAACGCTCCTGTCGTCGACTATCCGATCGATGAGTGGAAACGGATCTTCGACGTCAACGTCAACGGCCTGTTCTATTGCAATCGCTATGTTGCGCCTTTCATGAAGGCGCGGGGCTACGGACGAATCGTCAATGTCGCGTCCATCGCCGGCAAGGAAGGCAATCCGACCGCTTCTGCCTATAGCGCTTCGAAAGCCGCGGTGATCGGCCTCACCAAATCTCTCGGCAAGGAACTCGCCAAGGACGGCGTCGCGGTCAACGCGATCACTCCGGCCACGGTTGAGACGCCGATGCTCGCCCAGGTCGCGCCCGCCCATATCGCTTATATGCGCTCGAAAATCCCGATGGAGCGATTCGGCACGATGGATGAGATGGCGGCGATCATCTGTTGGCTGGCGAGCCAGGAATGCTCGTTCACGACCGGAGCGGTTTTCGACGTTTCCGGAGGCCGGGCGACCTATTGAGCGGCGTTTTCTGGGCCTTTTTCGGCTTTGAAGCGCGAAAAGTGATGCATCAAAAGCACACCGCCGCCGATTGTGGCGATTGGAGAGGCTTTGTAGAGCATAAAAGCAATTTTGGGATTGAACTTGGTGCGCCGCAGCATATGTTGGGCATACGATGATTCTTCATCGTATGCCCTCCTTGGGCGTTTCCTCCCTAGACTTAGGCCGCTTTCGGGTGGCCTTTTTTTTGCGCCGAGGCGGCGTCACTAAACCCGAGCAATTGCTCGAAGGCAAGCCCAGCGCGCAGGATTTTGGTTCCTTTGCATATTAAATTTAAGTCTGGATCGCTGACCTAACTATTGGCTCAAGTTTTGCCCGCCGCGACTCTCGCTGCTTCGTCCATTCATCGTATCTTCGGGCCGCCGTCGAACGACGTACATGGTGCGTCTTTCTAATAAGTTTGATACCAAACTAAATTAGCGCGGCATTGTTGACGGCCTCTGGCCAAAACGGATGGCCGCCGACGCAACGGGGAAACGGTGACCAGTCTGCGAGACAAGGTTTGCGTGATCACCGGCGGCGCAGGCAGCATCGGCCTGGCGACGGCGCAAGTCTTTCTCAACGAAGGCGCCAAGGTCGTGCTCGTCGATCGCGACGCGGACAGATTGGCCGAAGCCGCCGCCTCGCTGGCGCCCGCCGAGGTCGAATCGATTACGGCCGACGTCACGTGCGCCGTCGATATTCAGCGCCTTGTTCAATGCGCCATCGGACATCGGGGCCGGATTGACGTCCTGTTCAGCAATGCCGGAACCTTCGGCGGCGTGGCGTCGATCGAGCATTTCGCCGAAGACATATTCGATGCGGTCTATCGCGTGCATGTGAGGGGCGCTTTTCTTCTGGCGAAATACGCCGTCCCCCACATGCCCAGGGCAAGCAGCATCGTGATCCCGTCAAGCATCGTCGGCACGCGGGGCGATCCCGGCGCCTATGCTTATGTGACCGCCAAACATGCGCAGGTCGGCCTAATGCGCTGTCTCGCCAAGGATCTCGCGCCGCGCGGAATCCGCGTCAACACCATCCATCCCGGTCCGATCGACAACGACTTCCAACATCACGTCGAGGCTGGTCTGTCCAAGGCGATGGGGCGGGATGCGACAGCCTTCTTTAGCGACATTATTCCGCTTGGACGCCATGGGCGGGCGCTGGAAATTGCCGAAGCCGTTCTGTATCTTGCTTCGGACCGGAGCAGCTTCACCACCGGCAGTCTATTAATGGCCGATGGAGGTTTGAGCGCGTGAACAAGACCGCAACGGCGCAGAGGGGCACAGGTGGCTTGCGGTTGACGCCGGAGCCTGACGCGGCGGCCTCCGAAGTGAAGCTCGGTCCCCTTGATGGCTATATCGGCTTTCATCTGCGCATGGCGCAGGAAACGGCGCTACGAGCGTTTATCGCAAGGTCCAGGCAGCCAGGTTTCAAGCCCGGTCATTTCGCGACCCTGATGGTTGTCAGGCTGAACCCGGGCATCTCTCAGATCGAAGTCTGTCGAGCCATCGGACGCGACAAATCGACATTGAGCCCGCTGGTTCGAGAGCTGCAACGGGACGGTCTCATCCTGCGTGAGGATTCGGTCGCGGATCGGCGCAGCGTAACCCTCAGACTGACCCCAAAAGGCCAGGCGGCGCTGGATGCGCTGCTGAGACACGTCGAAGCCCATGATCGGCGGCTTGACGCCATCGTCGGCGATTCCAAGCCCGAACTCATCGCGGTGCTCAGGAAGATCGCGACGGCGCTGAGCTGAGTGAAGAAGAGGAAAGCCATGTACAGCGCCAGTACCGCCTTGCTCGAAGCTTTGGGCGATTCGGGCGTCACGCATATTTTCGCGAATTTCGGCAGCGATCATCCGGCGCTGGTCGAAGCGATCGCGGAAGCGCGCGCGCAGGGTCGCGCCCTTCCAGCGATCGTCACTTCGCCGAATGAAATGGTGGCGCTGAGTTGCGCGCATGGCGCAGCGCAGCTCACCGGACAGGCGCAGGCCGTCATCGTGCATGTCGAATGCGGGACGCAGGCTTTGGGCGGCGCCGTCCATAACGCCGCCAAGGGCCGCGTTCCCGTCTTCATCTTCGCGGGGCTTTCGCCCTTCACGCAGGAAGGCGAGACGCGCGGCAGTCGCAATGAGTTCATTCAATGGATTCAGGATGTCGCCGACCAGCGCGGCATCGTTCGCGGCTATATGAAATATTCCAACGAGTTCCGCACGGGCAAGAACATCCCGCAGCTTGTTCGTCGGGCGATGCAGCTTGCGCACAGCGATCCCAAGGGCCCCGTCTATCTCACCGGCGCGCGCGAGGTGATGGAGGAAGAGGTCAGACCCGTCGCCATCGATCCTGACCATTGGCGCCCCTTGCCGGCTGTTCCCTTGCCGGAGGCGGGCGCGGCCGAAATCGCGGCGGCGCTGGCCGGCGCCGAACGACCCCTTGTCGTGACGACCTATCTCGGCCGCAAGCCGGAAGCGGTGCGCGAGCTCGTGCGCCTCTGCGAGAAACTCGGCGTCGGCGTGCTGGAATCCGTGCCCACCATGATGAACTATCCCCATGATGCGGCGATGTATCAGGGCAATCACTGGAACCACCCGTTCCAAAACCCTCGCCTCGCCGAAGCCGATGTCGTGCTTGTCATCGATAGCGACGTGCCCTGGATTCCGACGATCAGCAAGCCGGCGAAAGACGCGCGCATCTTCCATATCGACCTCGATCCGCTCAAGGAGACGACCCCGCTCTGGTATATCAACGCGCATCGCTCCTTTCGCGCCGATGCGGCAACCGCATTGGCGCAGATCAACGCGTATCTCGCCCGCGAAGGATGGGACGAAACGGCGGCGGCCGCGCGCCTCCGTCATTATGGGAAGCTGCATGATGAACGCGCCATGCAATTGGAGGCGCGCGAAAGGCCGGACGGCGACTCGATCACGCCGGAATTTCTGACCGCCGCCGTTCGCAAGGCGATCGATGCGGATACCGTGATCCTCAATGAGGGGATCACCAATTATCCCGCCATTTGCGATCACATCGCGCGCACGAGACCCCTCACATTCTTTGCCAGCGGCGGCGGATCGCTAGGTTGGAACGGCGGCGCCGCGGTGGGCATGAAGCTGGCTGCGCCGGAGAAGACCTTTGTCGCTCTGAGCGGCGACGGCTGCTATATGTTTTCCATTCCCTCCACGGTGCATTGGATGGCGCGCCGCTATCGCGCGCCGTTCCTGCAGGTGGTTTACAACAACCGGGGCTGGAAGGCGCCGAAATATTCCGCCCTCGCCATTCATCCCGACGGCTACGCCAGCCGCGCTGATGACATTGACGTCAGCTTCGATCCGCCGCCCGATTATGCGGGGATCGCCGCCGCAGCGGGGGGCGCCTTCGTGCGCACGGTCAAATCGGCCGGCGAACTCGATGAGGCGATCCGCGAGGCGCTGAGGGCGGTGCGCGAGGAGGCCCGCGCGGCGGTGCTCGATGTCTGGCTGCCGGCCTTATGATTTGACGGGGCTGCCGGAAAACATCTTCCCGCCGCCACCTGGACCGGGATGATTTCAGGTTGATTTTTAGTGTCATTCCCGCGCGAGCGACGCTTCCGCGGGAATGACATTCTTGAGTTGATCCGGGCCATCATGCTCCAGGGGCGTTCACCGCATCAGGGCGTCAATCATTCCTGCGCCGAGACCGACCGCTTCATAATTGGCTTTGCACATCGCGCCTGGCCATCAGGATCTTCAGCTATCGGGCTCGATATCCGGCGTGCCATAGGTGTGAAACGTCGAAATCGTTTTCAGGCCCCAGGCCTGTCCCTTGGCGCGCTCGGCCTCGCTCCAGACGATCGGCTTCCAGTCGGGCGCCAGGATCAGACGCGCGCCGGCGTTGCAGACCTCGACCCGGTTGCCGCCGGGCTCAAACAGATAGAGAAAGAACGTCTGCTGGATGGCGTGTTTATGCGGCCCCGTTTCGATATGCACGCCATGTTCGAGACAGATGTCGGCTGCGCGCAGCACCAGTTCGCGCGAATCGACGGCATAGGTGAGATGGTGGAAGCGTCCCCTGGCGCCGGTATGGTCGCGGGTATAGGCGATATCGTAACTCTTGTTGGTCGCGGTCAGCCAGATTCCCTCTTCGCGGCCGCTGTCGAGCATGATCATCTCCGTCGTTCGAAGTCCGACGGAGCCTTCCAGAAAGACGCGCGTCGCCTTGATGTCGTTGGCGAGCAAATTCAGATGGTCGAGCCGGCGCACGCCGATTCCATTGGCGGAATAACGCGCCGCCTGGTTTTTAAGCGCGGGCTTTAGCGCCGCCGTCGGCTTGAACCATTCGGTCTCATAGTAGATTTCAATATTGTGGCCATCCGGATCGGTGCAGAGATAGGCCGGTCCGTGTCCCACATCGCCATCCGTCCAGCCGACGCCAAGGCCGGTCGCCTGCAGGGCCTGGGCCCGGCGCTGCAACGCCGCCGGGCTCGTCGCGCGAAAGGCGAAATGGCCGATGCCGGGTTTTTTGGACGCCGTCAGTTTCAGCGTGTGATGCTCGTAATCGTCCCAGCCGCGCAGATAGACCGAATCGCCGGTCCGAGCCGATTCCTGCATGCCCATCACATCGAGGAAGAAGCGCAGACTTTCGTCAGGCTTGGGCGTGAGTAATTCGACATGCGCGAGATGCGCGATGTCGTAGCAGGGTTCCGCGTCGTTCACCGCGCTCTCCTATTTCTCACACCAGTCCTCGCGGCGGCGACGAGGCCGGATGCCGAGTTTGCGAAAAGACCATTCGGCGATAGATGAAGCAAATTCGTTTTATTTAGGCATTCATGAATATTGTGCAGGGACCCGGGGTTCAGGCGATGCGCATTGATTTTCTGGGCCTGCAGGCCTTCGTCAGCATAGCCGAGCGCGGCAGCTTCCAGCGCGCCGCCGCGCACCTCAACCTGTCGCAAACCGCACTCAGCCACCGCATCCGCAAGCTTGAGGACGACCTTGGCGCGCAACTCTTCACGCGCACCACGCGGGAAGTGACCCTGACGCACACCGGCGCCGACCTTCTGCCGAAGGCGCGCCGGGCGATCAACGAGATCGCCGCCTCGCTCAGTGAGATTCGCGACGCCGGCCAGCCCGAACAGGAATTGTTGAGCCTCGGCTGTCTGCCGACGATCGCCACCAATCATCTGCCGGACCTGATCCGTCGTTTCCAGGACAGGCATCCCGACGTGCGCGTGCGCATCCACGATAATTCGGCGACCGAGATCGGCGAACTCGTCAGTTCGGGCGTGGCGGAATTCGGCTTGACGATCGTTGCCGCCAATTCATGGGACCTGCATACCCAGACGCTCCTCAGGGAGCCTTTTCTGCTGGTCTGCCGCAACGACCATCCGCTGGCCGCCGCGCGCGAGGTCGATTGGGACGGCATCGTCGACACGCCATTGATTCGCGTCAGTCCCCAAACCGGCAACCGCCAGCTTATCGACGACGCGTTGGGCGCGCGTCGCGAAATGCTGAAATGGCGCTACGAGGTGCAGCATATCGCGACGGCGGTGAGCCTGGTCGAAGCCGGGGTCGGGGCGACGATCATTCCCAAGCTAGCGCTGAATCTTCGGCTTTGTCCGACGCTTCGAGGCGTTACGCTGCGCAATCCCAGTCTCACGCGCAGCCTCGGCATCGTGTCGAAGCGCGACAAGCCGCTTTCGCCGCTGGCGACGCAATTTCGCAGCATGATCGTGAAGCATTTCGCCAAACAATCCAAAGCCGATGCGCGGCTTTCATAAGTTCTGCGAAAGAATGCATTTGTTGCATGGCCTGCGCGGGGCCAAAATCGGCGGGAAAAGAATTCGCCGGCGCCAATCGAGGCGCGAGTCCAGGACATGCGATCATGCAACAAGGCGTGCGATGCGCGCTGATGCGCGGCGGCACATCGAAGGGCGCTTATTTTCTCGCCGACGATCTGCCGCGCGATCCGGTCGCCAGGGACGCCATCATTCTGTCGGTGATGGGCTCGCCTGATGCGCGTCAGGTGGATGGCCTCGGCGGCGCCCATCCGCTGACCAGCAAAGTGGCGATCGTCTCCGTGTCCGACCAGCCGGGGATTGACGTGGATTTTCTGTTCGGCCAGGTCCTGCTCGATCGACCGGTGGTCGATATCACGCCCAATTGCGGCAATATTCTCGCCGGCGTCGCGCCCTTCGCCATCGAGCGAGGCCTGGTCAGGCCGACGGGCTCGCTGACCCGCGTCAAGGTGCGCACATTGAATACCGGCACGATCGCCGAACTTTCGGTGCAGACGCCGGGCGGGCGGGTGAATTATGCCGGCGCGGCGCGGATCGACGGCGCGCCGGGGACTGCGGCGCCGATCGTCGTCGATTTCCTCGACGCCGAAGGGTCCGTTTGCGGCGCTCTGTTGCCGACCGGCCGCACTGTCGACCAAATTGCGGGCGTCGAGGCCACGCTGATCGACAATGGCATGCCGGTGGTGGTCATCCTGGCCGGCGCCCTCGGGCGCACCGGCTATGAGCCGCGCGATCAATTGAACGCCGATCAGGACCTCAAGGCGCGGCTTGAAGTGATACGCCTGGCGGCGGGACCTTTGATGAATCTGGGCGACGTTCGCGACAAGGTCGTCCCCAAAATGTGCCTGGTGGCGGCGCCTGCCGAGGGTGGCGCGATCGCGACGCGCAGCTTCATTCCACATGAATGCCACGCCTCGATCGGCGTTTTCGCCGCCGTCTCGGTTGCGACCGCCTGCATTCTGCCAGGCTCGCCGGCCGCGCGGCTGGCCAGGCTGCCGGAGGGGCGCGAAAAGCTGCTGGCGATCGAACATCCGACGGGGGTTCTCGATGTTCGCATCGCATTGGGCGGCACGGCCGAACGGCCGATCGTCGAGCGCGCCGGCCTGTTGCGCACCGCCCGGCTGCTGTTCGATGGCGTCGCTTTTGCGCACGAGGCCGTCGAGGCGGAAGCCGTCGCCTGATTGTTTTTCCAGGAGCGCTCAATGAAAAACGCCCTCGTCGTCACCGCCCATCCCGGCGATTTCGTGTGGCGGGCGGGCGGCGCGATCGCCCTGCACGCCGCCAAAGGCTATCGCGTCAAAATCGCCTGCCTCTCCTTCGGCGAGCGCGGCGAGAGCCAGTTCGCCTGGAAGAAAGGCGGCGTCGGTCTCGAAGAGGTCAAGGCGCAACGCAAGGACGAGGCGGAGCGGGCGGCGGCGATCCTCGGCGCGGAAATCGAATTTTTCGACGCCGGCGATTATCCCTTGCGCGCCACCGATGCGATGCTCGAGCGCCTGATCGACATCAATCGCGAGACCAACCCCGCCTTCATCCTCACCCATTCTCTTGAGGACCCTTATAACGTCGATCATCCGGAAGCGGCGCGCCTCGCCCAGGAAGCGCGCATCGTCGCGCAGGCGATGGGCCACAAACCGCGCGCCGACTACAGCTACACGGCGCCGCCAGTCTTTCTGTTCGAGCCGCATCAGCCCGAAATGTGCAATTTCAAGCCGAACGTCATTTTGAACATCGACGAAGTCTGGGAGCGCAAGGTCGAGGCGTTTCACGTCCTCGCCGCGCAAAAGCATCTCTGGGACTATTATACCAGGGTGGCGCTGCAAAGGGGCATGCAGGGCGGGCGCAACAGCGGCCGGGCGATGACCTATGGCGAAGCCTATCAGCGCCTGTTCCCGATGGTCGTCGAGGAGCTGAAATGAAAACAATCGTCGTTCGCAATCCGCCGCGCGCCGAAGCCGAGGCCGTCGAACGGCTGGCGAAGCTCGGCGTGGCGACGGTGCATGAGGCGCAGGGCCGCAGCGGCCTGATGAAGCCGCATATGCGGCCGATCTATGCCGGCGCGCAGATCGCCGGCGCGGCCGTCACCGCTCTCGCCCAGCCCGGCGACAATTGGATGCTGCATGTGGCGGTTGAGCAATGCCAGCCCGGCGATATTCTGGTTGTCGGCCTGACGAGCGATAATTGCGACGGTTTCTTCGGCGATCTCCTGGCGACTTCATTGAAAGCGCGCGGCGTGCGCGGGCTCGTCATCGACGCCGGCGTGCGCGATGTGAGGAGCCTGACGGAGATGGGCTTTCCGGTCTGGTCGCGCGCCATCAACGCCAAGGGGACGGTGAAGGCGACGCTCGGCAGCGTCAATGTCCCCGTCGTTTGCGCCGGCGCCTTGGTCAAGCCGGGCGATGTTGTCGTGGCGGATGACGATGGAATCGTCATCGTGCCCCGTCGGGATGCGCGCGCCGTGGCGGAAGCCGGAGAAGCGCGCGAGGCCAATGAAGCTGACAAGCGCAAAATGCTGGCCGCTGGCGCGCTGGGGCTCGACCTTTACAAGATGCGTGAGCCGCTCGCCAAGGCAGGCCTCATCTACGTCGATTATTCCCCGGAACGCGAGTGATCCCATGGCGGCGGCGACACGTATCAGCATCGGCCTGCTCGGCTATGGCGAGGCGGGGAAGATTCTCGCCGGCGAGTTTGCGCGCCATTCGCACGCCGCCGTACGCGCCTACGACATTTTATTTCTCACGCCCGCTCTTTTCGCACGAGCCGCGGAGACGGCCGCCTCGGTCGGCGTGACTGCGGTCGCGGAACTCGGGGCCTTTATCGGCGATTGCGAAATCATCATTTCCGTCGTCACCGCCGATCAAGCCGTCGCGGCCGCCGAAGCAGCCGCCAAATATCTGAAGGCCGGCCAGCTCTTCCTCGATTTCAATTCAGTAGCGCCGGCGACAAAACGCGCGGCGGCTGCGTTCATCGAGGCGAGCGGCGCCGCCTATGTCGACTGCGCGGTCATGGCGACCGTTCCAGGGGTCGGGCTCGCGGTTCCCATCCTGGCGGGCGGCAAGGCCGCGCGCCGGGCGGCCGATCTGCTGAACGCGTTCGGAATGCGGATCGAGGTCGTCTCCGATGAGATCGGCCGGGCGTCGGCGACAAAACTCTGCCGCAGCATCGTCATCAAGGGCATGGAGGCTTTGATGGTCGACTTCTCCTTAGCCGCGCGGCAATCCGGCGTCTTCGAGGATGTCGTGCAAAGCCTCGACGCGACTTTCCCAACCCTCAATTTCACCGCGCTCGCCGCGGCGATGCGCGGACGCGTGGAGCGGCACGGCAAAAGACGCGCCGCCGAAATGCGCGAGGCGGCGAAAATGCTGGATGATCTGGGCGTCGACGGCGGTCTCGCTCGCGCGATCGCCGACGTTCACGACCATGTCGCACGCGACTTTTCGCTGGAGAAGGCGAAGTCGCCCCAGCGCGGCCGGTAGTTTCGCGCGTTGCGACCCGCCTGAGCATTCCTTGCGCCTTTCGGGCAAACCTGTTAGCACCCGCCCCTTCGCGCGTGGGAGAACGCCCGGTCGCCAGCCGGGATCGACGTTCGCACCACGCCCCTGCAACCGGCGTCGGCTCAAAAGGCCGCGCGCCTCTATTGGAGCAGCATCAATGGCCAAGAAGATAACTGGCTACGTCAAACTGCAAGTGCCGGCGGGGGCCGCCAATCCTTCCCCGCCGATCGGTCCCGCGCTCGGACAGCGCGGGCTCAACATCATGGAATTCTGCAAGGCCTTCAATGCGCGCACCGCGCAGATCGAGAAGGGCACGCCGATTCCGGTGGTCATCACCGCCTACCAGGACCGCTCGTTCACTTTCGAAATGCGCAACGCGCCGGTCACCTTCTTCCTGAAGAAGGCGGCGGGCCTGAAAATCGGCAAGAAGCCCGCTTCCGGCTCCAAAACGCCGGGCCGCGGCTTCGTCGGCAAAGTGACGAAGGCGCAGGTTCGCGAGATCGCGGAGAAGAAAATGCCCGATCTCAATTGTGCGACGGTCGAGGCCGCGATGGCCATGATCGAAGGCTCCGCCCGTTCGATGGGCCTCGAGGTGGTGGGGTAAATCATGGCACATTCAGGAAAACGAATCGTCAAGGCGCGCGAAACGATCGAGCGCATCAAGCTCTACAAGCTCGATGAAGCGGTGAAGCTGGTCAAAGAGCGCGCCACCGCCAAATTCGACGAGACGGTGGAACTCGCCCTCAATCTCGGCGTCGATCCCAAACACGCCGACCAGATGGTGCGCGGCGTCGTCAATCTGCCCAACGGCACCGGCCGCGTCCTGCGCGTCGCAGTGTTCGCGCGCGGCGCCAAGGCCGACGAGGCCAAGGCGGCGGGCGCCGATATCGTCGGCGCCGAGGATCTGGTGGCGACCGTCAACGGCGGCCAGATCGATTTCGATCGCTGCATCGCGACGCCGGATATGATGCCGCTGGTCGGGCGGCTCGGCAAGGTTTTGGGCCCGCGCGGCCTGATGCCCAATCCGAAGGTCGGCACGGTGACGATGGACGTCACGGCCGCGGTCAAGGCCTCCAAGGGCGGCGCTGTCGAGTTCCGCGTCGAGAAAGCCGGCATTATCCAGGGTTCGGTCGGCAAGGCCTCGTTCGGCGAAGACCAGCTCGCCCAGAACATCCGCGCCTTCGTCGACGCGGTCGCCAAGGCGAAGCCGGCGGGCTCGAAAGGCACCTATCTCAAGCGCGCCGCGATTTCCTCGACGATGGGGCCGGGCGTCAAGCTCGACCTGTCGACGATCACGACGGCGGGCGCTGTCGGCGCCTGATCGTCGCTTCGACGCCATAAAGTCCCGCGGTTTCCTGATGGGAGGCGCGGGGCTCTTCAGCAGTCGGGTTGCGCCTGGCGACGGTCAGTCATGACGATTGCGCATGGAAAAAATAAGCGGCGCCCCCCTTGGCAGAAAGGTTCGGGCAGGATAGACAGCCCGTTCGGGGTCGGCGGCGCGATGCGACCCTAATGATCATTTTTGGCTTCCGCCTCGTTCGGGTTCATTCCAAGCAATTGGGTTTACCCGGGAGGGAGCGGTGGATAGGCCGGAGGACCCGGGGCCATGCCCTGTGTCTCGTCCGGCCATGTCCTGTCCGAGACTGCCGGCGCGCACGACCCATTCGTGGGAAGTCGCTTAATTTCCTCCCGCCATCCGGCGGGACCAAAGGGAGCCTGCATAGACGGGGAAGACCGGGTTTTTGCCGAGCCGCTTTCGAGCGGTTTGGTGGTTTCGGTTCGAACCTTCTGTCCGGCGGCGGGCTTTACGCCCGGCTCCGGGGACAGGCGCAAGTCGCTGTGGCGCGTTCCATTTGAGCGCGGCGCGGCATGTGCAGTAGGCGGGGATGCCCCGCCAACCGGAGAAAGCACCGTGGATAGAGCGGAGAAAAAAGAGGCCGTTGCGACGCTTCACGAAGTCTTTTCAAAGGCTTCGGTCGTGGTCGTGGCGCACTACTCCGGCCTGACGGTCGCCCAGATGCAGAATTTGCGCAAGCAGATGAAGCAAGCGGGCGCGCGCGTTCAGGTCGCCAAAAACCGCCTCGCCAAGATTGCTCTCGAAGGCACGGACGTCGCTTCTGTCGGCCCTCTTCTCAAGGGACCGGCCCTGATCGCCTATTCGGACGATCCGGTGGCGGCGCCGAAGGTCGCCGTGGCTTTCGCCAAGGATTACGAGAAATTCGTTCTCCTGGGCGGCGCCATGGGCAAGACCGCTCTGAATGTCGATGGGATCAAGTCGCTTGCGACTTTGCCATCGCTCGACGAGTTGCGCGCCAAATTGCTGGGCCTGTTGCAGGCGCCGGCGACCAAGCTCGCCCAACTCTCCACCGCGCCGGCCGCCAAGCTCGCGCGCGTGTTCGGGGCCTATGCCTCAAAAGACGCAGCCTAATCAGAGGCTCTTCACAAACACTATGGTTCGAACCATATAGGGATCAAAGACATGGCCAATTTGGAAAAAATCGTCGACGAATTGTCGAGCCTGACCGTCCTTGAGGCGGCGGAGCTCGCCAAGCTTCTGGAAGCAAAATGGGGCGTTTCGGCCGCCGCGGCTGTCGCGGTCGCCGCCGGACCAGCCGCCGGGGCCGCCGCCGCGCCGGTTGAAGAGCAGACCGAATTCACGGTCGTTCTGACCGCCGCCGGCGACAAGAAAATCGAAGTCATCAAAGAAGTGCGGGCCATCACCGCGCTAGGTCTGAAAGAGGCCAAGGACCTGGTCGAGGGTGCTCCCAAGACCGTCAAGGAAGGCGTTGGCAAGGAAGAAGCCGCGAAGATCAAGGCCGCCCTCGAAAAGGCTGGCGCCAAGGTCGAGCTCAAGTGATGCGTTGCGGGCCCTTCCGGGTCCGCGCTTAAGGAATAACGGTCTCGGGCCATTGGCCCGGGGCCGTTCAGTCGTTCCGGCATGCCGAACAGGCGAACGGGGCGGCCGAGTTCAAGAATCGCGGCGGTGACGCGATGAGGTTTCTGGGGCGAGGCGCCCCGATCCGCTTGCCCTATCCCGAAGGGGCGCGGCGCCTGCAGGCCTTTGAGACATGGGTTTGATGGCTAGCAATATCGAGGAGCGACATGGCGCAGACATTCACAGGCCGCAAGCGTGTTCGCAAGGTCTTTGGCCATATCAAAGAAGTCGCGGAAATGCCGAATCTCATCGAGGTTCAGAAGGCGTCCTATGACCAATTTCTAATCGTCGATGCGCCTAAAGGCGGTCGCGCCGACGAGGGCTTGCAATCCGTTTTCAAGTCGGTGTTCCCGATTTCCGATTTTGCGCAAACCGCGCTGCTTGAGTTCGTCAAATACGAATATGAAGCGCCCAAATACGATGTGGACGAATGCCGCCAGCGCGGCATGACCTATGCGGCGCCGCTCAAGGTGACGCTGCGCCTGATCGTGTTCGACGTCGACCCGGAGACCGGCGCGAAATCGGTCAAGGACATCAAGGAGCAGGATGTCTATATGGGCGACATGCCGTTCATGACCTCGAACGGCACGTTCGTCGTCAACGGCACCGAACGCGTCATCGTATCGCAGATGCACCGCAGCCCCGGCGTGTTCTTCGACCATGACAAGGGCAAGAGCCATTCGTCGGGCAAATTGCTGTTCGCCGCGCGCATCATTCCCTATCGCGGCTCCTGGCTCGACATCGAGTTCGACGCCAAGGACATCGTGCATGCGCGCATCGATCGGCGCCGCAAGATTCCTGTGACCTCGCTTCTCTATGCGCTTGGCATGGATGGCGAAGAAATCCTGTCGACCTTCTACAAGAAGGTCGTCTACAGCCGCGACAAGGACGGCTGGCGCGTTCCTTTCGACGCCGAACGCATGAAAGGCGTCAAGGCGGCCGCCGATCTGATCGACGCCGACACCGGCGAAGTCGCGGTGGAAGCCGGCAAGAAGCTGACCGTTCGCACCGCCCGCCAGTTGGTGGAGAAGGGCGTTAAGGCTCTGCGCGCCCAGGATGTCGATCTCTACGGCCAATATATCGCGGACGATCTCTACGATCCGCAGACCGGCGAAATTTTCGCCGAAGCGGGCGACGAGATCACCGACAAGTCCTTGGCCGCGCTGATCGAGGCGGGCTTTGACGAATTGCCGATTCTCGACATCGACCACATCAACATCGGCCCCTATATCCGCAACACGCTGAAGGTGGACAAGAACAATTCGCGCGAAGACGCGCTGTTCGACATCTACCGCGTGATGCGCCCCGGCGAGCCGCCGACGATCGACAGCGCCGAGGCGATGTTCAATTCGCTGTTCTTCGATTCGGAGCGCTACGACCTCTCGGCGGTTGGCCGCGTGAAGATGAACATGCGTCTTGATCTTGACGCCGAAGACACGGTTCGCGTTTTGCGCAAGGCCGACATTCTGGCTGTCGTCAAGGCGCTGGTGGATCTGCGCGACGGTCGCGGCGAGATCGACGACATCGATCATCTCGGCAACCGGCGCGTGCGCTCCGTTGGCGAATTGATGGAGAATCAATATCGCGTGGGCCTGCTGCGCATGGAGCGCGCGATCAAGGAACGGATGTCCTCGGTCGAAATCGACACGGTGATGCCGCAGGATCTGATCAACGCCAAACCGGCGGCGGCGGCGGTGCGCGAGTTCTTTGGCTCCTCACAGCTCTCCCAGTTCATGGATCAGACCAATCCGCTGTCCGAGATCACCCACAAGCGCCGTCTGTCGGCGCTTGGTCCAGGCGGCCTGACGCGCGAGCGCGCCGGCTTTGAGGTGCGCGACGTGCATCCGACGCATTATGGCCGCATCTGCCCGATCGAGACGCCGGAAGGTCCGAATATCGGCCTGATCAATTCGCTGGCGACCTTCGCCCGCGTCAACAAATACGGCTTCATCGAAACGCCGTACCGCCGCGTCAAAGAGGGCAAGGTGACGATGGACGTCGTCTATCTCTCGGCGATGGAGGAGGGCAAATATAGCGTCGCCCAGGCTGATACGCCGCTCACGGACGACGGCACGCTGAACGGCGATCTGATCGTTTGCCGCCATGCCGGCGACGTCGTGTTCCTGACGCCCGATCGCGTCGACTTCATGGAAGTCTCGCCCAAGCAACTGGTGTCCGTCGCCGCCGCGCTGATTCCGTTCCTCGAGAACGATGACGCCAACCGCGCGCTGATGGGCTCGAACATGCAGCGCCAGGCCGTGCCGCTGGTGCGCTCCGACGCGCCGCTGGTCGGCACCGGCATGGAAGCGGTGGTGGCGCGCGATTCCGGCGCGGCGATCGGCGCCCGCCGCGCAGGCATTGTCGACCAGATCGATGCGACCCGTATCGTCGTGCGCGCGACGGGCGAGACCGACGCCGCCAAGCCGGGCGTCGACATCTATCGTCTGATGAAGTTCCAGCGCTCCAACCAGTCGACCTGCATCAACCAGAAACCGTTGGTGCGCGTCGGCGACATCGTGGCCAAGGGCGACATCATCGCTGACGGGCCCTCGACCGATCTCGGCGATCTCGCGCTCGGACGCAATGTGCTTGTCGCGTTCATGCCGTGGAATGGCTATAATTTCGAGGATTCGATCCTCCTCTCCGAGCGTATCGTCAAGGACGATGTCTTCACCTCGATCCATATCGAGGAATTCGAAGCGATGGCCCGCGACACCAAGCTCGGACCCGAGGAAATCACCCGCGACATCCCGAACGTTTCGGAAGAGGCGCTGAAAAACCTCGACGAAGCGGGCATCGTCTATATCGGCGCCGAAGTGGTGGCCGGCGATATACTCGTCGGCAAGATCACGCCGAAAGGCGAAAGCCCTATGACGCCGGAAGAGAAGCTGCTGCGCGCGATTTTCGGCGAGAAAGCTTCCGACGTGCGCGACACTTCGCTGCGCGTGCCGCCCGGCGTTCAGGGCACGATCGTCGAAGTGCGGGTGTTCAACCGGCACGGCGTCGACAAGGACGAACGCGCCCAGGCGATCGAACGCGAAGAGATCGAGCGGCTCGCCAAGGACCGCGACGACGAATTGGCGATCCTCGATCGCAACGTCTTTGCGCGCCTCGCCGAAGTGCTCATCGGCAAACGCGCTCTGTCGGGTCCGAAGGGATTCAAGAAGGATCAGGTGCTGACGCGCGCGCTGATCGACGAATTGCCGCGTTCGCAATGGTGGAATTTCGCTCTCGAGAGCGACCAGACCATGTCCGAACTCGAGGCGATGCGTAAGCAATATGACGAGTCGAAGAAGGGGCTGGAGAGCCGCTTCCTCGACAAGGTCGAGAAGTTGCAGCGCGGCGACGAATTGCCGCCGGGCGTGATGAAGATGGTCAAGGTCTTCATCGCGGTGAAGCGCAAGATTCAGCCCGGCGACAAAATGGCGGGCCGCCATGGCAACAAGGGCGTCGTCTCGCGCATCGTGCCGCAGGAGGACATGCCCTTCCTCGAGGACGGCACGCCGGTCGACATCGTGCTCAATCCGCTCGGCGTGCCGAGCCGCATGAATGTTGGGCAGATCCTGGAGACCCACCTCGGCTGGGCCTGCGCCGGTCTTGGCAAACAGGTCGGCGAGACGGTCAATCTATATTTGCGCAAGGGCGACGTGAAGCCGCTGCGCTCCAAGCTGAAGGAGATCTACGGCGCCAACGAAACGATACAATCGCTTGACGACAAAGATGTCGTCGAGCTTGGCGAGAATCTGCGTCGCGGCATTCCGATCGCTACGCCCGTCTTCGACGGCGCGCGCGAGAAGGACATTGTCGAAATGCTGAAGATGGCCAATTACGACTCATCGGGCCAGGTCGTTCTTTATGATGGGCGCACCGGCGAGACTTTCGATCGTAAGGTGACGGTCGGCTACATTTATATGCTGAAGCTTCACCATCTCGTCGACGACAAGATCCACGCGCGCTCGATCGGGCCTTACAGCCTCGTCACCCAGCAACCGCTCGGCGGCAAGGCGCAGTTCGGCGGCCAGCGTTTCGGCGAAATGGAAGTCTGGGCGCTGGAGGCCTATGGCGCCGCCTATACGCTGCAGGAGATGCTGACCGTCAAATCGGACGACGTCGCCGGCCGCACCAAGGTCTACGAATCGATCGTGCGCGGCGACGACACGTTCGAGTCGGGCATCCCCGAGAGCTTCAATGTTCTGGTGAAGGAAATGCGTTCGCTCGGCCTCAATGTCGAGTTGGCCTCGACCAAGAAGCAACTCGGCGAACTGCCGCCGGCCGAGGCGGCGGAGTAAGCGCGCGGATGCGTCAACAAGAACCTTACAGGCGGGGCTTTCGCGGGCCGCGCCTGTTTCCATCAACGCGGGCCATGGCGCGATCGGAGCGCTTGGCGACGCAGGAGATGAAAAAATGAATCAAGAAGTCACCAATCCCTTTGCCCCCGTCGTTCAACCGCAGGCGTTCGATCAGATTCAGATCGCGATCGCCAGTCCTGAGAAAATTCTCTCCTGGTCGTTCGGCGAGATCAAGAAGCCAGAGACGATCAATTACCGCACGTTCAAGCCGGAACGCGACGGGCTGTTCTGCGCCCGCATTTTCGGGCCGATCAAAGACTACGAATGCCTGTGCGGCAAATACAAGCGCATGAAATACAAGGGCGTCATCTGCGAGAAATGCGGCGTTGAGGTCACGCTGTCGCGCGTGCGGCGCGAGCGCATGGGCCATATTTCGCTCGCCGCCCCGGTCGCTCATATCTGGTTTTTGAAGTCGCTGCCCTCGCGCATCGGCCTGCTGCTCGACATGACGCTGAAGGATCTCGAGCGCATCCTCTATTTCGAATCCTACATCGTGCTCGATCCGGGCCTGACGCCGCTGAAGGATCGCC
The DNA here is from genome assembly GCA_036513315.1 of Roseiarcus sp. Taxonomy (GTDB): domain Bacteria; phylum Pseudomonadota; class Alphaproteobacteria; order Rhizobiales; family Beijerinckiaceae; genus Roseiarcus. Next base: position 38,346 of record DATBZF010000064.1, read on the forward strand.
AGCTCCTCTCCGAGGACGATTATCTGCGCGCGCAGGATGAATATGGTCAGGACAATTTCAGCGCGATGATTGGCGCGGAGGCGATTCGCGAGATTCTCAAAGGCATGAATCTCGCCAAGATCGCCGAGGACCTGAAAGTCGAGATCGCCGAGTCGAAGAGCGAATTGAAGCCGAAGCGGCTCGCCAAGCGCCTCAAGATCATCGAAGCCTTCATGCATTCGGGCAACAAGCCGGAATGGATGATCCTCACCGAAGTGCCGGTGATCCCGCCCGACCTGCGCCCGCTGGTGCCGCTCGATGGCGGCCGCTTCGCCACGTCGGACCTCAACGATCTCTACCGCCGCGTCATCAACCGCAACAACCGTCTCAAGCGGCTGATGGAACTGCGCGCGCCCGACATCATCATCCGCAATGAAAAGCGCATGTTGCAGGAATCGGTCGACGCTCTGTTCGACAACGGCAGGCGCGGCCGCGTCATCACGGGCGCGAACAAGCGTCCGCTGAAGTCGCTCGCCGACATGCTGAAGGGCAAGCAGGGGCGCTTCCGCCAGAACCTGCTCGGCAAGCGCGTCGACTATTCCGGCCGCTCGGTGATCGTGGTGGGCCCGGAGCTCAAGCTGCATCAATGCGGCCTGCCCAAGAAAATGGCGCTCGAACTGTTCAAGCCGTTCATCTACTCGCGCCTGGACGCCAAGGGCCTGTCGGCCACCGTCAAGCAGGCCAAGAAACTGGTCGAGAAAGAGAAGCCGGAAGTCTGGGACATTCTCGACGAGGTGATCCGCGAACACCCGATCATGCTCAATCGCGCGCCGACCTTGCATCGCCTCGGCATTCAGGCGTTCGAGCCGGTGCTGATCGAGGGCAAGGCGATCCAGTTGCATCCGCTCGTCTGTTCGGCGTTCAACGCCGACTTCGACGGCGACCAGATGGCCGTGCACGTCCCGCTGTCGCTTGAAGCGCAGTTGGAAGCGCGCGTCCTGATGATGTCGACCAACAACATCCTGCATCCCGCCAACGGCATGCCGATCATCGTGCCGAGCCAGGACATCGTGCTCGGGCTCTATTATGTCTCGCTGATGCGCGACGGCGAGCCGGGGCAGGGCATGGCTTTCTCCGACATGGGCGAGATCGAGCATGCCTTGGCCGCCAAATCGGTGACGCTGCACGCCAAGATCAAAGGCCGCGCCTGGACGTTCGACGCCAAGGGCAACCGCGTTTCGAAAATCTTCGAGACGACGCCCGGCCGCATGATTCTCGGCCAGCTCGTGCCCGAACACACCAAGATTCCCTTCGATGTCGTCAACAAGCTGATGACGAAGAAGGAAATCTCCAACATGATCGACATCGTCTACCGCAATTGCGGGCAGAAGGAGACGGTCATCTTCTGCGACCGCATCATGTCGCTCGGTTTCCGGGAAGCGTTCAAGGCGGGCATTTCGTTCGGCAAAGACGACATGGTGGTGCCGGAGTCGAAGCCGCGCTTCATCGCCGAAACCTCGGCTTTGGCGAAGGAATACGAGCAGCAATATAACGACGGCCTGATCACCCAGGGCGAGAAATACAACAAGGTGGTCGACGCCTGGGCCAAATGCTCGGACAAGCTTGCCGAGGAGATGATGGCCGGCATATCGGCCGTCCGCAAGGACAAGGCCGGGCGCGATCTGCCGATCAACTCGATCTACATGATGTCGCATTCGGGCGCGCGCGGTTCGCCGACCCAGATGCGCCAGCTTGCCGCCATGCGCGGCCTGATGGCCAAGCCGTCGGGCGAGATCATCGAGAGCCCGATCATTTCGAACTTCAAGGAAGGCCTGTCGGTTCTCGAATATTTCAACTCGACCCACGGCGCCCGCAAGGGTCTCGCGGACACCGCGTTGAAGACCGCCAATTCCGGTTACCTGACGCGTCGTCTCGTCGACGTCGCGCAGGATTCGATCATCACCATTCCCGATTGCGGCTCGACCCGCGGCATCGGCATGCGGGCGATCGTCGACGCCGGCACGGTGGTGGCGACGCTGGCGATCCGCATCCTTGGCCGCACCGCGGCCGAGGATATCAAGGATGCCGACGGCAAGGTGATCGTGCCGGCCGGCCGGATGATCGTCGAGGAAGACATTCCCGCGATCACCGCCGCCAGCATCCAGGAGGTGAAGATCCGCTCGGTCTTGACCTGCGAGGCCGAGAACGGCGTCTGCGGCGCCTGCTATGGGCGTGATCTGGCGCGCGGCACGCCAGTCAATATGGGCGAGGCGGTGGGCGTCATCGCGGCCCAGTCGATCGGCGAGCCGGGCACCCAGTTGACGATGCGCACGTTCCATATCGGCGGCGCGGCGCAGCTTGCGGATCAGTCCTTCATCGAGTCGAGTTTTGACGGCGAGGTGAAGATCCGCAACCGGGCGGTGGCGCGCAACTCGGAAGGCGACGTGATGGTCATGGCGCGTAACGTGGCGGTGGTGATCCTTGATCGCGACGGCACGGAGCGCGCGGTTCACCGCGTGCAATACGGCGCCCGGCTGAAAGTCGATGACGGCGACCATATCAAGCGCGGCCAACGCATCGCCGAATGGGATCCCTACACCCGTCCGATCATGACGGAAGTGGCGGGCACCATCGGCTTTGAAGATCTGGTCGAGGGCGCATCGATGTCCGAGCAGATCGACGAGGCGACCGGCATCGCCAAGCGCCTCGTCATCGATTGGCGGATGTCGCCGCGCTCGGCGAGCCTGCGTCCCGCGCTGGTCATCAAGGGCAAGGACGGCAAAATCGCCAAAGTGGCGCGCGGCGGCGACGCGCGTTACATGCTGCCGGTCGAGTCGATCATCTCGTTCGAGCCGGGCGCGAAGGTCAATGCGGGCGATGTCATCACCCGTATCTCGATCAACAGCGCCAAGACGCGCGACATCACGGGCGGTCTGCCGCGCGTGGCGGAATTGTTCGAGGCGCGCCGTCCCAAGGATCACGCCATCATCGCGGAAATCTCGGGGACCATCCAGTTCGGGCGCGATTTCAAGAACAAACAGCGCGTCTCGATCGTGCCTTACGAGGAGGGCGCGGAGCCGGTCGAATATCTGATCCCCAAGAGCAAGCATATCCATCTCCAGGACGGCGACGTCGTGGAGAAGGGGGATTACATCGTCGACGGCAATCCGGCGCCGCACGACATTCTGGCGATCAAGGGCGTCGAGGAACTCGCCGCCTATCTGGTCAATGAAATCCAGGAGGTCTACCGGCTGCAGGGCGTCAGCATCAACGACAAGCACATTGAAGTGATTGTCCGTCAGATGCTGCAGAAGGTCGATATCGTCGATCCCGGCGACACCGACTTCCTGCCCGGCGAACAGATCGACGAGACCGAGCTCGAATCGGCCAACGAGATCATGAAGGCCGAAGGCAAGAAGCTGGCGACCGGAACCCCGGTTCTGCTGGGCATCACCAAGGCCAGCCTGCAGACGCGCTCGTTCATTTCGGCCGCGTCCTTCCAGGAGACGACCCGCGTCCTCACCGAGGCGGCCGTCAACGGCAAGGTCGACACGCTCGAAGGTCTGAAGGAGAACGTCATCGTCGGACGCCTCATTCCGGCCGGCACCGGCGCGGCGATGACCAAGCTGCGCAGCGTCGCGACGATGCGCGACACGTTGATTCTCGCCCAAAAGGCGGAAGCTTCCAACGCGCCGCAATTGCCGCCCGCCGCCGTCCCGAGCGAAATTGCAAGGGCGGCGGAAAAAACCCCGGCGGAGTGACGCTCGCCAGACGCAGGTCTTCCGGTTTTCAGGAAAGAGCCGCCTTCGGGCGGCTCTTTTCGTTTCATCGCCTCTTTGCGCGGGTCGAGAAAACCGCATCGCCGCCCCGCGTCGGTCTTTTTTTGGCCGGGAAGTCACGCTTCTTTACAATCCCGTAACCAAGTAACGGCGGCAGGCAAGAGTGAAGGGCTGGCACATGGAAGCGAATGCAACTTCGGCGGAGCGGGGCGCCTCGGGTCTGAACGAACATTTGAAGGAAGGCGCGGTTGCGCCGCTGCGGCCGCTGCTGGCGGGCGCGCGCGCCCGCGGGATGGCGGACGCTTTCGAATTGCTCGGCGTGGCGGCGGTGTTCATCGATGAGAGCGGATTCGCGCTCCACATCAATGATAGCGCGCGACGCCGGCTCGGTCCGCAGCTTTGGATCGACGACGGACGGTTGCGCGCGGCTGACCTCGACCTCGACGAGGCGCTGAGCGCGGCCATCGACGCGGCTCTGATTAATGGCGCGCGGGCGCACGCGGCCGCCGATCTTTCCTTTGCCTCCGAATCGCGGGGCGCAGTGTCCCTCAAGGTGCTGCCGGTGGTCGCCGAGGCGAACGACCCGTTCCAGCTCCTCAAGGCGGTTGTGATCATCGAAGAGCAGGGCGGGGCGGTCTCGTGGCTGGATCGCGCCCATCGGGCGGGCCTGAACTGAAGCGCGGCGGAAGCTGCCCGCGACGCCGTTCGGTTTTTGCGTTTTTCGTCCCTTTTTGTCGGATAAAAGGGTTGACGCCTGCGGGCGCCGAGAATATGGTCCGCGCACTTTCGACAGGCAGTAGAGACTTCGCTGTTCAGGGCGACTCGTCCAGAACCCACAGACTCTAAACGCTGACGATCTCATCGACGAGACGGTCATACTGACCTGGGGCAATCCGGGTTGGGCATGGGGCAAGATCGCGGCTTTGCCGTGGTCCTCTGCGAGTATCGCGCCTTAAGCCCTTGGGCTTAGCGGCGCGGTTTGTTTTGCGCGCGGCCTTGCCGCGGCGCGGGACGCGAACGGGATTTTTTAAGAACGCCGCCGCGAGGCGGAACATTTGTTCTGACGTGACAAAGGGCGAGAGATGCCGACGATCAGCCAGTTGATCCGCAAACCGCGGCAACCGAAGACCTACCGCGAAAAGGCGCGCCATCTGGAGGCGAGCCCGCAAAAGCGCGGCGTGTGCACGCGCGTCTATACGACGACGCCGAAGAAGCCGAATTCGGCGCTGCGCAAAGTGGCCAAGGTCCGCCTCACCAACGGCTTCGAAGTCATCGGCTATATCCCCGGCGAGGGGCACAATCTTCAGGAACATTCGGTGGTGATGATCCGCGGCGGCCGCGTCAAGGATTTGCCCGGCGTGCGTTACCACATCCTGCGCGGCGTCCTCGACACGCAGGGCGTCAAGGATCGTAAGCAGCGCCGTTCGAAATACGGCGCCAAGCGGCCGAAGTAAGCCGCGCTTTAAGAGAATCAGGAGCAGGCCATGTCGCGCCGTCACAGCGCTGAGAAACGCGAGATCATCCCGGACGCCAAGTTCGGCGATCTCGTTGTCGCGAAATTCATGAACACCATCATGTACGAGGGCAAGAAGTCGATCGCCGAAGCGATTGTCTATGGCGCCTTCGAAGGCATCGAAAACAAGGTCCGGACGGACCCGCTGACGGTCTTCCGCCAGGCGCTTGAGAATGTCGCTCCGGCGGTTGAAGTGCGCTCGCGCCGCGTCGGCGGCGCCACCTATCAGGTGCCGGTCGAAGTGCGCACGGATCGGCGCCAGGCGCTGGCGATTCGCTGGATCATTTCGGCGGCGCGCGATCGCAACGACAAGACGATGGTCGACCGGCTGTCGGCCGAATTGCTGGACGCCTCCAACAATCGCGGCGCCGCGGTCAAGAAACGCGAAGACACCCACCGGATGGCGGAAGCCAACCGCGCCTTCGCCCATTACCGCTGGTAAAGCGGTCGCTGAACGGGATTTGGGATAAAGATTATGGCGCGCAGCCACGCAATTGAGGACTATCGCAACTTCGGCATCATGGCCCACATCGATGCGGGCAAGACGACGACGACGGAGCGTATCCTTTATTATTCCGGCAAGTCGCATAAGATCGGCGAAGTGCACGACGGCGCTGCGACCATGGACTGGATGGAGCAGGAGCAGGAGCGCGGCATCACGATCACGTCGGCCGCGACGACCACCTTCTGGCACGACAAGCGCCTCAACATCATCGATACGCCCGGCCACGTCGACTTCACGATTGAAGTCGAGCGCAGCCTGCGTGTGCTTGACGGCGCCGTATGCGTTCTCGACGGCAACCAGGGCGTCGAGCCGCAGACCGAGACGGTATGGCGACAAGCCGACAAATATCATGTGCCGCGCATCGTCTTCGTCAACAAGATGGACAAGACCGGCGCCGACTTCTTTCGATGCGTCGAAGAGATCAACACCAAAGTCGGCGGCCGACCGATCTGCATTCAGCTCCCGATCGGTTCGGAAAATAATTTCAAAGGCATTATCGATCTGTTGCGCATGAAGGCCGTCGTATGGGAAGACGAGGGCCTCGGCGCCAAATATCACGATGAAGAAATCCCGGCCGAGCTTCTCGCCCAGGCTGAGGAATATCGGCACATCCTGATCGAGGCGGCGGTCGAACTCGACGACGACGTCATGGGCGCCTATCTCGACGGCAAAGAGCCCGACTTCGAGACCCTGCAGCGCCTCATCCGCAAGGCGGTCCGTTACATCACCTTTGTCCCAGTGCTTTGCGGCTCGGCCTTCAAGAACAAGGGCGTGCAGCCTCTGCTTGACGCCGTCGTCGCCTATCTGCCTTCGCCGATCGATCGCGACGCGATCAAGGGCATTGACATGAATACCGGCGAAGAAATCGTTCGCCTGCCCAAGGATACCGAGCCGTTCTCAATGCTCGGCTTCAAGATCATGGACGATCCTTTCGTCGGCACCATCACCTTTTGCCGTGTTTATTCGGGCAAGATCGAATCGGGCACGACGGTGCTCAATTCCACCAAGGACAAGAAAGAACGCGTCGGGCGCATGTTGTTGATGCATGCGAACAATCGCGAAGACATCAAGGAAGCCTATTCAGGCGACATTGTCGCGCTGGCCGGCCTGAAGGATACGCGCACTGGCGATACTTTGTGCGACCTGCAAAAGCCAGTCATCCTCGAGAAGATGGAATTTCCGGAGCCGGTCATCGAGATCGCCATCGAGCCGAAATCGAAGGCCGATCAGGAGAAGCTCGGACTCGCCTTGCAGAAACTCGCCGCCGAGGATCCCTCCTTCCGCGTTTCCACCGATCAGGAATCGGGCCAGACGATCCTCAAGGGCATGGGCGAACTGCATCTCGACATCAAGGTCGATATTTTGCGCCGCACCTACAAGGTCGACGCCAATATCGGCGCGCCGCAGGTCGCCTATCGCGAGAAGCTGACCAAGCGCGCTGAGATCAACTACACCCATAAGAAGCAGACCGGCGGCACCGGCCAGTTCGCCAAAGTGACGATCGTATTCGAGCCGTCCGAGCCCGGCGCGGGTTCGTCGTTCGAATCCAAGATCATCGGCGGCTCGGTGCCGAAGGAATATATCCCCGGCGTCGAGAAGGGCATCAACAGCGTGATGGGGTCGGGCATTCTCGCCGGCTTCCCGGTGGTCGACGTCAAGGCGACGTTGATCGACGGCGCCTATCACGATGTCGACTCGTCGGCGCTCGCCTTCGAAATCGCTTCGCGCGCCGCGTTCCGCGAGGCGTTGCAGAAGGGCGGCTCAGTTCTGCTCGAGCCGATCATGAAAGTCGAAGTGGTGACGCCGGAAGAGCATACCGGCTTCGTGATGGGCGACCTGCTCTCCCGTCGCGGTCAGGTGCAGGGCCAGGACATGCGCGCCAACGCCGCCGTCATCAATGCGATGGTGCCGCTGGCCAACATGTTCGGCTACGTCAACACATTGCGCTCGGGCACCCAGGGGCGCGCGAATTTCACCATGCAGTTCGATCACTACGAGCAGGTCCCGGCGAACGTCGCCAAGGATATCGAAGACAAGTACAAATAATCGTTCAGCAGACGCTTAGATACTCAAGAAGACCTAAAGGAGTCCGGCCATGGCCAAGGAAAAGTTCTCGCGGAACAAACCGCATTGCAATATCGGCACGATCGGTCACGTCGATCACGGCAAGACGTCGTTGACGGCGGCGATCACCAAGGTTCTGGCCGAGACGGGCGGCGCGACCTATACGGCCTATGACCAGATCGACAAGGCGCCGGAAGAGAAGGCGCGCGGCATCACCATTTCGACCGCCCATGTCGAATACGAGACCAAGGCGCGCCATTACGCCCACGTCGATTGCCCCGGCCACGCCGATTATGTGAAGAACATGATCACCGGCGCCGCGCAGATGGACGGCGCGATTCTCGTCGTTTCCGCGGCGGACGGCCCGATGCCGCAGACGCGCGAGCATATCCTTCTGGCCCGGCAGGTCGGCGTTCCCGCGCTGGTCGTGTTCATGAACAAGGTCGACATGGTCGACGACGCCGAGCTTCTTGAGCTCGTCGAGCTCGAAGTTCGTGAACTTCTGTCGAAATATGATTTCCCCGGCGACGATATTCCGATCACCAAGGGCTCGGCCCTGATGGCGCTCGAAGGCAAGTCGCCCGAGATCGGCCATGACGCCATCCTCAAATTGATGGATACGGTCGACGCCTACATCCCGCAGCCCGAGCGTCCGAAGGATCAGCCCTTCCTGATGCCGGTCGAAGACGTGTTCTCGATCTCCGGCCGCGGCACTGTCGTCACCGGCCGTATCGAGCGCGGCATCGTCAAGGTCGGCGAGGAAGTCGAGATTGTCGGCCTGAAGCCGACCCTGAAGACGACCGTCACCGGCGTCGAAATGTTCCGTAAATTGCTCGATCAGGGCGAGGCCGGCGACAACGTCGGTTGCCTCCTGCGCGGCACCAAGCGCGAGGAAGTCGAGCGCGGCCAAGTTCTCTGCAAGCCGGGCTCGGTCAAGCCGCACACGAAGTTCAAGGCCGAGGCCTACATCCTCACCAAGGAGGAGGGCGGACGACACACCCCGTTCTTCACCAATTATCGTCCGCAATTCTATTTCCGAACCACCGACGTGACGGGCATCGTCACGCTGCCGGCCGGCACGGAAATGGTCATGCCTGGCGACAATGTGACCATCGAAGTCGCGCTCATCGTGCCGATCGCCATGGAGGAGAAGCTGCGTTTCGCCATCCGCGAAGGCGGCCGCACGGTCGGCTCCGGCGTTGTTGTTTCGATCAGCGAGTGAAGCGGAACGACGGCGAAAGCCGGGCGGGGGATCGCCCCCGTCCGCGCCGGTCAAGGAATTGAGCCATGAATACGCAAAACATCCGCATCCGTTTGAAAGCGTTCGATCACCGCGTGCTCGACGCGTCGACGAAGGAAATCGTGTCGACCGCCAAGCGTACGGGCGCCAGGGTGCGCGGGCCGATTCCGCTGCCGACGCGCATCGAGAAGTTTACTGTGAACCGCTCGCCGCATGTCGACAAGAAGTCGCGCGAGCAGTTCGAAATTCGTACGCACAAGCGGGTTCTCGACATCGTCGATCCGACGCCGCAGACGGTGGATGCTTTGATGAAGCTCGACCTTGCCGCCGGCGTCGACGTCGAGATCAAGCTCTAAGGACAATCACCGGGCGCCTCTTCGCTCACAAAGTCGAAAGCGCCCTGAGGAACTAACCGCTATGCGTTCAGGCATCATTGCACAGAAAGTGGGTATGACCCGCGTCTTCACGGACGCGGGCGACCACGTGCCGGTCACGGTCCTCAAGGTCGAGGGCTGCCAGGTCGTGGCCCACCGCACCCAGGACAAGAACGGCTATACCGCCCTCCAACTCGGCATTGGTCACGCCAAGGTCAAGAACGTGTCGAAGGCCGAGCGCCAGCGCTTCGCCGTCGCCAAGGTCGAGCCGAAGATGAAGCTCGCCGAGTTCCGAGTGAACGAGGACAAGCTCATTCCCGTCGGCGCGGAAATCACCGCCGACCATTTCATCCCCGGCCAGTACGTCGACGTCACCGGCGTTACGATCGGCAAGGGCTTTGCCGGCCCGATGAAGCGGTGGAACTTCGCCGGCCTGCGGGCGACCCACGGCGTTTCGGTTTCGCATCGTTCGCATGGTTCGACCGGCGGCCGCCAGGACCCAGGCAAGACCTGGAAGAACAAGAAGATGGCCGGCCATCTCGGCGTCGAGCAGGTCACCACGCAGAATTTGCGCGTCGTTCAGACCGACGTCGAACGCGGATTGATCCTCGTCGAGGGTTCGGTGCCGGGTCATTCCGGCGGCTGGATCGCGGTGCGCGACGCCATCAAGAGGCCTCTGCCGAAGGAAGCGCCGCAGCCCGGCAAGTTCCGTCTGCGCGCCGAGGACGGCGTGGCCGATGCGGCCGAGACAAAGGGAGCCTGAGGCAATGAAAATCGACATCACGTCGATCGGCGGCGACGCTGCCGGCTCCCTCGAACTCGACGAGGCTATCTTCGGCCTCGAGCCGCGTCAGGACCTGATTGCGCGCATGATCCGCTGGCAGCTCGCCAAGCGACAGGCGGGCACGCATAAGACGCTTGGCCGCGCGGAAATCCACCGCACCGGCAAGAAAATGTACAAGCAGAAGGGTACCGGCGGCGCGCGCCATGGTTCGGCCCGCGTGCCGCAATTCCGCGGCGGCGGCAGGGCGATGGGTCCGGTGGTGCGCTCGCATGCGCATGACCTGCCCAAGAAGGTCCGCGCCCTGGCGCTCAAGCACGCGCTCTCGGCGAAGGCGCGGGACGGGGCGATCATTATCTGGGACAACGCCGAGATCGCCGAGCCCAAGACCAAGGCTTTGCGCGCTTCCTTCGACAAAGCGGCGCTGAGAAGCGCGCTCATCGTCGACGGCGCTTCCGTTCAGGATAATTTCGCCAAGGCGGCGCGCGCCATTCCGCAGATCGACGTGCTGCCCGTGCAGGGCGTCAACGTCTACGACATCATCCGTCGCGAGAAGCTGGTGCTGACCAAGGCGGCCGTCGATGCGCTGGAGGCGCGGTTCAAATGAGCAAAGACGCGCGCCATTACGACATCATTCTCTCGCCGGTCATTACCGAAAAGGCGACCATGGCTTCCGAAGCCAATCAGGTCGTTTTCAAGGTCCGGCGCAATGCGACCAAACCGCAGATCAAGGCGGCGGTCGAGCAGCTTTTCAACGTCAAGGTGACGGGCGTCAATACGCTCCTGCGCAAGGGCAAGACCAAAGTATTCCGCGGCATGCGCGGCGTGCAGCAGGACGTCAAGAAGGCGATCGTCACGCTGGCCGACGGCGAGCGTATCGACGTCACGACTGGACTCTAAAAGGTTTCGACCATGGCTCTCAAGACATACAAGCCGAGCACGCCGGGCCTTCGCCAATTGGTGATCGTCGATCGCGGCGAACTCTACAAGGGCAAGCCGGTCAAGGCGCTGACCGAGGGCAAGGCGGAGAAAGGCGGGCGCAACAACGCCGGCCGCATCACCGTGCGCTTTCGCGGCGGCGGCCACAAGCAGACG
>DATBZF010000065.1:0-148897 GCA_036513315.1 Roseiarcus sp.
GGCTCAGAGCCCCAAGTAAAGCTCTACCGCGACGTCATAATCAACAAGCCGAACAGCAGCCCTATCACGGCGATGTTGATCGCCACATTGATAAACAGGCGGACGGATGGAGACAGAATCTTCGGTGGGGGCTGACCTAATATCCGCGGGGGGCTTGCCGGGGTGAAGTCCGGGACCAAATTCCTAGAACCAGATGGCGGCGAATTTTCACCGCCCCCGTCTATCATCCGCCAGCCTTTTTCCCAGAGGACGTTGGCTTTCGAGTTCGGAGGGTAGGGATTGCTGTCAGACGATCGCCCAAGCGCTCGCTCGAAGAGCCCTTCGCGGTAGGTTTCCTGATCGCTATCGAGCTCGGACATTTTAAATTCGTCGCATCCGCACGCACGATAAACGGAAGCGTATCGAGAGTCACATGGAACCCAATGTCGACAGAAGCCCGGTCGCGGGGATGTCGAAGCGGAAGTGTATCCGCGGGTTGGAGAAACGGTGGCGTTCTGACCCAGAAATGACATGCCAGTGAGAGAAGCGAGATTACGAGTCATTAGCTGCGTCGCCCCAAACAAGGGCTGGCCAGAGACCCTCAGGGCTCTTCGAGGAGCCTGCGGTTGCCGTCGAGCCAGGCTCGCTCATGGCGCTGTTCATCAAAGCTCGGATTGCAATCCATTCCCGGACGTCCGCCAGAAGATAGGTATTGATGGGCAGGTCCATCGAAGGCTTCTCTAAGCTGATGGCTTGCGCCCGTCGAATTCCTACGGTGCGGAAAGTCGCGGGAATGTATCTAATTCGGCACGCATCTGTATCCGTTGGGGTTCGGAAAAGATTCCGAATGCATGCCGGGTTGGCACGGTCGGAGGTCGTTGAATGCCGGCGCCGCGTCGGGCGCCGCAGGACTGGACGGCGCCAACTTCTGCCTCGCAGTCCGATGCATTGGCGTCTCGAAGGGGGCTCCGCCGCGATGCGACGGGTGGTTGGATTCTATATGGCGCGGAAGAGGACGCCCGTTTGCGGCTGGCGCCGCGACACGCGGCGTGCAGGCGCCGCTTGGATCAAGCGTTTCGCCAAGTTTGCAGGTCTTCTGCTGAGGTGCTTCTCCTGCGAAGATTGTGATTGGCTTGGAGAAAACCGGTGGAATATGCGGCATATGGTTGGCGTCGCCGAGCAGCAATTGCAGCGTATGCTTCCCGGGCGTCAAGGTGATCGTCGCCTCCGTCTGGCCCGCGCCGAAATGTAGATGGTTTTCGTCATTTGGAATCGGCTCGTCGAGGGGCGGTAGCGGCGCGTCGATCAGAAGATGGTGATGGCCGCTGTTGGGCATGTCGACGCCGGCGCGCACCACGACCATATTGTCGAGACCGAACTGCACTTGCAGCGTCAACGGCACGGCGGCGCCGTCTACCGGCGATACGATGTAAGTCTTGGCGTCGGGTGGGGAGGAATGACGCGCGCCCGTTGCGGCCGGCACGGCTGGGGGCGAAGACGCGGCTGTCGCGGCCGCGGTTGGGGACGGAGCGGACGCGGCGTCGGCGACGGTCACGTGAATGAGTTCGGACATGACCGGCGGGGAATGCGGAATGTGATTCCGGTCACCCAACAGAAGCTGCAGCGTGTGAGGTCCGGGCGTCAGAGCAAGGTCGACCTCGGTCTGACCTCCGCCGAAATGCATATGATTGGGATCGTTCGGAATGGGTTCGTCGAGCGGCGGCAGCTCAGCGTCGATCAGCAGATGATGGTGACCGGAATTGGCTTTGTCCGAACCGGCCGGCGCAACGCCCATTCCACGCAAGCCGAAATGTATCGTCGTCGGAGAGCCGATGACTGCGCCGTCCTTCAGGTCAACGAAATAAACCTTGGCCCCTTCCGGCGAAGGGGTCGGGCCGCCCGTCGCCTTCGACTGTGCGAGCGTTGAATTGGCGACGGCCACGCTCAACAGAAATGTCGCAATCGCGCGCGCGATCGTCCTCACGATCGGCCTCCCTGCTCGGTCGGCCCCGAGCTTTGACGTCGCCGACAAACTTGAGACGGTTTCCACTCGCATGACTTTCTGTTCGACGATGTGACGAGGCTTCAACCAAACAATTCCGGGACCCAGCGGAGGCCCAGAGAGAATCAACGAAGGAAACTCGCTTCGCTATCGGCCAACGGTTTCCAACAGCCGCACTACCTGCGCCCGCAGGTCCTCACATTTGAGATTCTTCCTGAACCGCAGAAGGGACGCACGGTCGGGATTGGCCCGAATGCGGGCGAGTTCGTCGGCGTCGCGCTTGCAGGCTTGCGCGCCTTCGGCGGCTTGCGCGCCGAGTTGTGCCGGCGCCGGCGCATCCGGGTGCTGCGGCGCGACGATCAATGTCGGGGCGATTCCCTTCGATTGCGACGCGGGCGCGAGCGACGCGGCTTGCGCGGCGGCGATCGGCTCGCCGCCCAGGCTTTCCATGAGGCGCTCAACTTGAGGACGCAGGTCGCCGCAGGTGAGTTCGTGGGCGAATTGGGTGGCCTGCTCTAGCGAAGGTTCGACCCGCAGCTTGGCGAGGCGGGCCTCGTCGCGCTTGCACGCCTGATCAGAGTTTCGACCTTCTGTCTTCGCCTCAAGCGCGGCAGTCTGCGCCTGCAACGCGGGCGATACCGATGGGGAACTGGCGACGGGATCGGCTCCGAGGCTTTCAGCGAGACGCTGGGCCTGGGGACGCAGGTCTTCGCAGGTAAGCTCGCGCGCAAATTGCGCGACTTGTTCCGGCGAAGGATTGGCGCGCAAACGCGCGAGGCGGGCCTCATCGCGTCTGCACGCCTGATCCGGCGTCGGTGGGGCGGGCGAGGCGAGATCGATGCGCGGCTGCAAGGCCGCCTCCTGTTCGGCTTTGGGTCGAGATGCTTCCGCGGGCGCTCGGCTGCCTTCTTCCTGACGCTGGGCGGCGGCGGGACGATCGGCTCTCTGCGTGGCGTCCTTCGCGGGCCTCGCCGCTTCTGCCTCGGCGCCGATGAGCTTGGCGAGTTGGGCGCGGGCAAGGTCTGCATAGAAGCCGGAGCTATGAACGGCGAGAAACGATTCCCAGGCTCGCCGCGCGCCGACGCGCTCGGTCATTTCATATTCATGCGCAATCGCGTCGGTCGGATCTGCGGTGAGAGGCGCCGGAGCGAGGGCCGCCGGCGCGGGAACGAGCGAAATATCGGCCCCTCCCAGCGAGCCATAGACGAAAGGCTCTTGCCGATTGCCGGTGCTCTCAAGCACGTCGTCGCGCACCTTTCCCAACGCGATCCTGATGTCGAGTCCCGGTTCGGCGATATATTTCACCAAGGCCGTAGTGAACGGGCTATTGGCTCCGATGCCGTCATAGGAAACCGAGCCGGCCTTCGCAGCATATGCGATCAATGTGTCGGAGCCGGTTGGTTGGACGCCCACCAGCCGATTGGAGATAGAGCGCGTCGCCGTCGCATGGGCGGCGGCGTGTATGAAAGGATTGTCGCGACAAGCATCGAGGATGATCAGGCTCAGCTTCTTGGCCGATTGTGTCGCCAAAATGATCCGTTCGAGCGGGATAGCCTCATCGTCGATGTCAAAATCGCTGGCCAGCTTGGCGTCGACCGGAATGAGATAATTGGTCCCCCCAACCTCGATGCCATGACCGGAATAATAGACCACAGCGATGTCGGCGTTAGCGGCCGCAGTCAGGAACTCCCGCACCGCGCGCTTGAATTCCACGACCCCGACGTCCCGTCGCTCGTCGACGACATCGAAGCCGGCTTTGGTCAGAAGAGCGGTGATCGCATTGGCGTCGTTGACGGTATTGGTCAACGCATCGGCGTGTTCGTATTTGGCGTTGCCGATGACCAGCGCCACCCGTCGCTCGGCAAACGCCGCTCGGGTGGAAGACATCGCAACGATTAGCGCACAGAGGATGCAGGCTGCGTAGCGAAGAATCGTGCTCATATCGTCGTTCCGAGGCGCTTGCTGGCGCGCGCCGCGCGTTTCATATTAATCCAATACGGTCTGGAGCGCTATTTTGGGTGAATTAGCCGCTACCGCCCGGTGGCGACCGGCGGCGCCAGACGAGGCGCGGCGAGACGGCGGGCTTCGGAAACGAACCCGCCGCGCCATCGCCTGCGATTATTTGAGATCGCGAGCGACGCGAAAGCCGTTGGCATAATAGCGAACATCCTCGTCATAGCGGAACCGCGACGCGGAACGTCCGGCGCTCGCCTTGTTTGCAAAGGAGCCGCCGCGCAATACGCGCAAACTGCAATCGCCCCTGGTCCATGCGGAGCCGTCTTGGGGGGCGCCGCGGTATGACGGGTTCCAGCAATCTTGCACCCATTCGGCGGCATTGCCAGTTGTGTCGTATAAGCCGAACGGATTAGGTCTGAAGGATCCCGTCGGCGCGGTCTGGTGTGCTGCGTCGCCGCCGCAATCATCGCATTTGGCGTGGCCGACCCCAACGTCTCGTCCCCACCAAAAGGCCGAAGTGCTGCCGGCGCGCGCCGCATATTCCCATTCGGCTTCGCTTGGGAGGCGGTAGGCATGGCCGGTCTTTTGCGACAACCAGGCGATAAACTCCTTTAAATCGTCCCAACTGACGTCGATTGCCGGACGGTCCCCGCGCCCCCAGCCATGATCGGAAGGACTGTATTTGCAAGCGCCCTCTGCGGCGCAGAGATCCCATTCGGCGAATGTCACTTCGCGCCGCCCTATCGCAAAGGGAGCCGCGATCACGACGTGATGCAGGGGCGCCTCCATCGTCGTCTCGGTCGACCCCATTTCGAATTCCCCCGCGGGGACGACAACCATTTCGCCGCAATCGGGACAATCGCGAAAGACCTCTCCCGGCTTAAGTGCGCCGGCGGTCTGCGCATTGGCAGGAGACGCCACGGCGCACAGATAAAGTAGGATCGGCAAAATCCTTGACCGCCGGTCCATTCTCATGCTCAGGCTCGTGTTCCCCTTTTGGACCGCCACGACGTTGCATCGCAGTCAATCCACCACGACAATCGACTCCTTAGGATCGAAGAACGCGCGAACGTTAACAAGAGCCGGCGGCTCTCCACGACGAAAATTCCGCCGCCGCCGACAACTTCCCGTTCTTCCAGCGAGCGCTGGCAGGCGAATCTGAAAATTCGTCGAACTTCCCGTCTCTTAGCCGGCCTTTAGAATTTCTGTCGGCAGGGTAGCCCAACGCTCTCCGGGCGCCAAGAGGCGCCGCGGTCGGGAATTGACTGCCAGCCGGGCCTCGGCTTGCGGCGCTCGCTAAAGAGCACGATAATGTCCTCTGAATCGAACAATTTGCGCCTTCGAGCCAAGAAATGCCGCTTCGTTTGATAATCGAAAACTTGGATCGGTTACCCGATGGCGGTCCAGTGCGCGTCCAAGTTGAAGGACGTGGCTTGGACATCGGGCGCGATCAGCATCTTGACTGGACCTTGCCTGATCCTAGTCGACACGTTTCAAGCAAGCACTGCGAAATTCGCTTTCGTGACGACAATTATTGGCTACACGACGTTTCGACCAACGGCACATTCGTCAACGGCGCGCAATTCCGGCTGGAGGCGCCGCATTTGTTGCGCAGCGGCGATCGCCTCACCATTGGCCAATATATCGTAGCGGTGGAGATCGAGGGCCGGGGGGCCTTGCCGGGCGCCTATTCGCCGCCGCAAACGGAGCTTGGAACTGCGCCGGATCTCTGGGGCACGGGAGGCGAGGCGGCAGCCCCCGACGACCGGCGCGACTACATGCCCGAGCGGGTGCGTGTGGCGCCGCCGGATTTTCTCGATTTCGCTTCGGGCGTAGCGCGGGCGGAGGTTCCCTCCCCATCGTCATCCGCGCCCGCCCTCGATTTCGGTATTGCGCCCGGCGGGCCGGAGGACGATTGGCTGAGGGGCAGGCGCACGCCTGTCATTGCCGTCGAGCCGGACGATCCGATCGCGCCGATGCCGCGCCGGCCGCTCCCTCGACGCCCCATGCCGACTTCCGAGGAGCACGCGCCCGCCCTCGCCCCCATCGTCGGACCGACCGTTGAAGGGGGAGAAGCGGGGGCGCGAAGGCGCGAGGACGCGGCCATTCCGCGTCCCCCATCGACGAGCTTGGCCGTCGACACGCCAACCATTTCCACCGACCTTCTGTTGCGGATCGCACGCGCCGCCGGCGTCCCAGAGCGCGCGATCGCTGGCCGCGATCCGCTGGCGGTGGCCGACGATATTGGCGCGATGCTGAGATTGACGGCGCTAAATCTTGCGCAAATGCTATCGTCGCGTTCGGAAACCAAGAGTCTGATGCGAAGTTCCAGTCGGACGATGATTCAAGCAATCGAGAATAATCCGCTTAAATTCACCGCGACGCCGGAAGAAGCGCTCGCCATAATGCTCGGCCCGTCGACACGCAATTATCTTGATGCAAAGACGACATTGGAGCGAAGTTTCGCCGATCTCAAGGCTCATCAAATGCAAACTTACGGCGCCATGCAAGGGGCCCTTGAGGCTCTCTTCGAAGATCTTGCGCCGGAAAAAATTGATGCCTCTGTCGAGGCCGATCGCGGCCTTGGCGGACTGGTAGGGTCCCGTAAGGCTAAGCTCTGGGACACTTATGTGGAGCGTTGGCGCGCCAAGACAAAACGAAACGACGGGCGCCTATCGGACGCGTTTCTGCTCTTGTTTGCGGAAAGCTACGATCGTCTCCGCCGAAAGGAGCCGTAACGCGCGATCGGGCGCCGGCGGCCGCAGGTCGGCTCAGCTGAGCGACCGCGGGCGCCTAGCTTAAGGGATTGGGGAATTCCGACCATGTCGTGGTATGCCAAGGTTAATTGGTCGGAAGGCTTATTCCTTCGACCGCATCATTTGCAGCAGGCCGATCGCTATTTTGAGAACGCGATCGAGAGCCGGACGCGCCACGTCACGCCCTATCCCTGGGGCTTTGCGATGCTCGAACTCGATCGGGATCTTGCACAGCAGAGCAAATTCTCATTGCGGCGGGCGGCGGGCGTCATGCCCGACGGCGCCTTGTTTGATTTTCCCGCCGACAGTCCAGCGCCCGCACCGATCGAAGCGCCAGAAACGGCAGCGGGCCAGCTTGTCTGGCTCTCGATGCCGGCCAAAGCCAATAATTCGCGCGAAGTCAGCCACGACCTGACCGATAATGCGGCGCGCTTTGTCGCGGGCTCCGAGACCGTCATCGACTCCACGTCGCATCTGCGCATCGAGGAGGAGATTGACGTCGCCTATCCGCGTCTGGCCTATGAGATTCGCAAGACGGCCAAGCCGGGCTATGTCGGGCTTCCCATTGCGCGTATCGTTGAAGTGCACGACCGAACAATCGTTTTTGACGAGAAGTTCGCGCCGCCGCTTCTTGTGTGCTCCGCCCATCCGACCATCGAAGGCTGGCTTGAACGGGTGATCGGCTGGATTGGAACCAAGCTCGACGAGCTTGCACGCTACGCCAGCGACGCCACGGCGGGCGGCGGGCTACAAAGCGCCGACTATCTGATGCTGCAAATGCTGAATCGAGAGATTCCGGTTCTCAAGCATTTCCGCAGATCGCGTTATGTCCATCCCGAGCGTCTTTACGAGGAACTGCTGCGCATCGTCGGCGAACTCGCGACATTTGCAACCGCCGAGCGGCGGGCGCGTGAGTATCCGGCCTATGTTCACGACGATCTGGAGGGCGCCTTTGCTCCGGTGTTGCGCGATATCCAGGATTTCCTCAGCGCGCGCCTCGATCGGCGCGCCATCCGCCTCGAACTCATCGAGCGCGCCCAGAATGCCTATATTTCGACGATCAAGGACCGGACCCTGTTTCGGAATGCGACCCTGGTGCTCGAAGTTTCAGCGCGCCGCCCGCTCACCGAAATTCAGCAGAACCTGCCGAATTTCCTTAAAGTGGGTCCGAACACCAAGATGAACGAAATCGTTCATGCGCATTTGCCCGGCATCAACCTCGTTCACTTGCCGACGCCGCCACCGCAAATCCGTGCAATTACGGACCACGTCTATTTCTACTTTGATCGCACTTCGCCGCTCTGGCCTGAATTCAGCGTTGCGAGCGCGATCGGCATGCATTTTGCCGGCGACTGGCCCGAGCTTCAGATGGAGCTTTGGGCGATCAGGGAAGACAGGCGATGAGCGATCCCGACGATCCTTTTGGGCCGCGAGAACGCACGATCATCCGCCCGAACCCCGGCGGCCGCCGCCCGTCGCAAACACCGGGCGGCGCCCCGCCGGCGGCGACGCCGATTTCGCCCGTCGCTTATCCCCCGCCTCCGGGTCCGCCGTCCCAGGCGCCTCCGCCGCCTCAAGCTGTGCCGCCTTATCCCGCTCCACCCACCTTTCAGACGCCGCCGCCAAGCGGGCAGGCGCAATGGGACGGCTGGACGACGACACCGACGCCGCAGCCGATCAATCCCTATTTGCAACAGGCCGCCGGCTCGGCGCCGATGACGCCGGCGCCGAACGCGCCTCACATATCGGTCGACCTCGTCGCCATCGCGGCCAATCCGCTGATGCGCGCCTCCGCCTCGTTGCTGTTGCTGCTGGGCCGTCTGCGCGCGTCGCTCTCGCGTGCGGGCAGCGGCCAGTTGATGGATCAGGTCGCCCAATCGATCGTGCAATTCGAGGCCGATGTGCGCGACGCCGGCGTTCCGCCCGAGCAGATCAACGCCGCCAAATACGCGCTCGCCGCCACTGCCGACGACATCGTTCAGAACCTGCCGAGCGATGATCGGCATCTGTGGACGAAATACAGCATGCTCGTTCGCTTCTTTGGCGAGCGGACCGGCGGCGTGAAATTTTTTCAGGAGCTAGAGCGCGCCAAGCAGAATCCGGCGGTCAATCTCGGGCTGCTTGAGATCATGCACGCTTGCCTTTGCCTCGGCTTCGAGGGCGTCTATCGCGCTTCCACCAGCACGGGCGGCGCCGGCGCGTTGCAAGGCATCCGCCGCGACCTTTATGAAACGATCCGTCGCGTGCAGCCCAAGACAATCGAAGATCTGTCGCCGCATTGGCGCGGCCAGACGATCGGACTCGTCGCCAATCGTTTCCGTGTGCCGGTCTGGTCGATCGCCGCCGTGGCGGGGGTTATTTTGCTTGGCGTCTATCTCGTCCTGCGCAATTTGCTGAGCGGCGAGGCCGAAAACCTCGCTCTGAAGATGGCCCGCCTCCATCCCGACACCGAAATCAACATCGCGCGCGAGACCGTGGTGAAGCCGCCGCCCGATCCCGTGCGAAATTCGACGCAATTGCAGCGCATTCGCGCGGCGCTTGCCGCCGAAATTCTCGCTCATAAATTGAGCGCCGATCAAACCGCAACCTCGATCATCATCCGCGTCAGCAATGTCGTGCTGTTTCCGTCAGGCGAGGCGAAGGTCAGCGATTCCTTTGCACCGCTCGCCGCCAAGATCGCCAAGAGTCTGGACAAGGAGCCCGGCGCCATTCGCATCGACGGCTATTCCGACACCGATCCGATCAAGACCGTAACCTTCCCTTCAAACTGGGAGCTTTCCGAGGCGCGCGCCAAATCGGTCGCCGGCGTTTTGAAAACAGACCTTGCCCAGCCCGAGCGCGTGACGGTTTCTGGCAAGGGGTCGGACAATCCGGTCGCGCCCAACGATACGGCTGATAACAAATCGAAGAACAGACGAGTGGAAGTTTCGATCCCGCGCGCCGATTAGACTTTCGAGCGGATTCGAGCGGTAATTTGGAGCTATCAATCAGATGACCGTCGTCGCCTGGATCTGGATCGCTCTGAGCATCGTCGGCGCTATCACTTTTTCGCTGCTGGTCTGGTTCGCCGGCCCGATCATCTCGATCGGCGATGTGCAGCCCTTCGAGAGTTTCTGGCTGCGCTTTGCGATCATCCTCCTCGTCTGGATCATCGTTCTCGCGTCGATCGCCTACAAGATCATCAAGCGCCGGCGCGCGGCGGCCGCACTTGAAAAGGCGTTGACCGAAGCGGTTGTCGACGAGACGGACGCCCCCGTGCTCGCCGAAAAAATGCAGGATGCGCTGGCGACGCTCAAGAAGAGCGGCAAGTCGAGCACAAGCTATCTCTATGATCTGCCCTGGTATCTCATCATCGGCCCGCCGGGCGCCGGCAAAACCACTGCGCTCGTCAATTCCGGGCTGAGATTTCCGCTCGCCAACGATACCGCGGCGCGAGCGGTGCAGGGCGTCGGCGGCACGCGCTATTGCGACTGGTGGTTCACCGACGAAGCCGTGCTTATCGATACGGCGGGGCGTTATACGACGCAGGATTCGGACGCGAAAGTCGATCGCAAGAGCTGGCTCGCCTTCCTCGACATGCTGCGCACCAACCGCCCGCGTCAGCCGATCAACGGCGTGCTGGTGGCGATCAGCATCGAGGACGTTCTCAAACTTGCCCCGGCCGAGGTCAATGCTCACGCCGACGCCATTCGCAAGCGCCTGACCGAACTGCATGACGAATTGAAGATCAGTTTTCCCGTCTATGCAGTCTTCACTAAGATGGACCTGATCGTTGGCTTCACGCAGTATTTTGCCGATCTCGACGAGGTCAAACGCCGTTTCGTGTGGGGCGCAACTTTCCAGACCGCCGATAAGAAGGCCAACAATGTCGGAACCGTTCCCGCCGAGATCGATCTTCTTGTCAATCGCATTTCCGAGCGCATGCCCGAGCGCCTGCAGGAGGAGCCCGACCTGCGCGCGCGCGCGATCCTGTTCGGATTACCCGCCCAGATCAGCGCCATCAAGAAACCGGTGTCCGAATTTCTCGGGCGAATATTCGAGCCGACGCGCTATCAGACCAGCGCGACATTGCGAGGGTTCTACTTCACTTCGGGAACCCAGGAAGGCACGCCATTCGATCAGGTGATCGGTGCGCTGCAGAGGAGCTACGGCGTCGAAAGCTTCAGCTCCGCCGCTTTCTCGGGAGCCGGCAAGAGTTTCTTCCTGCATGATTTATTGACGAAGGTTGTGTTCGGCGAGGCCGGCTGGGTCTCGACCAATATGGGAGCGGTGCGGCGGTCGTTTTTCATTCGCGCCGCGGCTTTTTCTCTCATTGCGGTCGTGATGGCCGTTATTTTGGGAGCGTGGTGGGTCAGCTATTCGCGCAATAGAACGCTGATCGCCGATACCGACCGCGCCGTCGACAGTTATGCCGCCGCCGCTGGCCCGCTGCTGAAGCAGGATACGATCAGCGACTCCGACCTGCGTCCGGTCTATGAGCGGATCGACGGGTTGCTCAATCTGCCGACCGGTTACGCGACGCGCGATGAGGCGACGCCGGTTCCCCAGACCTTCGGCCTCAGCCAGCGTCCGCGCCTCGAGTCGGCGTCTGAATCGACTTATCAATTGGCGCTGGAGCGCCTGATGCGCCCGCGGCTCGTGTTGCGGCTCGAACAGCAGATCCAGAAAAACATCAACGAACCGTCCTTCGTCTATGAGGCGCTCAAAGTCTATCTAATGCTCGGCGGCAAGGCCCCGGCGGTCGACAAGGATTTGATCCTCGACTGGTTCGCCCGCGATTGGGAAGAGAACATGTATCCCGGCGCACCTTATGCGCAGGGGCGCGAATTGCTCCGCGAACATCTGGCCGCGATGCTCGATCTCGACGTCAACGGGACGCCCAAGATTTCGCTGAACGGCCCGCTGGTCGAGCAGGCGCAAGCGACGCTGTCGCGCATGCGCGTTTCCGAACGCGCCTATACCCTGTTGAAGTCAGAAGCTCACACCGAGAAGATCGAGGACTGGATCGCCTCGCGCCGGGGCGGCCCGGACATGGCCCTGGTTTTTGAAGCGGCCAATGGGGCCAGCCTCGACACCGTCCGCGTGCCGGCATTCTTCACCTATCAGGGTTTCTACCACGCGCTTCTCGATCACATGACGACGATCGCCGACAAGATGCAGAAAGAGCAATGGGTGCTGGGCCCATCGGGCGGGCAAGAAGCCGTCAAGCAGCAATATGCCAGCATCATGCCCGATATTATCGATCTCTACGGCAAGGAATTCATCAACGCGTGGAATATTGCGATCGGCAATCTGGCGCTGCGACCTCTGGTGGCCGACAAGCCCAAATATCTCGTCCTCAGCGCGGCTTCCGCGCCGACCTCCCCGATTAAGCAGATATTCGAATCGATCCGCGACGAAACGGCGGTGACACGCGAGCCGAAGGCGCCGCCGAGCAGCGCGCTAAACGCAAATGCGGCGCAGGATGCGACCCGGATCGTCGGAAATCATCTCGGCACCACCGGCAGGGAAGCGCTTTCTCTGGCGATGAAGTCTCAACGCAGGGCAGGCGACCCCGCGCCCGAAGTTCCTGGCGCTTCGATAGAGGCGAATTTCAAGCCCTTTCAGGTACTGCTGGAGGGCGAGGCCGGTTCGCGACCGATCGACGCGCTGCTCGCCAATCTAAACGAACTCTATCGCGAATTGACGCTGGCGGCGACCAATCCGGCGCAGGCCAAACAGGCGATCGACCAGGTACAGGTGCAGGTCGCCAGTCTGCGCAGCAATGTGACGCGGCTGCCGCAGCCGCTCGCCGGCATGATGGACAGGGTCGCCAGGGATGTCGCCGGCGACGCCAACGACACTTCGGTTGCACAGCTTTCGCAGGCGCTCGCCGATCAGGTGACGGGAGCCTGCCAGCAGGCCATCGCCAATCGCTATCCCTTCGCCAAGAGCGATCGCGACGTGCCGCTGGCGGATTTCGCCCGGGTGTTTGCGCCGGGTGGTGTGATCGACCGCTTTTTCGCGACCAATCTGGCGCCATTGGCGAATCTTTCCGGCAAGACCTGGACCTGGCGCCCCAACGCCAATCTGTCACGCAAATTGTCCGATACGACCTTGCGTCAATTCCAGGAGGCTGCGGAAATCCGTGACGCCTTTTTCCCGACCGGCGGCAATCAGCCCAATGTCAGCCTCGAGGTCAAACCTGTGACGCTTAGCGGCGAAGCGACCAGCGCGACATTGCAGATTAACGGCGCGTCGGTCGCCTCGCAGCAGGGAGCGAACACCCCAACGACCGTACAATGGCCCGGCGCGGGTGCAGGAGAGGCCTCGATCGCGATGCAGCCCGAGATGCCGGACCGCATTTCCAAGCTGGAGCGATCTGGGCCGTGGGCCCTGTTCCGGCTTGTCGACACTGGCTCGGCGCTGCAACGCGGCAATGCGGTCAGCGCGAGTTTCGTGGTGGGTGGGCGCGAAGTGTCCTACCAATTCAGTGCGGCTTCACTCAATAATCCGCTGAGTATGCCTTCTCTGCGTCAATTCAAGTGCCCCAATGGATTGTGAGCCCTGATGCCCACCGGACTATACGGCAAGCTTCCGGCCAAGCGCGATTTCGTCGCCGCCAATGTCTCGCGCCGCTTGCTCGAGGTTTGGGAGCCGTGGCTCCAGGCGAGCGTGGCGACCTCGCGGCAAATGCTCGGCGAGGGCTGGCAAAATGCTTACAATAGTGCGCCGATCTGGCGATTTTGGCTCGGCGCCGGTTTTTGCGGCGAGGCCGTGCTCGGTGCGTTCATGGCGTCGATCGATGGGGTCGGGCGGCACTTTCCGCTGACGGTTTTTGCGACGGAAGGCGATGAAGCGCTATTGCCGCCCGAGCTGAATCCCAACGATTCCTGGTGTGAGGCCGCCGAAGCGATCCTGCTTGGCGCACTCAACCATGATTCGGATTATGAAGGGGTCGCGGGGGCAATTTCGACGATGTCGCCGCCGGCGACTGTGACGCGACAGTCCAATGCCGCCGGCATCACGTTGCTGAAAGATAATGCCGTTCTCGTGCGCGATTTCGGCGGCGAAGTGGCCATCGCCTTCCGCGCCGCACGGCGTTTCGCCCATCGCCAGGCATTCGCGCACCAATCGTTCTGGTGGACAATTGGAGGCGAGGGTTTCTCTCCCGCGGCGATTTCGGCGATGGGTCTGCCGGCCCCGACCCGGTTCGCCTCCATGCTTACCGGATCATTCGAGGATTCCCCAAAGACTTCGATCTGAGAGAGTGCGCCATGTCCAGCCCGTTTATTTTCAGGACGGCGACCGCGAGCCACGTCGGCAAAGTCCGTGAGGTCAACGAGGACAGGTTGCTCGCCCGGCCGGAAGTCGGACTCTGGGCGGTCGCCGATGGGATGGGCGGCCTCGGCGGAGGCGATCTGGCGAGCGGCGCGGCAATCGCGGCGCTGGCGACGATCGCGAGTGGAGAGTCCGCCGCCGAACTTCTTGCGCAATTTGAGGATCGCATCGTCGGCGTCAACGCCGAACTGCGCGCGCTTGCCACGGCGCGCTCGACATGGGCCGTCGGCACGACGATCGCCGCCATCCTTATCCGCGGCGCCCATTACGCTTGCGTTTGGTGCGGCGATAGCCGCGTCTATCTGTTGCGCGAAAGCACGTTGACGCAAATCTCGCGCGATCACTCAGAAGTTCAGGACCTTATCGATCTCGGCGTGCTCGAGCCGCACGAGGCCAGGACGTGGCCGCGCCGCAACGTCATTACCAAAGCTCTCGGGGTCGCCGACCAAGCCGCTCTCGACATTCGCGATGGGCCGATTCTGGCCGGAGACCGGTTTCTTCTGTGCAGCGATGGATTGACCAACCATGTCGAAGACATTGAAATAGCAGCGCTGCTTGCGGCGGACGACCCGGAAAAAGCTTGCGCCCGCCTTATCACACTGACCTTGCAGCGGGGGGCGTCCGACAATGTTTCCGTCGTCATCGTCGCTTGCGACCATGACACGCAAACCACCCGCTTCGATTCGACCGCGTCGTTCGTTCCCGATCGCGGCATCGGCGGGTGACGCCTCCGCGACGCAAGCCTCAATTGCTGGCTGTCTGAAGCGCAGCGTCGACGATCGCTTTCTGCGTCGCAAAGGCGGCGATTTCCTGCTCGCTTGGCGGCGCCGCGCCGATGGGAACGGCGGCGACCGCACCGCCGGCGCCGGCGACTTCGATTCCCATGTGCGGCATGGGATCGACTGCGACGCGGTCGAGATAATATTCGAAATGCAGATGAGGCCCCGTCGAAAGGCCCGTATTGCCCGATAGCGCGATGACCTGTCCCTGCGCGACGGTGGCGCCGACGGCGACGCCGGCCGAAATTTCCGAAAGATGCGAATAGGACGTTTCAAAGCCTTTGTGCTGTAGTCGCACGTGGTTGCCGAAGCCCGAAACCGGCCCGGCGATTTCGACCTTGCCGTCGGCCACGGCTCTGACCGGCGAGCCGACCGGCGCGCCGAAATCGATGCCCGCGTGAAGCCGCAAAATGTGCAAGATCGGGTGAAAGCGCATGCCGAACAGCGAGGTCACCGGAGCGCCTCTGATCGGCGCGAATATGCGGCCGAGGCTAGCGGATGGGCCGCCGCCGCCATTGATAGGAGGCGTTGGCGCTCCATTGTTGATCGGTGGCGTCGGCACGCCGCCGCCTTTCGGATCGAAGCAGCGGAAGACGCCATCGGACGATTGGAAGGAATAACAATCCGCCTGGCCGCTCGGCCCGGACAATCCGACATAGATGACCTTGCCGGACGATTTTGATTTGCCGCGAAAGTCGCGCGCATAGAGCGCGCGGACATTCTCCTCAGGCTGCAGGGGAACGGTGAGATCAGTGAGCTTGCCCAGCAACTGGATCGCCTCGCGGATGACGGGTTCGGGCACGTTGTTGCGCACGCCAGCGCTATAGACGCCATCGGACAAATTGTAATGGACCGCCAAGTCGACATCCTTTGGTCCTTCCTCCAGCAGACCCGGGGGCAGCGCCGGTTGAGCGCCTACGCCGTAGCCGCCGGCTTCAGCCAGCGCGACGGCGCCGACATATTCCTTGTTTTCGTAAATCGCGAGTTGCGTGACCCGATAGGCGCCGGACGTGTCGAGCGCTCCTTCAGCGACCGCGACGCTCGACGGCGGCAACGATTGAATGTTGTAGAGGGCTTTGGCAGCCGTTTCGACCTCGCGGGCGCCATCTTCGGCGAAGCCATTGCGGATCAGCAGATCGCTGATCTTCTCCAGCACGACCACCCTGATGATCGCTTCCCTGATCTGGGGCTTGGCGTTCGATCCGCCGATCGACACACCGAGTTGGCTGCTGTTGAGGTCGGTCACCATCGATAGTTGCGGGGAATCGGGAGTACTGGCGCCGCCGTCGTCGTCAAACCCAGCTGCGGCGGCGTCACTGGCATCGACGACGAGTTGCGTCCCCGCGTTAGCGACTTCCGGGTCGGCGACGTCGGCGCCGGGCGCGGCTTCGAGGAATTTGCCCATAAAGCCGCCGTTCGAAGACGCCAATTGCGTGTTCACAAAGAAAGCTGTGCTTTCTACCTTCGGCGCATTGGCGGCCAGAGTGATCGGCAGGACGACCCGAAAAGATCGTGGCGCGGCGGTCACGCCGCGACGAACGAGGACGGGATCGCCCGGCAGATCGATAATCGTCGATATTGGCCCTGTCGTGGGCGGCGCTTCGCCTTCGGACGCCTCGCGCTGCGTCGATACGACCGTCGGGGCAGGGGCCGGGCGGCGCCAAATGAAGCGGTGGGCGACGAGGCCCACGCAAAGACAGACGATCGCCGCGCCGATCGCCAGCAAAACCATATTGCGCCGCGTCATTTCCCAACCCGCACCGAAGCCCGATTGTCGGCAACATAATCAAATCAGGGTCGGTCTTCACGCTTCTTTCCGGAGAGGCTTCTTCCTCCTCACGAGTACGAATGTCGTTTCGCCGCGCGCCTCGGCAGCAGATGCATAGGCGCGATCAGATCTCGTAGCGGCTGACAGGTGAACATCGCGAAGGAGATTTGGCCATGATCCTCCGGACCGAGAGCGGTCGCCGGTCGACACTCCGCCCGATACAGCTTTCAGAGCGCTCGCTCGGAGGAGGTTTGGGGAAAGTCTGATCCATGCAACTTTAAGATTTGTCACTGCTCGAGCAGGTGCGTTTCGACGCGCCGATTCTCGGCGCTGAATGGGTCCGCAGCGCGCGGTTTCGATTTGCCAAAGCCCTTCGCCTTCAAAGTCGCGGCCTCGAGACCCTGCGTGACGAGATAAGCAACGACAGATGAAGCCCGCCGCTCCGAGAGTCCAAGATTGTAGAGTTCCGGTCCGGTTGCGTCGGTATGACCGTCTATCTCGAAATTCTGACCCTTTAGGCGCGGATCTTTGAGCGCCTGAGCGAATTGATCGAGGTTCTCCTTGGCCGCTTGCGTCAGTCTATCGGAATTGAATTCGAAATTGACGAGAAGATCGAACTTCGCCGCCGCGCCCGAAGGCGGCGTCGGACACTCGGCGGCGGTGCCAAAGCAGAGCGACTTGGGTTTGCCGATCGCCGCATCGGCGAAGAAGTCGGCCACCGCTTGCGCCTTGTAGGCCGGATCAGCCTGAGCTGGCGCGATGCTCAACGCCTGCGCAGTCAGCAGGCCGCCTGTCAAACCTATCACAGCAACCAAAGAAGCGCGCATTTGAAACCTCCCTGTGGAGCGCTCGCGCCGGGGCGCGAGCGAACAATAATTGTGACGAACGCAACAGTTTTCGTCAACAATTTGAAGGGTCGCAGAGAGCATCCCCACCTATCGTGGCTGGAGGAGGATTTCTCCCTGTCGCTTCCATCGATCGTTAGCCGCCTTCCTGGCGATGGCGGCCCACGCGACGACGAATTCGCACGCTGAGCTTACGGTCTGCCTGGGGTCGACGTCCGCTCCTAAACGCTAATCCACCTTTCACTCGGCGGACCGTATGTCTTCTATTGCCAGTCTACATCTGCGGCGGGTCGGAAATCGCAGTTTCCCTTTTCGCTAACTCGGTCTAGCCTCTCTTAAACGACCCATAACTGGGAGCATCGCGACCTTGGAAGACCGGACCGTCATTCAGTTCGGCTCGCCCGGCAGCTTACGGGGCGGCGTCCGCCTCAACGGCATGTACGAAATCGAGACGCTGCTTGCGCAAGGCGGCATGGGAGAAGTCTACAAAGGATTCAACATCCAGACCCGCGACCTCGTCGCGATCAAAATGATCTTGCCGGAATTGGCGCGTAATGAAGACGTGTTCGCGCTGTTCCGCCGCGAAGCGACGACTCTGCACAATCTTCAACATGAGGCTATCGTCCGCTATTTCGTCTTTTCGGTCGATCCAGATTTGCAACGCGCCTATCTCGCGATGGAGTTTGTCGACGGTCCATCTTTGACCAAAAGGCTCGCGCAAGGCCCCCTCTCAATCGTGGAGGCGAACATCTTGCGCAAGCGGATTGCGGGGGCTCTGGAAGCCGCGCATCGCGTTGGCGTGATCCATCGCGATATATCACCGGACAATATTATTCTTCCCGGAAACGATCCGAGGCGCGCCAAAATAGTCGATTTTGGCATCGCCCGTTCGCAGCGACCCGGCGAGGGCACGCTTCTTGGCGGGGGGTTCGCCGGCAAATATAATTATGTAGCGCCGGAACAATTGGGGCTCGCAGGTGGCGACGTTACGGCCAGATCCGATATTTACAGTTTTGGCCTGGTGCTCGCCGAAGCCCTGCGCGGGCGCCCCATCGATATGAGCGGCACGCAGGTCCAAATCATCGAAAAGCGCCGTACCGTACCCGATCTTTCCGACATTGATGCTTCGATGCGCCCTTTGCTTCAGGCCATGCTGGCGCCGCTTCCTGCGGATCGGCCAGAGAGCATGGCGGCGGTCGCTTCCTGGGATGAAAACGGGAAGACCAGTGCGAAGAACCGCATCGCCGCTTCGTCGGAGGAGTTCAGCCCAAGGACTGTCGGCTCCCCTCTTGGCGAAAAGCCAGGTGGGGGCATTACGTTTGGTCGGCTGGCGGCGATTCTCGGCGTCCTGATTCTGATCAGCGTCGTTGGCGGCACGCTCTACCTGTTTCGCGACGCGATGCCCTGGAATGATGCCGCGACCGTCCCCCGAGAGCCGACGACGACGGCGAAGGAAAACCGGGCCGATAATCCAGCGCCGCCCGCTGAGCCTGCCGTCCCTTCCGGTTCGATGCACAAACTGCCGCCTCTCCCCGATCCGGCTCCCAGTCAGGCGATCGCGGCGTCCACCGCCCCAGTGACGGATGCATCGAAGCCGTCGGTCGCCGACGCCATCGCCCCGGCGCCTCCCGGGCAACCAGCGCCCCATGTTCCCACCGCCGATGAGATCGTCCAGTCTTTTCAAACATCGGCGTCGCGTCAGTCGAACAGCGACGATGTTCATTCTGGCGCGGAGGGCGCCGCTCCGCTGCTGAAACTGACGCCTCCCAGCGTTGCCGAAATGAAGAGCGAGCTTGCGCAACCTCCGCAGACTGCCGCGGCCGTCCCGCCATCGGCGCCGGCCGCCGCTCCGGTCGCGCGGCCCTCGGCTGCTGCGCCTACGCCGGCGCTTGCCCCTCCTGCAATCCCGCCGCATGCGCCGCAAAGCGTTGTGGCAATGGACGACGCCGTGGTCGGCCACGAATATCTTGCCAATTTGCCGCCCTTCAGCGATTCCGGCAACCTCAAGGCTCTCGTCTTGCACGCCGAGCCCGATCCGCCGGCAGGGCTCGCCTTCGCCGACCTGGGCTCGGGCTTCAGCCAAATATCGGGAAAGCCCACGACGCCGGGCCAATATTCCTTCGAAATTCTTGCGAGGAACGCCGCCGGCGCCACGGCGCGAATGACGACTAGAATCAACGTCGCGGCGGCGTCGGATGCTGCGCCGGCGACTCCGACCGCCCTCGCGCCGAATCGGCCGCCGGCCGGCAATCCGTCGCCCCCCAATGAGATTGTCGCCTCGCTCACGCCGGCCGGCAAATCGGCCGGCTTCCTTCGCGACTTCGATGGCGGGCCTTGTTTTTTCGCTCGCTCGCTCGGAGGCTCCTCGGATTCGTTGGTCATCCAGGGAATCGGCTCAGACAAGGCGACTTTCGAACGCTTTTACGGCGACTTTATTCGTGAGACCGGCATCGAACCCGTGCTGAACGTTAGACTAATTCGCCCAGCGGAATGTCCAGTGATTGATCTGATTCGTGCGAGCGGAGGTGAGCACGCCGAAGGACCGAAAATTGAACTCGTGGGTTACGACGTCGGACGCGGTAAACCGCTTGCAGGCACGATCTCCAATATAGCTGGACGTCATCTCGACGTATTGCTCCTGGACAGCGACGGGAATGTCTATCGTATCGACACCCGGGTGCAACAAGGCGGCGCCAACGCTACTTTCAATATTCCGATCACCCCGGACGCCACTTCGGTGGGAGCGCTGCAATTGGTCCTTGCCATCACTTCACCCAAACAATTGTCTTCCCTTTCGGGGTTTAAGGCCGGCGCTGCCGCCGTCATCCTGCCAAATCTGCATAACGAATTAACCGCAGCGTCCGGAACTCTGGAAGTCGAATTCTTTAAGCTGGTCAAGTAAGTCTGGCGCCCTTGTTGATCGAAGGGTTGGCTTTGTGAGACGCGGCAGCGCCTACTGCCTTGGCGATTGACGGTGGCCGAAGGCGCCGGCAACCGGTTCGACTAACTGGAGATGCGTGATCGATCTCAACAAATTCAGGGAGGCATCGGTGGCAGTAGCAAAGCACTCGCATCTAGTTTCAGTATTCAGATCTGAGATTGTGACGGTTAAAAACTTGGTGGAGGATATCATCGAGCGCTCCGACACGTCGCGTCATAAGAATAGCGCTCAAATGACTCTTAGACAAGTGGACAGTTTCTTTGAAACGCTCATCGATATTATTGAGGGAATGGAAGCTCGCATTGGCGCGTTAGAGCAGAAGTAGAGTCCAACTCTACGCTATGCTTCGCGCGGTGCTTTGACTTCCGCTGAATTATGCTGGGCGGTCTGTCGCGACCGGGCGAGACGACGCGTCTCGCCGTTCTTCGCCAAAGCCGATCCGTCGCTCGTTCGCGTGACACGAGCGACGCGCTTTCAGTCGGCAATACTTAACCTTGCGCTTTGGAGAACGCCGTTAATTGCACGATGCATCAGTAACGTCAGGATTGCTGAGCGGCGCCCCTGATATCCCGGCTTCTCCACCGAAATAGAAGGTTTGAGGACTTGCTCTCACTGGACCGTCGTAAGACCAACTCTGCGAACCTCCCGCCGCCTTGGTGAGCTTGCAGGTGGCTTTGCAACTCTTATCCGATGAACCGCTATTTTTGGCCGAGAGGGTAAAACCATCATTACTGCTCCCAGTCACCTCGCAGGTGAAAGTCACGTCGCCAACCGATTTCGAGCTCGAAGCGAGCGCCGGAGTCGCAAGCAACAACAACACTACGGTGGTATATCCTAAGTTCATCCTCAGTCCTCCTCTGATCCACACAGTAGAATCGTGAACATCGTGGGTCCTTCCGCAATGCTCGACATCTGGTCGAACTCGCGTTCCCTCCACGTATTTACGGTCTGCCGATCTGCGTCCAAATTGGGACGCTGGCAAATTAGACTGCTATTATTATGTCGCCAACACCAGTTTTTGGGGTCCCGCATTGTCCAATCAAGCTCTGAAGGCGCCCAAATATTCTCTCGCTGGGAGGCGACTTTCATTCGTTCTTAATAAAATGAGTGACAATCGAGGCGAAACGCTCGTCGGCGGTGGCGCCAAGGCGCTTATTGCGCTCTGCGCCATTTGGCATATGCTCGTAGCCGGGCAGATGGAAGGAGGGTCGCTGAATGGCCTCCAATAGCAATTCTGGTCAGAAATTCATCTCTCGGAATCGCAAACCGAGAGTCCACATTACTTATGAAGATCCATATGACGCGGAGAAGCTCGTCGAGCTTCCGTTTGTTATGGGCGTTATGGCCGATCTTTCCGGCAATGCTTCCGCGGTCGCCAAGCCAGAGATGGCGGATCGAAATTTTCTAGATATCGACATGGACAATTTTGATAAGCGAATGGAGGCGATTGAGCCTGGCCTGTCGATGAAAGTGCCCAACCGCCTGGGCTCCGGCTCGGGCGCCGACAAGCTTTCCGTCAATCTTAAGTTGAAGAAGATGGATGATTTGTCTCCGGCCGCGATTGCGCGCCAAGTGCCGGCCCTCGCCAAGTTGCTGGAGGCGCGGGAGCAATTGTCGAATCTGCTGCGCTATATGGACGGAAAAGTCGGCGCCGAGGACACGCTTCGCAAACTGCTGGCCGATCCGCGGCTGATGGAGGCGATGAAGGACAAGCTGGCTGAGAAACCGTCAGGCGCGATCGCGGACGAATAAGAGGGACATTGCACCATGGCCACGCGACAAGAACAAAAGGAAGTCTTCTCGACCGCGGTGGCGGAGGCGGACGATTTCGCTGCCCTTCTGAAACAGAACTTCAAGCCAAGGAGCGAGCGAGCGGCAAGTGAAGTCGAGAATGCGGTGCAGACCCTCGTAACGCAAGCACTCTCCGATTCGAGTTTAGTCAAAGGCGACGTGATTGACACAATCGAGGAGATGATCGCACGCCTTGATGAAAAGCTCACGGCGCAAATGAATGAGATTCTCCATGCGCCGGAATTCCAGCAACTGGAGAGCGCTTGGCGGGGTCTCCATTATCTTGTCTACAATTCGGAGACTGACGCCACCTTGAAGATCCGCGTCTTCAATGTTGGAAAGACTGAACTTTATCGCAATATGAAGCTGTTTCCTGGCGCGCGCTGGGACCAAAGTCCCGTATTCAAGAAGATCTATGAACAGGAATTTGGTCAGCTTGGCGGCGAGCCCTACGGGGCGCTGGTCGCCGATTATCACTTCAGCCATTCGCCGACCGACGTCCAACTCCTACGAGACCTCTCAAAGGTGGCCTCAGCGGCGCTGGCGCCATTGGTTACCGGCGCTGACCCCGGTCTTATGGGGATGGATTCCTGGACCGAGCTCAGCAATCCGCGAGATCTTGGCAAAGTGATGGACACGCCCGAATACGCCGCGTGGAAAGGTCTGCGAGACAGCGTCGATAGCCGT
The DNA here is from genome assembly GCA_036513315.1 of Roseiarcus sp. GTDB lineage: Bacteria > Pseudomonadota > Alphaproteobacteria > Rhizobiales > Beijerinckiaceae > Roseiarcus. The sequence goes on from DATBZF010000065.1 coordinate 22,825, forward strand.
TATGTGGCGATGTGCATGCCGCGCGTTCTTTCGCGGCTGCCCTATGGAGCAAAGTCGGAGCCGGTCGAAGAGTTCGCCTTCGAGGAAGATACGGACGGCCACAAAGGCGAGAAATACGGTTGGATGAACGCGGCCTACGCAATGGCCGCCAATATCAATCGTGCGTACAAGGAATACGGCTGGACAGTGCGCATCCGCGGCGTCCAGTCGGGCGGCGAGGTCATTAACCTCCCCACGCACACGTTCCCGACCGATGACGGGGGCGTCGATCTTAAATGCCCGACTGAAATCGCGATTACCGATCGCCGCGAAGCAGAACTGTCGAAGGTTGGCCTTATTTCGATCATCCACCGCAAGAACACCGATAAGGCGGCGTTCATCGGCGCGCAATCAGTCTACAAGCCGAAGACTTTCATGACCGCGGAAGCAACGGCCGCGGATAATCTCTCCGCGCGAATTCCCTATATGTTCGCCGTTTCGCGCTTCGCGCATTATCTGAAGTGCATGGTGCGCGACAAGGTGGGCTCTACCAAGGAAAAAGAGCAACTTGAACGGTGGCTTAACGACTGGATCACGCTTTACGTCGATGGAGACCCTAAAAATTCAAGCGAGGAGATCAAGGCGCGCTTTCCGTTAGCGGCCGCCAAGGTGACGGTCGTCGAAAACGAAGAGAACCCTGGCTACTACTCGGCCAATTTCTACCTACGCCCGCATTTTCAACTTGAGGGCATGGATATTGGAATGAGTTTGGTCTCGAAAATTCCGCTCGATAAAAGTTGAGGGGACATCGAAGAAGGCCGCTTGACGCGCGAAATTGTGGTTTTGGCGGACCGTAAGCGAACTCCGTCAGGCGAGCAGTCGTGATTTCTTGAATATCGGACATCGGTTCGTCGACGACAATCAGCGGCGATCGGAGAACGCAAATGGCAGCCCAATCGGATTTTTTTCTGAAGATCGAAACTATCGAAGGAGAGTCGCAGGATAGCGTGCACGGCAAAGAAATACAGATATTCGAGCTGACGTTCGGCGTTGCAAACACCGGCAGGGGCGGGATGGGCAGCGGGTCCAGCACCGGCAAGGCAGCGTGGCAGGACATGGAATTCGGGAAATTCGTCGACAAAGCTTCGCCGGCCTTGTTCATGGCCTGCGCCAGCGGAAAGACCGTCGGCGAAGCAACGATTACATGCCGCAAGGCCAGCGGCGACAAGCCGATCGAATATCTGGTTTACAAGTTACGAGAGGTGTTCGTCTCCGACGTCAAAGTTCACGGCGTAGAAGATGGCGGAGTGGCGAAGGAAACCCTCAAGATCAATTTCGCGTATATCGAAATCGCCTACACGGTGCAGCTCGACACTGGTTTCGCAGGCCCGAAGACGGTGAAGTGGGCTGACCTGAAGAAGAATACCTTCGGCTAAGACGCTATCGGGCGGCGTCAGCCGTCTTCTCGGATGGCGGGCGCGACCGGTGAAGGGGCCCAATTTGAGTCGCCGATCGCGCCAAAATGTAGCGAATATATTGCCAAAGGCCGGTCGGAACGATGGCTATCCAACGAAACGATCGCGTCGCCCCGCCTCTCATGTATGCGTTTCGCGCCGCGCATAATAAGCGCGACGCGAAGAAACGACTCGATCTGCGGAATGAAGCGGGGGAGCGGATCATTGCGCCAAGGCGCGTCACCGCCAAAAGTCCAATCTCCGAATTCGCGCTGCGTCGCGAAGTGATGTCCGATCTGCTTGCGCTCCTGAATACGACGAATTTCGACGCCGCGGAAGATCTGTCCTCGCTCCCCGCCGTGCGCAGTTCAATTCTGAATTTCGGTTTTCCAGACTTGAGCTGGCGTACAATTGACGAAAACAGCCTGACGGACGTCGCGCGCGAAATCGAAACCGCGCTGGCCGATTTCGAGCCGAGGCTGGCGCGCAACTCCATCGAGGCCAAGCGCGACCTGACCGTTGGCGAGGACGACATGAAGATTAGGTTCATCGTCAAGGGCGACCTTCGCGTTCAGCCAGTCAACGTGCCGGTCGAGTTTGTTGCCGAGGTCGAACTCGACTCAGGCAAGATCATGATCGATCGGCTGTAGGCGATGAACCGCGAATTTCTTGAATTCTATAATAAAGAGCTCTCCTTGTTGCGCGAGCAGGCCGGCGAATTCGCCCAGGAATATCCCGGGGTCGCAGAGCGCCTGGGCGGGCTGATGGGCGATCGGCTCGACCCGATGATCGGCGGGTTGCTTGAGGGCTCGGCGTTTCTGGCGGCTCGCGTCCAGCTCAAGATTAAGCACGAATTCGCTGAATTCACGACGAATCTTCTCGATCAACTGGTGCCGCATTATCTCGCGCCTTCGCCCTCAGCTTTGCTCGCCCAGGCGCAACCCAAGTTCGGCGACCCCGCTTTGCGCGACGGACGCGTGATTCCCCGCGGCGCTTACCTTGATGCGGCCTATCGGGAGCTCGAACGCAATATCGCATGCCGGTTCGCTCTGGCCGCGCCGATTTCGTTGTGGCCGTTCGAAATCGTCAATGCGGAATACTTCGCCGCGCCCGGTCCGCTGCAGGCGTTGGGGTTGCCTGTCGGCCACGAATGCTCAGCCGGGCTGCGCATTCAACTTACCGTTCGCGCTGCCGAGCGGAGCGAAGACGAGCCGCCTGATTCTGCCGCCCATACGCGCCCCGAACTACATTTTTCAGGCTGCCGCGTTAAAGACCTGACGGTGCATATTCTCGGTCAAGAGTCGGACGCCGTTGCGCTATACGAGCAAATGTTCGCCAGTTGCCGCGCCGTATTCTTTCGCTATCTCGATTCCTTCGGCGACCCGGTGGTTGTCAACGGGGACGCCGAAATGGTCCGACAGATCGGCTTTGGTAGGGACGATGCGCTTGTCCCCAATGATAAGCGCGTCTTTCACGGCTTCGACTTTTTGCGCGAATATTTTACATTCCCGCGGCGCTTTCTTGGCTTTTCATTGCAGGGGCTCGGGGCCGTCACGCCAAAGTTGCGCGCCAAAACAATCGACGCCGTCTTTGTTTTCGACGATTCCAATGCCCGACTTGCTGCCGCGGTTCGCAAGGATTTCTTTGCGCTTTACGCTGCGCCAGCCGTCAATCTGTTTGAAAAGACGCTTGATCGCATCGCGGTAAAGTCGAACCAGCACGAATATCAGATTGTCCCGGATCGTAGCCGGACGCTCGATTTCGAGCCCAATCGGATCCTTAACGTGTTTGCGCATATTCAAGGTCTGGCGCAAAAGGTGGCGGTAGAGCCGCTATATACGGCGGCCGCGGGTCGAAGCGCTTCCGGCCTTTGCTACACAGTGCGCCGCTTGCCGCGCCGGCGTACGGCGGAGGAGCGGAAATACGGGCTTACGACCGACTACACCGGCACCGACATGTTTTTATCGCTTGGCGAGCGTTCCGATCCAGAAGAACTTTGCCGCGTGGCCGAAATCAGCGTGCAGGCCTTGTGCACCAATCGCCACCTGCCCGAACATTTGCCGGTAGGCGAAGACGGCGCGGACTTCAAATTTGTAGACGATGTCCAGCTCGACGTGCGTTGCATCGCCGGTCCGACGCGCCCCCTCGAACCGATCCTGACGTCGATGGCTGGCAAGACAGAGGGCGCGTCGATCGGCGATGTCGCGTGGCGTATCGTCAATATGCTGAGCCTCAATCATCTGGGGCTCGTGCAGCGCGCGGGCGGCGAAAGCGCCAAGTCCCTCCGCGAAATGCTCGCGCTGTTCGCTGATATGTCCGATAGCGCGACGGAGCGCAAGATTCGCGGCATTCGTAGCGTCGAGTCGCGCCCCATCGTCCGGCGCATCCGTCGCAACCACGGCGTCGGCGCGGCGCGCGGCACGGAGATCACCGTATTGATCGACGACAAGTCCTTTGAGGGATCGCGGCCCTTTCTTATCGGCGCAGTGCTCGATCGATTTTTTTGTGAATATGTTAGCCTCAACCATTTCACGCAGACGGTGATCCGGACGACTGAACGAGGGGAAATCATGCGTTGGCCGCCACGCCTCGGGGTGCGGAACGACATATGAGTTACTCAGATCAACTCATCGCCGAGCCATGGCGGTTCGATTTGTTCAACGTGCTGCGCCGCTTCGAGCGCGAGCATCCGCAAAAGCCGCGCATCGGCGATTCAGTAACGCTGTCGGACGAATTTGTGATCCTCTCCCAAAATCCCTACATGGAGTTCCCCGCTTCCACTCTGGAAGGCGCGATACCAGATTCTCCGGGGCGGATGCGCCTCATCGCGCGTTTTCTTGGCATGTTCGGACCGCAGGGCGCGTTGCCGCTGACGACGACGGAAGAGAGCTATCTCTGGCTGTTGGAGCGCGACGATGCATTTCCCCGTTTTGCCGATATTTTCCAGCAGCGCTTTATTGCGCTCTTCTTTCGCGCGTGGGCTGATCCGCGGCCGATCGCCCAGAATGACCGGCCGGGCGAGGATCGCTTCTTTACCTACATCGGCTCGATGATCGGCGTCGGCTCGCCTTCCTATCGCAACGCCGACACGATTTCCGACTTCGCGAAGATGGAATTTGCCGGTCTCGTCGCGCCCAAAGCCAAGAGCGCCTCGCGCTTGCGCAGCCTGATCGCCGGGCTGTTCGGCGTGAACGTCGAGATCGACGAATTCGTCGGCTCCTGGCTCTCTTTCGACAAACGGGAATGTACCCAACTCGGCGTCAATCAGAGCCTATTGGGCAGCGATAGCATTCTTGGGTCAAGCGTTTTCAGCGTCAACGACAAGTTCCGGATCCGAATTTTTGTGAAGGATATCGCACAATACGAGCGATTTCTGCCCGGTTCCGATCTCGCGCACCAGGTTGGCGACGCCGTTTTTCTGTATCTCGGAGAAGAGTTTGACTGGGACATGGAATTGGCGATTCCTGCCGGCGAAATCACACCGGTTCGTCTGGGGCAGAGCGCGAAACTTGGTTGGACCAGCTGGATGGCGCCAAATTGGTCAACGACGGATCAAACAATGCGAACGGACGCGAGATTTCATGTGGTCAGCCGCATGATGCACGATCGATAGAAGGCTGCCAAACCCGAGAACCATGAGGGCGGAAAAATGGGCGCGGACATTAGCGTCGAGTCGGTCACCGGCAAACTCAATCGAGTCGGTTACGAAGCGTTTATTCAAGCGCTGCGGCAGGCTAAAGGTGCGGGCAATCGCAACATCGAACTCGGTCATTGGATGCTGCATCTGGTTCAGCGGGACCGGACCGACATAGCTCTGACTGCCGATCATTTTGAGTTGAATCGCTCCAAGCTGCTCGGCGATGTGATAGCCGTCGTCAATGGCTTTCGCAAAAATGAGACGGAAATGCCTGGCATTTCCAATCAGGTCGCCGACGCTCTCGACCGAGGCTGGCATTATGCGACGCTGTTGTTTGGGGAAACGCAGATTCGTACGGGGCATCTGCTGGTCGCCCTGCTCAAATCGCCCGAGCTGAAGCGCGCGCTTATCCATCTATCGCCCGAGTTCTCGAAGATTTCGACCGACGAACTCGCCGCCGATCATCGATCGATTTGGACTGGATCCGAAGAAGGCAATTTGCGCCCAATAGACGGGTCAGGGCTGGCCGCGGCTGGGGCCGAGAGCCCGCTCGCAGCGCCCGGGGCCGGAGGCACGACGGCGCTCGATCGCTTCAGCCAGGATTTGACGGCGAGAGCGAAATCGGGCGAAATGGACCCGATCCTGGGGCGCGATGAGGAAGTCCGACAAATCATCGACGTGCTCATGCGCCGTCGTCAGAATAATCCGATCCTTACGGGCGAAGCGGGCGTAGGCAAGACCGCCGTTGTCGAGGGTTTTGCGCAACGTATCGCCTCAGGCGATGTACCCTCGGCTTTGCGCGGCGTGAAGCTCTGCGCACTCGATATCGGTCTGATGCAGGCTGGCGCCTCGATGAAGGGCGAGTTTGAACAACGTCTGCGGTCGGTGATCGATGAGGTGCAATCCTCGCCGACGCCGGTCATCCTGTTCATTGACGAAGCGCATACATTGATTGGCGCCGGCGGCGCCGCCGGAACTGGAGACGCCGCCAATCTGTTGAAACCAGCCCTCGCGCGCGGCACACTGCGCACAATCGCCGCTACGACGTTCGCCGAATATCGCCAATATTTCGAGAAGGACCCGGCGCTCACCCGCCGCTTCCAGCCGATTCAGATCGACGAGCCCGATGTCGCAACGGCCGCCATTATGTTGCGTGGTCTCGTGGCGCCGATGGAGAAGCATCACAAGGTGCGCGTCTCGAATGCAGCGATCGTTGGCGCCGTGCAATTCTCTCATCGCTATATTCCCGCGCGCCAGCTTCCTGACAAAGCAGTCAGCCTGCTAGACACCGCCTGTGCGCGTGTTGCTATCAGCCAGACCGTCAAGCCGCCTGCGGTCGAGGACGCTCAGGTTCGCATCGCCGCGCTTGAACAGGAAAAAGGCGCATTGATGCGCGAGCGCGACCTCGGCGACGCCGACGAGGAGCGCATTGCCGAGATCGACGCCGCACTTGGGCAAGCGCGCGATGGACTCGCGACGCTGGAAATGGACTGGTCCAACGAGCGGAAGCTGGTGCAGGAAATCCACGCGCTTCGCGCCAAGCTCGCCGGCAAAGCCGAGGACGGCGCAAAGTCGGGCGAGGCCGGAGAGCCGAACGCCGCGGTCGAAAATATGGAGGGCGATCGCTTGAGCTTGCTCGCCAAAGTCAGCGAGCTTGAGGCGATCGTTCCTGACAAGCGGATGATCTACGCGCATGTCGACGAGCACGCCGTGGCGTCCGTCGTATCGGACTGGACGGGCATACCCGTTGGTCGCATGGTCGCAGACGAAGTCGAGACAGTGCTGAACCTGTCGACGATACTCAATCGCCGGGTCGTGGGACAATCACATGGCCTGGCGATGATCGCCAAGCGCATCGAGACCAACCGCGCCAAGCTCGACAATCCAAGCAAGCCGATTGGCGTATTCATGCTTTGCGGCCCTTCCGGCGTCGGCAAGACCGAGACAGCGCTGGCGCTCGCCGAGACGCTCTACGGCGGCGAGCAGAACATGATTACCATCAACATGTCGGAATTCCAGGAAGCTCACACGGTCTCGGCGCTGAAAGGCGCACCACCGGGCTATGTCGGTTATGGCGAGGGCGGACGCCTGACCGAAGCAGTTCGTCGGCGCCCCTACAGTGTGATCCTGCTCGATGAAGTTGAAAAAGCCCATCCCGACGTGCATGAGATATTCTTCCAAGTGTTTGACAAAGGCGTCATGGAGGACGGCACCGGCCGACGCGTAGATTTCAGGAACACACTGATCGTCCTAACTTCGAATGTTGGCACCGACGTTATTATGGCGGCGAGCCAGAATGCGCTTGGCGAGGATTCCGAAGCGTTGACGGCACACCTACGCCAGGAACTTCTCACCGTGTTCCCGCCGGCCCTGATGGGGCGCATGGTGATAATCCCGTATTTTCCCCTATCGCCGGAGATGTTGGGCGGTATCGTCCGTTTGCAATTGGCGCGCATCGGGAAGCGGATCGAGGAGAACCACGGCGCGTCGTTCGAGTTCGACGAGCTCGTCATCGATCACATCGTCTCGCTCTGCAACGATCCGGATTCAGGCGGTCGCGTCATCGACAACATCATTACCAGCACCATCCTGCCCTCTCTCTCTCGAGAAATCCTGAGACGTTCGCTCGCGGGGGAGGAAATTCACGAAACGAAAGTCAAGGTCGCGGAAGGGACGTTCGTCTATGAGGTGAGTTGACGCGGGCCCCGGGGAACATGCACAGGAACCGATATGGTCAATCGATTCGAAAAGCCGGATGAATTTCAACCGGACGCTGCCGCCGTCGCCATTGAGTGGTACGCAGAAGATCTATTGTATGGGGCGCAATTTGTCGGCGGAGCCGTTCAAACGACCTCCCATTGCCGAACGGCAACGAAACGCGCGGCGGCCAAGGCCTGCCGGCCCAGAGAATGTCGCTGAAATCCGACAGCCAGCAGCTTTTGGAGACGCGCGTCGGTGAGATCTCGCCAAGATCGCCTTGCAATTTTCGTCCTTTTGATTTGGCTCGCGATGTGCGGTTCGGCTCCCGCGGCGTTGCGTGTCTGCAACAAAACGAAATATCTGCTCAACTTTGCCGTCGGCTACAATTCGGGCGCGGATTTTGCGACCGAAGGCTGGTGGTCCATCACGCCCAATACATGCGCGACGCCGATCAAAGGTCCTCTGAAGAGCAGGTTTGTCTATGTCTACGCTACCGATATCGATGCCAACGACGTGTTGGAAGGCTCCGTGTCAATGTGCATCGACAGACGCAAATTCCAGATTTTCGGGATTGCCGACTGTTGGCGGCGCGGATTGCAGACAGTCAGTTTCGCCGAGATCGACACGCTGTCCTCTCCTGATTGGACGGCGTTTCTGAGCGACGCGCGCAAATAGGCGAGACGACGTTCGACGCGCCTTCCGCTATCCGCCACGCTTCAGGCTCGAAAGTGCGTCCTCCGACAATAGGTCCTTGAGCAAGCTGAAAAAATCCCGCGACGCCAGCGCCTTCGCCCGGTCCAGCAGATAAGGCGCAGGGCTCGACGGCTCGACGAGGCGCATGTGGGCGGCGACCCCGTCAATGAGCATCAGCGCCGCCGCACGCGACGGCGCGGGTGGGATTTGTCGTCGATCAGGCGGCGCGACGACGCTCTCGTTTGCTGGGACGCTATTGACAGGAACGGAGAACGCGCCTTCCGCTCCCACAAAGATTCGTGCGTTGTCGGCGTAATTCGGCGTCAGAAGTTTCATTACCTCATACAGATTCTTGCCCAATAGCTGACGCGTCTGGTTGATAAGCGGAACAGCGGCGCTTGATGGCTCCATTCGCTCAAAATAGCCCAACGCCGCCTCAAGGGCGGCGTCGACTTCGGCCACAGAGGCAAACTCCCCGGTTTGGCCCGACGATTTGTCCGCCTGCGAAGGCGGCGTTTCTTCTGTGGGCATGGGCGCCGCAATGCTGGGGTCGCGCCGCGCGACCGCCGCATGAATAAAGGAAGTCATCCGATCGACGAGGGGCGACAAGGCGTCGAAGCTCGGCGTCTGTTCGAAGCCCACCCGTTCGATCAGGGTCGCACGAATCTGGCCTATCGAAGACTTGACCCCCTGCAGAGACTTGAATGTCTGGGCGAGCCGGGACATGTCGCCATTAAGCAATAATTTGTCGATTGCGACTCCGTTTGGCAGGTTGTCGCCGTCGCGGGGTTTGACCTCGCCAAGAGCCGCCAATTGCGCGCGAAAAGTCAGAACGCCATCGCGCTCCGACTCCGCCAGGGGTGCGTATTGCAGAGGCAGGACAATCACCGGGCCATCGTTTAGAGTGGAGAGCTGCGCGATTCGCGCGGCGAAATCGCCATTCTCGCTGCGAGGGTGAACACCGTCCCAGTGATCGGCAAGCGACTGCGCCAGAGTCACGAGCCATCGCGCGAATCCATCCAAGTCCTTATTGAGAATGGACAGCTTGGCCAAAAGGATGAGGAGACGGATGTCATGGCTGCGCGCCAGCAGTTTTTCGCCGACCGCGTTGGCCTCATCAAAATCTATGGATTTTCGATCGAAGGAAAAAAACGCCGCAGGCAACTGGCCTTCTATTGCCGCCATGAAATTCATGAACTCAGGATCGCCCTCGGCGTCAAGATCAGGACCGCACGGAGCGTCCGCGGAAACGGGCGCCAGCAAGCCGACTTCGTCAATTGATGCACTCATGACAGCGCTCTAGATTCGGATGGTCGGCTCCCTGCCGACGGAGGGATCACGCCAGACCGTAAAATATCTCACCTGGGCCAGAGCCGGCGCATGAAAATCCGTTCGAATTGGCTTTCGACTATGTCCCGGTATGGCTTATCGTCAAGCCGATAGACCTTCGGGAGCCCCTTTTGAATGAGGTTGTCATGGCTGATAGTCTTTCGCAAGACGAGCGGATCGGATCGCTCGCTACGCCGTTGGGCAAGGACGTACTCGTCCTCGGCCGCTTTGACGGCAATGAAGGCCTGGGCGAGTTGTTTGAGTATCGAATAGAAGCGCTAAGCACGCAAGCGAACATTGATTTCAACAGCCTGATCGGCCGCAATCTTTCCGTCCACCTCAAAACTGTCGACAATGTTGGGCGTGACTTTAGTGGCGTTCTCGTCGAGGCGCGATGGACGGGGAAGAGGGGTAAGCTCTTTATTTATAAGCTCGTGCTGAGACCATGGTTGTGGCTTTTATCCCGCACGTCCGACTGTCGGATTTTTTCGTCGATGAAAGTCAACGACATTATCGTCAAAGTGTTTCAGGATAGGGGATTTACTGATTTCCGCGACGCTACCACCGAGAGCTACCCGACGTTGGAATATTGCGTGCAATATCGCGAAAGCGACATGAATTTCGTCTGCCGTCTGATGGAGGAATACGGGATTTACTATTTCTTCGACTACGAAAAAAAAGAGGGCGACAGCCCCACCAAACACACGCTTGTGTTGGCTGATTCGAAATCGTGCCATAAGCCAATTCCCGGGCTCGCTTCCGTCGCCCACTTACCCAAGACGGGCAATGTGCGCCGCGATAGCCAGCAGTTTGACGATTGGTCAACCTACCGCGGCTTTCAGAGCGGTCGCTTCGTGCTCAATGACTACGACTACGAGAAGCCGGGCGCGAATCTGCTTGCCGACGCCGAACACTCTGGCGGCTATGCTCACGGTTCGATGGAAATATACGATTACCCCGGCGACTACGACGATCAGAGGGAGGGCAAGACGCTCGCCAAGGTTCGCCTGGACGCCGACCAATCGAAAGACCAGCGCCGCTGGGCGCTTGGCTGCGCGCCATCGCTGCTACCGGGCTATACGATCAAGCGGACGTCGACGGAAGGCTCCTCTCCTGAAGACGTGGAATATCTCTTGCTGCGCTGCACCCATGGCTTTGGCGATCAAACCTATGAATCGATCGGCGGCTATGCGGCGGGCGTGGCGAACTACGTTGGCGCCTATGAGTTGGCGAGCAGCGATCGTCAGTTCCGTTCGCCGCTGTTGACGCGAAAGTCAGTCATTCAAGGGCCGCAGACGGCTAAGGTCGTTGGTCAACAAGGCGAAGAGATCGACGTTGATAAAGAGGGTCGTATCTGCGTCCAGTTTTTTTGGGATCGCAAAAAGAAATCTTCGCGCCGGGTGCGCGTCGGACAGATATGGGCGGGGCACTACCAGAGAAGCTTGTTCATACCGCGCATCGGCGACGAAGTGATAGTGCATTTTCTTGAAGGCGATCCCGATCGGCCGTTGGTCGTCGGTTCTGTCTACAACGGCAATAACACCGTGCCGGTCGATTTGCCCGCCAACAAGACGAAGTCGGGCATCAACACCGATTCGAGCAAAGGTCACAATGGGCGTAACGTCTTCTCATTCGAGGACAAGGCCGGCGAAGAGTATGTGAGCTTGCGGGCGCAGAAGGATCTCAAGGTCAAAGTGCTCAACGAAGAGATACGCTCGGTCGGCGCCGATCATCACGAAACGATTGGCGGCGATCTCACGCAACAAGTGGACGGCGATCAGACGCTGACTGTCGGAAGCGTGACGAAGGGCGGAGTCTATACCCTCACCGCGATGCAGCAGATCGTATTGACGGTCGGTCTCAGTTCGCTAACGATCGATGCGTCGGGCATTACCCTCAACGCCCCAACGATTACGTTCGTCGGGATGGGCAGCCTTAGCGCTATGGCGCCCCAAATCTCGATCGAAGGGATGACTACCATAACGCCGATGCTCATGGCGACCGCCATCTCGTGGGGTGTGGCATCGGGGCCGCCTCCGCTTCCGGTTCCTGCTTAAGCGCAATCGTCGAATCCAATTCGTGATCAAGGGCGCGCGATGTCTTCCCGTATTCGCTTCACCACGGCCCGACAAATCTTTGATACATTCGCAGCGGCCTCGGCCGACATCGCGACGCAGCCGACCGACGACCCGCCGCTGACTTTCGTGCGCAAGCTCACGAAATCCGATCGGCCGGTCGACGCAATCGTCTTTTCCGCCTATCTGCTGCCGCGCCGTGAGGCTGTTTGGTGGGCCTGCCAATGCGTACGCGCGATCGAGGGTGAACCAATAGCCGAGGATGCGGCGCTGAAAGCGGCCGAGGCGTGGGTGCGCGATCCTGAAGAATCGACGCGCCGCGCCGCGCTCGATCTCGGCGCCTCCGGAAACGTCCGCACTTCGACGACATGGCTGGCAAAATCGGCCGGGTGGTCGGGCGGCGACATAGCGGCGTCAGGCCACGCGCCGATTTCCGCGCCGGCGCACTTGACGGCCAAAGCCGTGGTGGCGGCGATCGTTCTGGCGATGGCCAAGGCGGGGACGCGGAATCAGGCCCGCTGGATCGAGGCCTGCGCAGAGGCTTGCATTTGTTTTGCAGACGGGGGCGACGCCCGGCCGAGAGTCGCCCGAGATCGACAGACGCGGCTGCCGTGATAGCAGTGCATGTCGCGGGGAGGGCATCGCGCAAGCACGTTCGTGCCCATCGCCGAGCGTTACGGCGCTTCAACGTCTGTCCCACCTATTGCGGAATTCGCGGGGGCGCGCGGGAAGTCCAGTTCATCGCCGACACGCCGGACAGGTCGCCGCGTGACCCAAAGAATCCGGGCGCCCTGTCGTCCGGCGTTCGGTTATTTCTTCTTGTCCGAGTCCTTCGCGGAATTATCCTTTCTGCAATAATCTAAAGGTTCAGACCCTTTCGCAAATACTGTTTTATCTTTGCAAACGCTGTCGCATTGACCGATCAGATCGGACCCGCTTCCGTTGCAGTCCACGCACGTGCACTTTACTCCCGGGAAGTCCTGGCCCGTGCCAGCCGAGGCAATAGATGGAGCGGCTAGGGCAAGGCTCGCGGCTACTGCAGTATAGGCTACAATGCGGTTGACGACTGTTATCATCTGTTGATTCCTCCTGAGGTTCTATGTTGGTACAATCCAGCAATATCGCCTGTCAAAACAAACGTCAATTTCCGGATTGCGGCTCAACTTAGCTGAATGGCGAACGGTGGCGACCACCGCAAGCAATATCGCGGATATGGAGAGTTACCTTTGATTTTATTCTATATTGAGCTGACGACGATATACTTAAACCTTCCGCGAGACCCACTAGAATAGGTCGCTACGTACAGAGCGAGCTAGCCACATCGTTTGGGCAGTTCCGATCAGAGTAGCGTCAGTGGACGTATTGGTCGGCTGAACATTTCTTGCCGCCATGGTCCGCCGCGCAATATCGCTCAAAGATTCATCGGGCGCGCGGTCATTCGCAGGGTCCAAGTCGTGAAGTAAGAGCCGAAGTATCCTGGGTTTTTTGTTCTGGTCCAAACTCGCGAGTTGTTTTCGGGCCAGCTCCGCCGGCTCGACGCGATTAATCGAACCTGCGGCGCGGGCATAATAATAACCGGCGTGAATGTCATCTGCTGGACCGCCTTTGCCGAGCCTGTATAGTTCACCGAGATTGTACGCCGCCCAGGCATCGCCGCGATCCGCGCCCAGCAGATACCATCGCCGCGCTTCGGCGTAATCGACAGGCACTCCGGTCCCGAGGACGTACAGGCGACCGATGTTGTTGGGCGCCTCTGGATGGCCAAGGTCAGAAGCCTGCTTGAAATATAAGAGCGCCTTTGCTGGATCCTTCTCGACGTCGACGCCTTCTAGATAGACGAAGCCGAGATTATCCATGCCGTAAATGTCTCCTCGTGCGGCTGACTCCTCCCAGTAACGTCGCGCAAGGACCGGATTGACTGAGACGGTCTCGCCGCGCTGATACATTCGGCCGAGCGCGTTCATAGAAAACGTGTGCCCCATTCGGGCGGCTGTTTCGTACAGGCTCCTTGCCTTTTCGAGGTCTTTTGGGACGCCTCGGCCTTCGTAATAAACTTGCCCGAGAGTATGGATCGAGTAGACGTCTCCGGCTGCGGCGGCTCGCTCCAGCGTTTCCTTGCCTCGCGCCGGATCTCCTGGTGGGACGTATAGGTCGTGATAGCCAAGCGCCCACTGCGCCCGAACATGGCCCAGATCGACGGCCTTGCGGTATGCCGTCAAGGCGTCGCCATCGCGGCCAAGGGCGGCGTATACTCGGCCCAACTGGTAATTGAAGCGTCCGGAATTGGGCTGAGCCTTAACAGCGATTTCGCAAGCAGGCAAAGCAGCTCCTGTGTCGATTTGTGAAGGGAGGACTCCTTTGGAGACCCCTTGCGCATCAAGCCGGTCGCCTGCCAGCCGATCGCAATCGGTCAATTGTGGGTCGATCTTGATTCTGACTTCGCCGGGGGAATCTTCGGCTGCAGTGAACAAAGCTTCGAGATGGCTTCCTTCCGAGCCAACCGGCGCGTCAAACGTCAGATGCGCAAGATCGCTGAGGAGAAGGGTACGACCCTTTTCGATAACCCGCTCGCCCAGCTCGATCTGTCCGAACGGCAACGCCGACGCAAGTTGGACTCGCCGCCGATTGTCTTCTATCGGCAGGACAAGCGGTTTGCGAAAGACTAAGTTTGGGCTCAGTCCCACCAACGATATTGCAGACGCGCTTATATTTTCCGATGCCTGGTTGTTGGTTGGCGCATTCGAAGCGTCGACCACAGCGCGCTGTCCTGGTTTGCGCGTGATCGAAACCAGCCCAACATCAGTATTGCCCCAGGCGTCGCTGACCCGGTAGCTGAAGGTATCCGCGAGCTGCGGAGAGGCGCTCCGGTAGGCGATGCGTGCGAAGTCGGCCGGGGAAAGAAGATCGTCGTCCTGAATTTGGTGTGAAGCGAGCAGAAGACGCCCATAGCTTGGCGCCTTCTCGATTTTGACGACGATTTTGCCTCCTTCCGGTTGTATGGGAGGGGGAAGGCGCAAAGCTTGCTCGCCAATATCGGACGCTATCTCAATCTGAGAGAGCCTTTCGAAGATAGGAGGCGGGCGTTTGGGGACCAGGTAGAAGTCGCCGAGCAACGAAGAATTATCCCAGGGAACTTGCAGATCGTTCGTCCTGGCGGCAACATACGACCGCACGCGGCTAAGCACTTGTCGGATGTCGAGGTTCGGAATCGCTGCGAACTGCAAAAACCCGCTCGTGAATGGACTCACATCTCCGGTTCCGTCTAGCGCCACTTTGCCCGGCGAGGTAGAAAACACGATAAGTGAGCCGGTCGCCGTTTCGACGGGGGCAAATCCGCTCGCGGCTTCGTCGGCCTGACGAGCCGCAAAAGCATTGGCAAACGGATTGTTGCGGCAAGCATCCAGAAACAAGAGCTGAATTTTCGCGCCTGCATGTCGCATCGCCGCGCTGACATCTTGTAGCGCGATGGTGTCGAGGGGCAAGCTGCGTGCGCTATTCACCTTCGCCGACGTCGGCACGAGATAGTTGAGATTGCCAACCTGCACTCCGTGGCCGGAAAAATAGAACAACGCCACATCAGCGCCGTTGATTTCCGCCGAGAAATGACGCAGCGCCTGCTCCATCGCGATCTTGTCGACATCCGTCAATTCCATCACGCTGAAGTCCAGCGTGCGGAGGAGGTCGGCAACTCTCGCGGCATCCGTCGTAGGGGTTTTCAGTGGGTCAACGTTTTGATACGCGGCATTGCCAATCACGAGCGCGACGCGCCGTTCGGCTGCGGCGACGGGGCCCGCGATCAGACAACAGCACGTCAGAATTGTCGCGAGTACGGCCCAACCGCGTGCCCCGCACGGTCTTCCGCGCCCACATTCTGTCTTCCGCGGCGCGGAAGTAAGCATACGACTCCGATGCAGGACGTCAGATATCATCATTGGTCGACAAGCGCCTCCCAATCAGAAAGCGTCATCATCCTGATGCCAAGCATTTCGTAATCCACGCGGAGATAGCCGCTGGGCTCCGTAATGACTGCTTCGGGGAAGGCTTCCAAAACTTCCTGCGCCATAACGCCGACGTAATATGGACCTCCCCAGATATACTGAAAACTATAGAGGGCGAGGTCATGAACGGTAGCGCCTACGCGGCGGATGTTTCGCTTCAGTCGGCGGTCGGACCAGCCGCCTGGACCAGCGCCACCGCCACCGCCGCCACTGCCGCCGCCACCACCGGCGCCACTCGCATGTGGCTGGGTGACAAGCAAGCTTTCAGCACTGATAGACTTATTCGCCGGCTCTGCCGGTCCGGGCGGACTCGCCGTGGACGATGTGAGGACATGCCAGTGACGAGCGCCGACAGACGCAACGCGCGCGGCGCTCCATCGTCGGTGCAAATGCGTATGCGCGACAACGGCCTTCCCAGGATGAACGAAAGGACGTGCCGTCGTGTGAGATGCTGCGACAGTTCCGATCTTCGGTGGTTCAGAAACTAACGGCCTATCTGAAGTAACCTCGGGAGCGACGGCGCCAAGATTGACAATCTGAATTCGTTCGTCCGACGTGGCGCTCTGCGATTGCCCGTTGCGAACGCGCCCAAATCCGAAGGGAACCAGGCGATCCCTCGAAATGCCGTGCAGAACGACAAGAGCGTCCACGATCGCCTTCGCTCGAAGCGTCGACAAATCGAGGTTGTATTCGTCCGACCCGGTCGAATTCGTGTATACCCCAACGACAAAATGGGATGACGCGAGTTTGGGATCGGCCAGCGCGTCGCCCAACTGGCCAAGCAGCGCGTTCGCCTCGGGCGCGAGAGCATCGGAAGCGCCCTGGAAAGCCACTGCGACCTGCACGGAGGGCAAAGCCCTTATAGCGAGCAGCAGTTCGGTCTCGTTTCCTTTGACGAGAGGCGGCAGCTTCACGGCCGGCGCCGGATTGCCGAGGCTTCGAACTCCGGAGAACCCCAATCGATCGAGAAGCTCACTTCTCGTGGCGGCCTGTATTGTCAGAACCACGCTGCTTGCCTCGGAATCTGCGCCGTGGGCGTCCGCGGGAAGCAGTTGATTGACGATGCCATTGACCCCGCCGGTCGATTGGGCGACCGCTGCTGTCGAAGCAAGTAGCAGGGCGCCAAGGGCAAGAAATCTATACTTCTTCACGATGTCATGCCTCCCATATTGGCAGTTGTCTACACTGCCCGACGACTTGCGCGCCCGCAAGAGTGTAGTTGTCTAGCCTGCGCCAGGCAGCAGAAAGCCGTTGCGTCTACGGCGCCCGCCGATTTCATGAGATGTTACGGGATGGGCGACGAGAGCCGCACATAGACCCAGACCGCACTTCAACTTTGGCGTTCGGCGCATGAATGCGTGGGGTTCTCCAATCACCCGCATCTGAAGAGCCATTCAAAGGCCCCGGCCCTCGCGCATATGTTTGGCCGCCGACGGCGAAACTCGCGGCGCTTTTTTGCGCGATCTCGTTTGGAATATCGAACGATCCGTCAACGCGTCCCCGCCGGCTCCAGGCGGCGCGGCTTTTCGCTCGCGAGACAGACCGTAAGGAGGTTTTCGAAGTGCGCGGCATGCGCGAGCTGGAAACGGTCATGGCGTCGATCACTGCCTTTGCTGAGGGTGCGTCGATGAACATTTCATTCGACTACCGTCATTTATCGCGGCAATTTTTCACTCAGGTTGTTCCGGGGGCTCTCGCTCTCGTCCTGGTCGCGATGGTGGGCGCCTGGCTAATTACGCTGCCCTTCACCGCGTCGGCGCCGAAGATCGCCTCGAATCCGCATGAGGCGCCCTCGCTCGGCCCCGGACCTTTCCACAGTTCGATGTCGGTTTCGTCGGCGAAAGAGCTTTCTACTGAATTGAGCCTCGAGCCTGCTCCGCCGGCGCCTGTTGCTGCGATTACGGAGCCCAAAAACTCCACGCCCGCGCCGCCGCCGGGGGTTTTCCATCTCGCCGAGAGCGCGCCCCAACCTCCGCCTCGTCCCGCCGAACTTGGGCTGCCGGCCGCGCCGCCAGCGCCCTTCTCTCGGCCCGCTCCCGCATATAGCGCACGAGGCGACACAACCGGCCCCTCGGCCCGCTACGATCACTGGACCGCAGTTTACGATCTGGCGAACCATACCGTCTATTTGCCCAATGGCGCGCGATTGGAAGCGCATTCAGGTCTTGGCGACAGATTGGACGATCCGCAACACGTGAATGAGATCAATCGCGGCGCGACCCCGCCCCATCTCTACGAGCTAACGCTGCGCGAGGCGCCTTTCCACGGCGTGCAGGCGTTGCGGCTCAATCCTGTCGGCGGCGGCATTTTTGGGCGGGTCGGCCTCCTCGCCCACCCGTACATGCTTGGTCCCAACGGCGATTCCAACGGTTGCGTGTCGTTCAAGGACTACGGCGCCTTTTTGCAGGCCTATCAGGACGGCCAGGTCAAACGCTTGGTCGTCGTTGCCCGTCTGGACTGAGCGTTGCGGCCCTTCTGTTGGTCGATGCGCAACTGGGTCGTTGCTTCCTCGTCAATCGGCGTCGTCATCCACGGCGTCGTCGTCCCTATCTTCAATCGCGCATCAGGGTCCGTCTTCACGGTTTCGCCCTCGGAGAGCGGGTCTTTTACGGCCGGAGTCGCCACAGGGCCGCCCTCGGGAAGTTGCCCTGTGGCCGATCCACGCAATGCCCACGCCTCGCATCGGAAAGCCGATAGGCCGAAGCGCCTTCCGCGCTGCGGTCAAGGACCACCGAAAATCCGCGCTTGCGCAAGGTGACCGGGGCGCGCGTCGTGTGCGGCAAGCCGTCGAATCGCCGCTCCGCGCCCATAAGCGAGGTCACGCGAGCTCTCCAGAGCGGACGCCATATTCGGCAGTTCAGGCCAGCCGGAATCCAGCCTCGGCCAGCGCGGCGCGAACTTCGCCTGAGGCAAGCGCGTCAAGAAACGCCTGTGCCGCCGGCCGTCGCTTGCGCGCAGTCACAAGCGCGAAGTCATAGTGCTCTTCGGCGAATGGAATGAAGCCGAGGCCGGCGGCATGCGCAACGGGCGAGATGGCCATACCCCAATCGGCACGGCGCTGCGCCACCGCCGCAGCCACCGCATTGTGCGAGCGCGGTTGATTCCAGTAGCCTTCAGGACGAGCCTCGCCAAGCAGCCGATCGATCAGGATGCGTGTGCCCGCGCCCTGGTTGCGATTGACCATAATGCAGGCGGGGTTGGCGAGCGCTGCGCGCACCGCGCCTTGGGCGCTTAAACCTTCAAAGCGCTCGTCGCATTTGCGAAATACGATGCCCTGCATTCGCCGCCAGCCGGATATCAGTTCGAGCCCGTCGTCAAGAAATGATGCGTTGTAGCTTTCGGTCTTTTCATCAAACAGGTGGATCGGCGCAAAATCGCATTCGCCGCGCTTGGCGGCCGCCAGACCACCGAGACTACCAACGGCTATGGACCGCGTGGCAAGACCAGCACGCGCCAGGCGCCCTGTCACCAGATCGAGCCCCGTACAATGGCTCCCGATGATGACGAGATCGGGCGCCCGCACATGCGGTGTGAACAGGGTGACCTCGGCCTCGGCGCCCGCCGGTAGCTGGTCGGCAAGCGCCTCAATCCGGAAAAATCCATCGGCCTGGGCAAAGGACGTAATAGCCCCCGAACCTTTGCCCGAGGGATAGGCGACCAAGCCAGCAGCGCCTTCGACCAGCGACACCATCACGAACTCGGCGCGGCCGAGTTCAGAGGCAATGCGGACGGGCACTCTCGCTCTGACTTTCGCATCTGGACGCGGCGGCAGGCCCGCCATGCGCCGCAGCACCGGCACGATCATGTCGTGGAAGGTGAACATCGCCGAGGTCGGAAAACCCGGCAGGATCACCACCGGCTTGCTGTCGCAGACAGCAAGGCAAAGCGGCTTGCCCGGTTTCAGGGCGACACCATGGGCTATAATGCCGGGCTCGCCGAGCCGAGCGATGATGCGGTAGGAGACGTCGCCTGCCCCTTTCGAAGTGCCGCCGGAGAGCAGCAACATGTCGCTTTCCCCAAGGGCCCTCCGCATCACGGCTTCGAGTTGTTCTTCGTCGTCCGGCACGGAGCCGAAAAACACTGCGTCGCCACCATTTTCGCTGACCGAGGCGGTGACGATGGCGCCGTTAGTGTCGTAGATCGCGGCGGGCGGCAGCGGTTTGCCCGGTTGAACCAATTCGTCCCCCGTAGAGACCACGGCAACGCGGGGGCGGCGCGCGACAGGAATTTCCTCGATCCCGCAGGCGGCCAGCATGCCGATCTCGCGCGAGCCAATAATTGTACCGGCACGCAACAGCGTCTCACCGCGTGCGATGTCGGAGCCCGCATGGGACACGAATTGCCCAGGCGATGTCGCACGCCGAACGTCAATCTCGCGAGCGCCGGAAGGCTGGGTGTGTTCGATCATCACGACCGCGTCGGCGCCGCGTGGCATCGGACCGCCGGTAGCAATCGCCGTCGCGGTGCCGGACGCCACCTGCCACGCCGAAGTAACGCCACACGCGATGACTTCGTCGTTCAACGTCAGGCGCATAGGCGCCATTTCCGCGGCGGCGGCAAGGTCGGCCGAACGCACTGCAAACCCGTCGACATTGGAGCGATCGAACGGAGGCACGTCGATCGGCGCGATTATATCCTGCAACAACGCACGACCTAGCGTGTCGGCAATTTTGCGCTGCTCGCCCGGCAAATTTCGCGGGAACAACGCCGCGTCGAAGCGCTCAAGCGCTTCCTCGCGCGACAAAATGGTCAGGAACTGATTCTGATCAATGCTGTCGCGACTTTTGGGCGCGGGGGCCTTTGTCATGCGAATGCCTGCCTCATTCCTGCAACATATAGGCAGCGGCCGCAGATCCCACCGCAAATCCTTCACTGCTGGGGGGCGCCATTAACCACGCATCAGCGCAGACGAGGGCTTCGAACGGGAGGTCGCCGACCGCGAGGGGCACCCATGTGTCATCCCTTCTGGCAAGCAGCGCGATTTCCGCGATGCCGACACTGGAGGCGATCTTGCGCGCCAGCGGCAGCGTTATTGTCGGCCGCGGCCGCCGCTCGGACAGCCGGTCGAGTGCTGGAAGCGCCAATGCCAACCAACCGCCAAACGCTGGACCCGGCGCACCCGGCAGCGCAATGACGGGCGTATCCCCGATCCGGCCGAGAGCCGAAGTGCGTCCGGGTTGCAATGCGATTCCATGCGCAAATACCTCGCCTTGTTGCACCAGCGCGGCAATGGTCGCATCAGTGTTGCCGACGCCCGAGCCGCCGATAGTGATCATCAGATCGCAAGCGGTTGTTTCGAGCGTTTGGGCGATCGAGGCTACGTCCCGTGAAGCGGCTTCGGCGGACACCACTTCCGCGCCGGTGGCGCGCGCGCTCGCCTCGATGAGCTGCGTTGTCGTCGACTCGCCAGTCGTTGATGGAATAGCAACTATGCGGATCTCCGGCCGACGCACCTTCATTTTCTTCAACCCGGCCGCTCGCGCGACCAATAGATCGAGTGGACGCAAGCGCGAGCCACGCGCCACAGCAAAGCCATCTGCTATGTCACCGCCAATTCGGCGCACTCCTTGTCCCGGGATTGCTTCCATCAGCGCCTGGATGATCGGACCAGTTTGATCGAGAGCGCCGACATCGACCACGCAATCACAGCCTTCTGGGATTCTATCGCCTGCCTCGACCCAAGGCGGCAGGTTTGTCAGCGACAGCGGCATATAGGAGGAAGCGCCGACGAGATCACGGGCGCGTAATGCCCAGCCATCGGTCACGGCGATATTATACGGCGGATAGGCCTTCAGCGGGGGCAGATCGGCAGCGACACAACCCAGCGCTTCCCGGAGCGAAAGCTCAACAACTGTCGACGGCTCGAGCCCGCGAAGCAAGGCCGCGAGCGCAATGTCAAGCGGAGTGAGCGAACTCGGAAGTCGCCGGGTTGAGTTCATAGGCGATGACGGACCGCGCTTCGTCCAGTTGACAATCTTACCCGATACCAACTGACGGCTGCCCGGAAGTCGGTTCAGGATCAAAACTACGCTGTTTGGCTGCCCCCGTCGAATGTCCGCTTTTTCTTCCCTTTGGACCGGAAACCGCCGTTCCCGCATCGGCCAACTCGGACCCGGCGATTTGATAAATTTCGTCACGCGAATCGGGATGGAACCGCCGCTTCGAGCCCCCGGCAGCCGAAGCCAGGCAATGTGACAGTTTTCAAAAGCTGACTGGGTGGCGATTTGACCAGGTAACGCAAAGGAATGCTCGCGCGGACTAAGCGGGGAAGGCAACGTTCCCAACCGTTCAATCGGGGTCCTGCGCGACGGTTGCCGAAACGGCTTATCGGCTTTAACTTCCGTTGCAAGCGTCGATATGCGGCGCCGGGAGGTTACAATGACGGTTCCGCACGAGCAGTGGCTCGTCGTGCTGTCCATATGCATCGCCATTCAGGGCAGTTTTGTCGGCCTTTTGCTCGCCAGAGGTCTCGATCAGGCGGAGGGTATTCGCCGGCGCGTCTTGCTGGCGGGAGCGTCGCTGACGCTGGCGACAGGCGTCTGGTCGATGCATTTCGTCGGAATGCTCGCCGCCGACTTTCCCTCCGCAATCGATTATCTCGTCCTCCCGACCCTTCTATCCTTTCTGATCTGCGTCATTGTCGTTGGAATCGGGGTCTACGCCACCCATGCCGACGGATCCGCGATCCTGCGAATCGGCATCGGCGCTGCCGCCATGGGACTCGGCATCAGCCTTATGCATTATGTCGGGATGTCCGCGGTGCATCTGGCGGGGCCGACGAGCCAGGAACCGACATTCGTTGGACTTTCAGTCGCGATTTCAGTCGCGGCGAGCGGCGTCGCTTTGTGGACGTTGGAGCGCCGCGCCACACGCTCGCGCCTTCTCGGAGCCGCCGTCGTCCTTGGACTTGCGATTTCCGGCATGCATTACACCGCGATGGCCGGCATGAGGCTTGATCCCTTGTGTTTCGACGTCACGCGCTTCGTCGCCGCCGATTCCGCCTTGTCACGCAACGCGCTAGCACTGCTGACGACGATGATCTCTTTCGGCGTTTCGGCCGCCTTTCTCTTGTCGCTGGTGCCTGAGGGCAAGGCCCGGCTCCGGCAGGCGCCCGCATTCGGCGCCACGATTGGCGGCGACCACTCGCTCTCCTCACCAGCGGCCGAAGCTACGCCGGTGACGCAAATCGATCGTTCGGCGGAACAGGATCGGCGGCAGTCCGGTTCCATCAGCGTCGAGAAGGACGGACGCGCGCGCGAGATTTCGATCGACGATATTTTCGCGGTCAGAGCCAATGCTCATTATTCCTATGTCCATGACGGAGAGCAGGAATATTTCTGTGGGCTCGCTATCAGCGCCATCGAGGCGCGCCTTGACCCGGCGCGCTTCATCCGAGTGCATCGAAGCCATATCGTCGCGATAGACCGGGTCGCCAGCCTGAAGCGCGACGGTGAAAACGGCGTCGCCGAGTTGGCGGCCCCTGTGCGCTGCACCATTCCCATCGCGCGTTCGCATTTTCGCCAGGTCAAGCAGTTGGTCCAAGCCCGGATCGCTTGACATCGGCGGGGATTCTGCCGCCGTTTGTGCGAGCCGTCAGCAGAGTTGACCCTTTTCGTGCAGAGTTTTGCGGATTTCGTGAATTTCTTCGCTTTCCATGCAGCGCCCATTGATGGTGCGGCGCACAGAGCGCGACTCTTCCTCATAGTGCGGCCGGCCGGCCCTAATCGACCGCCACGGAATCAGGGAGGCCCGCTTGATCCCCGGCTCATTCGACTATCACCGACCGACAAATCTTAATGAGGCTGTAGCCTTGCTGTCGGGCTTCGACGCCGACGCGCGCGTCATCGCCGGCGGACACAGCCTGATCCCGATGATGAAGCTACGCCTGGCGACGCCAAGCCATCTTATCGATCTGGCCGCTGTCAAGGAACTCAGGGGCATCCGTGCCGAGGGCGGCGACATCGTCATTGGCGCTATGACGACGCAGCATGAGTTGATCGCCTCTGAGTTGCTCGCCACGCGGCTGCCGATCGTCAGGGAAACGGCGCTGCTGATCGCCGACCCGCAGGTGCGCTATCTCGGCACGCTTGGCGGCAATGTCGCCAATGGCGATCCTGGCAATGACATGCCCGCGCTGATGATGTGTCTTGGCGCGGTCTATATGCTGCAGGGCAAAGGCGGCGAGCGCCAGATCGCCGCCCGTGACTATTATCAGGGCGCATATGCGACCGCCGCGCAGCTGGACGAAATTCTGACGGCGGTCAGGATCACGCCGCCGCCTGCCGGCCATGGCTATGCTTATGAGAAGCTGAAGCGCAAGGTTGGCGATTATGCGACCGCAGCCGCCAGCGTCGTTCTGACGGTTGCAAATGGCGCAGTGACGACCTGCGCGATCGGCCTCACCAATGTCGCGGATACGGCTTTGTTCGCGCGGGCGGCCGCTCAGGCCGTGATCGGATCGAAACTCGACAAGGCGACGCTCGCCCGCGCTTCGGTCGCCGCCGAAGCGATCGCCTCGCCCGCCGCCGATGGACGCGGCTCAGCCGAATATCGCCGCAAAATGGCGGGCGTAATGACCGCCCGCGCCCTGAGCCGCGCCTTCGCGCGCGCCAACGGTTGAAGGGGAAGGCGATGGCCAAGATCAATGTGAGTATGGAACTCAATGGCAAGACGGTTTCGGCGGAAGTCGAGCCGCGCACGCTGCTGATCCACTACCTCAGAGAAAACCTCAACGTCACCGGCCCGCACATTGGCTGCGACACCTCCCATTGCGGCGCCTGCACGGTCGACGTTGACGGCAAATCGGTAAAATCCTGCACGATCTTCGCGGTCCAGGCAGCAGGCGCCGAGGTTCTCACAATCGAGGGCATGGCAGGAGCCGACGGCAAACTTCATGTCCTGCAGGAGGCCTTTCGAGAAATGCACGGCCTGCAGTGCGGCTTTTGCACGCCCGGCATGATCGTGCGCGCGCACCGGCTGCTCAAGGAGAATCCGAACCCGACGGAGGAAGAGATCCGGATGGGGATTTCCGGCAATCTTTGCCGCTGCACCGGCTACCAGAACGTTGTCAAGGCCATCCAATACGCCGCCGCCAAGATCAATGGCGTGGAATACAAGGAAGCTGCGGAATGAACGCCCCCACCGATCCATCCGCCATCGAGCGCGCCGAAAAACTGGAAGGCATGGGGTGCAAGCGAAAGCGCGTCGAGGACGTGCGTTTCACGCAAGGGCGCGGAAATTATGTCGACGACATCAAATTGCCGGACATGCTGCACGGCGATTTTCACCGCTCGAGCCGCGCCCATGCGCGCATCAAGAGCATCGATACGTCGAAAGCAAAAGCCGTGCCCGGCGTCGTCGCCGTGCTCACCGCCGAGGAGCTGAAAGGCGTCAACCTCGCCTGGATGCCGACGTTGGCGGGCGATGTGCAGATGGTGCTCGCCGACGGCAAGGTCTTGTTCCAGAACCAGGAGATCGCTTTCGTCGTCGCCGTCGATCGATATATCGCGGCGGATGCGGCCGATCTCGTCGAGGTCGAATATGAAGAGCTCCCGGTCGTCATCGATCCCTTCAAGGCGATGGACGCAGATGCGCCAGTGCTGCGCGAGGATATCAAGGACAAGAAAGACGGCGCACATGGACCTCGCAACCATCCCAACCACATTTTCAACTGGCAGGTCGGCGACAAGGATTTGACCGCCGCCGCTTTCGCCAAGGCGGAAGTCGCGACCAAAGACCTGCTGTCTTACCAACGCGTGCATCCCTGCCCGCTTGAGACCTGCCAATGTCTCGTCAGCTTCGACAAGATCAAAGGCGAGATCACGATCTATGGAACGTTCCAGGCGCCGCATGTAATCAGGACCGTGGTCGCGCTGATCGCCGGCCTGCCCGAACACAAGATTCATGTCATTTCGCCCGACATTGGCGGCGGCTTCGGCAACAAGGTCGGCGCCTATCCCGGGTATATCTGTTCGGCTGTCGCCTCGATCGTCACTGGTCTGCCGGTCAAATGGGTCGAAGACCGGATCGAGAACCTTTCGACGACGTCCTTTGCACGCGATTACCACATGACGACCGAAATCGCGGCGACCAAAGACGGGCGCGTCACCGGTCTGCGCGTGCATATCCTCGCCGACCATGGCGCTTTCGACGCCTGCGCCGATCCATCGAAATGGCCGGCCGGCTTTTCCAATATCGTCACCGGTTCCTACGATTTTCCCGTCGCCCATCTCTCCGTCGACGGCGTCTACACCAATAAGGCGCCGGGCGGCGTCGCCTATCGCTGCTCGTTTCGCGTCACCGAAGTCGCGTATGCTATCGAGCGCGCAATGGACATTATGGCGCAGAAACTGGGGATGGATCCCGTCGACTTCCGCGTCAAGAATTTCATTAAGCGCGAGCAATTTCCCTATCAGTCAGCACTTGGCTGGGAATATGATTCCGGCGACTACCACACCGCGATGCAGAAAGCGGTCGAGACGACCGGCTATCGCAATTTGCGCGAAGAGCAGAAGACGAAGCAGGAGGCGTTTAAACGCGGCGAGACGCGCCAACTGATGGGCGTCGGCGTCGCCTTCTTCACCGAAATCGTCGGCGCCGGTCCCTCGAAGAATTGCGACATTCTCGGCATTGCGATGTTCGATTCGGCCGAAATCAGGGTCCACCCGACCGGCCGCGTCCTCGGCCGTATGGGGTCGAAGAGTCAGGGCCAGGGCCATGAGACGACTTGGGCGCAGATCATCGCGACCGAGATCGGCATTCCCGCCGGCGATATCGCGATCGAAGAAGGCAACACCGACACCGCGCCCTACGGGCTTGGCACCTATGGCTCCCGTTCGACGCCGGTCACCGGCGCCGCGATCGCGATGGCGGCGCGCAAGATCAAGGCGAAAGCGCAGATGATCGCCGCCTTCATGCTCGAAGTGCATGAGGGCGATCTCGAATGGGACGTCGACCGCTTCCGCGTGAAGGGGAACCCCGAGCAGTTCAAGACGATGAGCCAGCTCGCCTGGGCCGCTTATAACAAGGTGCCTCCCGGCATGGAGCCAGGCCTCGAGGCGGTGAGTTATTACGACCCGCCGAACATGACCTACCCGTTCGGCGCCTATATCTGCGTGATGGACATCGACGTCGACACTGGCGTTCACACGGTCCGCCGCTTCTATGCGCTCGACGATTGCGGCGTCCGCATCAATCCGATGATCATCGAAGGCCAGGTGCATGGCGGCCTCACCGAAGGCTATGCCATCGCGATGGGTCAGGAGATTGTCTATGACGCGATGGGCAACGTCAGCGGCGTCTCGCTGATGGATTATTTCCTGCCGATCGCGGTCGAGACGCCGAAATGGGAAACCGATTATACGGTCACGCCTTCGCCGCATCATCCGATCGGGGCCAAGGGTGTCGGCGAAAGCCCCAATGTCGGCAGCGTTCCCTGCTTCGCCAATGCGGTGAATGACGCGTTCAAATTTCTCGGGTCGACTCATATTCCGATGCCGCATGATAATTATCGCGTCTGGCTGGCGGCGGAGAAGCTCGGCCTCCACGCCTAGGGAAAAGGAATTGGCGGCGATCGGTCGTGGCCGCGCCGCCATCTGTTGGAACGGGATATGATTCCTCGCTCAGCCATCGCCAGCCAACTCGCCGAGGCCGGCTATGTCGCCGACCGCGATCTTTCCACCGCGCTGTGGATGATGGATCATCTGTCGCGGCCTCTCCTCATCGAAGGCGAAGCGGGCGTCGGCAAGACGGAAGTCGCCAAGGCCTTGGCGAAAGTGCATGACTGCGAACTCATCCGCATGCAATGCTACGAAGGGCTCGACGCCAATTCGGCTCTTTATGAATGGAACTATCAGCGTCAGCTTCTCGCCATCAAGGCGCGCGAGGGCTCGGGCGCCAGCGTCAGCGAAGTCGAGGCGCAGATCTTCTCGGAGGACTATCTGCTTGAGCGCCCGCTGCTTGCGGCGATCAGGCGCGAGAAGTCGCCGGTGCTGCTGGTCGACGAGGTCGATCGGGCGGACGAGGAATTCGAAGCCTTCCTGCTCGAGCTTCTCTCCGATTTCCAGGTCACGATCCCGGAGTTCGGCACGATCGCAGCGCGTTCGATCCCGCGCGTCGTGCTCACCTCCAACGGCACGCGTGAACTCTCAGACGCATTGCGCCGGCGATGCCTTTATCACTATCTCGATTTCCCCGATGTCGACCGCGAGGCCGCGATCATCCTGATGCGGCTGCCCGCGATCGACGCCAGTCTCGCTCTGCAGGTCGCGCGCGTGGTCGGGCTGCTGCGCAAGGAAGATTTGCGAAAGATTCCGGGCATCGCAGAGACGCTCGACTGGGCAGCGACCCTGGCCGGGCTCGGCGTGGAAGACCTGCGCGCGGCGCCCGAACTCGTCTTTGAGACGCTGATTGCGTTGTTGAAGACACGGGAGGATCGGGCGCGGGTGACGATTGAGGTCGCCGAGCGCATTCTTGGCAAGGTCGCCTGACATGAACGCCGGCGCCGCGCCTCTTAAACGCGACGATTCCGAGCCCGGATCCTCAATGCGCCGACGTCTCGCCGGATTTGTCGCCACCTTGCGCGGAGCCGGGTTCGCCATCGGCCATGCCGAGACAGCCGACGCGGCGCGGGTGATCGCCTCGCCCGCGGCGGATCGGCCGCACGGCCTGTGCATCGCGCTGAGGGCCTTGTTTTGCTCGCGCCAGACAGAACTTGCGCGGTTCGATGAGCTCTTCGCCGCGTTCTGGCGTGGACGCGGCGTCAGGCAGGCGATGCGCATCGCGGTGGATGGCGGACGGACGAAAGCGCCGCGCCGCTTCGAGGCCGGCCCCGGCGCCGCCAATTCGCCGGCGGGATTGCCCGAACGAAGCCTCGCCGAAGGTCCGGAGGACGGCGCGTCCGATGGGCGCGGGCGCCGGGGCGGCGCCTCGGCGCATGACGCTCTTTCCGCCAAGGATCTGCGCCGGCTCGACGGCGCGCAGGAAATGGCCGCTGCAATCGCGCTCGCCGAGCGACTTGCGCGGCGCATGCGCGCGCGGCTGACGCGGCGAGAGCGCGTGAGAGCGCGCGGTCGGCGGATCGATCTGCGCGCCACGATCCGTCGCAACATCGGCCATGGCGGCGAGCCGTTCGATCTCGCCTTCCGCCGGCGCAAATCCAAACCCTTGCGCCTTGTCGTGCTGCTTGATGCTTCCGGTTCGATGGAACTCTATACGGGCTTCTTCGTGCGGTTCATGCATGCGGTAGCGCTCTCGTTCAAGCAGTCGGAAGCTTTTCTCTTCCATACGCGCCTTGCCCATGTCTCCTCGGCTTTGCGCGAGCGCGACCCCACCCGTGCGCTCGATCGCCTTGCACTAATGGCCCAGGGGATCGGCGGCGGCACGAAGATCGGCGAAAGCCTCGCCACATTCGATCGGTGGCATGCGCGCCGCGCTATCCATTCACGCACCTGCGTGATAATTTTATCGGACGGCTACGACACCGGCGAGCCGGCGCTGTTGGATTCTTCGATGCGTGCGCTGCGTAAGCGTTGCCGGCGCATCGTCTGGCTCAATCCGCTGATCGGCTGGGAGGGCTACGCGCCCAGCGCGCGCGGCATGCAGGCGGCGCTGCCCCATGTCGACCTCTTCGCCGCCGCTCATAATATTGACAGCCTCGCGGCGCTCGAACCTTATCTCGCGAGGATATGAGCGATGGCGCCCGATATTCTCGACCTTGCCGCGCAGCGCAAATCGAAAGGCGAACCTTTCGCTCTGGCGACTGTCGTTCGCACCGTCGATGTGACGGCGGCCAAAGCGGGCGCCAAGGCGCTGATCGGACAGGACGGCTCGATTTCGGAAGGATGGATCGGCGGCGGCTGCGCGCGGGCCGCGGTTTTGAAGGCGGCGCGCCAGGCGTTGGCCGACGGCAAGTCGCGGCTCGTCTCCATCCAGCCCAAAGACCTGCTCACTGAACAGGGGTTGGGGGCGGGTGACGATCGCGACGGCGTCACTTTCGCCAATAATTTCTGCCCGAGCAAGGGCACGATGGATGTTTTCGTGGAGCCGATCCTTCCGAAACCGGCGCTGCTCGTGCTCGGCGCCTCGCCAATCGCCGTCGCGCTCGCCGACCTCGCCGCAAACATGGGCTTTGACGTCACCGTCGCCGCCGGCAAGGACGACCTTGCGCGGTTTGGACCTGTCGCATCGAAGATTGAGGGTTTCGAGATAAAATCGACGGACGCGCCGCGCGCCTATGTCGTCGTGTCTACGCAGGGCTCCGGCGATCGCACGGCGTTGAGAGCAGCCGCCGCCTTGGACGCCAGATATATCGCGTTCGTGGGCTCGCGGCGTAAGGCGGCGACATTGCGGGACGAACTCGCCAGCGAAGGCGTTTCACGCCCCCGGCTGGACGCGATCAAGGCGCCGGCGGGCCTCGATATTGGCGCGATCACGACAGAGGAAATCGCATTGTCGATCGTGACGGAAATGATCGCGATTCGCCGCGCGAACCGAGAGACGTTCGCATCGTCAGACGAGCTCGCGCCGATGGCGTCTACGCTGCAAGTCGAGGAGAGACAATCATGATGACCTTGACAATGACGACAAGCGATCTCGATCTGTTGTCCCGGTGTGATGCGGCCTCGTTGAAGAGAGCGCATAGTTTTTTTCGGGTCTTGGCGAGGACTCTCGCGGCGCTGTTGGTTCTGACTGCGCTCCTCGCGCCCGATTGTTGTCTGACCGGATCGCATACCCACAACGCGAACCTCGACGGGTTTGGGCCCATATGTTTTCAGCCGCGTCGGTTGGCGGTAGAAAAATATCTGTTCGAACCAGGGGACGAGACGTCGATGGCCATGACGATGATGGGCGAAGTGACCTTGCGTGCGGAACGCGCTCGAGTTTGGGCGATGCTCAATGACCCGATCGTTTTGAAGGCTTGTATTCCGGGATGCCAATCGCTCGACAAGACGGGCGACAGTTCATTTTCCGCGGTGGCGAAAATCAAAATCGGTCCGGTCAGCGCCAGTTTCAAAGGCAGGGTGCAACTCTCCGACATCGACGCGCCCAACGGCTATACGATCAGCGGCGAGGGAGAGGGCGGCATTGCAGGATTCGCCAATGGCGGCGCCAAAGTGCATCTCGCCGAGGCGCCGGAAGGGACGATTCTGAGATACGACGTTACCGCTAATGTCGGCGGCAGAATCGCTCAGATGGGTTCGCGCCTGATCGATGGCGTGGCCAAGAAAATGGCCGATCAATTCTTCACGAGCTTTGCAGCGGCCGTTGGCGAGTAGAGAGTTTCGCGAGAACCCTCGCGAGCAACGCGCCAACTATGCGGCGATGTCACAAAGCCTGATTGAGCCGTTTCCAAATTGAGCCTCCATGCGGGCGAGTAAGTCGACGATTGCCTAACGCGTAATCGCCAGACAAGTCAGGTCGTCAAATTGGGACCTTCCGAGCGAAAACTCGCGCACGGCGAGATTGGCGCGTGCAATCCATTCAGCGGCATCGCCGCCGCCCGCCTGTCCAAGCAGACCGAGCAGCCTCTCCTCGCCGAACTCCCGGTCCTGGCCGTCCACTGCTTCGGTGACGCCGTCGGTGTAAAGAAATAGCAAGTCGCCTGGGCGCATCGCTTCCCGGCGCACGTTGATTTTCAGATCATCGAACATGCCGACGGGCAGGCCGCCGGCCGCCAGTTTCTGAACAACGCCGCTTGCGCGGCGAAGCAACGCTGGCGGATGTCCGCAGCTGCAATATTCGAATTGGCCGGTGCGCGGATCAAACACCGCATAAATCAGCGTTGCAAATTGTTCGGCCGCGTTGTTCTTGGTCAAGAATGCGTTGGTCTTCAGAATCGCACTGCCCAGATCGGGTGTCTCTCGCAAGTTTATTCGGATCAGAGTCTTGGTGATCCCCATGAACAGCGCTGCCGGCACGCCCTTGCCGCAGACATCTCCAACGCCCAGCGCGATTCGTCCGTCTTCAAGGGTGATCAGATCGAAGAAATCGCCGCCGACATCGCGCGCAGGGGTCATCGCAGCACACACGTCGAGGCCAGAGTCGACTGCGAACTCGGCGACTTTTGGGAGAAGCGCGCGCTGGATGATCGCCGCGCTCGCCATTTCGTCGTCGCGCTGGCGGCGCAGGACGATCTGCTCGGCCATTCGGCCAAAGGTCCCGCCAAAATCGGCAAGATCCGGTATCGGATTGCGCAGCTCCTCTAACAGCTCGGGGCCAAATTCGTGACGCTCAAGGGCGGCCAACGCGTGGGTGTAGAGACCTATGGCGTTGTTGACCTTGCGGGTGCGATCGCCCATTCGAGCGATGATATCGATGAGCAGCGACGGTATGGCGCAGGCGACTTCGAGCAACGCCGCGCGTCCGATTCGCAGCACGGTGACGGGCGTGCGCGCGCGCACGGTGGCGATCCGTGGCAATTGCGCCAGCGCGCCGATCTCACCGACCAGAGAGGGCGCTCGAAGCGTGGAAATCGGAATGATGCCGTAGCAACTATCGGCGGTGACGACCACCTCCCCAGCGGCGAGCAGCATCGCGTGTTCGCTCGGCTCGCCCTGGGACATGAGGATTGCGTCCGCATCGAACGTCTGGATCTCGCCAGCCGCGATCAGAAATGAAACATTCTCGTCGGAGAGTTCGCCGAAAGCGCCGGTCGCGCGTATCGTCGCGCGCAAGTCCAAAGACGTAGTCATGTCGCGGACAGCGTTATTGGATCCGCGGTCATATCCTCGTCGAATTCCAGAACGACTCGGTTGATTTGGCCTTCACGTCGATAGCTCATAGATCGCACAAACTTGCGCAATAGACCTGCGCCATACCCCCCAATGTCGAAGTCATCGGTCGGGCCTTGGATCCGCTTCACCGGAGCGCAGCAGGGATCGAATGGATCACCGTCGTCGACAAATTCGACGTGCGCGCGCTCTGATTCGGTCCAAATCGAAATCGTCGCCTTGCCGGCGCGGCCATGCATAACGGCGTTCACGAAGAGTTCTTCCAAGCAAAGGCCGATCGCAAATTCGACGCGCGCAGCCAAGCCCAAGCTCGCGCACTCTTCGACTACCCAGGCTTCGGCATCCTTGGCGGCCTCAATGGAACCTCTGAAGTCGCGTGATCGCGTCTGCGACCGCAGTGCGCTCATGCTTTCGCGCGCGCCCAAGCAGCGGCCGCCGATGGGAAGTCGGGATAGATATCCACGATTTCGTCAAAGCCAGTCGAGCGCAGAACCTTCTCGACGTTTTCGTCGGGCCCGCACACCGCCATCCGGTGGCCCCGGCGCAGAATCGTCTTGGCGCTCAACATAAGCGTGCGCACCCCCATCGACGCGAGGAAGGGCACCTTGGTGAGGTCGACGACCAGCGCCGCGCAACTCCCCGATAAAGCGCTGAAGCGCAGATCGACTGTCTGTGCGCCCGCGATATCGAAGCGACCGTCCAATTTGACTAGAGTGATGCCGTCCGCTTCGGCGACGTCCATCTGCATATGCACCCCTCCCGTCAAGCGCGATTGAAGTTAACCATTAACATATCACGGGCGTTTTATGACAGTAAAGCGGCATTACTGATCCCGATTCTCGCGGGCCAAAGTCTTCAGCCGAAGAGACGCAATCCCGATTTGTGAGCGACTTCGACGGACGCTCGAACCGAAGCTTCTACGCCAGCGCCGAC
This sequence comes from Roseiarcus sp., assembly GCA_036513315.1. Taxonomy (GTDB): domain Bacteria; phylum Pseudomonadota; class Alphaproteobacteria; order Rhizobiales; family Beijerinckiaceae; genus Roseiarcus. Next base: position 56,353 of record DATBZF010000065.1, read on the forward strand.
TGGCCCGATCCTTCCAACGTCAAGCCAATCGCGCACATAGGTGCTAAGCTCCTAGTCGATCCGAAATACCAGCCGACGAGGCCTGCCGGTGATTATTCAAAGTAATGAGATCGAAGATATCCAGATCCCGGGCGGCGGGGTGATGCGGTTGCACGTCGTTCGGCCAGCAGGTCCGGGCCGTTTCCCTGGCGTACTGTTCTTCTCGGAGATCTACCAGGTGACGGACCCGATCCGCAGATTGGCCGCGATGGTGGCTGGCCAAGGCTATCTCGTCGCTATCCCGGAAGTGTATCACGAATATGAACCGCCTGGCACGGTGCTGCGCTACGATCAAGTCGGCACCGATCGCGGCAACGCGCTCAAGACGACCAAGACCGTCGCCGCGTTCGACGCCGACGCTAAGCTTGGTCTTGCCGCCCTTTCTCGCAATGCCGCGTGTACCGGGCGGCTCGCCACGATGGGGGTTTGCCTGGGCGGACACTTGGCTTATCGCGCCGCCCTTAATCCATCCGTCTCCGCCGCGGCGTGTTTCTATGCGACCGATATCCAGTCCGGGACGCTCGGCGCCGGCAAGGCGGATGACAGTCTCTCGCGCATGAATGAACTCCGGGCCGAGACCCTGTTCGTGTGGGGCCGCCAGGACCCGCACGTCCCATTCGCGGGGCGTCAGACCATTCGCGCACGCCTCGAGGAGGTGGGCGCTCGATACGAATGGCACGAAGTGAATGCCGCGCATGCGTTTCTACGCGACGAGGGGCCGCGCTACGATCCTGCGCTATTCATCCAGTCGATCGGCTGGATGCTCGCGATGTTTCAGCGGACGCTCTCGTCCTGAGTCGGAACGACGCGGAGCGATTCCTGGAGGCGTCCGCTTTGCGGCCACATCGGTCATTCAGCCGTGTCAGCTCGTTTCTCGGAAGCAGACACCGGCCCGGGTAGGAATATTTCGTTTCGCGAAGTAGAAAGACACTGCAAATTTCTTTTCACCTGTACTTCATCACCGATACCCGTCTGCAAGGGGGCCGCATCAAGCATTTTTCCAGCCAGCGCTGTACGCTCGGATAGCCTGACAAATCCAGCCGCGACGCTCTTCCCCATGCCAAGAGTGAAGCGACATTGAGGTCGGCGACAGAGAAGCTCTTGCCAGCCAGCCAGTCCCGTCCCGCCAACGCGTCATTGAGCACGGCAAGTGGCCTCTGCAACAGAAGCGTGTTGCGTTCGACATGGGAAGGGTCACGCACGTGCTCTACCAAAAGAACGGAATGTGTCAGGAGATTCAACAGCAGCGCCTCTGTCTCCAGCATCGCCCAAAAGCTCCACTGTGCGGCGAGACCGAGTTCGGCAGCGCCGTCTAACTGCATCGGTCCCGGCCGTTGCGCGAGATAGAGATTGATAGCCATCGACTCCCATATCACTACCTCGCCATCAACGAGCGTTGGAATTCGCGCGTTCGGGTTGAGCTTGAGATACGCGGGGTTTTGCAAGTCGTCGGTGCGAACGCTGGTCTGAACAAGTTCGTATGGTTCGCCCATTTCCTCCAGCATCCAAAGGCAACGCTCCGTACGCGACAGGGGATTGCCGTAGAGCTTAAGCATGGACCGACTCCTATTGGCAGAATGGTCGTCTAACCGGGACTTTTGACGCCAAGCAAAGGATTTCAATAGCCATCGTCGGGTCGATGACATCGCCGCCAGCACCCGGGAGTCGCGCCAGGATGCGATCTTCGCCCGCGCTGGCCAACCGGCTGAGACGTCGGCAGCCAGGATCGCAGCGACCTTGCGGGTCTCGGTCATCTCCCCTCACAGGCGAGGGATAATAACGCGAAAACTGGCCAATCGCTAATGGCGGATCGGCACGATCCAGGTCATACAACCGCTCAATGCTGACGTCCGGCTCGGTCGAGTTATGCCGCGACTGGGGGCTACCGAAGGTCTGCTGCGGTCTTCCCCGGCCCGAGAGCCGCCGTTGTACCTGGCGAGCGCTTGGTTTGGCGGCTTCGACGTCCGCGGCGAGCCACGTAAGCCGATTGGCTACAGTCGCGAAGATCGTCGCAACGCCGTCCAGCGACCGCCGAAGATCATTCCAGTCGACCTCGACCGGATAAACAGGAAGGTCGGGACCAGGCTGAGTCCGGTGATCGCCGCCATGATCCACCAGCCGCGGTGGAAGGCGACGAGCTGCTCAGCCAGCGAGGCGGGTGCGCCGACAACAGCGACAAAGATTGCTACGCCGATCGCGAGCGCCGTCTGGCGGATCATATTGATCACGCCCGATCCGGTCGCAAAGGATGAGGCCGGTAGCGCACCGATTCCCACGCCCATCAGCGTGGGAAACGTCAGGCCCACGCCGATGCCCGTCGGAACCATGCCGACGACGACCCAGAGAAAATTTGGCTCGGGCCCGATCAGACACGCCCACCCGATCAAGCCACAAGCAAATAGGACGATGCCCGCAGCCGCCACTGGCGCGGCGCCGAAGCGTTGGATCAGTCGCCGGGAGAAAACCAGTGACGTTACCGGCACCAGCAGCGGCCCCGGCGCGATGGCCAGGCCCGTCTGTAACGCCGACCAGCCCCAACCGTTCTGTTCCCATAGCGCAATCGAAAGCAACATCGCGCCGAAGGCGGCGGAATAAGGCGCCATCGCCAGCGCCGCGCCAGTGAAAGGGCGTATGCGAAACAGCGCTGGATCGACGAACGGATTGCGTGCGCGCAGGCATTGGCGCACGAACAGCGCGAGCAGCACGAACGAGACAGCGAAACTGGCGCCGATTCGCGGCGAACCCCAACCCCAATCGTTGGCCTTGACGATGGCGAAGATCAACGCGCCGATGCCGCCAGTGACCATCAGCGCCGCCCATAGATCCGGCCGCGGAACATCGTGGCCGGGAACTTCGGGCAGTCTCCACCAGCCGATGGCGATCGCGACGAGGCCGATCGGCACGTTGACGATGAATATCCATCGCCAACTCAACGTCACCAGCACGCCGCCCACCAACGGTCCGAGCGCAGCAGCGAGGCCGCCGATGGCGGTCCAGGTCCGCACCGCCCCACCGCGCTGCTCGGGTGGAAACGAGGCCAGCAGCAGGCCGAGCGAGGTCGGCGTCATCAGCGCCGCTCCCGCCGCCTGCGCGATGCGGAAAGCCACCAGCGTCTCCATGCTGTTGGCGGCGGCGCAGGCGGCGGAGGCCGCGGTGAACAGGCCAACGCCCAGCAGGAAGCTGGAATTGCGACGATGGCGCTCGGCGAGCCGTCCGAAGAACACCAAAAGCGCCGCATATGCGATAGCATAACCGTTGAGGATCCACGACATGTTCTCCAATGTTGCGCCCTCGAAATCGCGCGCGATATTGGGCAGGCCGACATTCACGATGAACAAGTCGAGATTGGCGAGGCATATGCCCACGCAGACGATTGCGAGGACCTGGTTCGGGGAAGCGGCGGACGAACGGACCCGCAAAGCGGGCGCCTCGGCATTCATGAGCGGCGCTCCTTACGGCGCAAACCCGGAGCGGTGGCGGCGCGCCGCGCCAGCGTGGCAGGGGCTGGGGCGAGCCGGTATTCCCCGGGCGTCAGCGGCCGGCCAGAACGGCGATCGACAAGGATGGGCTCGGCGCGCGCGCCGGTGGCCGCGTCCACGACCAGAACGCTTTCGCCCTCGGGCGCAAAATGCCGGTTTCCGAACGTGACCAGCGAGATCAGCACGTCGTAGAAATCGCGCCCGCGCGCCGTGAGCACATATTCGTCGCGTGGCGGGCGCTCGCTGTAGCGGCGGCGCTCCAGCATGCCAGCTTCGACCAAGCTCGCCAGCCGACGCGTCAGCATATTAGGCGCGATAGGCAATTTGCGTTGGAATTCGTCGAACCGCGTCAATCCAGCGAACGCGTCGCGCAGAATGAGAATGCTCCACCATTCGCCCACGCGCTCGAGGCTGCGCGCGATCGGACAAGTCATATCTTCGAAGCTCGTGCGCCGCATCCAAATCACCGGCCGCGTCGGCGCATCGCCAACGCAGTCGCCAGAGTAACTCTGTTACTATCATCATGCAAGTCAATAAATCATCTTCGTTTGGCGAGGCGCCCGCCGGCTGCTCACCTCGGCAAAGCTGATCGAACCGTCCTGGCAGGTCACTGAGCGGATTTAATGCAAGAATTCCGAGTCTGTTGTTGCCTCTGGCGATCGTTCGTCGAATGCGGCCCCGGGAATTGACGAAGGGACTTTTGAACATACGAGGTCGAACCAACAGGGAGCTCTGGGGCTTGACGTGGGCCGCGCAGTAAGCCCCTTTTTCCAAATCTCAGGCGCGCCATTTTGTTTCTGATGGGAAGTTTGCCGCGTTTGAACTGATCCGATGCACGCGTTCGACGCCGGCGTCGGGGACTTATTCGGCCGCCATATTGTCAAACGGTCCAAGATCACTCGCGACGAGCGCGCGCAGGTTCTCGCGCAATTGCGAGGCCTGCCTACCGCCGTACGCATGCTCGAAGCGCCTTTGTGCCTCCGCCCAGTGTTTTTGGGCGCGCCGGAAGCGTGCGTCGCCGGTCCTGGTCATCTGCAAACTCTTACTGCGCCCGTCAGAAGGATCCGGCTCGACCGCGATCAGTCCATCGCGCTCAAGAGGCCGGATATTGCGGCCAAGCGTCGTGCGGTCCAAAAGGTCTACCAGAGCGTGGTCGCGCCGTTCGATGGCGTGATCACGCAGCGCAATGTCGACATCGGCGCACTGGTGCAAGCGGACGCGACCAGCGGAACTTTCCTGTTCACGCTGATGCATAGCGATACGATTCGTATACAGCTCCACGTGCCGCAAGTCGAAGCATTCGGGCTGGCGCCTGGCGTGGAGGCTGTCGTTCGCGTGCCTGAAATGCCCGGGCGCAACTTTCCGGGGACGGTCACCCGTATTGCCGACGCGCTCGATCCGGGCACGCGAACGCTGTTGACGGAAATCGATGTTCCCAATTCTGATCACGCGCTGGCGCCCGGAGTCTACTGCATCGTTGAATTGCATATTCCGCGCAAGACGCCGTCGCTCGTCGTTCCCTCCGAGGCGATCATCTTTAACCGGAATGGATTGAGCGTCGCGGTCGTCGACGGCGGATTCGCCCGAATTCATCCGATTGACGAGACGCGCGACCTTGGCACGAGCGTTGAAGTGACCGCAGGCGTCAGCCAAGGAGATCGGGTGATCCTCAATCCGCCGGTCGACCTTGTTGACGGCGGCAAGGTTGAGGTCCGAGCAGAATCCCAGGGCGCGTCGTGACGCTATCGGGCTTCCTTGCTCCGAAGGCGGCAGGCCGCGGTTCAAGGCCCCGGCTACGCCTTCGGCATATTCACGCCGGTGGCGCGCTAGAGAGGCTGGGCAATATCCAAGGGCAACAGCCATTCTGCTGGCGCCGGTCCGATGGCCGATGTAATCGTTCACAGCACGCAGTATATGACCGCTGAGGATCTCGCCGCGATCGCGACCTATCTCAAATCGCTGTCGCCCGCTCTGTCGGCTCATCTCAGATCGCCGGGCGAGATGGTCCCTGCGCAAGCGTCAGCAGAACCGCGGCCAGTGCGGCGGCGGCCTTATCGGGCCGCGCCTTCGCGTAGATCGCGAACTCAAGGTCGGGAAGAAGCGGCAGCCCCTCTTCCACACCGAGAACGCGCAAGCCCGCGATCAGCGCGCTGGCAGGAAGCGGGGTGATGGCGAGGCCCGCCAGCGCGGCCGCACGCACGCCTGTCAAACTGGGGCTGGTATAGACGATTTCCCAGGTCAGTTCGTTGTCATTGAGCGCGGCGAGGGCAGCCTCGCGAGAAACGGATCGCTCGCGATACAGGGCCAGCGGCAGCGCGGCGCCCGGAACCAGATCGAAGGTGTCGGCCGCGGCCCAGACCAGCGGCTCACGCCACACCAGACGCCCTTTCGAGGTTCCGAGCGGGCGCTTTGCGAACACGACGTCGAGCCGCCCGGCATTAAGTTGCTCGATCAATTCCGCGCTGACGCCAATCTGCACCTCGAGCCTGACGCCCGGATGGAGCTTGGCGAAGCGGCCGAGCGCGGGGGGCAGCGAGCCGCCGGCGACCTCCTCGACCACCCCGAGACGCACGGCGCCCGACAGCCGCGGCGCCGCCAGACGATGTCGGGCCGCTTCCTCAAATTGCAGCAGGCGCCGCGCGTCGCCGAGCAGCATCTCGCCGTCGTCGGTCAAAGCGACGCTGCGTGTTGTCCGCCTAAACAAGGGCCGTTTGGTCTCGAGCTCAAGCCGTTTGATCTGCTGGCTCACCGTCGATTGCGTGAGGTTGAGCAGATCAGCGGCGCGGTGGAAACCGCCGCAATCGGCGACCGCAACAAAGGCGCGCAGCAACTCGAAATCCAACATGCGATTGATCCATTTTCTCGATCAATGATATTATAAAATATCGTTTCTATAATCAATGACGATCTCCTATCTTTTGTTGCAAGGACGGTTTTGAGCGAAGGAGGTCCATCATGTCAGGCACGTCACGACGCGGAGAAAATCGCGCGTCCCGTCTCGCACGGGCAGCCGCGGTCGGCGGCGCCAGCGGAAAAGTCTGCCCTGCGGACCGCGCCACATTGTTGCTCGAAGCAATTATCGAGCCTGGCGACCGCGTGACGATCGAAGGCGACAATCAGAAGCAGGCGGATTTTCTCGCCTCGGCCCTGGCGAAGGTAGATCCTACGCGGGTGCACGGTCTGCACATGGTGCAGTCCGTTTTGGCGCTTCCAGACCATCTCGCCGTTTTCGAGCGCGGCATCGCGAACCGGCTGGATTTCGCTTTCGCGGGACCGCAGAGCCGCAAGCTCGCCGAACTGGTTGCGAACGGGACGGTGAAGATCGGCGCGATCCACACCTATCTCGAACTTTATGCTCGCATGCTGGTGGACCTGACGCCGCAAGTCGCGCTTGTCGTGGCCGACAAGGCCGACCGTAATGGCAATCTCTACACCGGCCCGAACACCGAAGATACTCCGACCATCGCCGAGGCCGCGGCTTTCCGGGGCGGCATCGTCGTCGCGCAGGTCAATGAGATCGTGGATCGACTGCCGCGGGTCGACGTGCCCGGCGATTGGGTCGATGTTGTGACGCCAAGTCCGACGCCCTATCTCATCGATCCGCTGTTCACGCGCGATCCTGCCAAGATCAGGAACGAGAACGTGCTGATGGCGATGATGGCGATCGCGGCGATCTACGAACCCTACAAGGTGCAGCGGCTCAATCACGGCATCGGCTATGCCACCGCGGCGATCGAACTGATCCTGCCAACTTACGCCGCGCAACGCGGACTGAAGGGCAAGATCGCCAGCCATTTCGTGCTGAACCCGCATCCGACCCTGATCCCCGCAATCGAAGCCGGCTTTGTCGACAGCATCTATTGCTTCGGCTCCGAGTTGGGTATGGAACGCTACGTCTCGAACCGCGCCGACATCTTCCCAGTCGGGGCTGACGGCAATCTGCGGTCCAACCGCGCGCTCGCACAGGTCGCCGGACAATATGCCTGCGATCTCTTCATCGGCGGCACGCTGCAGATCGACGCGCAGGGCAACAGCTCAACGGCGACCAAGGGCCGGATCACAGGCTTCGGCGGCGCGCCGAACATGGGCGCCGATCCGCGTGGCCGCCGTCACGACAGTCCCACCTGGCTGCGCGCCGGTCAGGAAGCGGGCGAGAGCCTGCGCGGACGCAAGCTTGTTTTGCAGATGGTGCAGACCCAGCAGCCGAATGGCGCACCGAGCTTCGTTGAACGGCTGGACGCGTTCGACCTCGCCGCCTCAGCCGGTTTTGCGTTGCCGCCGGTGATGATCTACGGCGACGACGTCACCCATGTCGTCACCGAGCGTGGCGTGGCCAACCTTTTGCGTTGCCGGTCGCCACAGGAACGCGAATTCGCATTGCGCGCCATCGCCGGCGATACTGAGTTCGGCAAGCGACATTCGCCCGAAAAAAGCGACAGCCTGCGCCGCCGCGGCATCGTGATGGTCCCCTCCGACCTCGGCATTGATGTCAAGACGGCAACCCGCGACTGGCTCGCCGCCCAAACCCTCGACGACCTCGTGGCGGCGTCAGGCGGGCTTTACGCGCCGCCGGCGAAATTCCGCCCGGCTCCGGTCGCCACGAAAGGATAGGAGACAACTGTGACCCCGAACATCCAAACCTCAAATGGCCCGTCCGGCTCGACGTCCTCACCGGTCGACCGCGCGAAGCAGCTCGCGGCGGCATTGCTGTCGGAACGCGGCGAGGCGTCCGGCGCGCAAGTCGCGCGCGAACTGCACCACGTGCTGCGCACTCTCGATGCGGACGGTCGGCACAACTTCCAGCGTTATCTTGCAAGGGAGTTTCAGCCCGACGAAGCGGCCCTGCGCAGGGCGGCGAAGCGTTATCTCGCCGACGCTACGGGGGAGGCCGCAGCGGCGCTCGGACAGGCGGCCGATCCACCCCGGCAGGAGTTGCTGCGGCGCATGAACATGGCGCCCGGGGGCACCGGCGCGCTGATCGCCATGCGCAGCGAGATCACCGCGCATCTGCACGACGAGCCGGAGTTAAAGCTGCTCGACGCCGACCTCAGGCATCTCTTCGCCTCCTGGTTCAACCGCGGCTTTCTCGTGCTGCGGCGAATCGACTGGCAATCTCCGGCGGCCGTGCTGGAAAAGCTGATCGCCTATGAGGCGGTGCATGAGATCAAGGGCTGGGACGATCTGCGGCGGCGCCTTGCGCGCGATCGTCGCTGCTTCGCATTTTTCCATCCCGCGCTGCCCGGCGAGCCGCTGATCTTCGTCGAAGTCGCGCTGGTGCAGGGGTTGGCCACTGCCATGCCGCCGCTGCTCGCAGGGGAAACGGATGAAGAGGCCGCACAGGCGCGAGCTGCGTGCGCTGACACTGCGATTTTCTATTCGATATCCAACTGCCAGGACGGCCTGCGCGGAATATCGTTTGGCAATTTCCTGATCAAGCAGGTGGTCGAGGAACTGCAAGCGGAGCTTCCGCAACTGAACCGCTTCTCCACCCTGTCGCCGGCGCCGGGGTTCCGGCGCTGGCTCATGCAGCGACTCGCGGACGGAAGCGATCCCGACGCTGCGTTTTCAGCTGAACTCGAACGCGACGGCTGGTGGCGCGACCTCGTGCAGAGCGAGAAGCTGCGCCCCACCCTGATGCGGCTGTGCACGCTGTATTTGACGCAGCCGCAATCACCTGGAGGCCGCATCGACCCGGTGGCGCGCTTTCACCTCGGCAACGGGGCGCGGCTCGAACGGATAAATTGGCTGGGCAACGTGGCGCCCCGCGCCATCCAGGAGTCCTTCGGGATCATGGTCAACTATCTCTACGACCATGACAGCATCGAGGATAACCACGAGGCCTTCGTGCGTGAAGGGACCATTGTTCGATCGCCCGAGGTCGACGCACTGCTCAACGCCTGACCTCAGGCGGAGCGCTCGGATCAGGGCGACAGAAAGGCGGTGAACGGCGACATGACATCAAAATTCTCAGGCGTCCGGCGCCGCTCTGCGCCGTCCACGCCATCCAACCAGACAATTCGCATTTATCCTTGAAGGAACAGAAATCATGATGATGAACAGACGCACTTTTTCCGCCGCCCTCGTGGCCGGCGCCGCGGCCTCGCTGATCTCCACGCGTAGCATGGCCGCAAATTCAATTGCTGTGAAGGCGAGCAACGTCGTGCTTGTGCACGGGCTGTTCGCCGACGGCTCATGCTGGTCCGAAGTGATAGCGCGACTGCAGGCGGCGGGAGTCAACGCCACGGCCGTGCAAAATCCGCTGACGACGCTCCCCGAAGCGGTGGAGTCCGCCCAGCACGTCCTGGACCGGCAGGACGGCCCTACCGTTCTTGTGGGCCACTCCTTTTCTGGAATGATCGTCACCGAGGCTGGCGTGCATCCAAAGGTCTCTGCGCTGGTCTATGTGGCGGCGCGTGCGCCGGACGCGGACGAGGACTACGGCGCCTTGGCCAAAACCTTTCCGACGCCGCCAGCGACAGCCGGCATCGTCTTCGATGGCGACGAAGGACGTCTCAGTGAGGAAGCGTTTCTACGCGATTTCGCGGGCGACTTGCCCGAAGCAAAAGCGAAAGTGCTCTACGCGGTGCAGGAGCCGTTCCACAAGGCGCTCCTCATCGGAAGGACCACACACGCGGCCTGGCGATCGAAGCCGAGCTACTACGCAGTTTCAACTGAAGACCGCACAATCAATCCAGACCTCGAGCGCTTTATGGCCAAGCGGATGAACGCCAAGACCATCGAGCTGAAGGCCAGCCATCTCTCGCTGATTTCCCATCCCGACGAAATCACGGCGCTGATCCTCGAAGCCGCGGGACATCACGCCTGACAAGGGGAGTGCTTGCAACACGAAGAAGCAAGGAGCCATGAAACGCCTTTTCATCTGCCTCCTTGCAATGGCGGTCAACGCGTGCGCACCCAGGCCACATGAGCTCCTGCGGATTCGGCGGGTAAGGGGATCGTCGGCGATATGGCCGGCGCCGATCAGTGAGCGGTTAAAGGGTTTTGCAATTGCGTTGACGCAGAAGCGGGTCGCTTCGCTTGGCGATAAACCTTCATTGATCTCTTGGCGGCCATTTTGCGCGGAAGGATATCGAACTCAAGGGCGACCCCAAAGGGGTCGTCGCCGAAGGCGATGCGCTCCGCGCACCCTTGACTTCGATATCCTTCCGCGCTTCGCTCTGCCCAAGAAATCAATGGAGGAATCCGATCTCAACCTTCTTGAGCGTTCTCCGTCCGGACGCCAAATGATTCCACGTAACGTCAACGCCCTCTAATTGAGGGCGGGCGCCTTCAGATCGAGCGACGCCGATTGATCGGACCATGCGATCGGAAGGACGATCAGTCGCGCGAGACCATGTCGAGCGTCGCCCAATATGAGCGTTCCCAAAGTGACAACCGCACCCCTTCGCCAGGTTCAACAAACCTTCCTTGTCGGGTAGGCAGCGAAGTTGGTGTCCTTGACGCGAGAACCTAAAAGATGGGCCAATTCGCCGACCGGGCGCGCCGGACTGAAATAGAACCCCTGCACCTCCGTGCAGCCTTCGGCCCGAATGAGATCGAGTTGCTCCTCAGTCTCGACGCCCTCAGCGGTGGTTTCCATGCCGAGACTGGCGCCCAGGCTTGCTATGGCGCGGACGATGGCGGCTCCGTTCGCGCTGGCCGTGACTTCTCGCACGAACGATCTATCGATCTTGATTTTGTCGAATGGAAACGAACGGAGGTAGCTAAGCGAGGAATAACCCGTGCCGAAATCGTCGAGCGAAACGCGCACCCCGAGACTGCGCAACTGATGAAGCGTGCTCAGCGTGACCTCGGTTTGCTCCAGCAGGACCGATTCTGTTATTTCCAGTTCCAGTCGCCCTGGAGCCAGCCCTCCAGCAGACAACGCGGAGATCACCATCTCCGCCAGGCGGCTGCCTCTGAACTGAGCGGCTGAGAGGTTGACCGCTACTCTCAAGCCTTCCCGCCATTGCGCAGCGTCCCGGCAGGCCTGGCGCATGATCCATTCACCGATTGGCACGATTAGCCCGACTTCCTCGGCTATTGGGATAAACTCACTTGGCGCGACGAGCCCACGCAGTGGATGACGCCATCGAATTAGCGCTTCGGCCCCGCTCACGAGACCTGTTTTGACGTTAATTTGCGGCTGATAATGCGCTTCGAACTGGCCCAGCGTGAGCGCTTCGCGGAGCTCCAATTCGAGGATGCGTCGGTTGTGAGCCGACGCAATCATCTCGGATTCGAAAAACACGAAATCACCGCGGCCCTGGCCCTTGGCGCGATAGAGCGCGAGATCCGCGCACCGCAACAACGCCTCCGGGTCCATTCCATCGACCGGGGCCAACGATATTCCGATGCTCGCCCCGATGTTCGCCTGATGGCCTTCGAGGTCATAGGGCGTGATCAGCGCCTCGATTATGTGTCGCGCCAACTCCGCGGTGTCGTCCGCGCTGGTAACGGGATGTAGGATGGCGAACTCGTCGCCACCCAAGCGAGCGGCGAAGTCGTCCTTGCCGAGGAGGCCTCGGAGGCGTTCGGAGACCATGCGCAGCAACTTGTCTCCGGCCGCGTGACCCAAAGTGTCGTTGACCTCTTTGAACCGGTCGAGGTCGAGGAGCAGCAAGGCCGTTAGAGGCGCCGGGACTTTGGCTTCCTCCTGCCCGGCCTCCGAACCCAATTGGGATAATCGATCGAGGAGGAACGAACGATTAGGCAGATCCGTGAGCGCGTCATGACTCGCCATATGTGCAATCCGGGATTCTGACTTTCGCCTTTCGGTAATATCGTCATAAGTCGAGACCCAACCGCCATCCGCCATCGGACGGTGCCAAATGTCGATAATCCTGCCGTCGGCGAGCGCCTCGCAATAAGTCGCGGGCTGTTTTGCCGCAATGATTTTGCGTCGAATTCGGTAGAGCTCGTCCACGCTTTCGGAGGCAATATTTATGTCCACGCTATGTTGCAGGACATCGCGCAGGCTGACCCCGGGCTTTACGACCTCTGGAGAGAGGCCGAACATCAAGGGATAATTCAGATTGCAAACGATCATCCGCTCGTTAGCGTCAAACATGCACAACCCCTGAGACATGTTTGCGATCGCAGCATCGAAGTGCAAATTGCGCCGTCGCAGTTCACCCTCGGAGCGGCGTTGTTCAGTGATGTCATCATGAGTCGCAACCCAGCCGAAGTCGGTTAGCGGCTCATGGTGGATGTGAATTATTCTGCCATTGCGCAACCCGACAATGGAGTCGAGGGGTTTGTTGGCGGCGGCGACACCGTCGCGCCATTCGAGATATTCAGCTTGCGTCATCTCAGGCACGCTACCAGCGGCAAATCTTAGATCGACGATTTCACGAAGCGTCATTCCGGGTCGAATTGCTTCCGCTGCAATGCCGTAGATCTCCGCGTAGCGCTTGTTGGCGATGATTAATCGCTTCGATCCATCGAAGAAACACAGCCCCTGCCGCATTTTCTCCAAGACAAGGTCAAATCGAATGTTCTGTTCTTGAAGGGCGTCGCGCAGGCGCCGAAGTTCACCGAGCGAACTGCGGACCACGCGGCGGCTCAGATCGCGATTTCCCTTGGAAGTCGAATTCCTCCTCTTGCTGACCCTCGATATCCGCATTTGCCGGCCCGTGACAGAAATCCGCAATTCCATAGTGAACACATGTTATTACCGGATCGTTGCGAATTGCCGCACCCTGTACGTCAAATCAATAGAACCGGCTATTGCACTCAAATCGACTTCACCTCGCCGCCGTCCATGCGCAGTGTCGAGCCCGTCATCCTTCGCGCGCCGGGTGAAACGAGGAATGCCGTCAACTCGGCGATTTGCTCAGGCTCGCCGTAGCGAGCGATGCCTGCCTCCTTCGGGAACTTCGCCGGCGCCTCATCGGCTGTCATATCGTGCAGCGGCGCCCGGCGCTCGAGAAAAGGAACAGCAGGAACCTCTCAATTCCACTGCACGAATTCGGCGTCCGTGCGCCTCGATGATTGGGCAACTTTCAGGGGGAACGAGCAGCCTCATTCATGCGTCGAGCCTTGTTGCGGGCGCGTTACGCGAGAGGCAACAGCGTTCTGCATTGATAAAACGCGAATGAAGCTATCTTCAATCCGCCGTCGGCATTCCCCAAATCAGCGACAGCACTCGCTCACGCATCGTCACAAAGTCCGGGCTTGATTTGGTCGCCCGGATATCGCGATCGCCGCTCTTGGCCGCAAACGGGCAGGGAATGCGTTCGATGATTCGCCCCGGGCGGGGCGACATCACCACCACATCGGTGCCAAGATAGACCGCCTCTTCAACGCTATGAGTGATGAACAGCACCGTCATGCCGCTCCGACGCCACACCGCATGCAGCTCTTCCTGCATCTTTTCGCGGGTCAACGCATCAAGGGCGCCGAACGGCTCGTCCATCAGCAGCAACCTGGGCTCGTTGCACAGCGCACGCACAATCGCCAAACGCTGCTGCATGCCGCCCGAGAGCTCATAGGGATAGCGGTTTCGAAATTCCCACAGCCCAACCACGCGGAGCCAGCGCTCGACACGTTCCTCGCGTTCATGCCGATCGGCGCCACGCACCATTGGCCCGAATCCCGCATTGGCGGCAACTGTCATCCACAGGAACAGCGCCGGCTGCTGGAACACCACACCGCGATCCGGCCCCGGCCCTTTGATTCGGGCGCCTTCGAAGACAACCTGCCCCGAACTAGGCGCGAGGAATCCGGCGAGGGTCTGCAGCAAGGTGGTCTTGCCGCAGCCCGAAGGGCCCACGATGCAGATGAAGTCGCCGCGCCCGAACGACAGTGAAACACGGTCGAGCGCCTGCACCGCCGCGGCGCCCGACCCGTAGTTCATCGAGACGTCTTCGAACGCGACGAAACTCACCCGACCGCCTTGGCCAGATAGCTGGTGTTGATCGCCTTGGCGAAGGCGGCGACATCGGGGGCCGCGCGGATACTCTTCTGCTCGACCAGAAAATCGGCGGTGCCTTTCAGTACGCCAGCAAACTTGCCTTGCACGCCGGGCGCCCCGAGCCAGGCGGATGCAAGCTGAGTCTTTAGTGGCACGAAATCATATTCCGCCATGTCAGCCTTGGCCATTTCGGCGCTGACGCCGGCCTGCTTGCCGACGATGACCGAGGCGTCGTCAGGCGATTTCGTATAGGCGTCAAGCGCCTTGCCATAAGCCGCCAATATGCCGGCGACCGCAGTCGGATTGGCGGTGGAATAAGCGGTGCGGGCGATGATCAGGTCGGCGATCACATAACCGGCGGCTTCGAGCGTGTCGTAGGTCTTGTAGACTTCGCCGCCCGCGGCCAGCATTTTCGACTTGACCGGGCTCCAGATATAGCCAGCGTCGATATCGCCCCTTGTCCAGGCGGCCATCATCGCGTCGCCGCGCAGGTCGAGCACATTCACGTCGCGCTGGGAAAGATTGTTGGTCTTGAGAAAGCCCAGCAGACGGAAATGCGAGGTCGAGCCGAACGGTACAGCGACATTCCTGCCCTTGAAATCGGCAGGCGTTTTGATGTTGGCCGACTTGCGGACGGTCATTTCCTCGGCCGGGCCGATATTATCCATCATCGCCACGACTTCGTAGCCGATGGCCTGGCTGATGCCCGCCGCTGTCGGCGAGGAGCCGATGCCAAAGCCGAGGTCCATGCTGCCCGCCGCCATGCCGGTGTTGATTTCCGCGCCGCTGCCGACTTCGATCCAGTTCACCTTGGCGCCGGCGGCTTCTTCGATCCAGCCTCCGCCCTTGGCGATCATGAACGGGCTGGTGGAGACGAAGAATGCGAAATTTACGGGCGCGGGCGCCGCGCGCACGATCGCCGGCGCGGCCAAGACGGCGGCGCCCAGTCCTGCGCCCTTCAGCAAGCGGCGGCGTGTGGTCAGTATGTTCGCCATGTTGTTCCCCTCGTTCATCATCTGCCTGCCCAATGCACCAACCGCGTCTCGACCGCGAGCAGAAGCCGGTCCAGCGCGATACCCATGAAGCCAATGATGAGAATTCCGACGAAAACATAGTCCGAACGGAGGAAGCGTCCGGCGTCGAGAATCATCCAGCCAATGCCACTGGTTCCTGCGATGATCTCGCTGGCGATCAATGTGCCATAGACGATGCCGACCGCCAATCGTGCGCCGGTGAATATCTCCGCCAGCGCTGACGGAAACACGACATGGACGAAAATCTGCCATTCACTGGCGCCGAGCGACTGCGCCACACGGATGCGCGCTTCGGAAACGTTGCGCACCCCGTCGCGCGCCGCCACCGCCGAGACTGGCAGGGCGGCGAGGAACAGCAGGGTGATTTTCGAAGTCTCGCCGATGCCGAGCCAGATGATCAGCAGCACCAGATAGGCGAGCTGCGGCAGCGGGCGCAGGAATTCGACGAATGGCGCAGCGAGCGCGTCGATGGTCCGGAAATAGCCCATCGCCAGGCCGAGCAGAGTGCCGACCGCGGCGCCGGCGCCGAAACCGACGATGACGCGAATCAGGCTGTCGGCGACATGTTCCCACAGCGATCGGCTCTTGTAGCCGTTCTGCACAAGATCGACGAGCGCGTCCCATAATTCGCCGGGCGGCGGCAGGAAAAGATCGCTGACAACGCCGCTGAGGGTAAGCCACAGCCACAGCGCGATCAACGCGCAGGCTGTGAGCGCGGTGGCGAGCCAGGGGCGCATCACTCGCGCCCGCGCCAATGTATCAGTCGAGCGTCGATCGCCACAAGCGCGCGGCTGAGCGCCATACCGAACAGGCCCAGCAGGATGATGCCAAGCAGGATGATGTCGGTGCGCAGGAACCTGCTCGCAGAAAACACCATCCAGCCGAGTCCGTCGCTCGCCGCCATCAATTCGGCGGCGACGACCGAGGAAAACGCTCCGGCGAGCGCGATGCGCATGCCGGTGAAGATCATCGACAGCGCCGCCGGGAACACCACGTAAACGAACTCCTGGCGCGACGTCGCGCCGAGCGAGCGCGCCGCCTGGACACGCTGGACGCTGACCTGGCGCACGCCAGCCATTGCGGCCGTCGCGATGGTGGGAAAGGCGCCCATGAATAGCAGCACGATTTTCGACAGATCGCCGGCGCCAAACCATAAGATCAGCAGCACGAGATAGGACAATGGCGGCAGCGGCCGCAGGAACTGGATGACAAAATTGAGCGAGGCGTCGGCCATGCGGCTGCGCCCCATCCACAGACCGAGCGGCACGCCGAGAACGGCGGCGGCGAAAAAGCCCGCAAAGCAGCGCCCGAGCGTGGCGAGGATATTTTGCGCCAGGGTCGTGTCCCGATAGCCATTGCGCAAGATATCGACCAACGCCGCCCAGACGTCAGCGGGTCCCGCCAGCAACTCGGTCGAAACCAGACCGAGGGCGCCGATGAGATACCAGACGATGAGCCCCGTCGCGACCGACAGCGAACCTAACGCGAGGGATCTCCAGTCACGCATAGGAGGACTCGGTGCGCGACGCGGACGCGCCACGCCTGACCGCCGCGACACAGTCTGCGACGTCGCCAACATAGGCGGCGCGGGCGAGCGTATGATGCAGAGAGAGCATCAGATGCAGGCTTGGCGGCGTACGCACCTGGCCCGGCACCCAGCCGCGCTCGCCGATCAGGAAGGCGACCTTCGCCATATCGATATCGTCGCAGCCGAAGGCGATATTGGCGAGTTCCGGCGCGCCGCGGATCGTCATGCCCGGAATTTGCAGGAGATCATCGAGGTAGCCGTCGCGCATCGACAACAGGTCGGCCGCGATCCGGCGGTAGCCTTCGCGGCCGAGATAGCGCAGCACCGCCCAAGCGGCCGCCACTGCCCCGCCGGCGCGAGTGCCCACCAGCGTCTGGGTAGCGAACCGCCCACTCGGCCAGCCGTCAAACGCCATCTCCTGGAAGGCCTGCAGCCCCGTGGCGCGATAGAAGATCGCCGAGGCCGGCTTCGGGCAGAAGCCGAATTTATGCAAATCGGCCGACAGCGAACACACGCCCGGCAACGCGAAATCGAATTGCGGAATGACGCGGCCGATCTCGGCGGCGAACGGCGCCAACCAGCCGCCGACACACGCGTCGCAATGCAACCACAGGTCACGCTCCAGTGCGAGGCGCGACAGGTCCGACATGGCGTCGATCACGCCAAACGAGAAGCACGGGGCCGAACCCACCAGCATGATCGTATCAGTGTCGATCGCCCCCGCCATTGCAGCCACATCAGCGCGATAGTCGGCTCCGACGGGAACGCGCTTGACAACAAGGTCCATCAACGCCGCCGCCTTGTCGAACGCCGGATGAACGGTCGCGGGCGCGACGATATTGCCGCGGAACCAGCGCTCGGCGCGCCGCGTCCGACTCCAGTCGCGGCACGCCTTGACCGCCATGACGATGCTTTCGGTGCCGCCGCTGGTCATGTTGCCGACCGCCCCTTCGGGCGCATGGAAAAGATCGAGTCCCATGCCGACCACTTCCCGCTCCATCCGCAGAAGGCTCGGGAAAGCACGACGGGCGCCCAACGCGTTCTCCGAGAAGAACATATTGAACGCTTGTGCGCCGACCTCCTGCACGTCAGGTGGTCCACTGAACACATAGAGCGGCACCCGACCGCCGCGCCAATCGGCGTCGCCGGCCCGCATCGCCTCAAGATCGGCCATTACCGCATCGCGCTTTCGGCCGCGATCCTCAAAGATGGAGCCCAAATAAAGCATTCCTCCAAGCGCCGCTAAACTCGAGCGGAGACCTCAGGTGAAGATGATTGCTCGTGCGACATTTATCGACAAAACACTTTCCGACAGCAAATCGATGAAGACCTCGTCGTGGCTAGGCGACGCGCGTCCGGCATTCGCTTCCGCCACCGACGCAGCCTGGAATCGCCAGAACAACCAACGGGTCTATTGAATTTAGAGTAAGCTTATCGGATTTGATAGTTTATAGTCGTAACAGTCCTTCGGTCGGAAAACTACCCTCATTCCGTAGGAGAATGCGGTGATTGCAAACGACCGGCGCCAGCCGGTCATCGCGCCGCCCCCCGATAACGCCGCGCCAATTCAGCGATGCGCTGCGCCTCCAGGCCGATCGCGCGCAATTGGCCGGTCGGCGACACGCGTTGGCCGCAGAAGAACAAGCCTGGCGCGCCGCTCTCGCTTCCCGTCGCGCGCGGCGCGCCATGCGCGTCGAGAGCGTCAGCGACGCCAGGCAGCAGCGGGCGCAGATCGGAGCGAAATCCGGTCGCCGTAATCAGCGCGTCGAACTTCTCGACCGCGCCATTGGCGAACAGGACGCCGTCAGCGGTCAACCGGTCGATGCCGCCAAACACCTTGATCGCGCCGTCCCGAATCCGGGCAAGCGTGCCGATGTCGAACACCGGCACGCGTCCGTGCTCTTCGACCATTTGCCGTGGTCCCTTCGGCGGCCGGCGCAAGCCGTATTTTTCTGTTCTTCCTACCGCCAGCCGCAACGCCAGCGCATTGATGAAGTCGACGAGCCGCGCGGGCCAGCGCTCGTAGAAAATCGCCCAGGCGATGATCGGCACGCCGAGCAGGTCGCGCGGCAGTATCTGGACCGCGCCGCGCACCGCCAGGCCGACGGCGACGCCGGCCTCCGCCAGATCCAGCGCAATCTCGCCGCCCGAATTGCCGTAGCCGACAACGAGGACGCGATGGCCCGCATAGGGCGCCGGGTTGCGATAGGCGCAGCTATGGATGATGTCGCCGCGGAACGTCTCCCGCCCCGGCCATAACGGACGGAAAGGGCTATCGGCAATGCCGGTCGCCACAACCACGATCGGCGCCGCCAGCGACCCGCCCTCCCAATCCGCGCGCCATAATTGGCCCTCGCGCGAGACACGCGAGACATTGGCGTCGAATACAGGCCGGATAGAGAAGCGCTCCGCATAGCTGTCGAGATAGGCGACGACCTCGGCGCGGGAGGGATAGGTCGGATAGCTCTTCGGCATCGCCATGAGCGGCAGGCTGGAATGGTTGCGATCGGTATGCAGATGCAGCCGGTCATAATGACGTCGCCACGCGGCCCCGACGCTGCCGGTCTTCTCCAGCACGATAACGCTGAGCCCGGCCGCGCTCATCGTCGCCGCGCAGGCGAGGCCCGCCGGGCCGGCTCCGATGATGAGTGCGTCGGGACTGTTGGGCATGGAAAGTCGCGTGTCGGGTTGGACCGAGCGGGATCGTATATGGAGATCGAGGCCGGAAACAACGCGCGCGCCCGCGTCCACGCTGCCGCTGATATGGACTTGACGTGCTAAGTCGAGTCCTCGCGGTTGAGACGCCGCCGCTTCGTCCGAATAAGGTGGCGTGCGGTTGGACTTCGCGGCAGAATCCTGGGGGCCGAGCCGTCGGCGGCGGCGGGAGACATTGTTGCATGTCCTACCAGGCAATTGTCGATGGCGAGCGCTGGCGCTTTGCCGATCTGAAGACGCTTCTCGCCAAGGCTTCGCCGGCGCGCGCGGGCGACGCCCTGGCCGGCGTGGCGGCGCAAAGCGCGATCGAACGCGTGGCCGCCCAGATGACGCTCGCCGATCTGCCGCTCAAGACCTTCCTCGACGTCGATCTCGTGCCCTATGAGGAAGATGAGATTTCCCGGCTGATTCATGACAGCCACGATCCGATCGCCTTCTCGGCGGTCGCCCATCTGACCGTCGGCGCCTTCCGCGAATGGTTGCTCGACATCAAGACGACGAGCAGTCAACTGGCTGCGCTGGCTCCCGGCCTCACGCCGGAAATGACCGCCGCCGTGTCGAAAATCATGCGGGCGCAGGACCTTATCGTCGTCGCCGCCAAATGCAGCGTTACGACGGCCTTTCGCAACACGATCGGATTGGCGGGCCGGCTCTCGACGCGGTTGCAGCCGAACCATCCGACCGACGATTCGCGCGGCATCGCCGCCAGCCTGCTCGACGGATTGTTGTTCGGCGTTGGCGACGCCGTGATCGGCGTCAATCCGGCGACCGATGGCGTGGAAGATTACGTACGAATCGTGACATTGCTCGACGAGATCAGGCAACGCCTCGACATCCCCACGCAGACCTGCTGCCTCGGCCATGTCACGACAGCCATCGAGGCGATCGGCCGTGGCGCGCCGGTCGACCTCGTCTTCCAGTCGATCGCCGGCTCCGAAAAGGCCAATCAAGGGTTCGGGATCAGCCTCGCCCTGCTGGCCGAGGCGCACGAGGCCGCGCTTTCAATGGGGCGCGGCGTAATCGGCCAGAACGTGATGTATTTCGAGACCGGACAGGGCAGCGCGCTTTCCGCCGGCGCTCATTTCGGCGTCGATCAACAAACAATGGAGGCGCGCGCCTATGCCGTCGCGCGCCGCTTCAAGCCTTTGCTCGTCAACACTGTCGTCGGCTTCATCGGCCCGGAATATCTCTACAACGGCAAGGAAATCATCCGGGCGGGGCTTGAGGACCATTTTTGCGGCAAGCTGCTCGGCCTGCCGATGGGATGCGATATCTGCTACACCAACCATGCCGAAGCCGATCAGGACGACATGGACGGATTGCTGACGCTGCTCAGCGCCGCGGGGGTCACTTTTGTCATTGCGGTCCCGGGCGGCGACGACATCATGCTGAACTATCAGAGCCTCGCCTTTCACGACATTCTCTATGTGCGCCAGGCGCTCGGCCGGCGCGCCGCTCCGGAATTCGAGGATTGGTTGCTGCGGCAAGGCCTCGTCGACGATGCTGGGCGACCCATCGAGAAGCCGGCGGACGCCGCGATAGCGCCTGCCCTGGCGCTGATCGAATCGATGGCGGCGCGATGATTGCGGACGATCCATCGCACGAAAACAATCAACCGACGGTCGCCGATGGGCTTTCGCGCCTGCGGCGCTTCACGCCGGCCCGCATCGCGCTTGCGCGGGCCGGCTCTGGGCAGACCACCGCGACAAGCCTCAATTTCATGCTCGACCATGCCCGCGCGCGCGACGCCGTTCACGCGACGCTTGATTTTTCGGCCATTGCGGAAGCGCTTCGCGCGCAGAACTGGAACGTCCTTCATGTACACAGCGCCGCTGGCGACCGGGCCGAGTATCTGCGTCGCCCCGATCTCGGTCGTCGCCTGTCTCCGGCCACGCAACCGCTCGTCGCCAACCAGATGCGGGGAAGCGATGTCGCGATCGTCGCCGCCGATGGTCTTTCCGCCTTGGCGATCACGACCAATCTTCTGCCGGTGCTCGATTGTCTAAGACCGCTCCTGTTGGCTCGCCGCCGCACGATCGGGCCGCTGGTTCTTGTCGAGCAGGGGCGCGTCGCCATCGGCGACGAGATCGGCGCATTATTAGACGCCAAGCTTGCCGTGGTTCTGATCGGCGAACGTCCGGGCCTGTCAGCCGCCGATTCCCTCGGCGCCTATATCACCTGGCGGCCACGGATCGGCACGATGGATTCGGGTCGGAACTGCATTTCGAATATTCGGCCGGCTGGATTGGCGCCCGAGCAAGCGGCGATGCAGATCGCCGACCTGATCGCACGAGCGTTCGCGTATGCCGCGACAGGCGTCCGGCTGAATGACCTGCCGCGCCTTGCGCCGGAATAGCGATGCTTCCTGCACGGAGGGGCCGTTGCGTTGCGCAGCCTGCAGATTCGCGATAAGCCGACGATCGTTCATATCAAGTGAAATGAATATCACAGATGTCGCCCGCGGCAGCCAGGCTCGATCTCGACCAATTCCTGCCCTATCTCGTGAATGTCCTGGCGAACCGCCTGAGCCATGAACTTGCCGGCGTCTACGAGGCGCGATTCGGCATTTCCATTCCTGAATGGCGCGTCATCGCCCATCTGTCGCAGCATGAAGACGTTTCCGTCCGCGAGATTCATCAACGCGTCGACATGGATAAGGCCAAGGTCAGCCGGGCGGCGTCGCGCCTCGAGGCGGTCGGTTTCATCGAAAAAACCGAGAACAAGGGCGATCGTCGTCTGGTGGCGTTGCGTCTGACCAAAAGAGGGCGCCGCCTTTTCGCCGAGATCGAGCCTTTGGCGCTGGCTTATGAGCGGGAATCTGTCTCTACGCTCTCAAAGTCGGAGGAAGCAGCCTTGCGAGCCATTCTGAATAAGCTATTGGGGGCCGCCGATCGCGGCGCCAAACTCATGGCGATGCAGCAGCGGCCTTCTTCACGCTAAGCGATGGGTGGGACGACCTCGGTCGTCGCGACCTTCAGGCCGATTGACGCAACGCCGCGTGAAGGCGAAACCCAAACGGCGAACGCCCCGGCCGCCTTGTCACGCGCCGGTTGAAGCCCGCGCCGCCCCATATTGCGCGCGGCGGGCCGCCGCCGGCTGAATCCGTCTTGCAACGCCGTGTCGAGAAGAAAGCTTGGCAGGATCGGCGCTCGCGAAATCCGGGCCAAGCAACGCGCGCGCACGAACGAGAACGGAAAAGGCCTCGCGCGAGTCGAGCGCCAGGCGGAGCAGCGCGGGCAATTCTTGAGGATTGCGGACCAGCGCGCCAAGCACGGCGGCAATATCGACTTCGCCATCTGAGCGCATGGCGACGAGCGCGGAACTCGGCAAAGGTCGATGAGCGGGATCGGCAATCACGCGCAATATCGCGAAGGGCAGGCCATGACGCTGCGCTGCCCGGGCGACGATCGCCGATTCCATATCGACGGCGACAGAGCCGCTGGTGGCGAAAAGCTCGGACTTGCCGGCGGCGTCGGCGAGCGGCGCATCGACGCCCGCAATATCGGCGAACAGAGATTGCCCTGCCCCGGAATCGGCTATCGGCTGCCAGCAATCCTTGCGGCTGAACCGAAGTAGTCCATGCGACGGCGGCAGTTCTGAATTGTCCCTCGCGCCTACCGGGCGGCCTTGGTCCTGGTGCTGTTGCGATGACCAACGTCGGAGGCGCTCGCTCATCGCCGCGCGCCAGACCGGATCGCATGAAAGCCGACGCGCGCCGTCGCGCACGCCATGTGCGACGATGAGATCGCCCGCCCGCAATCCCGGAGCGAGCGCGCCGGCGACGCCGAAACTCAAAAGGCGACGCGCGCCGCCCGCGATCGCCGCCTCAAGATCGGCCGCGAGCCGATCCGCCCGCCCTGCGCCAACAATCATCGGCACGTCGGTCGCAACAGCGATTCGCGCCTCGGCGGCAAGTCCGGTGATGACGATGAGCGACATCAGCCCGCGCCATGCTCCGACCGAACCGCTCCGGGCAAATTGGCCAGGAATGTCGGGCGGCTTGCATTGGCGCCATCCGCTGCGAACGTCGTCCCTCGCGTTTTGACGTTGCGCCATAGCGGCAAATCGGCCGCCAGCCCCCGCAGCGTCAAACAAGCATCGCCGATCTGTTCCATTGTCCCCAGTACCCCCAACCGAATTGCTCCGTCTATATCGATCATCGGTGAGCCGATCCAGCGAATCCAAGCCTCGATTCGAAAGGCGATAGACCGCCGAGCTCACGCAAGACCAATGGTGGCGAAGCCAGAACGCGCCGCAAGGCCGGCGGAAACGCCGCCCGATCTCACCCTCCCCATGTTCCCCGAGGGCTTTAGTCCGCGCCACGACCCCGTAGGTAATAACGTATTGAGAACGCGAACGCCATGGCTATGCTCGCTGATAGCCGGCCCTAAAACAACCTATTTTCGATTTGCCAATAATATCAGCTACAAATAACCTGAGCGCGCAGGTGAATAACATGTCAACCTGTCCTGGGGCTGCCGGCGGCATGTGAAAACTGATTCTGCGTGACGCCCTTGTTCTGCGTGAAGCCCTTGGACGTCGCCGGTTGGCCAGAATTGGAGGGGGGAGTCCTGAACAGCGACGAAATCCGCGCTCCGGCGCTTGACGGATTCTTGACAGCACGTCACAAGCGCGGTGAGGCGCGCGCTGACGACCTGGTCAATTCAATGTTGGGAATCGAAGGCCAGTGCGACGCCGACGCCGCGCCGCGCGGCGACGACCCGATCGAGAAAATTGGCCCTGCCAGCGCCAGCCTGGCCCTCAACAACATGCGAGGGCTCCTCATCGTCCTCCTCTTGGCATTCCATTCCGTCCTCGCCTATCTCGGCTCTATTGAGGCCTCAGCCCTTCCTTTTGATGATTCGCCTTACAAATGGCGGGCGTTTCCGGTCGTTGACAGCCAGCGCTGGTTCGGATTCGATATTTTTTGCGCGTGGCAAGACGTCTATCTGATGTCCCTGATGTTTTTCGTTTCGGGCCTGTTTGCCTGGCCCAGTCTGGCGCGAAAGGGAAGCGGCAGGTTTTTCCTCGACCGGCTGATGCGGCTCGGCTTGCCGTTCATTTTCGGCATGGTCGCGGTGGCGCCGATTGCGCTTTATCCGGCCTATCGGCTGACTGCGGCAGACCCGAGTCCAGCCGCTTACATCAGGCACTTCCTGGCGCTGCCATTCTGGCCGAACGGGCCGATGTGGTTCTTGTGGCTTTTGCTGGCGTTCACCGCGGTGGTCGCCTGCCTGCACCGATTCGCGCCTCATTGGGTCGTCTTTCTCGGCCGGCTGTCGTCAGCCGCCGGCGCTCGTCCCGGCCGGTATTTTATCGGGCTGGCGGCGGCCGCCGCGATCGCTTATGTCCCGCTGGCGCTGACCTTCACGCCCTGGACCTGGTCCGAGCATGGGCTGCTTGGGTTTCAGTTGAGCCGTCCCCTGCTCTATGCGGTCTATTATTTTGCAGGTCTCGGCGTCGGGACTTATGACCTGGAGCAAGGCCTGCTGGCCATCGACGGAATGCTCGCGCGCCGATGGGGCCGCTGGCTCGCAGGCGCCCTCGCCTCCTTCCTGCTGTGGATGGGGTTGACGGCGATGACGATGAATTATCCGGACCTGTTTTTACTGCAACTCGGCGCCGACGCGAGTTTTGCCCTGGCCGGCGCGAGCGGTTGCTTTTTCATGATGGCGGCGTGTCTGCGATTCGGCGCCGTTCATTCGCGGATATTCGGCAGCTTGTCGAACAACGCCTTTGGTATGTATTTATTGCATTATATTTTTGTGGTCTGGCTTCAATACGCTTTGCTGGGGTTGGCGCTGCTCGCAATCGCCAAGGCAATGATCGTCCTCGGCGGCACGCTGGTGTTCGCATGGGCGGCGACCGCCGCCCTGCGCTTCGTTCCGTTCGGCTCCCGGCTCATCGGGGAGGAACCGGGCCTATTGGCAAGCGCGCCGTCGCCGCGGCGGATCGCCTTGTAGGGGCCGCTCCCCGGAGGAGACATTCGGTTTCGGCGCGCTTGGAGTAAATCCCGCCTCAAAACGGCCGCGGCGGACGGGTCGGGGGAAGACAGGCGGCGACGAAGCGACGTTTGTATTCTCGCGCCATGTCGAGCATATATTGCCCAATACGCCACACACGATATGGAGCCGCCGCACTCAGGCCACAGTTGAAAGCGCCAGCTTTGGCGGAATAGTTCCAATGCCCTCCTCCGCGCGGTGCGCGGGCTTCGCCACGGCGGGGCCCGCGGCGCCGCTGTCCCTCCCAAAGCGTTCGCGCGCTTGAGTATCCTCGGCGGTCCATGCTCACCTCCATCATCGTTCGCATTATCGGCTTTTGCATAGGCCACGCATGGGCGGTGGTTCTGGTCGGCTTGCTGATGGCGACCGGCGCTGGTTTTTATACCGCCAGCCATTTCGTCATAAATTCGGATGTCGGCGCGTTGCTGTCGAGCGACGCCAATTGGCGCAAATCCGAGGTGGCGTTCGAGGACGCGTTCCGCCGTTTCGATTTGATCGACATCGTCGTCGAGGCCCCGACGCCGGAGTTGACGGGCGCGGCGACGGCGGAATTGACACAGGCGCTGGCGAAGGAAACAACGCAATTTCACGACGTCGCCAATGTCGGCGGCGCGGAGTTCTTCGCCCGCTTTGGCCTGTTGTTCCTGCCCAAGGATGCGATCGAGCGCAATCTCAATGGATTGGTGCAGGGCGAACCGTTGATTCGCGATATCGCCACCGACCGCAGTTTGCGCGGGTTGATCGCCGGGCTCGAGGACGGGCTGCTCGGCGTCCAAAACAATCACTTAAAGCTCGATGACCTCGCGCGCGTTCTCGACATGGCGTCCGACACGCTGGACAAAGTATTGGCGGGGCGGCCAGCGAGCTTCTCCTGGCGCGTCCTGGCGGAGGGCAAGCCGGCGGCGGCCAATGAATTACGCGGTTTCATTGAGCTCCGCCCGACGCTCGATTACAGCGCCTTGCAGCCCGGCCATGAAGCAAGCGAGGCCATTCGCCGGATCGCCGCGGCCATCGCCCCGAAATATCAGGCGAATGTGCGCCTCACCGGTCCGGTGGCGATGGCGGACGAAGAGTTTGGAACGATCAAGGAGAATGCGGCCCGCAATGGCCTGATCACGTTGGCGATCGTTATTTTCATTCTCTGGCTGGCGTTGCGATCCGGAAAGCTTATCGTGGCGGTGGCGATCAATATCATGATCGGCCTTTCGCTGACAGCGGCGTTGGGCCTGCTGATGGTCGGCGCCTATAACCTCATTTCCGTCTATTTCGCCGTGCTGTTCGTCGGCATTGGCGTCGATTTCGGAATCCAGTATAGCGTTCGCTATCGCTCCGAGCGTCATGAACTCGGCGATCTGCCGAAATCAGTGCTGCGCGCCGGCTTCCACGTCGGCGCCCCGCTGACGCTGGCGGCTTTTGCGACGGCAGCGGGCTTCCTGTCGTTTCTGCCGACCGATTATCGCGGCGTATCGGAACTCGGACAGATCGCCGGCTGCGGCATGCTGATCGCTTTCGCCACCAGCATCACCGTGCTGCCAGCGCTGATTTTCCTGCTCAATCCGCCCGGCGAGCCGGAACCGTTAGGCTATTCGTCGCTGGCGCCGGTCGATGAATATATGAACCGGCACCGGATCGGCATCATCGCCGGCACTGCGGTCGCGGTGATCGGCGGCCTGCCCCTGCTTTATTGGGTCAGCTTCGACTTCAATCCGATGAACCTTCGCAATCCCAATACCGAATCGATCGCCACCTATCTCGAGATCAGTCGCGACCCCGCCACCGACGCCAATGCGATCGAGGCGCTTGCGCCGTCGCTGGAACAGGCAAACGCCATGGCCGCCCGCATTGCGAAACTGCCGGAGGTCTCGCATGTCATGACTCTTTCGTTTTTTATTCCGGACCAGCAGGGCGAAAAGCTGCCGATCATCCAGAATGCAGCCAGCAAGCTTGCCGGCGCTTTTGATCCGAAGAATGCGCAGGCGCCGCCGACCGACGCGGAAAATGTCGATGCGCTGAAGGAAGGGGCGGATCGGTTGATCGAAGCGGCGACCGATCAGAAGGGTCCCGGCGCGGACGCCGCAAAAAGGTTGTCGGCGGACCTTTCCGCGCTCGCCGGCGCGAACCCATCCATCCGCGCCAAGGCCGAAGAGGCCTTCATCTGGCCCCTCGGCGTTTCGCTCGGCGCGTTGCAGACCTCGCTACAGGCGCAGCCGGTAACGCAGCAGACGCTGCCGCAAGACCTGGTGCGCGGCTGGGTCACGCCCGATGGCCGCGCCCGTGTTTCGATCGCGCCAAAGGAAGATCCCGGCGACAATGAAGCGATGCGTCGCTTCGCGCGCGCGGTGCTGATCGCCGAGCCCGAGGCCACCGAAGGACCGATTTCCATTCTTAAGGCGAGCGACCTGGTCGTGCACGCCTTCATCGAGGCGGGACTTTGGGCGTTGGCGTCGATCGCGCTATTGCTTTGGCTGGTGCTGCGGCGCATTGGCGACGTCCTGCTGACGCTCATTCCGCTGGCGCTCGCCGGCGTCGTAACGCTGGAAGTCACCGTATTGATCGGTCTGCCCCTGAATTTCGCCAATATAATCGCGTTGCCGCTGCTGCTCGGCGTCGGGGTTGCATTCAAGATCTATTACATCATGGCCTGGCGCGAAGGGCAGACCCACCTCCTCCAAACGAGCCTGACCCGGGCCGTCATCTATAGTGCGCTGACGACGGCCACCGCCTTTGGCAGCTTATGCTTTTCGAGCCATCCGGGTACGTCGAGCATGGGCAAACTGCTGGCTCTTTCGCTCGTCTGCACACTCGCCGCGGCGGTATTGTTTCAACCAATACTGATGGGCAAGCCACGCAACCCGGCGCCGGATTCCGAAAGGTGACCTCATTCAATCCCGAAGCCGAAAGAGAAGGACGAAAGAAGCATGACAATTCGCGTGATCTTGATATCGGCGTTTATTCTAGGCGTCTGTCCGGCCGCGTTCGCCACGTCGGGCACGCCTGAGCAGGAGGCCGCCTGCCGTCCCGATGTCCGCAAGTTTTGCCATCACCTCAAAGAAGCCGACGGGGACGACGCCTATCTGGGATGCCTCGAGTTGAACCGCGACTCGCTGTCGAAGCCGTGCGACGCTATGTTGAAAAACTATGGCAAGTAATCAGCGTCAGTCGACCGGTCGGGCGCACCTTTAGCGGTATCGCAACAGCGGGGTTTGTCCATCAATCGGCCGCATTGGTCGGCGACACAAAGTCGGTCTTCGCCAGCTCAGGAAGTAGAAAATGAGGCTCAGACTCAGGTATACCGCAATGATCGTGGCAACAATACTGGCCACGGGCTATGCTTATCCGACGTTTAGCCAGGACAATTCGACAAACCCGTCGCCGAACAAGCCGGCGGCGCCGGCAGCGAACAAGGCTGCACCCGCGGCGCCGAGCAAGACCGGAACGGCGGCGCCAAAGCACGATCCGACACCGAAGAAGGATGCGACGGCCGCGGCCCCTGCAACGTATGACCATAAGACGGCCGCCGGATTCTGGCAGCAGATGGACGATGACGGCTTTGTCGGAGGCTGGTTCTACTTCAGCGAGAAGAACGGGCTTTACGAGGGCCGGCTCGTCAAAATGTTCAAGAAGTCTGGCTCGCCCGATTTTAGCGATAAATGCGAAAAATGCGAGGGAGACCAGAAGGACGCGCTCATGCTGGGCCTCACTATCGTCAAAGGCATGAAGCGCGACGGCCGCAATTACGAGGAAGGGAGCATTCTCGACCCCCGCGACGGCACGCTCTATCACGCTCAGATGAAGTTAAGCGCTGACGGGAAAGAACTTGAGGTGCGCGGCTACCTGGGCATTCCGCTGCTCGGCCAGACACAAGTGTGGAAGCGTCTTCCGGACGACTCGATCGCGCCGGCCGATATTCCCAAGGATTCGCTCGGGCCCGCCGCAGCGGCGCAGTAAAAATCGATGGACTCGGTTTTGAGGGGCGCTCGATCAGGCGCAAGATATCCCACTTGGACATTCCGTCGACAAAACCGCGGGCAAGTTTGTTGACCGTCAGCTCAGACCCTCACGCCTGTCAGAGCCAGCAAAAAGCGAAATAGCCGGGGCATGCTGGGGCGGGTGACGGCGACCGTGCCGCCAGCGACGGTGTCGATCGTCGACAGTCGAGCGGCAGACGACTTCTGGCGACCGATGCGATCAGCGGCTTGATGAGGCGCCTGCGGACCAGGCTTCGCCATAGAATTCTTGGTAACGGTATCGCTCTTCGTCTTCGGCATGATATCCTCCACTGCTCGCGCACGCGGGTCCAAGCCTATTTTGCTTGATCTTTACTACGCATTTCATGACCCGTCACGCGTTTTGTCAATCTGTATTCGTCACCGTAACTGCGCTCTTCTCTCGCCGACCCGCGCCGGCCTCGTCAAATTGGCGCTGCGGTCGCGGTCGGTCCCTCGCGAGGGCCTGCACTAGGGTGGCGTTTCGGGCATCGGTTTCCTACGAGTAGCGATTCTTGCCGATAGTCCGCTGACGTTATGCTAAAAATGAGGCCAATTGGAACGGCGCTCTTTCACCGTTCCGTTACTCGGGACGCCGCGACCTAGCCACGCCGCGGGGCAATATAGCCCCCATCCTTTCGCTCCAATTGAGCAGCGATTTTCATTGCCGGCGAATTATGTATTCCTATCTTATATGCTATGGCTGCTTCACTAATTATTTGCGGACAAAGACCCGACCGAGCCGCCGCGCTTCCTCGGAGTGAACTGACCAACTCCGAAAGGGAGAGAGCTTGATCATGAGTGGGCAAGACCCGACAGCCACGCCGATAGCTGCGGGGCTTGCAAAGCGCCTCGACATTGCCCTCGGCGTCGAGCATTTCGGGTTGATCCCGCTTCGCAGGCCAATTTTGTCGATAATGGTCGTCGTTGTCTTGGCGATCGCGGCGGTATTTGGCGTCCAGCGGATCAAGATCGACGATTCGCTGAGCCAATTGTTTCGGTCGGATACGCCTGAGTTCAAGCAATTCGAGCAGGTTTCGCGCCAGTTTCCATCTAGCGAATATGACGTGCTGGTTGTTGTCGAGGGCAAGTCGCTTCTTTCCCGCGAGTCGATCGAAAAGTTGCGTACGCTTGTCACCGATCTTCAACTCGTCGACGGCGCGCGCGGAATCATTTCCCTCTTCTCGGCGCGCCAGCCCTCCGAGACCGGCGGCATTCCGGCGCCCTTATTTCCTGAAGAGCTGCCCGAGGGGCCGGAATACGAAAAACTGGTGACGCGCGCGATGGAAAATGAGCTCATCCGCGGCAAGCTTCTTTCCGACGACGGCACCCTCGCTCTTGTCGTTCTTTCGCTCGATCCGGCGATCGTGGAAGGCGCCAAACTCAGACCTGTGATCGACGACATTCGCCGGACGATGGGCGAGGACATGCAAGGCGCCGGCGTGACATCGCAATTGTCGGGCGTGCCGGTGATGCAACTCGAAATCCGCAACGCGCTCGAGCGCGACCGGCTCGTCTATAACGCGATCGGCTTTCTCGCCGGCTGCGCCATTGCGATCCTTTTCTTCCGGCGCGTATCGTTCATGATCGTCGCCGCGGGTCCGCCGCTTCTCGCGATTCTTTTCGCGATCGGCGCTTTTGGCTGGCTGGGCTTTCGCCTGAACATGTTCCTGAACGTGATGACCCCGCTCATCATGGTGATCAGCTTTTCCGACAGCATGCAACTGACCTTTGCCGCGCGCGATCGCCTGATCGCCGGCGAAGACAAGCTGACGGCGTTTCGCAACGCCATTCTCGTCGTCGGGCCGGCCTGCGTGCTAACGCATGCGACGGCGGGGCTTTCCTTCCTCGGGCTGTTGTTTTCCGATTCGGAGGTCATCCGCACCTTCGGCGAAGCCGGCTTTGTCGCGACCGCCATCGCTCTGGTGACCGTACTCTCGCTAGTCCCGGTGCTCGGCGTGCTGCTGGTGCGCAAGGAGGCCGCTTTGGCGACGACTTTCGGAGGCGCGGATGTCGGCGTCAACGCGCTGCGTCGTTTTTGCGACTGGATCGCCCTGCGAATGGTGCGGCGGCCCGGCGCCTATAGTTTGATCGCACTTCTCGTCATTGGCGGCCTCGGCGCGGCCTATGTTGGCCTGCAGCCCCGTTATCGCCTCGCCGACCAGGTCCCCGATAAGGAACAGGCGGTGCATGCGAGCGGCCGACTCGACGAAAAACTGGCCGGCTCCAATCCGATCGACGTTCTGATCAAATTCCCGGACGGCGCCGGTCTCTATGCGCCTCAGAGCCTGGAGACGATCGCCGAAGTGCATCAGGCCCTTGAAGGAGAGGCCGGCGTCGGCAATGTCTGGTCGCTGGAGACGCTGCGCCGCTGGCTCACCGAAAAACTCGGCAAGTCCGACGACGCCACGTTGAAGCAATATGTCGATCTGCTGCCGGAATACCTGGTGCGGCGATTCGTGTCGGCAGATCGAGAAGCGGTGATCGTCTCAGGCTTGGTGCCGGACAAGGATTCGGCGCGGCTGCTGCCGATCGTCAATGAGGTGAATGAGAAGCTCGACAAAGTGCGCGCCGAGCACCCCGATTATACGATCGCGGTGACGGGCCTGTCGGTGATCGCCGCCCGCAACAGCGCCGGCATGATAGGTAAGCTCAACTCTGGGCTGACGATCGAATTCCTTTTCATAGCCGCTTTCATCGGCCTCGCCTTTCGTTCGCTGCCGGTGATGTTCGCCGCCCTGCTGCCCGGCATATTTCCGATCGTGGCGGCGGGCACGCTGCTACGGCTTCTCGGCGAGGGCCTGCAATTTTCCAGCATCGTCGCGTTGACCGTGTCGTTCGGGCTAGGCTTGAGCGCGACCATCCATTTCATGAACCGCATGTGGCGGGAAGATCGCCCCGACGCAGATCCCGCGATCGCCGTGGAGCGCGCCACTGTGCTCGTCGGCCCGGCGCTCATCCTGACATCGGTGGTCCTGTCGTGCGGCCTGGCGGCGTTGACTTACTCCAATCTGCCGACGCTCCGCCTGTTCGGCTGGCTGAGCGCCTTCGCGATGCTCGCCGCGCTGGTCGCGGACCTCTTGATATTGCGACCGGTCATCACCTATCTGATGCGGCTCTGGAGAAAAATCAGACCGTATAAATCATCGGAGCGCGAGAGCAGCGCATCATTTTACGACCAACCGATCGAGGGGCGGAATAATGTCAATAACTAGAATGGCGCGGTTAGATCGTTCTTCTCATGGAGGCCGCCTGCTGGCGGCTGGCGTGGTCGCTCTCTTGCTCTGTCCGCCGCTCGCGATGGCGCAACCGTCGGCCGGTCCGTTTACGAAGTTCGACGGCAGTTGGCGAGGCTCCGGTCAGGTCGTCGGCTCGGATGGCAAGCACGAGAAAATATCCTGCCGGGCGCATTATTCGATCCCGCCGAGCGGCAACGCACTTTCGCAGTCGCTCGTCTGCGCCAGCGACAGTTATCGTTTCGAAGTCCAGAGCGACGTCGTCGCCACCGACGGACATAACGTCCAGGGCACTTGGCAGGAGACGACGCGCAGGGCAAGCGGCGATCTGGTCGGTCAGGTCTCGGACGGCCAGTTCCACGGCAGCGTCTCGGGAACCGGCTTTACCGCGGAAATATCCCTGAAGATGAACGGCGGCAGACAATCGGTGACCATCGTCCCGCAAGGGAGCAATATCGCCAAAGTCGATATTGTGATGTCGCCGGGCGGCTGAACCGGGGAAGAACCCAACAGCCGCGAGGAAGCGTCGCGCGCGGCCGGTTTTGCAATCTCACGGCCCATGGCGCCAAGCAGTGCTCGCGGGCGAGAAAGATCCGCGCGGGAGCGGTCAATGACCGTGGGAACGATCCGCGGCCGCGCAACCGCGGCCGCTGAGGCGGCGCCCTATTCCGGCTTTACTGGAACAATAGCGCGGCGCTGACATAGACGATGCAGACAAGGAAGGTGAGAACGACCGCGCCGACGAGCCGCGTGATCACCGTCAGGCCGTGCATGAAGTCATAGGTCGTGCGCCGCCCCTCAAGCGGCCAAAAAAAGGTCGCCAGCCATATCAGGGCGATGGCGCCGGCCGGAAAGATCGAATACGCGATAAGGACGTCCATGCTCAAACTCTTCCCGACCGATCGCGCCTCCGGCCCGAAGGCCGCGCGTGGACTCGATCAATGCCGTCCACGCTTGGCAAGGCGATATATTGAGCAGCTGATAGGTCTGTGACAATGCCGCGATCGCCGTGTTAAATTTTATACGGAGGCATGCGCAACGGGGCCTGATCAGTCCTGCTCATGGGCCCCGTCGCGTCGAGCCGCCGCTCACCTGTCGGGGTCCTCCCGGTCAGGACGCCAGGCCGGCTAAGCGCCGGTCGCCGCGACCGGTTCGATCGCGATCACCAGATCGCCCGCCGCGAGCGTTTGCCCTTTGGCGGCGACCACCTCAGCGACGCGCCCCGCCGCCGGGCTCTTGATGTCTACGAAGAGCTTCATGGATTCCAGCACGGCGACGATCTCGTTCGCCTCGACCGTTGAACCTTGCGCCACCCTGATTTCGGTGAGAACGCCGGGCATCGGGGCTGTCACCGACCAGGCCGGCTCGAACGCCGCGGCGCGCCCCGCCACACCAGCCTCGACCGCGAGGCCGACGTCAAACCGGGTCTCGAGCGGACCCAGCCGGATGAAGATCGTCGCGCCGGCGGCGACAAAGGGAGCGAGATAACGGATTCCATCGATTTCGGCGGTGATCGCTCCCTCTTCCAATCGCGCCTCGATGACTGAGGATCCGCTTTCGTCCGTTACTGTCAGGCGGTCGAGGCCGCCTTCGATCGTCATCCGCGTTGCCGCACGTACGAAACTCACCGCTAGGGCGCACCGGCCCGCGCGCCCACTTGGCGTCGACAGCCGAAAAGCCGAGAGGTTGAACCAGGGCGACGTCAATTCTTGACGCTGGCGCTCATGCTCGCTGAGCAGCCACGCGACCGCCGCCAGCCGAGGCAGCATCGCCAATGGATCGGTGGGAGGGGCCCAGCCTTGTGGAAACGCGTCGGACACAAAGCTTGTCGTCGCCCGCCCCTCGGCGAAAATCGGGCTCCTCACCGCGTCGACGAGAAAAGGCCTGATCGTCGCTACTCCGAGCACGGTCAGGCGTTCGAGCGCCGCGACCAGCCGAGCCGAGGCGTCGGGGCGATCGGAACCATGCGCGATGATTTTGGCGAGCAGGGAATCGTAATTGGGACCGACCATCGAGCCCGTCGCCACGCCGGAATCGACGCGGATTCCCTCGCCTTCCGGCGCGCGCCACAGGACGATGCGCCCGACATCGGGGCGAAAGCCTTCATCTGCGCGTTCGGCGGCGATTCGCGCTTCAATGGCGTGTCCCGAACAGCGAATGTCTTCCTGAGTGAACGTGAGGCTTTCGCCCGCAGCGGCCCGCAATTGCCATTCGACGAGGTCAAGACCGGTGACGGCCTCAGTGACCGTATGCTCGACTTGAAGCCGCGTATTCATTTCGAGAAAGAAATATTGCTCCGTCGCCGCATCCAGAATGAACTCGATCGTGCCGGCTGAATCATAGCCAATCGATCTGGCCAGCCGCACCGCGTCCGCATGCAGCGCCGCGCGGCAGACGTCGGAAAGGTTAGCCGCTGGCGTCTCCTCAAGAAGCTTCTGGCCGCTGCGCTGAACCGAGCAATCGCGTTCGAACAGATGGACGAGATGGCCATGTCTGTCGCCGAGCACCTGCACTTCGACATGGCGCGGACGCGCGATCAGTTTTTCTATGAGGAGCCGGCCGTCGCCAAAGGCGGCCTCCGCCTCGCGACGGGCGCTGACGATGGCGTTCTCCAACCCGGCTTCGTCGACGACCGGCCGCATGCCTTTGCCGCCGCCGCCCGACGAGGCCTTGACCATGACAGGAAGGCCAAGGAGCCGCGCTTCGGCAACAAGGCGCACGACCTCCTGGTCGTCGCCCTCATAGCCCGGAACGACCGGGACGCCAGCCAGGACGGCGAGCCGCTTTGCCTGGATTTTCGACCCCATCGCCTCAATCGCTTGGAGATGCGGCCCGACCCAGATGAGGCCCGTCGCGGCGCACGCGCGCGGCAGGTCAGGCTTTTCCGACAGGAAGCCGTAGCCCGGATGGATCGCCTCGGCGCCTGTCGCCCGCGCGGCTTCGATGATGTGCTCAACGCTGAGATAGCTTTCGCGCGCCGAGGCCGGCCCGATCCGAACAGCCTCGTCCGCCATCGCGACATGCAAGGCGTCGCGATCGGCGTCGGAATAGACGGCGATTGTCCGCAGTCCCATGCGGCGCGCGGCGCGGATGATGCGGACTGCGATCTCGCCGCGATTGGCGATCAAAAGAGATCGGAACATGAGAGGCGCGCTCACATCCGATAGACCGGCCGGGGAGAAGGGTCGTGGCTTTCGCCCGCACTCAAGGCGAGGCAAAGGCCGAGCACATCGCGCGTCTGGCCTGGTTCGATAATGCCGTCATCCCATAACCGCGCGGTCGCATAATAGGGATCGCTCTGTTCTTCGAACTGGCGGCGTGTCTGCGCGTCAAGTCTGGCAATCTCCACTTCATCCGCGTTTCCCTTCAGGCTCTGGCGGCGCAATTCGGTCACTACCGTGGCCGCCACATCGGGGCTCATCGTCGCGATGCGGGCGTTCGGCCAGGCGAACAGGAAGCGCGGACGGAAGCCGCGCCCGCACATGCCATAATTGCCCGCCCCATAGGAGCCGCCGATGATCACTGTATATTTAGGCACGCGGGCGTTCGACACAGCGTAGACCAGCTTGGCGGAATGTTTGGCGATGCCGCCGCGCTCGGCTTCGGTCCCAACCATGAAGCCGGTGATGTTCTGCAGGAACAGCAGCGGGATATGTCGCTGATCCGCCAGTTCGATGAAATGAGCGCCTTTGACGGCGGATTCGGAGAACAGCACGCCATTGTTGGCGAGAATGGCGACGGGATAGCCGTGAATGCGGGCAAAGCCGGTGACCAGCGTCGCGCCATAATCCGGTTTGAACGCCTCGAACGCACTGCCGTCGACAAGCCGTGCAACCGCTTCGCTGACATCGATGGGACGCTTCAGGTCAGTCGAGATCACCCCGTCGATCCCCAAGGGATCATAGCGCGGCGCCTCGGGCGGATAGGGCGGCGGCGTCACCGGGCGGATGGGACCGAAGCCGCGAACGATCGCCCGCAGTTTGGCCAAAGCCTTCATTTCGGTTGCGACGACATAATCGGACACGCCCGATACGTTTGTATGCATGTCGGCGCCGCCGAGCGTTTCGCCATCGACGATCTCGTTGATCGCCGCCTTGACGATTGGCGGCCCGCCAAGATGAATGCGGCCTGTGCCGCGCACCATGACGACTTCGTCCGACAAAGCCGGGATATAGGCGCCGCCCGCCGTGCAGGCGCCGAACACAGCGGATATCTGCGGGATGCCGGCCGCCGACATCCGGCATTGATTGTAGAACGAGCCGCCGAAATGGTCGCGATCTGGGAAAACCCGATCCTGCTCGGGAAGATAAGCGCCGCCACAATCGACGAGATAGAGGCAGGGCAGACGATGCTCCCCGGCGATCTCCTGTGCGCGCAAATGTTTCTTGACCGTCTCCGCGAAGAACGAGCCGCCTTTGACGGTCGCATCATTGGCGATCAGCATGCATGGGATGTTCTGGATACGGCCGACGCCAGTGACGATTCCCGCGCCCGGCGCGCCGCCTTCGTAGAGTCCATCGGCGGCGAGCGGCGACAATTCGAGGAACGGACTGCCGGGATCGATGAGAAGGTCGATCCGGTCGCGAACCGGAATCTTGCCGCGCGCTTCATGACGACGACGAAGCGCCTCGCCGCCGCCTTCGCGCGCCGCGCCAAGCCGTCGACGCAATTCCCCGAGCAAGGGCGCGTAGGCCCGTCGATTGGCTGCGAAGACGGAATCTTCGCCTTCGCCGGCAAAGGAAGTCGGAAGAAACATATTGGCGGCAATAGTTCGAGACGAATGGAATATCGACGGAGCCGAAAGGCGCGGCTGAACGGTAGACATTTCACCTAACGACTGTTAGAAATAACCTGCCGGCCCGTCAACAAAATTGTGAAAGCGTGGCGAGGATTTCGTCATGAATATCGCTGCCAAACCCCGATTTGCGCCATCTGCCGGGTCGCCGTTCTTTGGCGAGGAACATGAGATGCTGCGCGCCCAGGTGCGCCGCTTCGTGGAAGCGGAGATCAAGCCCCACGCGGCGCAATGGGAAGAAGCGGGCTTCGTCCCGCGCGAGGTTTTGCGCCGCATGGGCGCGCTGGGCTTTTTCGGCATCCGCTATCCCGCCCAATATGGCGGCGCGGAAATGGACACACTCGCCACGGTCGCGCTCGCCGAGGAGTTAGGTCGGTCTACGTTCTCCGGCGTCGCAATTACCGCGCTCGTCCATACCGACATGGCGTCGGTGCACCTCGCCAATACCGGCAGCGACGCGCAGAAGGCGCGCTGGATGCCGGGCGTGGTCGACGGGAGCGTCATCACCGCAGTCGCCATCACCGAACCGGAAGCCGGCTCCGATGTAAAGGGTATGCGCATGAGCGCGCGGCGCGAGGGCGGGAATTATATTCTCAACGGCGTCAAGACTTTCATCACCAATGGCGTCCACGCCGATCTTTATTGCGTCGCCGCCAAAGCCGACGCGGGAGGTCCAGCGAGCCGCTCTGTGTCGATGTTTCTTGTCGAGAAGGGCGCGCCGGGATTCAAGGTCGGCCGCGCGCTGAGCAAACATGGCTGGCGATCCTCCGACACGGCCGAGCTCGTCTTCGAGGATTGTCGCATCCCGGCGGAGAACCTTCTGGGTCAGGAAGGCCAGGGTTTCTACGCCATCATGCGCAACTTCCAGAACGAACGTACCGTTCTGGGCGCAATGGCGATGGGGGAGGCGCAAGCCGCCCTGGATCTCACGCTTGATTATGTGAAGACGCGCAAGGCTTTTGGCGGCCCCCTGTGGGACAAACAGGCGATCCGCCAGCGGCTGGCCATGCTGTCGGCCAAGGTCGAGGCGGGCCGTCAACTGGTTTACAACGCCGCCTGGCGCGACTCGCAGGGCCTGGACGCGACCAAAGAAGTGTCGATGGTGAAAGCCTATTGCGGCGAACTGGTGAATGCGGTGATGTATGATTGTCTGCAATTCCACGGCGGCGCGGGCTATATGAGCGAAAGCGCGATCGAACGCATGACCAGGGATGCGCGGATTCAATCGATCGGCGGCGGCGCCACCGAGGTGATGCTGGAGGAAATCGCCAAACGATTGTGATCCGCCATTGCGCTCTGGCGGCTGCCAAGCGACCACCGCCTGGGAAGCCAAGATCGGGAATTGGGATCGATGAACAAATGTCTCCCTGCTGCGAATATCCGATGACCGATTCCCTTTCTGACCGATCCGCCCTCGCTGCGACAGACGAATCCGCGCCGAAGCGAGCCGATGTCTCCCGCCAGCAGATTTTGACGGTGGCCGCGACATTGTTCTGCGCGCGCGGCTATGCCGGAACGTCGCTGCGCGACATCGGCGCCGCCGTCGGCATGAAGGCGGGGAGCCTCTATTATCACTTCGCCTCCAAGGAGGAACTCGCCGCGGAAGTGCTGCGCATCGGCGTCGAGCGCGTCCATCAGGCCGTCGAAGCCCGACTGCGGACGCTTGGCGAAAGCGCCTCCTTGCGCGGCAAAATCGAGGGCGCAATCGCCGCCCATCTCGAAACATTGTGGCTTGAGAGCGACTTCACCTCGGCGCATATCCGGTGCATTCATACGGCGCCGCCGAGTGTGCGCAACAGCCTCCACCAGGTCCGACGCGATTACGAGACAGTGTGGCGCAATTTGATCGGCGAAGCGGCCAGAGCCTCATTGCTGCCGCCGGAGGCGGAGCCCACCGCCGTTCGACTCGCCATTCTGGGCGCGCTGAACTGGTCCCTCGAATGGTCGGATCCGGGGCGCCACAAGCCGGAGGAATTTGCGCGCACGCTCGCGGCGTCCTTTATAAGGGAAGGGTGAGACGGATTGAGCGCAACGACGCCCGGCGCATCGAAATCATCTGGGAGGAGGTTTTGAGTCAGGCTTTGGACCAGGAGCGCGTTGAACTCGAGGCGAGCGCAAACCCGCACGGCGCCGCAGGTTCGCCAATGCCTGACACATTCCCCAAGTTGTTGCGCCATCATGCCCTGTCGCGCGGCCACCGTCCCGCTATCCGTCACAAGGATCGCGGCATCTGGAAGACCTGGAGCTGGGCCGAAGCCTATTCGAAGGTCCGCGCGCTCGCTTTCTCACTCAAAAAGCTCGGCCTCGAGCCGGGCGGCAAGATCGCTATCGTCGGCTCGAACCGCCCGCATCTTTATTGGACGATGACCGCCGCGCAAATGCTGCGGGCGGTTCCGATCCCGATTTACGCCGACGCCGTCGCCGGCGAGATGGCCTATGTGCTGGAACATGCCGATATCGCGCTGATCGCCGCGCAGGACCAGGAGCAAGTCGACAAAATATTGTCGATCGGCGGCGCAATGAAAACGCTCGCCTATGTCCTCTACGACGAAGAGCGGGGTCTGGGCGATTATGACCGTTCGAGGCTGCGCGCGATCGGCGCGCTGATCGAGGCGGGCGAAGCGGAGCTTGCGTCAAGCGCGGAAGCGTCCGCCGCGCTGGATGCGGCGATCGACGCCGGGCGCGGCGCTGATATCTCCGCGATTCTTTATACGTCCGGCACGACAGGGACCTCGAAAGGCGTCGTCCTGTCGGCGCAGGGTTGCATCAGCGCCGCGCGCGATACGGTCGCCTTCGACGGGCTGACCGACCGCGACGAACAGCTCGCCTACCTGCCGCTCGCCTGGGCCGGCGATCACTACATGAATTATGCGCAGAGCCATGTCGCGGGCTCCTGCATGGCCTGTCCTGAAAACGCCGAGACCGTGCAGAACGATCTGCGCGAGATCGGCCCGTCGTTCTATTTCGCGCCGCCGCGCGTCTTCGAAGCGCAATTGTCGCGCATCATGATCCGCATGGAGGACGCCAGCGCGTTGAAGCGCCGGATGTTCCGCCACTTCCTCGATGTCGCCAGGAATTGGGGCGAGAAGATTCTCAACGGCGACCGCGTGCCGCTGCTGGCGAGGCTGCATTACGCATTGGGCGAGTGGCTCGTCTTTGCGCCGCTAAAAAACACGCTGGGTTTTTCGCGCATCCGCATCGCCTATACCGCCGGCGAGGCGATCGGCGCCGACCTGTTCTCCTTCTATCGGTCGCTGGGCGTCAATCTCAAACAGCTCTACGGACAGACTGAGGCCTTTCTCTACGTGACCTGCCAGTCCGACGGCGCCGTCCGCTCTGACACTGTCGGCCCTGCCGCGCCCAATGTCACGATCCGCATCGCCGAGGACGGCGAGGTTCAGTTCAAATCGCCGGGCCAGTTCGTTTCCTATTACAAGGACGCCGACAAGACCGCCGAGACATTGACCCCGGATGGCTTCGTCAAGACCGGCGACGCCGGTTTCTTCGAGACCGACGGACAATTGAAGATCATCGATCGCGCCAGGGATGTCGGCAAGCTGTCCGACGGCTCGTTGTTCGCGCCGAAATATGTCGAGAACAAGCTGAAGTTCTTTCCCAATATCAAAGAGGCCGTCGCATTGGGCTCTGGTCGCGATTTCGTCACCGCGATGCTCAATATCGAACTCGAATCGGTGGGCAATTGGGCCGAGCGCAACAACATCTCCTATGCCTCCTACCAGGAGCTCGCGGGCCACACGCTCGTTTATGACATGATCGAAAATCATGTCGACGAGGTCAATCGCGCCTTGTCGAAAGAGCCGATCATGGCGAAAGCGCAGATCAAGCGCTTCCTCATCCTGCACAAGGAGCTCGATGCCGACGATGGCGAACTGACCCGCACACAGAAGGTGCGGCGCGGCTTTATCGCGCAGCGCTACGAACGTCTGGTGACGACGCTCTATGATGGATCGGACGAAGCTGATGTCTCTACGGAGGTCACCTATGAGGATGGCCGCAAGGGAATGATCTCGGCGCGCGTCAGATTTCGCGATATGCGGACCTATCCGCCGGCATAGCGCCGGCGCATGGAAGTTCCGACTTGCGGTCGGCGAGCCATTCTCCCATCGAAAGAAGCGATATGAACCCACCGCCTGTCTCTGCGCCCGCGCTTGATATGATGGCTCTGCAATCCTCGGTCGGCCGGACCGAGATCGCGCGCGATATCGCGACCCAGCGGTTGATCGCGGGCCTCTTGGCGACTTTCGAATCGCAGATGAATTTCCCCAGCAGCGGAGCGCACGCCCCGCTGACGCTGCACTGGTGCCTCGCGCCGCCGATCACTGCGATGTCCGATCTTGGGCCGGACGGCCATCCCGTGCGTGGCGGCTTTCTGCCGCCGATCCCCCTGCCCCGTCGCATGTGGGCCGGCGGCGAACTGGAAATCCTCGATCGCATCGTCGCCGGCGACGCGATCGAGCGGAGCTCGCGCATCGCGGCGATCGATCTCAAGCAGGGTCGAAGCGGCGCGCTCTGCTTCGTCGGCGTCGACCATCTGATCGCCACGCCGCGCGGCGTGGCGGTGCGCGAACGGCAAAACCTCGTCTATCGTCCAGCAGAGACGAATCCTGTCGCGACGCCGCCGAGGACGCCGACGCGCGCGGCCGAACACTGCCTGAAGCTGCATGCCGACCCTGTATTGCTGTTTCGCTATTCGGCGCTGACTTTCAACGGCCACCGCATTCACTACGACCGGCCCTATGCGATGGGCGAGGAGCGCTATCCCGGACTCGTCGTGCATGGCCCGTTGCAAGCGGCCTTGCTGGTCGAGTTTGCCGCCGAGCTGGCGAAGGGAAGGCCTCCGCGCCGTTTCTCGTTTCGCGGAATCCGGCCGCTGTTCGACGGGGCAGATTTCTTTCTCAAGGCGCGGTCCGGCGAAGAAGACCTGGCGCTTTGGGTGGAGAACGATCGCGGGGATGTGACGATGGAGGCCAAGGCGTCATGGTGACATCCGCTCGGTCGATTGGGCGTCGAAAAGATGCACGGCGCCAAGCTCAGGCGCAATCCTGATCGTCTCGCCTGGCTTGGCGTCGACACGCTGGCGGAATACGCCTGAAATGAGCTGGCGGCCAAGCTTTCCTTGCACCTGGGTTTCCGATCCGGTCGGTTCGACGACATCGACGACGAAGGGCAGGCCGGAATCATCGATGATGAGATGTTCGGGCCGAATTCCGTAAACCGCCGATCTGCCCGAATTCGCCGCGAAATTGTCGGCGAGCGGCAGCGTCAGGCCGTCCTCGGTGGTAAACCCTTGCGCGCCAATCGCGCCGGAAAGAAAATTCATGGCGGGCGAGCCGATGAACCCGGCGACGAATAGATTGGCCGGCCGATCGTAGAGTTCCAGCGGCGCGCCGATCTGTTCTATCCTGCCGCCATTCATCACCACGATCTGATCGGCCATGGTCATCGCCTCGATCTGATCGTGGGTGACGTAGACCGTCGTCGTTCCCAATCGCTGATGCAACGATTTGATCTCGGCCCGCATCTGTACGCGCAGCTTGGCGTCAAGATTGGAAAGCGGCTCGTCGAACAGAAAGACCGAGGGGTCGCGCACGATCGCACGTCCCATCGCGACGCGCTGACGTTGCCCCCCCGAAAGTTGTCGGGGGTAGCGCGCAAGCAGATCCTGTAGGCCGAGAATATCGGCGGCGCGCGCAACCTTGGCTCCGGTCTCTTGCTTCGAAGTGCGCTTGAGCATGAGGGAGAACGCCATATTCTGCTCGACCGTCATATGCGGGTAGAGCGCATAGGACTGGAATACCATGGCGATGTCTCTCTCCTTCGGCGCCATGCCATTGACCACGCGCGAACCGATGCGGATTTCACCGGCGGTGATGTGCTCGAGGCCGGCGATCATGCGCAAAAGCGTCGATTTCCCGCATCCCGAGGGACCGACCAGAATCACGAAGGCGCCGTCGGGGATGAAAACCGACACCCCATGCAGCGCCGCGACGGGTCCGAAGGATTTGCCGACATTATCGATCGATACTGACGCCATGGGTTCTTCTTTTTACATTCGCAAAATCATTGGCTCGATCCGGGCGCCAAGGCTGGAGGCGATCGGCGCCGCACGAAGCCGGTCTTGGCGCCATAGGCGGCGGCCGCGCGCCCTCAATATGTCTGGGGATCGCGCCGTCAGGAATAAGAGGTCGGCCCTCGAAATTCTCTCTAGCGGGGCAGGATGAGGCTATTCCCATCGGCGCCACGATAACATCGAACGTCAGGCGGAGACAAGGCAGATTTGTATGATAACCTTATGTCGACGCGTTCGGCGCTGAACCACGGTCGAAGGCGAACGCATGGCGCTCTGAATCCGGTCGCTTCTGCGCTGGCATAGGCTAACATTCCACCTGTATAACCAACTGACGTCTCCGCCCCTCAGTTGCTGGGCAGCCGGCGCGCGGTGGACAGCGGGACGTTGTGGCGCATGCGCCGACGTTCCAGGCTTTTGGGAGGGGATAATGTCAGGAGCCCGTTTGGCGATGTTTCGATCGGCTCTCAGTCGACGATTGGGAAGAGCCGCCATCTGCCTGTTCACTTGTTGCGCCTGGCTGATCGCGCAGGCCGGCGCGCTCGCGCTGGCGCAGGACAAGACGATCAATCTGAGGGTGTCGCTCTGGGTGCCGCCCGCCCATCCGCTGGTGCCGGCGACGCAGGCCTGGGCGGCAGATATCGAAAAGGCCTCGGGCGGAACGATCAAGGCGACGATCTTTCCGTCCGAACAATTGGGCAAGGCGTTCGATCATTATGATATGGCGCGCGACGGCATCGCCGACGTTACTTACGTGAACCCCGGCTATCAGCCAGGCCGTTTCCCGATCATCGCGGCGGGGCAGATTCCCTTCACCTTCGGCGACGGCAAGAAGGGCACGCTGGCCCTCGACGAATGGTATCGCAAATATGCGCCGACCGAAATGAAAGACACCAAACTATGCCTCGCCTTCATCCATGATCCCGGCACGCTGCACGGCAAGAAGAAGATCCTCC
Organism: Roseiarcus sp.; assembly: GCA_036513315.1. GTDB lineage: Bacteria > Pseudomonadota > Alphaproteobacteria > Rhizobiales > Beijerinckiaceae > Roseiarcus. Next base: position 101,126 of record DATBZF010000065.1, read on the forward strand.
TTCCTTCCGACCTTGCCGGATCGAAGGTGCGCCCGGCCCAGAGCACCATTGCTGAAATGGTCAAAATGCTGGGCGGCACGAATGTTCAGGCTTCGGCGCCGGAAGCGCGCGATGCGATCGAACGCGGCGTCGCGGATGAGATCACCTTTCCATGGGGATCGATGTTCCTCTTCGGCATCGACAAGGTGGTGAAATATCATATGGACGTTCCGCTCTACACGACGGTGTTCACCTACAACGTCAATCTGGACACTTATAATTCCATGTCGCCGGCGCAGAAGAAGGCGTTCGACGACCATTGCACGCCGGAATGGGCGTCGAAAATCTCCGATGCGTGGTCGGATTTCGAAGCCAACGGACGCGTCAAGATGAAAGCGCTCGCCGATCACGACGTATACAAGCTGACCGACGACCAATTGGCGCAATGGAAGAAGGCCGTCCAGCCTCTGCACGCCAGTTGGGCGGACGCGGTGAAAAAAGTCGGCGGCGACCCCGGCGCGATCGAGGCCGATTTGCAGGCTACGATCGCCAAATTTGGCGCAGGGCTTTAGAGCGCCGGACTGACGGCCGTGGCGGAGCCGTCGCCACCCATCCAACCTCACTCCATCGCCGGTGTCTCATGAGCGCATTGCCGGATGTTCCGCCGACCGTTCTCCCGGGCGCCGAGCCTGACGCGCCCGGCAAGAACGTCATGGATCGCTTCATCGACCTGATCGAACTGATCGCGGCGGCGTTCGTTGGAATCGTCGCGCTCAATACTTTCGTTGCGATATTCATGCGGAAGTTTTTCGCGGTGACGATCCCCGACTATTACGATTTCGGGCGCTTGCTGTTGGGCATCCTGATTTTCTGGGGCATCGCCGCCACCAGCTATCGCGGAACGCACATTACCGTCGATCTGGTATGGGCGAGCGCCAGGCCCAGGTATCAGCGATGGATCGACATATTCGCGACATCGGTGCTGCTGTTCGTGGTGACGGCGCAGACGATCACTTTATTCGACAAGGTGCTGACGACCTATCGCGACAATATCCTGACCTATGATCTCAGGTTGCCGAACTGGCCGTTTTTCGCCATCGCCTGGATCGGCGACGTATCAGCGGTGTTGCTGATCGCGATCCGAACCTACCGGCTGATCTTTCATCCGGAAGAGATTCACGACGCCAAGATCAAGACGGCGGAGTAGCGGCGATGAGCGGGCAAATGGTCGCAATCGCAGGCTTCGTCTCGCTTTTCGCGCTGATGTTATTGCGCGTACCCGTCGGCATGGCGATGGGATTGGTTGGCGTCACGGGATTCGGCTACCTCACCGGCTTCGCGCCCGCCATGAAGCTGGTCAGCCAGACCACGATGCGCACCGTCACCGACTATGCGTTCGGCGTCATTCCGATGTTCCTGTTGATGGGCGCATTCGTTTCGGTCTCCGGCATCAGTCGCGAGCTCTTTCGCGCCGCCAACACATTCGTCGGGCATTGGCGCGGCGGCCTCGGCATCGCGACGATCGCCGCTTGCGGCGGTTTCGCGGCGATCTCGGGATCGTCGGTGGCGACGGCGGCGACATTCTCCGCCGTCGCCTACCCGGAGATGCGCCGCTTCAAATATCCGCAATCTTTTGCGACCGGCGTGATCGCGGTCGGCGGCACGCTCGGCGCCATGCTGCCGCCATCCACGGTGCTTGCGGTTTACGGCATCATCACCCAGCAGGATATCGGCAAACTCTTCATCGCCGGCATCCTGCCCGGCCTGCTGGCGATGGTGATGCACATGGTGACGATTCTGATCATCGGCTATTCCAGACCGGGCTTCCTGCCGGCCGGTCCGCGTTCTTCCTGGCGCGAGCGCGCCAAAGCGATTGGCGACGTCTGGTCGCCGCTGCTGCTGTTCCTATTCGTGATCGGCGGCCTCTATGGCGGCTTTTTCATACCGACGGAAGCGGGCGCGGTCGGCGCCGTCGGCGCATTCGCGATCGGCGTGCTGCGCGGCAAATTATCGGGCGCCGGCGTTCTCCAGGCGCTGCTGCAGGCGACGCGTACGGCGGCGGCGGTGTTCACCGTGCTGATCGGCGCTTTATGCTTTGGCTATTTTCTGACCATCACGCAGACGCCGCAGCATGTCACTCAGTTTCTGAGCGGCCTCGGCGTCGGACCCTATGGCGTATTGGCGTTGATCCTTTTGATGTATCTCGCGCTCGGTTGCCTGATGGACGCCATGGCGATGATCATTCTCACCGTCCCGATCGTGTTCCCGGTCGTCACCGCGCTCGGCTTCGATCCGATCTGGTTCGGCGTCGTGATCGTGGTGACGGTTGAACTCGGATTGATCCATCCGCCGGTGGGAATGAACGTGTTCGTCATCAAAAGCGTGATCAAGGACGTGAGCATGGCGACGATTTTCGCGGGCGTCCTGCCCTTCGTCGCAACGGACCTCATCCGTCTCGCGATCCTCGTCGCCTTTCCAGCGCTGGCGACGTGGCTGCCGCAACGGATGATCGGCTGAGAAGGCCGCGGGAGCGCTTGCCTCCATGCCTCGCGTCGGCCGCGCCGATTCGTCGAATCATTTCGCAATATCGCCCTAGACAAGGTTGTGTGACAATACTATAAGTTAGGCAGCGCATCCAGACCAATTGAACGCCACGGAGCTATGCCCCAGGCGTCGGCTTGCGCGAACGAGGTCTTGGAATCTCGGCTCTATCGGGAGGACGTCAGATGGTAGCAAAACTGAGCAGAATGGTCAGCTTGGCGTTGGCCGGCGCGGGGGCGCTGAGCTTTGCCGCATTGATGGGCGCTTCGGTCGTCAAAGCCGACGAGAAGCCGCTTGGGCATTACGTTTCCACGACAAAGGATTTCTGGCTGCATCCGCCCGATGATTGGTGGAGAGGCGACGAGACCGAGGCGCAGCGCGGACTGGTGCCGGTCGCCGGCCAACCGCTGCCGACGTCGGCGGCGGATCTCGACAAGAACCTCGCGAACATCAAGCTGCCGCCGGGATTCAAGATCAGCGTTTGGGCGTCAAGCGTGCCGCAGGCGCGGCAAATGGCCTGGGGAGACAAGGGCACGCTGTTCGTCGGCACCTGGGACGCCGGCACCGTCAGCGCCGTCACCGATCAAGGCGGCAAGCGAACCGTCAAGTCGGTCATCAAAGGCCTGCGCATGGCGACGGGCGTGGCTTTCGCCAACCACACGCTCTATGTCGTCGACATTGACAAGGTCTATGCCTGGGAGAACCCGGAAGACCATATCGACAATCTGGGAGCCGGCAAGGTTGTCTACGACGACTTCCCGCCCTACACGCCGCATGGATGGAAATACATCACCGTTGGCCAGAACGGCGAATTGTACATTCCCGTCGGGCCGCCCTGCAACGAATGTCTGCCGCCGAGCGGGACGTCCCAGGTCCGACGCATCAATGCCGACAACGGCAATGCGGAGCTCTGGGCGATCGGCGTGCGCAACAGCGTCGGCGGCGCCATCGATCCGCGGACAGGCAATCTGTGGTTCACCGAAAATGCGCGCGACTGGCTCGGCGACGACGTGCCGAGCGACAAGCTGAACCTTGTGTCGAAGACCGGAGAAGATTTCGGCTATCCCTATTGCCACCAGGGCGACATTCTCGACCCGGTCTATGGCAAGGGGCATACTTGCGCCGAGTTCAACCCGCCGGTCGTCAAGCTTGGGCCGCATGTCGCGCCGCTCGGCATGAAGTTCTACACGGGCAATCAGTTCCCCGCCGAATATGCCGGCAATATTTTCATCGCCGAGCACGGATCGTGGAACCGGCATGTGAAGAACGGCTACCGGATCGAGCGCGTGTCGGTTAACGCCGACGGCAGCAACGCCAGTCAGGAAGTGTTCGCCTCGGGCTTCACCGACGGCACGAAAGTGCTCGGCCGGCCGTCCGACGTGATCGTCGCGCCCGACGGTTCGCTGCTCGTCGCCGACGATCAGGCCCATGCGATCTACCAGATCTCCTATAGCAAGTAACATCTGACCGAACATACGCCTCGCCCTTTGGTTCGCCAGGGGTGGGGCGTTTTTTCTCCGCAACTTCGATCGGATGTTTGGCATGTCGAGATTGGCGGTTTTTTTCTGCGCCTTGAGCGCCGCGCTAGCTGTGGGCGCCGCGTCGCACGCCGACGACGCCAAGCCCAGCGCCGACGATTCGGCGTTCAAGGACAAAGTCGAAATCTGTTCCGGCTGCCACGGTCCCGGCGGCGTGTCGCAGACCGATGGCGTTCCCAATCTGGCCGGAGAGCCTGATCTGTTCTTCGAATGGCAATTGGTATATTTCCGCGGCGAGACGCGGATGAACGAACTGATGACGCCCGCGGCCAAGGACCTCACTGATGACGATATCCGGAGCCTTGGCGCTTACTTCCTGACCTTGCCGCCGGCGGAGCCCGCTGGCGCCGACAGCGACCCGGCCCTGACCGAGGCGGGGGCGAAGCTCGCCAATGAACGCCATTGCGCCCAATGTCATACCCAGACGTTCGCCGGCCAGGGCGAGGTGCCGCGCCTTGCCGGACAGCGCGAGGAATTCATCGTCAAGGCGCTACATGACTACCAGCACGGCGCACGGCGCGGTCGCGGCAATGTGATCATGCCGGAGATCGCCTATTCTCTGGACGAGGGCGATATCAAGGCAATCGCCCATTTCATGTCGCGGCAAACGGCCAAGTGAATGTCGCCCCGATTCGTCGGCGAATTTGTGCGGCGATTCAAATGTCCGCGGGTCAGGGGCGCCGCGTCGCTGAAGACGCATTTGAAGTTCGGTTGGAACGCCAATGGTCCCAAAGAATCCCAACGACAGCTCCATCACGCGCCGCACCTTGATTGGCGCCGGCGCGGGGCTTGCTGTCGCGCATGCGGCGGCCCCGGCGCGCGCCCAGGCGACGCCCGACGCCAATCTGCCGCCTGCTGCGCCACAATGGCAGAAGCAATCCGGCGCCGAGGTGATGAGCCCGCCCTATGGCCTGCCATCGCCCTTTGAAGCGAAAGTCGTGCGCCGCCTGCGGGGCGGCATTGAGCCGGCCACCAGGCTTGCGACCACCTCTTGCACGCCGCTTCAGGACCTTGCCGGCATCATCACGCCCAATGGGCTGCATTACGAACGCCATCACGCCGGCGTCCCCGCGATCGATCCAGACCAGCACCGGCTTATCGTGCACGGCCTCGTCGAGCGGCCGATGATATTTTCGCTGGAGGAGCTCACGCGTTTTCCCTCGGTGTCGCGCATCCACTTCCTCGAATGTTCCGGCAACACCCAGAATTGGGGCGCGCCAAAGCCCGAATACACCGCGCAGGATACGCATGGACTGGTGAGCTGCTGTGAATGGACGGGAGTTTCGCTCGCCACGGTGCTGGCGGAGGCGGGTGTGCGCGCCGAAGCCAAATGGCTGCTCGCCGAAGGGGCCGACGCCGCGGCGATGACGCGAAGCATTCCGATCGAAAAAGCGCTCGACGACGCCATCCTCGCTTATGCGCAGAATGGCGAGCGCCTGCGGCCGGAACAGGGCTACCCACTGCGCCTGCTGTTGCCCGGCTATGAGGGCAACGCCAGCATCAAATGGCTGCGGCGCCTCAAGCTCGGCGTGGCGCCGTTCGAGACGCGCGAGGAGACTTCCAAATATACGATGGTCATGCCCGATCGCACGATCCGGCAGTTCAACTTCATCATGGAGGCCAAGTCCGTCATCACCTATCCCTCGGGCGGCCACCGCTTGAAACAGCCCGGCTTCTGCGAAATCTCCGGGCTCGCCTGGTCCGGCGCCGGCAAAATCGTCCGCGTGGAAGTGTCCACCGATGACGGCCTCACCTGGCGCGACGCGGCGCTGCAGGAGCCGGTGCTGTCGAAGTGCCTGACGCGTTTCCGCCTGCCCTGGCGCTGGGAGGGCGGACCGGCGGTATTGGCGAGCCGAGCCACCGATGCGACCGGCTATGTCCAGCCGAGCCGCGACGCCTTGCTCAAATTGCGCGACGGCCGATCCTACTACCACTACAACGCGATTCAGAGCTGGCGCGTGGCGTCGTCAGGAGCGGTGACCAATGCGGGATAGGCTCCGCGCCCGCGCCGCGCTCGCGGCTCTGTTTGCGCTGACAGCCGCCGCCGCGACAGCGGACGAGCGCTACGGCATCGGCCGCGCGGCGACGCCTCAAGAAATCGCCGGCTGGGATATCGACGTGGCGCCTGATGGCGCAGGCCTGCCGCCCGGCCATGGCGCAGTGCGCGAAGGCGAAGCGATCTTCGCCGAGAAATGCGCCGGCTGCCACGGCGCACATGGCGAAGGCAAACCGATGGATCAACTGGTCGGCGGCTTCGGCACGATTTTCGAGGCCAAGCCGCAAAAGACAATCGGCAGTTTCTGGCCCTATGCGACAACGCTGTTCGATTATGTCAGGCGCGCGATGCCATTCGATGCGCCGCAATCCTTGACGCCGGATCAGGTCTACGCGGTCTCAGCCTATCTCCTCTATCTCAATCATCTGATTGCCGAGGATGCCGTCCTCGACGCCGCGTCGCTGCCGAAAATCAAAATGCCGAACCGGGACAATTTCGTCAGCGCCTATCCGCCGCACGCCGAGCGGCCGGCGCATTAACCGATGCCCGCCCAACAGGGAAAACGCCGAGGGAGAAAATCATGATCGTCGATTTGCGCACCTATACGATGGTCCCGGGCCGTCTCAACGCGTGGCTGAAGCTCTATGAGGCGGAAGGCATGCCGATCCACATCCGGCACCTTGGCGAGCCGATGGGAATTTTCACCACCGATGTCGGCGCCTTGAACCAGGTCGTGTTCTTCTGGCGCTTCGCGAGCCAGGCCGACCGCGAGCGGCGGCGCGAGGCTCTGGAAGCCGATCCCGACTGGGCTTCCTATCGCCGCAAGAGCGCCGAGGCCGGCAACGTCCAGCATCAGGAGAACAAGATCATCAAGGCGACGGCGTTTTCTCGGCGTTAGCGCCGCCGCAGCGCCATGCCCGCCGGGGCGCAATCGACGCGGTGAAGAAGAAGATGGGGGGAGTTTCACGTGTATCAGCAGATTTACGATCCGGTCGCCGGTTCGATTGGTTGGACCTCCATCTTCGCCGTCGTTCCGCTGACGTTGATGTTCGTCATGCTGGGCCTGTTGAAACGCTCTCCGCAATTATCCGCGCTGATCTCGCTTCTCGTCTGTCTGGCGGTCGCGGTGCTCGTCTATTCCATGCCTTTGGGGGTCGCGTTGAACAGCGGCGGCTACGGCGTCGCTTTTTCGATGATGACGATCGGTTGGATTCTTATCAACGCGATGTGGATCTACCACCTGACCGTCAAGACCGGTCATTTTATGATTTTGCGGGAGAGTTTCGCGCATATCAGTGAAGATCTGCGCATCCAGGCGATCATCATTGCCTATTGCTTCGGAGCTCTCATCGAGGCCGTGGCGGGCTCGGGGGTGCCGATAGCGATCTGCAGCGCGATGCTCGTCGCCATCGGCTTCAACCCCATCAAGGCGGCGGCGATGGCGCTGGTGGCTGACACCGCGCCTGTCGCCTTTGGCGCGCTCGCCGTGCCGATTACCGTGCTCAATGCCCAGACCGACCTGCCCTATAACGTGCTTGGCGCCATGGTCGGACGACAATGCCCTTTTATCGCTGCGATCCTGCCCTTTGTACTGGTGTTCATCGTCGACGGCGCGCGAGGCCTGCGGATGACGTGGCCGGCAGCGCTGGTCGCCGGTCTATCCTTCGCGGTCGTGCAATATTTCGTGTCGAATTTCCTGGCGGTGCAAATTACGGACGTCGTCGCGGCTCTGGTTTCCGCGGGCGCCATTATCGCTCTTACGCGCGTTTGGCGACCGGCCGAGCTGTTGGCGGCCGCCAATGAAAGCGCCCGACCCCAACCAGACCGGCGCGAGATGTTGCTCGCCTATGCGCCCTACATCTTCATTGTGATCGTCTTTTCGCTGTCGCAAATTCCGCCTGTCGCGCATCTCCTCGGTTACGGCGTCTACAAGTTTCCATGGCCCGGCCTCACTCTGACGCGAGCCGACGGCGCGCCCATCAATACGACGTTCACCGTCAACTATCTTCCGGTGGCCGGGACGCTTCTGCTTTTCTGCGGCATCCTCACGATGATTGCGCTGCGCGTTAGGCCGGCCGTCGCGTTGCGCGCCTTTGGCGCCGCCCTGGTGCAGGTTCGGTGGGCGCTGCCGACGATCTTCATGATCCTCGCGATCGCCTACATCATGAATTGGTCGGGGCAAACGACGACGCTAGGACGCTTCCTCGCCGGCGCGGGCCCGGCCTATGCGTTGCTCTCGCCGGTGATAGGCTGGATCGGTGTTGTGGTGACCGGCTCGGACGCCTCCACCAACGCCCTGTTTGGACATCTCCAGGTGGAGGCGGCGAAAGTTACCGGCATTTCGCCTGTCCTTTTGGCGGCCTCCAATACGACCGGCGGCGTCCTGGGCAAGATGCTTTCGCCGCAGAGCCTCGCGATCGGCGCGGCGGCCGTCGGAGTGATCGGGCGCGAAGGCGAGATTTTCCGCAGTGTATTTGGCTGGGCTTTGGCGCTGCTCGCATTGTTATGCCTGTTCGTCTACCTGCAGTCCACGTCAGCATTGGGCTGGATGGTTCCTTAAGTCCGCTAGCTGAGGAGGGCGTTCCAACGTGACCGATTATCGCAAGTTGTTTGATCTGAGCGGCAAGACGGCAGTCGTGCTGGGAGCCGCCTCCGGCATCGGCAAGTCATCGGCGGAGGCTTTGGCCGCCCTCGGCGCGCATGTGATCTGCGCCGACCGCGATCGCGCGCGCTGCGAGGCGACCGTCACCGGCATAAGCGCGAGCGGCGGCAGGGCCGAGGCGGCGGCCTGCGACGCGGCGAGCGCCGCCGATGTGGCCGCGCTCGGCGAATCGGTCAAAGCGAAATTCCCGCGCCTCGACATCGCGGTGACGACGCCGGGCTTGAATATCCGCAAGACCATCCTCGATTATACCGAGGAGGATCTGGATCGGGTGATCAACCTCAACATCAAGGGCACGGTCTATTTCTTTCGCGCCTTCGGGCGCATCATGGTGGACCAGCGCGGCGGCAGCCTGATCGCCTGCTCCTCCGTGCGCGCCGTCACTATCGAGCCGGGCTTGGCGGTCTATGGCGGCACCAAGGCGGCGATCGGCTTGCTGGTCAAGGGCTTCGCCGCCGAGGTCGGCAGCTTCGGCGTGCGGGTCAACGCCATCGCGCCGAGCATTGCCGAAACGGCGCTGACCGAACCGTTCAAGCAGCGGCCCGACATTCACAAGCTCTACGCCGCCCATACGGTGTTCAACCGCTGGAGTTCGTCCGATGAAGTCGCGAGCGCGGTCGCCTTCCTCGCCTCCGACGCGGCTAGCTATGTCAGCGGCAGCACCTTGTTTGTCGACGGCGGCTGGACGGCGATCGACGGACCGCCGACCGGCCTGACGCAATTGACGCGATGATTCCAGAATCGCATTGCGCCGACCGCCGGCGCAGGCCGGTCTCCACATTCAACGAGTGCGCGCATGAACGCCCGAACCGTCTTCATCGATTGCAACGATCAACTAAGACCGGTGTTCGACGCCGTGTCCCGCCCCGACGATCCGCAGATCGCGGTCAACAGGGAGCCATTCACCAGCGAGGATCTGCCGCGCCTGCTCGACGGCTGCGACATCTGCATCGTCGACCATTCCTATATGCCAACCGACATCGTCGCGCGCTGCGCCGATCTGCGTCACATCGTGTTCCTGGGCACCGGTCCGCAGAGCTATATGGATATCGAAGCGCTCCGCCGGCGGGGCGTGACGGTCCATGCAATCAAAGGCTATGGCGACACCGCGGTGGCCGAACATGCGGTGGCGCTGATGTTCGCCTGTGCGCGCGACCTCGCTCGCATGGACCGCGACATTCGCGCCGGTACGTGGCGGCCGCGCGAAGGCGTGCAGCTTCGAGGCAAGAAGCTCGGGATCATCGGCCTTGGCGGCATTGGCGCCGAGGTCGCCCGCATCGCGATAGGAATCGGCATGGAGGTTCTCGCCTGGAACCGTACGCCGCGGCCGGACGCTGCGCCGTCGGTGGCGATCGAGGAGCTTCTGAAGGCCGCCGACGTCGTGTCGGTTCATCTTGCGCTGAGCGAGGAGACCAGGGGCTTTCTCGACGCCGCCCGTCTGGCGACGATGAAACCCGGCGCGATCCTGATCAACACGGCGCGCGGCGCATTAATCGACGAGGCGGCGCTGGTCGACGCGTTGAACAGAGGCCATATCGCGCGCGCCGGCCTCGATGTCTTCGCCCTCGAACCGGCGCGGGCCGATCATCCGCTAGCCCGGCTCGACAGCGTCACCTTAAGCGCGCACGCGGGCTTTCGTACTTATGAGGCCTCGGCGACGCTGCTTAGCCGCGCGCTCGACATCGTGAGGCGGCTGGCGGCGGCGCGCGGGGTTTGAGGAGTCGACTTCAATCATCCGATCGACGGCCTGCCGGCATTAACCGCCAGTTGAGCAGCGAAGGCCCGCTTATAGGCGGGCCGCGCTTGCGCGCGCGCGAGATAGGCGGCGAGATTCGGACATTCGTCCAGCATGCCCGCTGGTTTCACCCTAAGCAGCACCGACGCCATCATCAGGTCGCCTGCGCTGAAGGCGCCATCGAGCCAGTCGGCATCGCCGAGGCGAATGCAGAGTTGGTCCAACCGCTCGCGGATGCGATCCTGAACCAGAGGCAGGCGCTCCTTACTCCAGGGTCTATCGGCCTCCAGAATCTTGGCGGTTGTGAGTTCAAGGATTGGCGGCTCCACCGTGTTAAGCGCGGCGAACATCCAGCTAATCGCGCGCGCCCGGGCGCTTGCGTCGTTGGGGAGCAGACCCGCGTGGCGCTCGGCGATGTGGAGCACGATCGCCCCGGTCTCGAACAAGGCGAGATCGCCTTCCTCGTAAGTTGGAATCTGGCCGAAAGGATGAAGCGCCTGATGTGCGGGCTCCTTCATCGCACGGAACGAAACGAGGCGGACCTGGTACGGCTGGCCCACTTCTTCAAGCGCCCAGCGAACGCGCGTGTCGCGCGCCAGTCCCTTGCCGCCGTCAGGGGAACGTTCAAAGGCGGTGATGGTGATGGTCATCGTGTAGGTGGTCCCTGACGAAAAACATGGGGTGGGGGGCGCCACAGAGCGCTGCGCCCGCGCGTTGAGACAGCCGCCGTCCGTGGCGACGGCCGATCATTGATTGCATGGAGGCGATTATGCGCGAGAGGAATTCGAACTCAATAGTTTCATCCATGTGACCCCGCCGAGCGCTTGACAAAGGCGCCCCATCGCGACATCCATTCATCTGGTCATCATACAATCCGTGATCGGGAGGATTTCGTTTGCTCACGGCGTTCCGCACGGCCAGCGCGATACCGCATCATTTCAACCCCTATCTTGAAGCCTACGCGCGGCAGGCGTGGCCGATCGAATGCGAAGTGCTGGGGCAATGCTCGGGCGCCTATTTCGTCGAGATCGGGCCGCAGCAGCGCCTGATCCAGACCTGGATTCACGCCGACGTCGCCGATTGGGCGGATCGGCGCGCGCGGCTCGTCGCGAATCCGGAATGGCGGGCCTTTCGCGCGGCGACAGCCCACATGATCGGCAGCGAATCGGACCGGCTGTTCCAGCCGGCGCCGTTCATGCCGGTGAAGAATGTGACCGATGTCGCCGATTTCGTCGAGATGCGCATCTACCGCGCGCATACCGGCGTGCTCGACCGGTTCTTTGAAATCTATACGGCGGAGGGATTGCCCGTCCAACTCGCCCATCTCGGCAATTGCCTTGGCTATTTTCGTAGCACGGACGGACGTGTCGACGAGGTCGTCCATCTCTGGGGCTATGCCAGTCTCGACGATCGCATCAAGCGCCGCGCCGCTTTGTTCGCCGATCCTTTGTTCAAGCAATTCCTCGTCAAGGGCGTGCCGCATTTCTCGCGACAGGAAAACATGATCCTGCGCCCGGCCGCGTTCTGGCGCAGGTGATCTGGACGAGGCGCAATGGAGACGATCATGCAGGCGGAATTGGATCGACGCACGCTCCTCAAAAGTGTGGCGATGGCGGCGGCCGGCTCTGGCGGCGCGGGCGCGGCGGAGGCGCAGGGCGTCCAACATTCGGCCGGCGCTGAACGGCCAAAGACGCCGGCGCCGGTGGGCGCCACCGACAGCCATATCCATGTTTACGACAGCCGTTTCCCGATCGCGGCGAACGCGACGCTGCGCCCGCCGGACGCCAGCGTCGGCGAATATCGCCTGCTCCAGCAACGCCTCGGAACAAGCCGCGTGGTGGTGGTGCAGCCCTCGACCTATGGGACCGACAATAGCTGCACGCTCGACGCGGTGGCGCAACTGGGTTTGACGGTGGCGCGCGCGGTCGCCGTCGTCGATTCGAGCGTCACCGACGCCGAGCTCAAGCGGCTCGACGCGCATGGCGTGCGCGCCATAAGGTTCAACGTGGTGATGAAAGGCGGCACGACGACCATCGACATGCTCGAGCCATTGTCGAAACGCGTACACGAACTCGGCTGGCACGTTCAGATCCATATGACGGCTGACCAGATCGCCCAGTCCGAGGATTTGTTCGCGCGCCTCGCCTCGCCGATCCTGTTCGACCATCGCGGCCACGTCCCTGTTGAGGGTGGAACGAACCATCCCGCTTTTGCGGTCATGCGAAGGCTGCTCGACGCCGGCCGCGCCTGGGTCAAACTGTCGAGCGTCTATCAGGATTCGAAGATCGGCGCGCCGACCTATGCCGACACGACGCCGGTCGCCAAGGCCTTTGTGCAAAGCGCGCCCCAGCGCGTGGTGTGGGGCAGCGATTGGCCGCATCCGACCGAAAAGGCGGGCGCCAAGCCCGACGATTCCATCCTGTTCGACCTGCTCGCGGAATGGGCGCCGGACGCGGCGCTGCGCCAACGCATATTGGTGGACAATCCCGCGGAACTCTTCGGCTTTCCACGCCAAGGCTAGCGCAGCGGCAAATGCTGTCAGCGCCAGCTTGCCGCGCTCGGAGCCGTCAGGCGTCTTCGCGAACGGCGGCGCCCTCACTGGCTCTGGCGATGCGCGCAGCGATCTCCTGATAGCGATGTAGGGAGTGCGAAAGATGGCGCCGCGCGGCCTTTCGCGCCGCCGCCGCGTTCTGCGCCTGGATCGCCTCAAAGATCGCGACATGTTCGGCCTGGATGCGACGCAAATACTGACCGCGTTGCCGGTCGCTTTCGCTCACCACGTTGATCATCTGACGCGGGATGATGAAATTGCCGAGAAATTCGAGGAACTGCGGAAAGTAGCGGTTCTGCGACGAACGAAAAATTGCGAGATGGAACTTGAAGTCGGCGTCGACCGCATTGCCGCCCCGCTCGATCTCGGTTTCGATGGCGCCCAACGCCGCCTTGATGCGCACGAGGTCCTCGCCGCTTCGGCGCTCGGCAGCGAGCCCGGAGGCTTCGATCTCCAGGCTCATGCGCAGTTCAAGAACCTGCAGGACGTCCGATCCCGATTTCAATTCGCTCGGATCGATACGGAAGGGCCAGCGCTGCACGTCGCTGGCGACAAACGCCCCAAGGCCCTGCCGCGTAATGACGAGCCCATCGGCGCGCAAGGCGGCGACCGCCTCGCGAACGACGGTTCGGCTCACCCCGGTTGCAACCGACAGTTCCTGTTCGGTCGGCAGGCGCGATCCCGGCAACAGGCGCCCGCTGCGGATCTCGGCGGAAAGCCTTTGGGCTAATTCCTGAGTCCGATTGAGCGTGGGGCCCAGCGTCAGCGAAATGTTTCTGATTTTCTTCACGAAGGCGCGCCATCCATCCAAATAGCCTCGTCGATCCGTATTGTACCGAAGGCCTCTCTTACAAGGGGCAATCGCCCGGTTTTCACCGGTATTCACGCAATCTCCAACGTCAGGAATTCACCTCCCGCGCGCCCGCGAAAACCCCGAGCATGCTAGCCTGAGCGCGGACGCCGCTCCATTGCGCCGCCGCGACAGGACATAGCGCTCGCCGCCTGGACGATACTGCGAGCCGGACGAGGCGGATGCGATGTCGCACGCGGCTTCCAGGAACGTATCACGACATAGGGTCATCATACAAATGGCTTGTCCGGGGCGCCGGCCGATGCTATGTCAATCGGGCAATCCGCCGACGACCTCGGCGATCCACGCAACGGAGTGAATTATGTCCTGGACAACACCGACGATCGTTGAAATGTGCATCGGCATGGAAGTGACGAGTTACCAGTCCGCCGGGATCTGAATCCGCGATTTCGCTGAGATAAGGCTGAGCCCGCCTCCGCCAGGCGACGGGCGTCAGTTCGTCCGTTTCCATGGCTTGCCTCCCGCGTGCGCGGGCTTCCGCTGGCCGCGGATACCTGGCGCGCGGGGACGTTGGAACATTTGTCCTGAGCCACGCAGCCGCCAAAGAAGCAACAGTCCCCATGACCTCCACGGCGAAGCGGCGCTCCAGGACCGCCTGCCGATCTTGGTCGGCCAGTTCGGCCGGGGGGGCGCCAACAGAGGTTATTTCATGGCGAGTCAACCAGAGCATTTGAAAGCGGCGGTCAGCGCCGGATTGCTCTCCTTTCCGGTCACCCATTTCACCGCGGACGGCGCCTTCGATCCTGAAAACTACCGCCATCATGTCGCCGCCCTGCTCGCCCATGGCCCCGCCGCCTTGTTCGCCGCCGGTGGAACAGGAGAATTCTTTTCACTCGGCCTCGATGAATACGAAGAGATCATCGCCGCAGCCGTCGAGACGGCGGCCGGCAAGACGCCTGTTATCGCCGGGGTTGGCTATGGCGCGGCGCTGGCGGTTGAATTCGCGCGGCGCGCAGAACGCGCCGGCGCCGACGGCATATTGTTGTTGCCGCACTATCTCATCCAGGTGGAGCAGGAAGGCCTTCGTCGCCATGTCGCCGCGCTGTGCCGCGCCGTCGACATCGGCATCATCGTCTATCATCGCGACAATTGCCTGTTCGACATCGACACGTTGCGCGCTCTATGCGACGCCCATCCGAATTTGATCGGGTTCAAGGACGGCCATGGCAGCGTCGAACAACTGACCTGCATTCGCGCATTGATGGGCGACAGACTGGCCTATATCGGCGGAATGCCGACGGCGGAGGTCTTCGCCGACGCCAATCATGGCATCGGCGTCTCGACCTATTCCTCGGCCGTCTTCAACTTCGTTCCCGAATTCGCGTTGCGCTTCCATGCCGCGGTTCAGGCGCGGGACCGCGCCTTCACCAACGACGCATTGCGGCGCTTCTTCGTGCCCTATCTCGCCATCCGCAACCGGCGGCGCGGCTATGCGGTCAGCATCGTCAAATCAGGCCTGCGCGTCATCGGTCGTCCGGCCGGCCCGGTCCGCGCGCCGCTGGTCGATCTCACATCCGAGGAGGAGGGATTGTTGGCCGCCCTCATTGAAACGGCGACGCGACAGTAGCGGTGCGCCGACAGGGCGCCGATTCTGATAGACTCGCGAGCGAGGGGCGACCGATTGTACGGGTTCGCGACATAGGAGACGAATGACTGAGGGCGGATTCCATCATTGCTTGCATGGCGGAGCGGAGGGCGATCCTTGAGTTCAAACTCCTCTCGCGCATAATCGCCTCCATGCAATCAATGAGCGGCTGTCGCCACAAGCGGCGCCCAACTCAGATGTGCTCGAACTCGAATGCCTTTCCATCGAGTTTTGCGATGTGAAAGGCGGAATAACAGGCGGCCAGGCAAGGGCCGCGATGAACGAGCGCCGCAGGCGCCGTCGAGGGAGGAACAGATGAGCGAGATTACAAGACGGGGAATGCTCAAATCCGGCGCCGCCGCGGCGGGGCTCGCTGGAGCCGGCCTCCTCAAGAGCCGGACCGCGCTGGCCGATGTCGCCTGGAACGGCGCCGCCCCAGAGCCCGGCGCTTCGATCCGCGTGCTGCGCTGGAAACAATTCATCCAGGCCGAATTCGACAGTTTCGTCGCCAATTCCAACAAATTCTCCGAACAGACCGGCGTGAAGGTGCGCGTCGACGCCGAGAACTGGGACGACATCCGCCCGAAAGCCGCGGTCGCCGCCAATGTCGGGGCCGGCCCCGACATCATCATGGGCACCAATGACGATCCGTTCAAATTCTCCGACAAGCTGCTCGACATGACCGAACTTGCCGAATATCTCGGCGCAAAATACGGCGGCTGGTACCCGATCGCCAAGACCTATGGCATGCTCGGCAAGAAATGGATCGCGCTGCCGCAAGGCGCCACCGGCGGCTGCCTCAACTATCGCATCAGCACGATGCGCGCCGCCGGCTTCGAGGAATTCCCCAAAGACCTCGCCGGCTATCTCAAACTATGCCAGGGCCTGAAGGCGGCGGGCAAGCCGGCCGGCTTCGCCCTCGGTCACGCCACCGGCGACGCCAACGGCTGGGTGCATTGGTGCCTGTGGGCGCATGGCGGCAAGATGGTCGACGACAACAACAATGTCGTCATCGATTCGCCCGAGACTGTCGCCGCCCTCGAATACGCCAAACAGCTCTATGCGACCTATATCGACGGCGTCCTCTCGTGGAACGATTCGAGCAACAATAAAGCGTTTCTCGCCGACCAGATCAGCCTGACCTTCAACGGCATATCGATCTACACGGTCGCCAAGAACTCTCCCGAACCGGCGCTGCGGGCGATCGCCGCCGACATGAACCATTCCAACATGCCGATCGGCCCGGTCGGGCATCCAACGGAACAGCAGAACATCCTCAGCACCTATTCCTACGCCTACACCAAATATCCCAACGCCGTGCGCGAATATCTGCGCTTCATGTGGGAAAAGGCGCAGGTCGATGTCTGGGAGACCGCGTCGAACGGCTATGTCGCGCCGCCCCTGCCCGCCTGGAACGACAACCCGATCTGGACCGCCGATCCCAAGACGACGCCGTTTCGCGACGTGCTGAAATATGCGCTCGACGTCGGCTATTCCGGCAAGCTCGGCCAGGCCTCAGCGGCGGTGATGGGCGATTTCGTCTGCGTCGACATGTTCGCCGAGGCTTGCACCGGCGCCCAGACCGCCAAGGGGGCCGCGCAACGCGCCGCCGATCGCGCCAAGCGCTATTACAAGAGCTGATGGCAATCGAGACAAGCGGAACGGCGCCGGGAGAAGGATGATGGTGGCGGACGCCCAGCCCATTGCCCGGCCAATCCCGGCCTGGCGCCGCCTTATCGGACGCCTTGCCGACGATCGCAATGTCCTCGGCTTTGTCTTCATGCTGCCGGCGGCGGCGATCCTGCTGCTCTTCCTTGCCTATCCCCTCGGCCTCGGATTCTGGCTCGGCCTCACCGACACGCCGATCGGCGCGCCGGGCCATTTCGTCGGCCTCGACAATTTCATTTCGCTTGCCCAGGATTCCGTGTTCTGGCTCGCGGTGTTCAACACGACGTTCTACACGGTTGTCGCCAGCTTCCTGAAGTTCTTCCTCGGTCTCTATCTCGCGCTGCTGCTCAATCGGCGGCTGCCATTCAAATCGCTGCTGCGGGCGATCGTGCTGCTGCCTTTTGTCGTGCCGACGGTTCTGTCGGCGATCGCCTTCTGGTGGATCTACGATCCGCAATTTTCGATCGTCTCCTGGGCGCTAATCAAGTTCGGCCTGCTCCACAGCTATATCGATTTCCTCGGCGATCCCTGGCATGCGCGCTGGGCGGTTATCGCGGCGAACGTCTGGCGCGGCATTCCCTTCGTCGCGATCACGCTGCTCGCCGGATTGCAGACGATTTCGCCTTCGCTTTATGAGGCGGCGACGCTCGATGGCGCCAGTTCCTGGCAGCGCTTCTATTACATCACCCTGCCGGTGCTTTCGCCGATCATCGCCGTGGTGATGACCTTTTCGGTACTGCTCACTTTCACCGACTTTCAGCTCATCTATGCGATCACCCGCGGCGGCCCGATCAACGCCACCCATCTGATGGCGACCCTGTCGTTCGAGCGGGCGATTACCGGCGGCCATCTCGGCGAGGGCGCGGCGATCGCCGACGCGATGGTTCCGTTTCTGCTTGCCGCTATCCTGTTCAGCTATTTCGGACTGCAACGTCGGCGCTGGCAGCAGGGATCGCGGGACTAAGCGATGGCCAAAGCGAGCGGACCGGAAGGGATGGACTATCTGGAACGGCTGCCGCGTCGCGTGGTGACGCTGTACCTGCCGCTGGCCATTTTCGTCTTCGTGCTGCTGTTTCCGTTCTATTGGATGACGACGACGACCTTCAAGCCGGACGAAGAGCTCTATGATTATGCACGCTTCAACCCGTTCTGGGTCGTTCGTCCGACGCTGACGCATATCTACAAGCTCCTCTTCGAGACGAGCTATCCGCAATGGCTATTCAACACGATGCTCGTCGCGGTCGCCTCGACGGCGCTGTCGTTGTTCTCCAGCGTCTGCGCGGCTTACGCGATCGAGCGGCTACGCTTCGCCGGCTCGCGCTATATCGGCCTCGCCATCTTTCTCGCCTATCTCGTGCCGCCGAGCATCCTGTTCATTCCACTCGCCGCGATCATCTTCCAGCTTGGCCTTTACGACAGCGACTGGGCGCTGATCCTGACCTATCCGACCTTCCTGATCCCGTTCTGCACCTGGCTGCTGATGGGCTATTTCCGCACCATTCCCTACGAGCTGGAGGAATGCGCGCTGATCGACGGCGCCTCGCGCCTGCAGGTGCTGCGATGGATCACGCTGCCCCTGGCGCTGCCCGGCCTCATCTCCGCCGGCATTTTCGCTTTCACTCTGTCGTGGAACGAATTCATCTATGCCCTCACCTTCATTTCGTCGTCCGAGAACAAAACCGTAGCGGTCGGCGCCATCACCGAACTCGTCGAGGGCGATGTCTATCACTGGGGCTCGCTGATGGCGGCGGCGTTGCTCGGCTCGCTGCCCGTGGTGGTCCTCTATTCGTTCTTCGTCGAATATTATGTGTCGAGCCTGACCGGAGCGGTGAAGGAATAGGAAACGCGGTCAGCGCCGAGGAAATTTCGATAAGGAGACTGATCCATGTCGATCGCTGGCCGCGGACTTCAACGCCTCGCCATTATGTTTCTCCTGTTGTTCGGCGCGTGCGCTATCGCCGCGATCGGCGCGCCGGCCCGCGCCGCCGACAAGATCGGCGTCGTGCTGATGCATGGCGAACAGGGCGCGCCCGGCCGCGTCATCGACGGCCTGGGGCAAGCCCTGGAGAAGGCGGGCTATCTCGTCGGCCGCCCTGACATGTGCTGGTCGACCCGCCGCGCCTATGAGGCGACATTTCCCGAATGCCTCGCCCTGATCGACGATGCGATCGTCAAATTGAAGAACCTCGGCGCGGGCGCGATCGTGGTCGGCGGCTTCAGCCTCGGCGGCAATGCCGCCATCGCCTATGGCGCGGACAAAAGCGGATTGCTTGGAATCTTCGCCATCGCGCCCGCCCACGACGCGCTGGCGCTGACAGAAAACGCCGATGTCGCCGCCAGCATCGCCCACGCAAGCGAACTAGTGGCCGCCGGCAAGGGCGACGAAACCGCGACCTTCATCGATATCGCTTTCGGCCCGGCCGGGCCCTATGCGACCGAGATCGCCACCTCACCGGCAATCTACCTAAGCTTCTTCGGCCCCACCTCGCGCGCCAATATCCCTGATAATGCGCGCAAGCTCGCGGCCCCGCTGCTCTGGGTGGCCGGCGCCGACGATCCGACGCAAAGCGGCGGCCCCGGCTATGCCTTCTCCCATGCCCCGGCCAATTCGCTCAATCGCTATGTCACGGTCGCCGGCGGCCACCCCGGCGCGCCTGATAGGGCCAAAGATGCGGTCCTCGCCTGGCTCAAGGATGTGGCGGGGCAGTGATCGCGTCGCAGCGCGCTCTTTGGGAACGCGGCCTGCCGGCCGCAGCGGGCGGGACGCCGCGATCCCCATAGCGCGCCTCAGCGCAGGCCGAAATATCCCGGCAGCCATAGCGAGAATTCGGGCACGAAAATCAGCAGCGCCAATCCGACAGCCAGCACCGCAAGATATTTCAGCATCGGCCGCGCCACCGCGGAGGTTTCGGTGCCGGTGATCGCGCAGGTCGCATAAAGACCGAGCCCGAGCGGCGGCGAGAACAGGCCGAGGCCCATCGCGATCACCATCACGGTGCCGAAATGCAGCGGATTGACGCCGAGGCGCTGGGCGATCGGGGTCAGCAACGGTCCCCAGATGATGAGCGCGGGGGCGCCCTCCAGCACGGAGCCGAAGCCGATCATCAGCGCGGCGGCGGCGATGAGATAGGCGCCGCTGCCATGGGCCTCGCCATATGCGGTCAGCCCGTCGG
Organism: Roseiarcus sp.; assembly: GCA_036513315.1. Lineage (GTDB taxonomy): Bacteria > Pseudomonadota > Alphaproteobacteria > Rhizobiales > Beijerinckiaceae > Roseiarcus. The sequence continues at coordinate 121,425 of DATBZF010000065.1, forward strand.
AGAGATAGCGCGGGATCTGCTCGATCGTCAGCGCGAAGGAAAAGCTCGAAGCGGCGGCGACGATGAACAGGATGCCGCTCGCCATCGAAGCGGAGCGAACGAACAGGCGCACGAGGGAGCGCGGCGTCAGTTCGCCGAACGCCAAGCCGCCGATGACGAGTGCGTAGACGACGGCGAAAGCGGAAATCTCGGTCGAGGTGGCGACGCCCGACGTCACTCCGCGCCCGATCAGCCCGACCATCACCAACGCGACAAGCGCGCCGGCGATCAGGCGCGGCAGCGGCGTCCGCGTGGCGAAAGCGAGGTTCGGGTCGATGCGCTTGCCGAACGCCACCGCCAGCGCCGCAAGCCCGGCGGCGAGCACCACAGCCGGGACAATGCCGGCGATGAAAAGGCCGCCGATCGAGACATTGGCGACGAAGCCGAAAATGATCATGTTGACGCAGGGGGGAATTGTCTCGGCCATGATCGCCGAACTCGCCAGCAGGCCGGCGGCCTCGTTGGGGTCCTGACCGGTCTTGCGCACGGCCGGCATGATGATGCCGCCGACCGCCGCGATATCGGCGAGCTTCGAGCCCGAAATGCCTGAGAAAAAAGCGGTGGCGACGATGATGATGAGATTCAACCCGCCGCGCAGCCGTCCCATCATGCGCAGCAGGAGTTCGATCAGCCGCGCCGACATGCCGTTCGCCTCCATCGCGAGGCCGGCCAGAACGAAGAACGGCACGGCCAGCAGCACGAAATGATCGCTGCCCGCCATCAATTGCTGGGAATAGATCGACATCGGCAGGCTGGGGTCGGCAAGAAAATAGACGAGCGCCGACAGCGCGAGCGCGAAGGCGATCGGGACGCCGATGACGAGGCTGCCGAGGAAGGCGACGCTCAGCAGCGCGAAGGGCGACAACGCAGCTGCGGGCATTGCGGCATTCCATCCGCAGACCGCCAGCACGAGAGCCACGCCGGCGCCGAGCGTGATCCAGGCCGTGCGCGGTGGACCCGCCAGAGCGACGGCGACGCCAAGAATCGTCATGATGAGTCCTCCGGCCATTACCGGATAGATGAAAATCCATCCCGGCAGGCCGAATGGCGTGGTCTGTCCTTCGGTCTCGATCAGGAGATCGACGGCGGAGGCGAAGATCGCCGCCGCGACGGCGGCGATGATCCAGGCCGAGAACTGAACGAGATAGGGACGCCAGCGTGCCGGGAACAGACCGCGCGCCGCATCGATGCCGGCATGGCCGCCGCGCCCGACGATGCCCGCGGCGCCGAGGAACACCTGCGTCACCATCATCGCGCGCGCCACCTCCTCGGCCCAGTCCAGGGGCTGCTGCAGGAAGTAGCGGCAGATCACCGAGGCGAAGACGACGGCGACATCTATGGCGAGCACGATCGCCGAGAGATATTCGACCAGCGCCAGCACGCCCAAGAGCCCACGCCCCGCCCAGCCCAAAACGGCGAAGGGCGGCGCCGGCAGGCGCTGATTATCAAGCCTCACGCTCAATCCTGCTGTCCTCGAATGAGCGCGTTCAGCCGCGCGCCGCCGCGATCGCCGCGAAGATCGGCTTCGTGCCCGGATGGCTGTCGACGAATTGCGCATAGAGGCGCTTGGCCATCTCGTCCTGCATCGCACGGCGCTCATCGGCCGGCATTTCGGTGAAGGCGACGCCGAAGCCCTGCAGTTGCGCGATTTCGCTCTTGGTCTTGTCGAGCGCGATCGCGCGCTCTTCATTCGTCGCCGCGGCCGCCGCCTGCATGAACGCGGGCTTCAGATCGCCAGGAATCCGCGCGAGCGCGCGCTTGCCGATGAACGCGCCCATCGGGCTGAACAGATGATTGGTGAGCAGGCAGAACTTGGTGATCTCGTAGAGTTTCAACGACAGGCAAGTGCCGGGATCATGCTCGAAGCCGTCGACCACGCCGGTCTGCAGCGCAGTATAGAGTTCGTTGACCGGGATCGGCGTCGGGATCGCGCCCATCACTTTGAACGTCTCGACGAAAGCCGGGGCCGGCAGCACGCGCAGCTTGACGTCCTTGAGATCGGCGAGACGCGCGGCGGGCTTTTTGGTGTAGACGCTGCGGGCGCCAAAATGGAACCCCCAGCCGAGAACGCCGACCCCGGTGCGGTCAGCGAGCAATTTCTCCAGCGCCTTGCCAGCTTCGCCGTCCATCGCTTTGGCGACATGGACATAGTTGTCGAACATATAGCCGAGATCGAGCATGCCGAGTTCCGGCGCCACCGTCGCAAAGATCGACGAGCCGGTGACCATCATGTCGGTCGAGCCGATCTTCACCTGCTCGACGACATCGGCTTCCTTGCCGAGCTGGCTGTTGGGGAAATAGTCGAACTTGATGCGATCGCCGACCGCGTTCTTCAGATTGGCCGAGAATTTTGCGAACCACAGATAATGAGCGGCGTTCTCGTCGATCGGGTCGGACGACGAAACGCGCAGCGTCACCTGCTGATCGGCGGAGGCGCGCGAAAGGGAGCCGCCGACGGCGAGGGCGACCGCCGAAGCGGTCAGGATGGCTCGACGCGTAACGCCGGCTGGCGGCATGTCTTTCCTCCAATATTCGCGCGGCCGCGTCGTATCCTCGACGCCGTTATCCTTGCCAGCGATCATGTTATACGACAATATGACATGGTGGCAATCTCGCGCAGACATTCACCAGATACGGACCAATGACCGAGAGCGGATTCCCTCATTGTTTGCATGGCGGAGCGGAGCCTCCATGCAATCAATGAGCTGCTTTCGCGACGACCGGCGTATGCCTCAGGCGTGCTCAAATCCGAACGACTTGGCCGCATCACGCATCGGAGAGACCGCTTGATGAACGTCTGCATGGTTGGCCACGGCATGATGGGGACGTGGCATTCCGAAAATATGAAGACGACCGGCGCCGCTCCGCATACGCTGGTCGGCGTGCAGTCCGATCTTACCGCCGCATTCGCCGCCGCGCATGGCTATCTCAATTGGACGGTCGATTATGCGGCAGCGCTGCGCAATCCCGACATCGACATCGTCATCATCGCGACCCCGAGCGAGCATCACGCGACGCAGGCGATCGCCGCCCTCGAACATGGCAAGCATGTGTTCGTCGAGATACCGATCGCAATGAACCTCGCCGACGCCGAGCAGGTTGTGGCGACGGCGAAACGGCGGAATCGCATTCTCGGCCTCTGCCATCCGCGACGCTTCGGCGCGGAGCGCGAGGCGCTGCGGCGGCGATTGGCCGACGGCGGGGAGCATATTCGGCTGATCGATTGCCGCTTCTTCATCCACCGGCTGTCCAATGTCGGGGCCACTGGATTGAAGCGCGATTGGACCGACAATCTACTTTGGCACCATGTCACCCATCTCGTCGACTTCGCTCTGTGGCTGGGGACAGCGGGCGACCTCTCGCAAGCCGATCGCCAAATCCTCGACGTTCGTCCGTTCATGTCCGCCATCGACGCCAATACCGGCATCCCGATGGAAGTCGCCTTGATGCTCGAAATGGCTGGGGATCGTGCGATCGTCTGCAGCGGCTCTTATTATTCGCGCGCCTGGATATACGATCTGCTCGTCGTGACGGATCGCGATTCCTATCGTTTCGACGAGCTCAAGGCGACCGTCACCACCGGCGACGGCGAAATAGCAACCGTCCCGCAACAACAGGAATGCGCGATGGCTTTGTTTGATTTCATCGAAGCGGTGCGCGAGGGCCGTGAACCCGCCGTCCCCGGCCTCTCAGTCTTGCCGACGATGCGGGTGCTCGAACGCGTTCAGCGCCATTGGGACGAGCGGCATGGCGCCCAGGCGCTGCCGGGGCGACCCTTGACGGGCAGTTAGGCCTTTTGCAGCTTCATCCGGATCGCGTAACGCAGATCGCCGCCCGCGTTTTGCGGAACCACCTCGCCGATGTCGAGGGGTCGCGGCCCGATCAGCGGGAATGGGTCGAAGACGAAACCGGCGACAAGCGGCGTCGGCCCGCTCGCTTTCGAAAATGCGACAGCGGTCAGCACCACCGGATGGCCGCCGCCGACCAGAATGAGTGGGTCGCCATTCGACACTGCCTCGATCAACGCATTCTGATCGAATTTGGCGCCCGGCGCGTCCGAATCGAACAGGGTTTCGGCGGCGACGTTGAAGGCGACGCCGTCATCGTCCCTCCAGGATCGCGATAGCGGCGTGATGGCGGAAGCGCTCGTTTCCAACGCAACCTTGTCGATATTGCCGTAGGCTTCCTGTTCGATGCGAAGCTGCTGCACAACATGGCCATAGGTGGCGAAGACCACGGCGACGCAGGCGATCCAGATGGCTGCGGGATCATGCCGCGCGTGATAGGTCTCTTGATAGGCGTCTTTGATGTCGATGAACGTCTTGCACAATTCGCCGCCATGCTTCGGGTCGGCGAGGCATCGCACATTAGCCCTGGCGGTCGTCGCAAGAAGGGCCGGCGCCAAGGCCCCGATAAGGAAACGACGTCTGGTGTGCATGGCCCGCGTCCTTAATCGTAGCGATTGACGGCTTCACATGTTATCATACAACTAAAGCAAGCAGGCGGGCAAGCGCGGGGCGCGGTTGGGACGCGGCTCGGAGCGAACGCCATGCACTGGAGCCCTCCTCATGAAACTTCCCGTCAATCGGTTTCGCCAGGCGCTCGCCGAGGGCCGCCAGCAACTCGGGCTCTGGTGCAGTCTGCCGAGCGCCTACGCGGCTGAAGTTGTCGCGGGCTCCGGCTTTGACTGGCTGCTGCTCGACACCGAACATTCGCCCAGCGACGTGCCGACCGTGCTCAGCCAGTTGCATGCGACCGCTGCTTACGACGTCTCGGCGATCGTGCGCCCCGCCAGCAACGACACAGTGTTGATCAAGCGCTACCTCGATATCGGCGCGCAAACGCTGCTCATTCCGTTCGTGCAGTCGGCGGCGGAAGCCGCGCAGGCGGTCGCCGCGATGCGATATCCGCCGGGTGGCGTGCGCGGCGTCGCGGCGCTGACCCGCGCCACCCGCTTCGGCCGAGTCGAAGGCTATGCGCGGCGCGCCAGCGAGGAACTCTGCCTGCTCGTGCAGGTCGAAACGCGGCAGGCGCTCGATTCGCTCGAGGCGATCGCGGCGGTCGAGGGCGTCGACGGCATTTTCATCGGGCCGGGCGATCTCGCCGCCAGCCTCGGCTATCCCGGCGAGCAGAACCATCCGGCAGTCGTAGCGGCGATCGAAGATGCGATCCGGCGCGTGCGCGCGGCGGGCAAGCCGGCCGGCATTCTTACCGCCGACGTGGCTTTCGCCAAACGCTGCATCGCGCTCGGCACGACATTCACGGCGGTCGGCGCCGATGTCGGCATTCTCGCGCGCGGCAGCGAGAAGCTGGCGAAGGAGTTTCGCACCGGCTGAGGCGGCGCGCGCGTCGCCGATCACCTCGTCAATCGGGGAGCGGCCATTCCGGCGCGTTGAGCCGCCGCTTGCCGTCGGCCGCCAGCGCGACGTCCGGCTCGTCGAGACCTTCCCTGTCCCAGAGCTGACACGTGACCTGCTTGTGCTTCTGGTCGAGCGCTTCGCAATAATTGGTGAATTCGCAGGTGCGCACGGCATGGCCCAGGCCAAGCGCCGTTTTGCGGAACCAGTCGGGATCGGCGAGTGACTGGCGCGCCGCACCCACGATGTCGCAGGCGCCGCGCGCCAGCAGGTCCTCCGCCATTTCGAAATTGTGGACGCCGCCCGTGCAGACGACGGGCGTATCGAACCCGCCTTCGCGGATCGCCGCGCGGATCGCTCCCGTCGCCTCGGCGTTGCGGCCGAACGGGCCGCGTTCGTCGGAGATGAATTGCGGCATGCATTCGTAGCCGCTCGGCCCGGTATAGGGATAGGCGGCGGCGCCGATTCCGGGCTGTTTGGCGTCGTCGAACTTGCCGCCGCGCGAAGTCGAGATGAAATGCATGCCGGCGCGCGCAAAGGCTTCGCCGAAAAAGATCGCATCCTCGACCGTGCCGCCGCCGTCGATGCATTCCTCAGCCAGATATCGGCAGCCGACGATGAACGCCTCGCCGACACGTCGGCGCACTTCGGCGAGAACCTCCAACGGCAGCCTGACACGGTTTTCGCGCGCGCCGCCATAGCCATCGTCGCGAATGTTGGTGCGCGAGAGAAACGAGGCCATGCTATAGGCATGCGCGTAGTGAAGCTCGACGCCATCGAAGCCTGCCTGTTTGGCGCGCTCGGCAGCGTCGGCGAAAAGGCCCGGCAGCACTGCGGGCAGTTCGCGAATGTGCGGCAGGCCCATGTCGGTGACGCGTTCGCGATAGCCAAATCGCAATGCGTCTCGTTCTTGCCATGTGAGGACGCGTTCGAGCCCCGCCTCGTCAAGCGCAGCCAGATGCGCGCGAACCTGATCCTCGGGCAGATCCGCCGCGTCAAGCGCGTGGCGGTGGCGATCGGTCACGCGCAAGAAACGCTCGAAGAAGGCTTTCGGCTCCGGTCGTCGCCGAATGGCGAGGAAATCGATAAGCTGGACGAACAATCTGGTATGGCCCTGGCTGGCGTTTCGCACCGCCTCGGTCAGCCTTCGCAGGCCGGGAAGAAAACGATCATGGCCGATGCGCAGCAGCGGGCCGCTAGGTATGTCGCGAATGCCGGTCGCCTCGACGACGATGGCGCCCGGCCTGCCGCGCGCGAAACGCTCGTACCAGGCGACGACGTCATCGGTGACGAAACCCTCGTTGGTGGCGCGCCAGGGCACCATGGCGGGAACCCAGGTGCGTTGCTCAAGGAGGAGCGCGCCGATGGCGATCGGCGAGAACAGCCGAGACGCCGCCGCCTCCTCGCGCGTCGGCGCTCGCCCGGCCTTCGACTGATAGCGGATGCGTTGAGGCGGTCGCCACATTCTTATGGCCTTCCTCGTTCAGAGAAGCCGGACAATGGGCAAAGAAGCCGGACTATCGCAGTCGGCAAACATGCCGACGCCAATCGGACGTTCTTCATTGTCAGATCAGGCAAATGCATATCGCGCGCGTTGGCGAAGCGCCAAAGCAATTCTGACCTGGCTATTGCGGCCTTCGTCCCGATTGATTCTCAAAGAAAATGCGAAGCTCTTTCCCGGCGAAGGCTTGCTATGATTACCGAGCGATTTCATTAAAATCGTTCCCTTCAAAAGAAAGCATCGCTAGGGATTTGCGGGTTCTACGCTAGTCTGCGGCGAATCAAAACCGGGTAGATCCTCGCATGCTCGACTCAAGCGTCTATGCCGATACGTTTGCACGCGACCATTTGCCGCCGTTTGACCTGTGGCCGGCGATCGACACTGAAGCTTTGGCGGCGCTTGGCTATCCCAGCCGAGTGAACGCCGCGGTCGAACTTCTCGATGGCGCCTTGGCGCGCGGGTTTGGCGAGCGGCCCTGTATACGCTCGATCGACGCGACATGGACCTATGCCGAGCTCCTCGACAAGGCCAACCGGATCGCGGCGGTCCTGGTCAGGGATTTCGGCCTCGTTCCCGGCAATCGGGTGCTTTTGCGCTCGGCAAATAATGCGATGCTCGCCGCCTGCTGGTTCGCCGTCCTCAAGGCCGGCGGCATAGCCGTCACCACCATGGCGCTGCTCCGCGCGCGCGAACTGACCCAGGCGATCAACAAGGCCGAGGTGCAGATCGCGCTCTGCGACATCAGGCTCAGCGAAGAGCTGGAAAGCGCCCGCCCGGCATGCCCGACGCTTCGCCAGATCGGCTATTTCAATTCGGCCGAGGCGGATGGCGTTGAAGCGCGCATGCGCGCCGCCAGCGGCGATTTCGACAATGTCATCCCCTCGCATGATGATGTCGCGCTGATCGCCTTCACTTCCGGCACCACCGGCGCGCCCAAGGCGACCATGCATTTTCACCGCGACGCACTCGCGATCTGCGATTGCTATCCGGAAGCGGTGCTGCGTTCGACGCCGGACGATATTTTCGCCGGCAGCCCGCCGCTCGGCTTCACTTTCGGCCTTGGCGTCCTCCTTCTCTTCCCGATGCGCCGGGGCGCCTCGACCGTGCTGCTGGAGCGTTGCACGCCTGAGTCCCTGCTGCAGGCCACGCAGGACTTTCGGGTCACGACCATGATGACCGGGCCGACGCTCTATCGCGCGATGACGCCGCTGCTGCCGAGGTTCGATGTCGCCAGCCTGAAGACCTGCGGCTCGGCCGGCGAACATCTGCCCGTCGCGGTTTTCGACGAATGGCTGAAACGTACGGGCGTTCGCATTCTCGATGCGATGGGATCGACGGAAATGCTGCATAATTTCATCGGCATTCCGCGAGAAGATATTCGCGCCGGATCAACAGGGGTGGCGCTTCCCGGCTATAAGGCGATCGTGGTCGACGACGCGATGAATCCCGTCCCGCCCAATGTTGTCGGCAGGCTCGCGGTGCGGGGGCCGACCGGATGCCGCTATCTCGACGATCCCGAGCGCCAGAAGGCCTATGTGAGGGACGGATGGAACCTCACCGGCGACGCCTTCCGCCAGGACGAGGACGGCTTCTTCTGGTACCACGCGCGTAGCGACGATATGATCATCTCGTCCGGCTATAATATTTCTGGCGCCGAGATCGAGGAAGTGCTGCTGGGCCATCCCGACGTCAGGGAATGCGCGGTGGTCGGCGTCGCCGATCTGGCGCGCGGCCAGATCGTCAAAGCCTATGTCGTGCCGAACACGAAAAGCGTCGCCGACGAAAATCTCGCGGCGGCTTTGCAGGATTTCGTGAAGAACGCCGTTGCGCCCTACAAATATCCGCGCGCGATCGAATTTGTCGGCGAACTGCCGCGCACCGGCACCGGCAAAATCCGGCGCTCGACATTGCGCCAAAGCGCTGAGCTCTCGTCAAGCTCAGCGGCCGAATAGTTCACGGCCGCCTGGGGATGTCGAGCCCGCGCTGCACCGCGGGCCGCGCCAGGCAACGCTCCAGCCAGGCGGGGACGAGCTCCAGCGTGTCAAACGAGACGAGATCGCGCGCGCCGTAGAAGCCGACCAGATTGCGCACCCAGCCGAGCATGGAAATATCGGCGATCGTATATTGATCCCCCATGATCCAGTGCCGGCCTTGCAGGCGCGTCTCGATGACGCCGAGCAGGCGCTTGGTTTCGTCGCGATAGCGCTCGAGTGGACGCTTGTCGGCGATCTCCTTGCCGGCGAATTTGTAGAAATAGCCGACCTGGCCAAACATCGGCCCGACCGCCGCCATCTGGAAGAACACCCATTGGATGGTCTCGTAACGCTTGGCGGCGCCGGCGGGCATCAGCAGGCCGGTCTTCTCGGCAAGATAGAGCAGGATGGCGCCCGATTCGAACAGACCCAATGGCGCGCCATCCGGGCCGTCTGGATCAATGATCGCCGGGATCTTGCCGTTCGGATTCAGCGCCAGGAATTCCGGCGTCCAGCTTTCGTTCTTGCCGATGTCGATCGCATGAGGTTCGTAAGGCAGGCCGATTTCCTCCAGCGCGATCGAGACCTTGACGCCATTGGGCGTCGGCACGGAATAGAGCTGCAGACGGTCGGGATGCTTGGCCGGCCAGCGCTTGGCGATCGGAAAGGCGGAAAGAGCGGACATTCAGAACTCCAAAGGTCGAAACGATGTGGGCGCGACGATAGACCGGCTTCGGCGGGGAAACTAGGCACAAGAGGCTATGTAATGGCAAGCTTGTCTCGCGCCATTTACGGCGAGCGTCATTGCGAGGGAGCGCAGCGACGAAGCAATGACGTTCCCGCTCGCCGCGCTGTCACATCAGCATCGTCGTCACATAGAAGAAGGCGATGAACACCGCTCCGAGGCCCCAGACGATGGCGCTGATTTCGCGCCAGCGGCCGGTCGCCAGCAGGATCAGGATCAGACTCAGGGTCCCGAGCGCCATGCCGTTGATCAGATTGTTGGTCAACACGGTGACGAGCAGCGTCAGGACGATCGGGATGGCGTTCGACAGATCCGCCAGGTCGATGCGGGCGAGGCCCTGCATCATCGATACGCCGACGAGGACCAGCGCTGGCGCAGTCGCCTGCGGCGGCACGACGACGAAGATCGGCCAGAAGAACAGCGAAAGCGCGAACAAAGCCGCCGCCGTCAGCGCGGTGAGGCCCGTGCGCCCGCCCGCCTGCACTCCGGCGATCGATTCGATATAGGCGGTGACGACGGAGGTGCCGAGGATCGGACCGACGATGCTGGCGGTCGCGTCCGTGGCGAAGGCCGCGGTCGCGCTGGGGATCGAACCGTCGGCCTGGCGCAGATTGGCGGCGCCGGTGACGCCGATCAGGGTACCGAGGGTCGAGAAAAATTCGGCGCAGATGAAATAGAACAATAGCGGCAGCGCGATCAGGAAATTCGAGAACAGCCATTTGAAATCGAGCTGGGCGAACGTGCCCGTCGGCCATTTCGGCCAGGCGAGAAATGCGGCGGGCGCTGTCGTCACCATCTTGCCATTGGCGCCGGGCGTGACGAGGCCGATGATCGTGACGACCGCCACCGCGATGATCAGCGCGCCCGGAACTTTGCGGACCACCAGCAGCGGCGTCAGCAGGATGCCGACCATGGTCAGCAGCACCGCCGGGCTCCTCAGCGAGCCCATCGCAATATAGGTCGAGGGATTGGCGACGACGAAACCGGCGCCGCGCAGGCCGATGAAGACGATCAACGTGCCGACCGCCGCCTGGATGCCGATTTTGAGCGCTTCGGGAACTTCCTTGGCGACTTTCTCGCGCAGCTTCGACAGCGACAGGATCAGGAAGACCACGCCCGTGAAGGCGACCATCGCCAGGGCGCCCTGCCAGGGCGCGCCCATCTGCTTGACGATGACATAGGTGAAAATGACGTTGGAGCCCATCGCCGGCGCCACCGCCAGCGGCAGATTGGCCCATAGGCCCATCATTGCCGAGCCGAACAAAGCGGCGAGCGCGGTGGCGATGACGAGATCGCCGCGATCCATGCCGGCATTGGCCATGATCGACGGATTGACGGCGAGAATATAGGCCATCGCCGCGAATGTGGTGGCGCCGGCGATGATCTCCTGCATCGCCGAAGTCCTGCGCTCGGACAGGCGGAACGACCGATCGAGGAAGCCCGGCGCGGGCGACGACGCGCCTACCGTCGGCGTGGCGGAATCGTTCATATCCTGACTCCCCGGCTCACCAGACGACGGGATGGGCCTCGCCGGTCTGCACGTTGATGAAGCCCTCAGGCGCCTGATCGCAGGGCGCGACGAGCACCCAGGTCCAGGGCGCGCAGGTCAGCGTGGCGAACATCAGCCGCTCGGGAAAGCCCGGATACCAGCGCGGCCGGAATGTCGGCTCATACATCCAGTCGACCTTGCGCGCCTCTTCGTAGAGGCGCCGCATTTCGGCGTCGAGTTCCTCCGCGGGGCGGCACGACATCAGGCCGCCGATTTCTAAACGCACGGTAGCGGCAAGTTCGCCCTCGCGCACCAAGGCCCAGCCGCCCTGAATTTTCCTCAACGCATTGACGGCCTTCGCCATCGCGGCGTCCGACGAGCCGACCGTCCAGATATTATGCTTGTCATGGGCGACCGAACAGGCGAGCGCAGTTTCAGGCGTTCGCGGGCCGCAGCCGCGCCAGAACATTTTGGAAATCCGCCCGTCGCCGGAGAAGCGGTCGACGATCGCGAATTTCGTGATGTTCTCCGTAGAATCGCGCTGAACTTCGCCGTCGCGCACGGGCAATTCGAGCGTGTAGAATTCCGGATGCCAATGGAACGGCCGTATCACGGCGGCTTTCATCGTCGCGCGCCCCGCCTCGGCGCGCAACGCGAAATCGGCGGCCGCCACTTCGCGAGGGATATTGATCGTGCGCGTCGCCCAGTCGGGCCAATCGATGCGCGGAACGGCGCCCGTATAAAGCTTGCCCTCGGAAACCTGAGCGCCGTCCGCCCAGACCTTCTCGATTTTGAGCGAGGGCAGGTCGGACAGCAGCACGACATCGGCGAAGCGACCCGGCGCCAAAGCGCCGACGAAAGGCGTCAACCGCATGTGCCGCGCCGGATTGATCGTCGCGCATTGAATGGCGGTCTCCGGCGCCAGGCCGCTTTCGATGGCGAGGCGCACATTATGATCGGTCGCGCCGAGCTCCAACGTATGCGAGGCGCTCCGATCGTCGGTGGTGAAGGCGATCTGCGACCAGTCGGCGAGTCCCTTGGCCAGCAGGAATTTGACGATCTCGGGCATCGCATAGATGCGCAATTCGATGAACAGGCCGCGCGAGAGCTTGTCCCAGGTCTCCTCCGGCGTCTGCACTTCATGATCGGAGGCGAGGCCCGCCGCCGCGAAGGCGTTGATCGAAGCGGCATCGCGCAGGCCCGAGGCATGGCCCTCGACCACGCCGCGCGCGGCGAAGGTCGCCTCGATCATGCCCCACAGCCGCTTGTAGGAGGGATTGTCGGGATTCCATACCGCCGGCCAGTCCATCACTTCGTCGAGGCCGGCCACCATCAGGCTTTCGGCCATGAAGCTTTTTTGCTCGTCATAGCCGAAATAGCCGCCGCCCCATTCATAGGCGGTCGGCGGCACGGCGGAGCCGGGCAGCGGAAATATCTTCAGCGGCGAGCCGCGCCGGCGCGCCTCCAGCCAGAATTCGAGATTGCGCGGACCATCGACATTCGAGAATTCGTGGCTCGCCTCGCAGGTCCAGGTGTTGCCGCGCGGCAGAACCAAAGCGGCCTCCCATTCCGGCGTCAGATGCGAGCTTTCGATGTGCTTGTGCACTTCGCCGAAGCCGGGAACGCCGGCGAGCGCCGGCTCATGGAAGAGTTGGCGCACCTCGCCCTGATATTCGCCCGCCGGGCCGACCCAGGCGATGCGGCGGCCCTTGATGACGATCTCCCAATCCTCGCGCCAGGAGCGCGTGTGGACATCGAGGAAGCGCCCGACCCGCAAAGACTTGTCGGCGGGGCGCCTGCCGAGCGCGACAAGCGTCAGGTCCTGACGGATGAGCACCTCTTTGGCGGCGTCGATCAGATCGTCGCAAAGCGGCTCGCCCATCGCGTTCATATCGGCTTTTCCAGCATCAATCCCGCTCGCCGGCGCCGGTCGTCGACCCGGACATCGTCAGCTTACGTCAGCGCGCGCGCTCGCTCCAGATGCTTTCCGTCGTTCGCCTCGCCATGCGGCGAGAGGCCGCGTCTCACGCGACCACTTCGGCGGCGACCATCGTCGTCGCCTGGGTCGATCGATAGACGGCGATTGTCGCCAGAAGCGCCGCGATCGCACAGGCGGCGACGACGATGGCGAAGGCGTGCGTCGCCACGACAGGACCCGGCTGCGCGGCGAGACCGAGATAGGCGGTGCCGAATGTGGCGACGCCCATCACGCCGGCGATCTGCGAATTCGTGGTGATGATGCCGCTCATGTCAGGGGCATAGCGGGCCGTCACCGCCGAGGTCAGATGGCGGATATTGGCGGTGAAGCCGATTCCCAATCCGAATCCGCCGAAGCCGAGCAAGATGAAAAGCAGGACCGCGCTCGCATATCCGGTGAACAGACAGGCGCTGATCGCAAGATAGGCCGCCGCCAGGACGAGGTAACCGAACGGCCCGAACAGCGGCGCCAGGCGCGCCGGCAGATGCCGCATCGTCGGGCCACCGATGCCGAAAGCCGCGACCCAGGAAATCAGGGCGCAGCCCGAATAGAGCGCGCTATGGCCGAGGCCCTGCTGCAGATAGAGAGCGAGCGTGAACAGCAATGCGAAATAAGTCATGCTGGCGGCGGAGAGGGCGGCGAGCGCCCAGGCGATCGCTGGTTGTCGGATGAGGTCGAGACTGATCAGCGGCGTCTCGCCGCGCGCCGCGATGCGCCGCTCGACGATGACGAAGGCCGCCAGCGGCGCGAGGCTCGCCGCCAGGCAGAGCCATATCCACAGGGGCCAGCCCTGCGTCGGGCCTAGCATCAGCGGCGGCAGGGCGAGCAGCACGGCCCCCGACAGCGTCGCCACGCCCCAAAGATCGAGCCGCCGCGGCCTGCCGCCGGGATCGGCGGGGAGATATTTCAGCGCCGCGACATAGAGCGCGACGCCGATCGGCAGATTGATCAGGAAGATCGGCCGCCAGCCGAGGCCGAAGAGATCGGCGGAGACGAGTATGCCGCCCGCCACTTGCCCGGCGACTGCGCCGATGGACAGGGCCACGGAATAGAAACCTAAGGCGCGGGCGCGCGCGTCGCCGGTGAAATTGAGCTGAATGCCGATCAGCACCTGCGGCACCATCAGCGCCGCGCCAGTGCCCTGGATCACGCGCGCGGCGATCAGCGCGCCAGCGTCGGGGGCGAGCCCGCAGCCGAGCGAGGCGAGGGTGAACAGGCTAAGGCCGGCAAGGAACAGCCGTCGATAGCCATAGATATCGCCGAGCCGCGCGCCGGTGATCAGCAACATCGCATAAGAGAGGACATAGCCGGAGACCACGAATTGCAGGGCGCTGCCGGACGCGTTGAGCCGCTCATGGATCGAAGGCGTCGCGACATTGACGACGGCGACATCGACATTGGTGATGAACAGGCCCATCAGCAATGTCGCGAGAAGCCCGGCGTCGCGACGGTTGTCAGTTTTGGTTACGTCTTGCACTGTGTTGATCCTTGAATGAATGCTGCGCCGCGCGCTGCGTAGGCGCGCCGTCATTGCGAGGTCAGGCGAATGAATTCATTCGCCTGACCTCGCAATGACGGTTGTCCGATATGGGCAGGAGTCCGATCGCGAAATCGCGCGCAACCGGACTCCTGCTTGCGCGTCAGTCTGCGGACACCAGGCCGAGCTGCTTCAGCACAGTAACGGCGTCCTCCTGGCCGAGTTCCTCGGCGATCATACCATCTTCAATCCGCAGCACGCTCGTCCCGGTGAAACGCATCGCCTTTCCCGAACCGGCGGGCAGCGAGCCTAGCGGCAGATTGCTGAAGGCCGGCCCTTTATGCGTGCCGCCGCCTTCCCAGCGGCCGACGACATATTCGCCTTCCGCGATGAGATCGGCGACGCCCCAGAAATTGAGATCGGGGAACGCCTCGCGAAATTCCGTGATGAAGACGCGCACTTGTTCGCGACCGCGCATCGGCGGATGCATCGGATAATGGAAATAGATGTCTGGCGCGGCGAGTTCGTCGATGATGCGCTCGTCCCAGGGATTGCCCCAGAAGTCCTTGAACCAGCGCCCGACAATGGCTTTGTTTGCTTCCGACATGATGAATTCCTCGATTGTTTGCGCTGAACGCTAGCCCGTGGGGGCGAATTTCAGCGTCTCGAATTGATTAAGCTCATCGGGAGGCAACCACGTTCCGATTGTTGCTTTCGAAGCGCAATTCTATTTTTGATTCACTCTCCATCACGCCGCGTCGTGGAAGATGATGCCGATGGTGTGGCGGCGGCCGGAGCGGATCTCGCTGACGCCATGGCGCAGATTGACGCGATAGGCGCCACGCGACCCCTGCGCCGGCCGACTGTTGACAGCGAAGATCACGGCGTCGCCTTTCTTCAAGGGGACCACCGCGACGCGCGATTGCATGCGCGGCCGCTGTTCGGTCAGCACGAATTCGCCGCCGTCGAAATCCTCGCCCGGCGCGCTCAGCAATGTGGCGACCTGCAACGGGAAGACATGTTCGCCGTAGAGGTCCTGATGCAGGCGATTATAATCGCCCGCGCCATATTGCAGCAGCAGCGGCGTCGGCCGCGTCTGGCCAGCCGCATGGCAGCGTGCGATGAAGGCGGCATGGTCGGCGGGGAAGCGCGCATCCATGCCCATCGCCGCGTGCCACTGATTGGCGATCGGCGCGAGGCGCGCATAGAGCGCCCCGCGAAGCGATTCGATCGGGCCCGGCAGCGGATAGGCGAAATAGCGATATTCGCCGCGGCCGAAGCCATGCTTGCCCATCACGACGCGGCTGCGAAATCCCTCGTACTCGCCATAGAGGGCGGCGAGGGCGTCGCATTCCGTCGGCGTCAGCAGCGCGGGCAGAATTGCCCAGCCCTGTGCGTCGAGAGCGCTGACGACCGCCGTCCAATCATGCGACGCCAGCCGCTGGCCAGCGTCGGTAGATGCGACGGTCGCGCTCATGCCAAAGCCTCGCGGTTGATGAGCCGCTTCTTGCGCGCGACGCCCCAGCGATAGCCGGAGATCGATCCGTCCGCCTTCACCACGCGATGGCACGGGATCGCCACCGCCAGGACATTCGCCGCGCAGGCGGCGCCGACTTCCTGCGCGGTCGCCGGCATCGGCAAAGATTTGGCGATCTGGCCATAGGTGATGGTCTGGCCCGACGGCGTTGCGCGCAGCGCTGTCCAGACCGCCTGTTGCAGCGCGTCGCCGCGAATGTCGAGCGGGAGGCTCAGCCCGCGGCCCGGCGCCTCCAGGAAGTCGCTGACGGCGCGCAGGACGTCCTGCAAAGCGTCGTCGTCGTCGACGAGATGGGCCTGTGGGAAAGCGGCGGCGAGTTCACGGCGCAGCTTGGCGGGATCGTCGCCGATCAGGATGGCGACGACGCCCTTGGCGCTCATCGCGACGAGCGTCGCACCGAGCCAGGAATCGCCACAGGCGAAGCGAAGCTGTTCAGCCTTCGTGGAGGCGGGATTGAAGATGGCGTTCATGATTCTGGTCCTTCGCGTTTTGGTAAGGCCATTGTCGCGAAGGGAGAGCGCCGGCGCACTCCGGCTCTTGCTCTCAATTCGAAATGGACCAGCGTGGGTGGGTTATTGAGCGACCGTCTGAAGGGGCGCGGTGACGAAAAGCCCGGACCTTCACGTGAAGGCGACGCGCGCGCACTCTCGCTCGTCGTCGCGGCCGGGCTTGTCCCGGCCGTCCACGCCGCCCTGTAGGTGCAAGATCTGAGCTGATAGTGCGCCGCCCGCCGCGTGGATGGCCGTGACAAGCACGGCCATGACGGCGGAGGGGTTATCGCGCGATGAGCCGGGAGCGTCCCCTCACGCCCGCCGCGCTTCGCGATCGAGCAGTGCGCGTTTCCGCTCGACGCCCCAGCGATAGCCGGACAGGGCGCCGTCGTTGCGCACGACGCGATGGCAGGGGATCGCCACCGCCAGCGCATTGGCGGCGCATGCGCCGGCGACCGCGCGCACCGCTTTGGGCGCGCCGATCCTGCGCGCGATCTCGGAATAGCTGACCGTCGCGCCGACCGGGATTTCGCGCAAAGCCCGCCACACCCGCTGCTGGAACGCGGTGCCGCGCACGTCCAGCGGCAGATCGAGGCCGACATCAGGCGCCTCGATGAGCCCAACCACCTGCGCCACCAGCCCTTCGAACGCGCCATCGGCGCCGATCAACTCGGCTTGGGGGAAGCTGTCCTGCAGATTGCGCACCAGTTCGCTGGGATCGTCGCCCATCAGGATCGCGCAAACGCCCTTGTCGCTTTGCGCGACCAGGATGGAGCCGAGCGAACATTCGCCGACCGCGAAACGAATCGCCGTTCCGGCGCCGCCGGCGCGGTAATCAGTCGGGCTCATGCCGAGCAGAGCGTCGGATTTCTCATAGAACCGGCCGTTGGAATTGAAGCCGGCGTCGTAGATCGCTTCCGTCACGGTGCGGCTTCGCGTCAGTTCCTTGCGCACTTTGGCGGCGCGGTTGTGCGCGGCGTAGTCCTTCGGGGTGACGCCAGTCGCCGCCTTGAAGATGCGATGGAAATGGTAGCGGCTGAGGCCGGCCGCCTTGGCCATTTCCGCCAGACTCGGCGGCTCCTCGGCGCGGACGATCAGGCGGCAGGCGCGCGCGATTTTCTCGGCGTTCCGCGCCTCTTGCGAAAGCTGATCGGGTTTGCAGCGCTTGCAGGGGCGAAAGCCGGCCGCCTCGCATGCCGCCGCTGTGGCGTGAAAGCGCACGTTCTTCGGATTGGCGCGCCGCGAAGCGCAGGACGGGCGGCAATAAACGCCGGTCGTCGCCACCGAATAAAAAAAAGCGCCGTCCGCCGCACGGTCGCGCGCGACGACACGCGCCCAGCGCGGATCCTGCTCGGTGGCGGTCGGGAAAGCCAAAACCTTGGCCGGCGTGGCCCGGCTTTCAGCAGGTATGGTGCTCATGAGAATACCTCTCGCGTCTATCTATGAGCGTCGACCCTAGCGGTAAAGCCCCGCGCCGATCGCTCCGCCTCTTGCTTTCGAATCGAAAGACGCGGGCGGCGACGGCATCCTTGGCGCAAAGGGGCGCAAACCCATCATGTGTCGCTGGCGGTCTCACCAATTTGAGGGATAACCGAGCTCGCCGCCGAGCACGTGGAGAAACTGCCGCATGGTTTCAGTGCGCTGTCGCGCGATGCCCCGGCCGCTTTCCGTTTGCATGGCTTCGGAAAGACGAAGAAGCTTTACCGCGAAATGGTCGACAGGAACTGCCCGTCGTTCAGCTCGCGCGTCCTGGCGAACGGGTCGCCGCCGTCGAATAGCGCGGTATCGAGCTTGCCGGCGATGAAGAAGGTGCGGGCGATGCCGATTGCGCCGAGCGAATCGATGCGGTCCGCATCCTGGAAGATGCGGGCGTCGGGCGTTTCGGGCGGAATGTTGGCTGCAAAGCTGTGGACAAGGATGATGTGCTGAATGGCTTCAATATCGGTCTCGCCGAAGCCGTTTTCGCGCAGGATCGGCGCCGCCGCCTCGGCCGACAGCATTGAGGCTCTGGCCCGGAGCGGCGAGTGCTTCGGCAGATTGACAATGTCGTGGAGATAGGCCGCGGCAATCAGATGGTCCGGGTTGCCTGCGGCTTCCTGTTCGGCGATCGTCAGCGCCAGGGCCTTCACGCGGCGCGAATGATGGAGCTCGTGACTGGCGTCATTGTCCGCGGAAAGCCTGAGAAACGCCTTTTCCATTCTTCCCGTCAAAAGATCAAGATTCATAAACGCCTCACTGAAATTCGGGTCGGGGGCGATCGATCAATGGGGTTCCATCCCGAGGCGCACTGCAGGTCGGATCGCCAAAACATCGGGCTATGCCGGAGGGACGCGATACCCGAGCACGGGGCGGACGGCGAGCTTGTGACCGGCGAAGCCGTCCGTGTCGGCGAGTCGCTCCTCGAGCGGCCCGGCCCCGGGCAAATCTAGCGATTCCCTCGCAAGCGACCACAAGATGTAGCGGCACGGATGAGACGCTTCATCTAAAATGCCGATCCTATGGTTAACGACTTCCTAGCCAAGCTTGCGTAAGGCTACATTGGGGTGATTCGGGCCTTCTTGGCGGAAGGAGCCCGAATCTACCGCGGGGCCGTTCGAGCTTTCTTTGACGCTCGCTCCGCGATTCGAGGGGGCCATTGCTTGCGTAGGAAACAGAGGCCGGATCGCGAGCGGCGACCAGAGCGGGGCGCAACCGTCCCCCTCCCCCATCGTGGGGGAGGAGAATCGCGTGGTCGCATCTCATCCCCTGCCGCGCTCCCTTGCGCGATCCTCGCCGCGCTTCTCGCCCCCTCGGACGCATCCGCCGCCATTTCGCTGCCGATTCTCTCGGGCGACCTGACCGGCGATCAGGATATGACCGGGCTCATCCTCACCATCCTGCTTCTGTTCGGCACGCTCACCGCGGTGCTGCATCTGCTCGGCCGCCGCGACTGGACGCGGCGCGAAAAGGCGCTCACCGCCGAACTCGCCCAGACCCATGCGCGCCTCGACCGCGCCAATCTGTTTCTGTCCACCGAACCGCAGATCGTCATCGCCTGGGGCGCCGCGGACAGCGAGCCGGATGTCGAAGGCGACTATTCGCTGGTCACCGATGCGCCCTTGCCGCGCCGCGTGCTCGGCTTCGCTTCCTGGCTGGCGCCTGACCTCGCGCAAAAGATGGATCAGGCGGTCGAGAGGCTGCGCGAACGCGGCGAGGGTTTTTCGGTGGCGGTCGCCAGCACGCGCGGGCGCCATTTCGAGATCGAAGGGCGCGCCGTCGCCGGCCGCGCGGTGATGCGCATCCGCGACGTGTCGGGCGACCGCCTGCAATTGGTGCGACTGCGCGAAAGCCATACCGAACTCCTGAACGAGCTCGGCGCGATCCGCACCATGCTCGACGCGATCCCCCATCCCGTCTGGACGCGCGATATCGACGGGCGGCTCGCCTGGTCGAACGCCGCCTATGCGCGCGCCGTCGAGGCCAAGGACGCCATCGAGGTCGGCGCCCGCTCGCTCGAACTGTTCGACGGCGACGTGCGCGAGGCGGCCCATGCCGCGCGTATGGAAAAGGGCGTCTGGCGCCAGCGGGCCCCCGCCGTCGCCGCCGGCGCCCGCAAGATGTACGAAGTCGTCGAAGTCGAGAGCCCGAGCGGCGCCGGCGGCATGGCGAGCGACCTTTCCGAGACCATGGCTTTGCGCGCCGAGAGCGAACGGCAGATGAGTTCGCACGCCCGCACGCTCGATCAGCTCTCCACCGCGGTGGCGATTTTCGACCGCGCCAAGCGCCTCGTCTTCTACAACGCCGCCTACCGGCAACTGTGGTCGCTCGACGCCGCCTTTCTCGACCAGCAGCCGACCGACGGCGAAGTGCTCGATCGCCTGCGCGCCAAGCGGCAATTGCCCGAGCAGGCCGATTTCCGCGGCTGGAAAGCCCAGCTCCAGCAGGCCTACCAGGCAATCGATTCGGCCGAATATGTCTGGTATCTACCCGACGGGCGCACCTTGCGCGCGGTCGCCAGCCCCAACACGCAAGGGGGCGTCACCTATCTCTTCGACGACGTCACCCTGCGCTTCAGCCTCGAATCGCAATTCAACGCACTGACGCGCGTGCAGGGCGAAACGCTCGACACTTTGAAAGAGGGCGTCGCGGTGTTCGGCATGGACGGGCGCCTGAAACTGATCAATCCGGCCTTCGCCAAGCTTTGGCGCTTCGAGCCCGCCGATGCCGAGGCCAAACCCCATATCGACGAAATGGCCAAATTCTGTGCGCCGTTGTTCGACGATACCTCCGTGTGGTCGGCGCTGCGCGCCGTCATCGTCGGGCTGCCGGAAGAGCGTAAGGGCTATGAGACGCGCATCGAGCGCAAGGACGGCCTGGTGCTCGATTGCGCGGCGATGCCGCTGCCCGACGGGGCGACGCTGCTGACCTTCCTCGACGTGACGGCGGGCGTGCATGTCGAGCGCGTGCTGATGGAGCGCAACCAGGCGCTGGTCAGCGCCGAGAAGCTGCGCAACGATTTCGTCCATCACGTCTCCTATGAGTTGCGCACGCCGCTCACCAACATCATCGGCTTCGCGCAATTGCTCGCCGAAGGCGTCGTCGGCGAACTCAACGAGAAACAGCTCGAATATGCCGGCTATGTCACCAAATCGTCGTCGGCTCTGCTCGCCATCATCAATGACATTCTCGATCTCGCCACCATCGACGCCGGCGCGCTCGAATTGCGGCTGGAGGAAGTCGATGTCGCCGAGGCGATGAAGGCGGCGGCCGAAGGCATCCAGGACCGGCTGACCGAATCGGCGATCGAATTGCGCATCATCGCCACCGATGGCGTCGGCTCGTTGCGCGCCGACGGGCGGCGCGTTCGGCAAATCCTGTTCAACCTGCTGTCGAACGCGATCGGCTTTTCAGCGCCTGGCCAGACGGTGACGCTGGCGGCGATGCGGCGCGGCGACGAGATCGTTTTCAAGGTCTCCGATCGCGGGCGGGGCATTCCGCCCGAAGTGCTCGATCGCGTGTTCGAGCGCTTCGAAACCCATACGGTCGGCTCGCGTCATCGCGGCCTCGGCGTCGGCCTGTCGATCGTGCGCGCGCTGGTCGAATTGCACGGCGGGCGGGTGCTGATCGATTCGGCGCCGAACGAGGGCACGACGGTGACCTGTATTTTCCCGGTCGCCGGCGCCGCCGCCCTGACCCAAGCGGTCGCCTGAATTGGCGCCGCGGGGCATTGCGCAAGCGGGCTGGCGGATCGACTTGGCCGATGAGGCGGCGACCGCCGCCTTGGCGGCCTCTGTCGCCGAATGGATCGGGCCCGGCGATCTCATCGCTTTGTCGGGCGATCTCGGCGCGGCGAAGACGACCTTCGCCCGCGCGCTGATTCGCCGCCTGACCGACGATCCCGCACTCGAGGCGCCGAGCCCGACCTTTACGTTGATGCAGACCTATGACGGGCCGGGCTATCCGATCGTCCATGCCGATTTCTACCGCATCCGCCATCGCGATGAATTGTTCAACCTCGGCTGGGAAGAGGCGATCGAGGGCGCGCTGACCCTGGTCGAATGGCCGGACCGCGCCGGCGATTCTCTCAATCCCGACCGGCTCGAAATCGCCTTTGAGCTCGATACGGCGAGGAGCGCTCATTATCGCCGCGCAATCCTGACCGGCCATGGCGCCTGGGGGCCGCGCCTCGCGCGCACCCGCGCCATTGCCGCGATCCTCGATCGCGCCGGCTGGAGCGAGGCCATCCGGATATTCATGCAGGGCGACGCCTCGGTGCGCGCCTATGAGAAGCTCGTCAAGCCTTCCGGCGAGACGGCGATCCTGATGATCGCGCCGCCACGCCCTGATGGCCCGATCCTGCGCTACGGCAAGCCCTATGGCGCGATCGCCAAGCTCGCCGACGACATCAGGGCCTTCATCGCCATGGACGGCGCCCTGCGCGCGCAGGGCTTTTCAGCGCCGCGCATCATCGCCCATAACGTCGCCGACGGCCTGGCGATTCTGGAGGACATCGGCGCGCATTATATCGCCGAGGCCGACGGCCCCAATCCGGTGCGCTACGCCGAGGCGGTCTCGCTGCTCGCCGAACTGCACGGACGGACGCTGCCGAGAGAATTGCCCGTCGACGACGGCGTTTACGCGATCCCGGTATATGACGCCGAGGCGATGCTGATCGAGGTCGAGCAGATCCTCGACTGGTATGCGCCTCATATCGCCAGGGCCGCGCCGGCCTCCGGCGCGCGCGCGCAATTCCACGCTTTGTGGCGCGAGGCGCTGGCGCCGATCCTCGCCCAGCCCGTCACCTGGACGTTGCGCGATTTTCATTCGGTCAACCTGCATTGGCTCGCCGAGCGCGACGGGCTGAAGCGCCTCGGGCTGGTCGATTTCCAGGACAGCGTGCTCGGGCCGCCCGCCTATGATCTCGCCTCGCTGCTACAGGACGCGCGCGTCGACATATCGGACGAAATGGAGTTGCGGTTGATGGCCCATTACGCGCGCCGGCGCGCGAGCGCCGATCCCGCCTTTGACGCCGGCGCCTTCGCGGCCGCCTATGCTGTGATGGGGGCGCAGCGCGCCACCAAGATTCTCGGCATTTTCGCCCGGCTCGACAAGCGCGACGGCAAGCCGCAATATCTCGCCCATCTGCCGCGCATCGAGCGTTATCTCGCCAAGAGCCTCTCCCATTCCTTGCTGCAACCGATCAAGCTCTGGTATCAGGCGCACCTGCCGCGCGCGCTCGGCGGCGAAATCCCTCCCGCCGAACCCTGACACCAGAACGAGATTGATCGATGGCGTCGCCGGATATGCCGAAAACCGCCATGGTCTTCGCCGCGGGCCTGGGCGCGCGGATGCGCCCGATCACCGACGCGCTGCCCAAGCCGCTGGTAAAGGTCGCCGGCAAGGCGTTGATCGACCATTGTCTCGATCGTTTCGCCGAGGCCGGCGTCGAACGGGCGATCGTCAATGTCCATTGGCTCGCCGACCAGATCGAGGCGCATCTGGCCTTGCGCCGACGCCCGCGAATCGTCATCTCGGACGAGCGCTCCAGGCTGCTCGATCAGGGCGGCGGCATCAAACGCGCGCTGCCGCTGATCGGCGACGCGCCGTTCTTCCTGTGCAACACCGACGCGTTCTGGATCGAGGGGCCGCGCTCCAACCTGCGGCGCCTCGCCGCGGCGTTCGACGCCGAGCGGATGGACGCCATTTTGCTGGTCGCCTCTTCGGCGGGCGCGGTCGGCGTCGATTGGCCGGGCGATTTTTCCTTCGATGCTGAAGGGCGTCTCGCGCCGCGCGAGGACCGCCATGTCGCGCCCTTCGTCTATACCGGCGTCGGCATCATCAAGCCCGAGCTGTTCGCCGGCGAGACGAGGGATGTCTTCCGCCTCGCGCCGTTCTTCTTCGAGGCCGCGCGCAAGGGCCGCCTCTACGGCCAGCGTCTCGATGGGCTCTGGCTGCATGTCGGACGACCGGAGGCGATCGCTGAAGCTGAGCGCGCGATCGACCGCTCGACTCTGTAAGAGCGATCAGCGCGCAAACGCAGGTCAGGCCGCCGCCGGATTTGCCTCGGCGGCGAATTGGAGCCTTTATTAAAGCATGGGGACGGGCGAATGACCCGCGATTCGGAATCTCTCGCGCATGCGCCGCTGTTCGCCTCGCTCGATGCGGCGGATGTGCGCGCGCTCGACGCGCGATGCATCTGGCGCCGGGTCATCGCGGGCGAATGGGTAATCGACGATCGAGCGGAAGGCGCGGATGTCTTTTTCGTGTTGAGCGGCCATGCGAGAGTCGTCATCGGCTCCGCAAATCGAAGAATCATCCTGCGCGACATTTATGACGGCGAATATTTCGGCGAACTCTCGGCGATCGATGGCCGACCACGATCAGCGGGCATCCTCGCCGTCACCGATACGGTCGTCGCCCGCATGCCGGCCGCGCTGTTTCGCGAGACGATCCACAAACATCCCAGCGTTTGCGATAACGTGCTGGCGACAATGGCGGCCGCGATTCGCGCGCTCAACAATCGCGCCAACGAACAGGCCAATCTCGACGTGCGCCAGCGTCTATGCGCCGAATTGCTGCGGCTCTCGCGCACCAACGCCGAGGGTCGCGTCATCGTCTCGCCGCCGCCGACGCATGCCGAACTTGCCGCGCGCATCAGCACCCATCGCGAGGCGGTGACGAAATTATTGAACGCGCTCGAACGCGAGAACGCGATTTCGCGCAGGCGCGGCGCGATCGCCCTCGATGACCCCCAGCGCTTGCGCGAAATCATCGCCGAGGAAAACTGACCCGCTTCGGATCAACGCATTCCGCATTTTGGATTGACGCGGAACGAGAGCAAGCGTGGCCCCGGCTCCGCCACGCAATCAAAGGGGAAATTCCCTCGTTCCGCCAGCAAATCAACCAGTGAATCAAGCCTCTTTTGTCGCCTGAAGGACCCTGCGGGCTCCAAATAATTCCAAATATTGCCAAGGAATTCCAAACTGCGCCAAATTCTAGCGCAGTTTCGCCGCCTCGCCAGGGTCGCTCGCCGGTTGATCGAGCAATCCGTAAGGCGGTTGACTCAATGCGTCACGAGGCGTGAACGCCATGCGATCCAGGATCCACAGCGCTTTCACGCCGACCGCGCCCAAAGCAAGGATCAGAGCCACGAAGCCGAGCGCGACGACGCGATGGATCGCCGCCTCGATGTCCGTTTCGCTGCTCTGGGTAAAGGCTGAGCGGCCTTCGATGAGCGGGGCGGTCGGTTGCGCCGGCGCGTCGACGGCGACATGGGCCGCCTGATTGTTGAGAGGCATCGCAGCGGCGTTCGCCGCGCTGAGCCCGAGGAAAGCGGCTGCGATCGCAAAAAGAAATAGCCTGGGCACCAATAAACTCCAAAAGTTCGCGCGGGCTCGCTCCGATTTGCGACGCTCTCCGCGCGTGCTCTACATGGGCGCGCATCGGCGACATCCATGTGGCGTTTCCCACAGTTCGGGTGGCGCGCGGCTGACATCGCGGAATTCACAAGCGCGTGATGCGCGGCGCGATCGCGCAACGGCGGCGAATAAGCGTCGCACATGATGTGTTCACGACGCATCCGGCTTGGCGCCGGATTCATCCAAGCGAAACTTCACATCGCTCTGTTGAGGAGTTGTCACGATGTCGCGGTACTTTACGCTCAACATTCCTTCGCTACGACGCGCCGCGCTGGTCAGCGCCATCGCTTTGGCGGCTGCCGCCGCTTTCGCCGTCAACATTTCGCCGGCCGCGGCGTTCGGCCACGGCGGCTTTCGCGCGCATGGCGGCTTTCACAACGGCTTCCATCATCGGTTCTTCGCTTTTGGCGGACCTGGATATATCTCCGGCTATCCCTATGACGATTATGGCGTCGACGGCGGCTGCCTGCGCCGTGTATGGGGCCCCTATGGCTGGCGGATGATCAACGTCTGCTATTGACCGCAGCGGCCGCGGAAAACACGGGATCGCTCTTCCCTGGCATAAGCGACGCCCGCGCGGGCTGTTGAACTCTGCGCGGCGCTATGGTTCGCTGCGGCTGCGCTTCAATATAGCGGCGCCGCCGCCGCGGCCTGGTTTGTCGCAGCGATCGATGACATGGGAGAGAGTTCATGCGCCGGCTGGCTTTTATCGGTGTGCTCGCGATCCTCGCCGTGATCGGCGCCGGCGTTTTCTTCTTCGGCGGCTTCTACAATGTCGGAGCGGCGGATGAGGACCCTGGCGTCGTCAACTGGGCTCTGGCCAAGGTCCGAGTCGCCTCGATCGCCCGCCACGCCACCGACAAGCCGCGGGTTTCGCTCGACGATCCCGCCATCATCCAGGCCGGCGCCCGCGCCTATCTGGCCGCCGGCTGCGTCAATTGCCATGGCGCGCCCGGCGTGAACTGGCAGAAGTTTTCCGAAGGGATGCGGCCCTATCCGGCCGATCTCAAGGACGTCGCGAACGATGCGTCCTCGCTCGAGATATTCTTCGTGGTCAAGAACGGCATCAAATTCACCGGCATGCCGAGTTTCGGCTCGGAAGGCGTCAGCGACCAGGACATGTGGGCGATCACCGCCTTCGTCAAGAAATGGCCTGTCGTGTCGGACGCGGACTTCAAGGCATGGACGGCGGCGGCGAAATAGTGCGGCGCGGCGCTTTGACGCCAGCCTTCACGACTGCTTCGAGCGCCCCATCATCAGCGCGCAGCGACCGCCGGCGACAGCGCGTCGAATTTGTAGCTGACGCCGAACAGAACAGCGTTATCCTCGACAGAATGGCGATTGGCGTAACCGTTCCAGAAGAAGCCGGCGGAGGTGACCGGATTGGACACCTTGCCAAAGTCGCTGAAACGATATTCCGCGCGCGCCGACCAATTGGCGTTGATGGCATATTCGACGCCGCCGCCTACGGTAAAGCCTACCGCGGTCCGGTTGAAAGATTGCGCCCCCATCTCTGCGTCACCGAACCCGGAACCGGACTGCGTATAGCGCGTCGAGACGTCGGCGATTGCGACGCCGCCTGTCCCGTAGACGAGAAAATTGTCGAAGGCATAGCCAAGCCGGGCGCGCGCGGAGCTCTGCCAGGGGAGCGCGGTTCTGTAGCCATAGGCAAGCGCCGACGGGAAGCATGTGCCCGGGCTTGCGTTGCCCACGCCGGCGTCGGCAGTGAGGCAATTGCTGCTCTTCCTCAGGCTGGTTCCCTCGAAATCTCCTTCAAGACCAGTGACCATGCTGCCGAATTGCCAATTGTAACCGGCATGCGCGCCGCCGCTGATGCCGTTTTCGCCGAGCGACGCGCTGCCGGTCGCCGGCGGAACAAAGGCGGTGGATTCGGACATTTTATCCGTCGCCCAGCCGCCGCCGATCTGACCGCCGAGGTAAAACCCATCCCAGGTGAGGACGGGCGGCGGAGGCGGCGGAGGCGATTTC
>DATBZF010000066.1:0-81002 GCA_036513315.1 Roseiarcus sp.
GCGATCGCAGGCAATGAGATTTTCGATCCGCGTTTTCAGGAGGTCGCCAACTCGGTTTTCAAGGGTTCCGACAAACGCCCCCCGCCTTATGCCGGTATTCCAACCTTGCTGCGCGCTCCCTATCGGCCCGATTTCGCAGAAGCAAAACCTCCAGACATCGACATCGCGCTTCTCGGCATTCCAACGGATCTTGGCGTCACCAATCGATCTGGCGCCCGTTTTGGCCCACGCGCAGTTCGAAATCTGGAGCGCGTCGGCACTTACGAGCACTTCCTTCGCATGGCGCCGGCTGCGGATCTATCGTTTTCCTCTGTGATCATGTCATTTTACGCGGCGACCGAACTTTTTTTTAACGCTGTCTCTTGGCGATTACATGACAGGCCTGTTGGACTGCCGCGTGAGAACTCAGCGCTTCTGACGGACCGTCTTCATTCGTTCATCGCCGGCTGTTCCAATAGGTTGAGGAGATCCACATGACCGACGACAACTCCGAACTCGATCGCCTGCAAGTCGCATACAAAGTGGCGGTCGACGAGTGGGTCATTGCGATCAGGGACGAGGAGGCGCTCGCCTCTGTCAATCATTCGGTTGCCCAGATCGACCGCTGGGAACAGGCGCATTTCCAGGAAGACACATTTCGTCGGCGTGTCCTCGCCGCCAAGAAGGCCTATGAGGACGCCCTGCGGGCCAAATTCTTCGGCTTCTGACGCCCCACAGCACCTCATTGGTCACTATCAAATAGGACATGGCTATGCATGGAAAATGACCCCGCCAATTACGCCGGCGGGGCCAAGGGGCGCGCCAAGCTGGGGGGCAGGTTGCGCGCCAAACCAGATAATTCCAGAGCATGCTGACGTTTGTGAGACAGGGCCAATCTCGCACCGCGTCTGATATAAGAGCTTTGTGCAGCGTTCCCTGTTTTCGACTGCCTTTCGTCGGAAGCCCTATCAAAGACCTTCCCACGGGCGGCTCATTTGAGCGTATCGTCGAGGCCCGCCCTGAGCCGCGACAACGCGAAATCGAGGAATGCGCGCAATTTCGCGGGCATGAAGCGATTAGGCGCGTATACGAAGCTGACTGGAACAGGCGCCGGCTGGAATTCCTGCAGCAGCGGTATGAGTTCGCCCGATCGAATCGATGCGGCAACGTGATAAGAAAGGGCGACCGTGACGCCGACCCCTGCTCGGGCGGCGTCGGAGGCGGACTCCACGTTGCTTACGACGAGACGCGATCGCACGGGGACGACATAATGGGTCCCATCCCGATCAAACCGCCACGCATCTGACGATTGAATGGGCGGATAGCTGATGCAGTCGTGCGTGGAGAGGTCATGCGGAGACATGGGCGTTCCGCGGGATTTCAAATAGGCCGGACTGGCGCATGCCACGCGACGGATCTCCCCCACTCGCACCGCGATGAGGGAGCTGTCCGCGAGAGCGCCGATGCGAAGAGCGACATCGACATGCTCTTCCAGCAGATTGACCGCTCGATCGTGCAGGCTGAGTTGAACGTCCACCTCCGGAAACGCCGCTAGGAACTCGCTGACGACCGGCTGTAGTTGCAAGCGACCGAGGGCCACAGGGGCCGATACGCTGAGGTCCCCGCGCGGCGCCGAGTATTCGCCAGCCGCCGCGCGTTCGGCCTCCGCGACATCGGCGAGGATTCTCTTTGCGGCGGCGATGTAGGCGCGGCCCACGTCCGTGGGCGCCAACGCCCGGCTCGATCGATTGAAGAGCTTGGCGCCCAGATGCGTTTCTAACTCGGACACTTTTCGGCTGACGGTGGCGAGTGGCGTTTTGTCTCGACGGGCTGCGGCCGAAAGGCTGCCAGCCTCGGCGACGGCCAAAGCGATCGACATTCCCTCGAGACGGTCCATTCAATGCTTCCATTTTTTGGAAGAATACTTCCCGATATTGCCAGATAGTGATCTCTTTCGGAAGGCCTCATGTTGCTCCTCGGCAGTCAACAACTGCCCATAATAAGGAGACGAACATGAGCACGACCAAAGCCCAGGGCGCCGCCCTCATCACCGGCGCATCGACTGGCATCGGCGCTGTCTATGCGGATCGCCTGGCCAAGCGCGGCTTCGACCTGATTCTGGTCGCCCGTAACAAGCAAAGGCTCGCTTCACTGGCTCGGCGCGTTTCCCAGGAAACGGGGCGCACAATAGAGACAGTCAGCGCCGATCTTACCAATACGGCGGACCTCCGTCGCGTCGAGGGCATGCTGCGCAGCAGTGCCAGCGTTTCGATGCTCGTCAACAATGCGGGCATCGGCGCCGTCGCGCCCCTTGTCGCATCCGACGTCGACAAGATGGACGATATGATCCGCCTGAATGTCACCGCGCTGACGCGCCTGACCTATGCGGCGGCGCCGGGATTTGTCGCTCGCGGCGGGGGTGCGATCATCAACGTTGCGTCGATTGTCGCGATCGCACCGGAACTGCTGAATGGTGTCTACGGAGCCACGAAGGCTTACGTCCTCGCTTTGAGCCAGTCGCTGGTTCACGAACTCGCTGACAAGGGCGTCCGCGTGCAGGCGGTGCTGCCGGGCGCCACTGCTACCGACTTCTGGGACATCGCCGGCAAGCCGGTTCACCAGCTCCCCGCCGAAATCGTGATGTCGGCCGAAGACATGGTCGATGCCGCCTTGGCGGGTCTTGATCTTGGCGAAACCGTGACGATCCCGCCGCTGGCGAACATAGCCGATTGGGATCGCTATGAGGCGTCTCGCCGCGGCATGGCCGGCAAGATGAGGAGCGCGATACCGGCGCCTTGCTACCAGCTCCGTCAGGGCAACCGATTGAGCGCCTAAACGCGGGCAACCCACCTCACCAAATTGGAAGGGAGGCGGCAGGGGAATTCCGAAGACAACTTAACGCCAAAGATTGGAATAGGAGTGAAAAATGTCCACGATCCACCTTCATCAGACGACCAAGGCGACGCCCCAGCAATATATTGCCGGGCTCATCGATTTCGGGCCTGGCCGCTCGAAACTGTTTGGCAACAGCGCGGACGACTATCTCAAGGTGCACCATAAGGATCGCTTCGAGGCCGACGTCACCGAGGGCTCCGGCGGGATATGGGAACGGCTGCACTACGATTGGTCCGATCCCAGCCGCGTCATCTTGAAGACGACCGACTCGAACGTATGGGGCGGCGCGTCGGGCCACACCTACGCGTTCACTCGCCGCTCCGACGGCGACACCGACATCGACGTCACCGTGGTTCGCGACGGCAAGAACCTCAAGGGGCGAGTGCTGGGCGTCGTGCTCGGGACAATCGGCAAGCGCGTATTGAAAAAGGCGTTTGAAAACTCCGTCAAGGCGATCGAAGCCCGCAATGGCCCGCGATCAACCCCCACTATTGATAGGTCGGCAATGCTAAGCGAAGAAACGAGGAAATTGGACGCCGAGTTCTCTACCGGCGATGAACGACTCGGCGATTCCAAATTGCACCGAGGAACCGAGTTGGAGATAGGGAGGGCCTAAAAATTCCCCACTCACGATCAGAAAACGCGTAGCGGACGTGAGCTTAGGGAGGCTAGATTGCTCGATAGGGCGATTGCCGCCTATGGCGCTCGCGCCATCCTATGCTGAGGTCTCCTCGTTTTGAGTAAGCCATTGCTCCGCACGCGTCGCAGGTTGCGCAAAGTGTAAACAAGTCAGCTTGCAATGGCTTCGCCAACCGGGACGCCCGGCCGACGCGGCACGATTCCGATGGGAGTGAACGAATACACCGCCTCCCCGCTTTGCGTAAATGCTGTCCATTTTACGCGGGCGATGCCCTGAGGTTTGGTCCGCGACGGCGTCAGACCAACGACCTCGCCCTCAAGGTGCAGAACGTCGCCAGGCCGGACGGGGGCCATCCAACGCAGATCGTCGACGCCGAGGCCAATTAGGGGATGACGACCAAATGGTCGCGCCTCGACTGCGAGGCGCATTGCGATAGCTGCTGTATGCCAACCCGATGCCGCAAGGCCTTTGAACACCGAATGCTGCGCCGCAGCTTCGTCCAAGTGGAACGCTTGAGGGTCGAATTCCGCGGCAAATCGCTTTATGTCGTCCGCTGTGATTTGCGCTTCCTTGGTCGTGAAACGCATTCCCAGTCTAAGGTCGTCAAACCATTCGATCATCACGGGTTTCCTCCGTCGCAATGCGCGCCGCGCAACGACTCGGCTCAAGCGCAACCTTTGACGGCGGTTGCGGTGATTTTATTCGCTCATTCGGTCGAGTCGAAATCGTCCTCCCGCGCATTTAGCATCCCGGCCAAGGTGCGCAAGCCAGTATCGAGCTGATCCATGGTTGGAGCCGCCAATGCCAGTCTCACGGCGTTCGGCGCATGGCCGGGCGTGACGGCGAATGTTGTCGAGGGTGTCAATGCAATGTCTCGTCTGGCCGCGGCGGCGACGAAAGTCTGTGAGCGCCAGTGTGCCGGCAACGTCAGCCACAGATGGTAACACTTCTCGTTGGCTTGAATTTGGAAGCCTGAGAGGCGCTCGGCCGCAAGCTTTTGACGTGCGGATGCGTCAAGCCGTTTCAGCCTCGTAAGCTCGGCGACCGTCCCGTCCGCCATCAGCCGCTGTGCGGCCGCGAAAGCAAATCCAGAAGCCGTCCATCCGCCCGATCGAACCGCTGCCATCATGCTCTCCCGCAACCGTTGCGGCGGCACGATGAAGCCCAGGGTCAGGCCCGGCGCCACTTTCTTGGAGAGACTGTCGATCACGATGCAGGAATCGGGCGCCAGCTTCGCAAGCGGCGGCTCCCCGTCGAGGAAGCTGTAGACATTGTCTTCGATGATCGGAAGATTGAGTTTCTCGACAACACGCAGAAGATCTGCGCGCCGCGCCGGGGACATCGTCATACCCAATGGATTGTGGATCGCTGGCTGGATGTAGATGGCGGAGAGATGGGCCTCGCGGTGCGCCTTCTGCACGGCGTCCGGCCTGATGCCACCTTCGTCCATTGCCAAAGGCGTCAGGGAAATACCCAAGCGGGCGGCGATGCCTTTGATAAACGGATAGCTCAATGCCTCCACGCCGCACCGGCCAGCGGTAGGAACGACCGCGCCCAACGCGGCGGCGATGCTCTGTCGCCCGTTCCCGGTAAATACAAGTTGTTCCGCGGCGGGGTTCCAACCGCCCCGCGACAGATATGCAGCGGCAACAGTCCGGACCGCGGGCGTTCCGATACTGGTCGCCTGCCTCAACGCATCGTCCAGCGCGGCGGGTTTCTCCAGTCCGGCGATACTTTTTGCGATAAGGGCTGTCTGATCCGGAAGTATGGGGTAGTTGAACTCAAGGTCGATTCGGATACCACGCGGCTCTCCTGGCGCTGCGGCGCCTCGTTTGGCCTCGCCCGCGATGAAGGTGCCCCTACCCACTTCGCCGACTACTAGTCCGCGTCGCAATAACTCAGAGTAGACGCGGCTCGCCGTCGAGACGGCAATCTTGCGTTCAAAGGCAAAGTTACGTTGCGGCGGCAGGCGGTCGCCGGGCTTGAGCCGTCCGTCAGCTATTTCGGCGGCGATCGCGTCGGCCAGTGTCAGATATTCAGACTTCGACATTTATATTGCACCGAGATCAATGTTTTGATTGCACCGAGTTAATCGGAGCATTATGTCTCCGTCAACCCGATTGTTTTCGGGAACTGCCACGGCTTTCTGCGGTCGATCAACGCCTAATCCGCTTGAGGAGCGGTTTGTGCGGGCGGCGCCGCGTTGCCTGGAAGCATAAGGAGATCAGAAATGTTTGCACTCCCTGCAATCAAGGTCCCGAAGGCGCCCAGCTTGGTCTCCCCGCCTTTCCGAGCCGTCTCGACTTGGATCACTCGCTATTTCGATCGTCGCGCCGCCATGGCGAGCCTGTCCGAATTCGACGACTGCGCGCTTAGGGACATCGGCCTCGCACGATCCCAGATCGAAGCGGCAGTCCACGGCCTTATCCCGGCGCCTTTGGCAGCAATCCATCAGCGCGCGCAGGACCGAGAGCCCGAACCAATTTTGGAGGCGGTTCCATGGAACTGACCATCACCACTGTTCTGGTCGCCTTCGCCGGCGTATTCTTGATCTGCTTCATGAAGGGAGCCTTCGGCGGCGGTTTCTCCATCGTTGGAATTCCGCTTTTGTCCATTGTGATGGACCCGGTGACAGCCGGCGGGCTGCTCGCACCCTTGCTCGTCGCGATGGACTTATTCGCGCTGCGCTACTGGAAACCGTCGACATGGTCGAAGCCCGACCTAGCGCGGCTTCTGCCGGGGCTGCTGTTCGGCATCGGTTTCGGCTATCTCATGTTTCGCGTTCTGGACCACCGCGTGCTCGCGATCGCGATGGCGGCGATCACCCTCGGCTTCGTGGGTCTCTGGTTTGTCGGAGGCGCGAAGGAGACGATCCGTCCGCGGTCATCACCGAAGGCGATTGCCGCTGGCCTCGCCTCCGGCGTCACCACCATGGTGGCGCACTCCGGCGGCCCGCCGCTTGCGATGTACCTGCTAACGCTCGGACTGAGCAAGGAAGTCTACGCAGGCACGACAAGCATGTTCTTCACCATCGGCAACGCGACCAAGGCGGCGCCGTGGCTGTTGTTGGCGGCGCCAGCAGGCAGTGTCTGGATCTTGATGGCGATTTGCCTACTGGCAATTCCTTCCGGCGTATGGCTCGGTTGGCGGCTTCACGGAAGGCTCAACCAACTCCAGCTTTACCGGGTCTGTTACGGATTGTTGGTAGTGACGGCCTTCAAATTGTTGTGGGATGGAGTGTCCGGCTACATCTGATGAGCTTTGGTCATCAGTCGACCGCCATCATTCTGGGTTCGACATGGCGCTCCGCGATCCACAGCTCCCCGTTCGTGAATCGCAAAGGTGACCTGTGTTTCACCTCTCCTTCACTTAAAAATTAGTAGGGCCGGCGATCGCCGTTTCAATCACCGGCCCACCAGTCGAGCGGCACTGCCTCGTGGGATTCACGTGCCCTCACCTCGACGCTCGCCGACCGTTCCCGGGCGGCGATCTCAGATTTCGCAGTCTACCAATCCTCCGCGGGGGCTTGAGGGCCAATCTTCCATCCTTCGGTCGGCCAATGTGCCTCGAGATGGCCCTTTGGATCGTTTCCCATCGCGGCCTTGATTTCGGCGCCAATCTTCGCTTCCGGCCTCAATATCAGCCAGGGATCTCCGGAAGCATTCCCGGAGAGCGGCCGCCCGATTTTCCCAATTTCGCGCGCCACAACTACCCGGCCTTCTTGCGCCCGGTCGCGGCTGGTTTCTTAGCTTCCTCTTTGCCTTTGCCTGACCCCGCGATCGGCAGCAGCATTTCGCGCTGATCAGGATTGCGCTTGACCGGTTTCTTCGCTGCTTTAGGGGCGACCTTCTGGGCTGACTGCGTCTCTTTGGGCTTGGCCCCGCCAATGCTCGCGCGCAGGGCGTCGAACAGGTTGATCACATTGCGTGGCGGAGCCTCGGCCTGCGGCTTCGCGGCCGGCATGCCTTCCTGTTTCGTTTTCAGAACTTCGAGAACCGCTTGCTCATAGCGATCGACAAATTGGGCGGGGTCGAAACGCGCTTCTTTGTTCTTGAGAATATGCTCAGCCAATTGCAAGAGGTCCGGCTGAACTTTCACGTCTGCGATATCGTAAAAATAATCTTTCGAGTCGCGCACTTCGTAGGGATAGCGCACCGTCGTGCCCATGATGCCCTTGTCCCAAGGCTGAAGCATGATGACGCGCTCTCGTTTGGACAGCACCACGCGACCGAGCGCGACCATGCCCTTGCCCCGCATCGCCTCACGGATGACGGCGAACGCTTCCTGCCCGACTGGATCGTTCGGCGCGATGTAATAGGGGCTATCGAGATAGCGCTCGTCGATCTCGCTGCGCGGGACGAAACTATCGATCTCAATCGTGTGATTGCTCTCTATCGCAATCGCTTCGAGTTCCTCGTCTTCGATCATGAGATAGCTGTTCTTGGCGTATTCGTATCCCTTGCCTTTGTCGGGGCCTTCCACCGTATCGCCGGTCACCTCGTCGACGAGCTTCTGTCTGACGCGGTTCCCAGTCTTCTTGTTGATCTGGCGAAAGGAAACGCGCTCGCTCGAAGACGACGCGGTGTATAGCGCGATGGGGCAGGAAACGAGGGCGAGCTTGATATAGCCCTTCCAATATGGACGAGGCGGCGCCATGGAAACTCCTACGCAACTGAACGCGACCAAGGGTGAACACACCACAAGGCCTGTATTGTTTAACCATTCTGTGCGGAATCTTCGTCGTCGGCAAGCAGTACAAGCATTTGCCCCTAATGTTCGGTATTCGTTCTACGCCTTCGGATTCCAGGCCTCCCGGGTCCAAATAGCTATCGATCGAACACGGCCGTCAACGTCGGCGCGAGATCGAAGCGGCCGCGTTTGAGATCGTGGCCGGCGCCTTCGATGATAAGCAAACGCGACTGGGCGGGAATCGACGATAGCGCTGTCCGCAGTTCCACGGGCGAACCAAACGGATCGGTCGTCCCACTGACAAACACGCTGCGGGTTCGAATTTCTGCAAAATGCGCAGTCCGAAGCTGTGCCGGCTTGTTGGGAGGATGCAACGGATAGGCAAGCAAAAGAAGCGTAGCGGCTATTTCAGGTTCTTCGGCCGCGAGCATGCTGGCCTGGCGCCCCCCGTAGGAATGGCCCCCCAGATATAGCGCGCCGGATATCATCGGTCGAAGCGCTCCCAGCGCTTTTCGCAAGCTCTCGCGATCGCCCGCGCCAGCGGATGGAAAGGGCGGACCTTTCGGGCGCTGCTGCCTGAAGGCCAGATCGCAGCGAAGAACAAACAGCCCTGCGGCGCTGAATGCGTTGGCGACCGAAACCAGAAGCGGACCGCTACAATCGCTTCCGGCGCCATGCGTCAAAACCATTCCCGAGCCGTTCGCCGCTGTCGGGCGATGTAGGAATCCGCGAACTCCTTCCCGCTCGATTGGCTCGACTTCGCCGAGATCTGTCGATTTAGACATGAACGTTCTCCACTGCGCTATTTGGGCTTTCTCGCTTTTGTCGGCGCTGTCAGGCGTTGCTTGATCGTGAAGAAATCCACCCAGGGATCGCGCTGCAAATGCGCGAGTCTGCGCCCTAGATTGTCAACCCGAAAATGATCCGACTTTACCGCATCGCTCAGCTCTTCCCAAGCAAGCGGCGTCGAAACCGTGGCCCCAGCTCGCGCCCTTGTCGAATATGCGGAGATGGCGGTGCTGCCGCGACCATTGCGCAAATAGTCGACAAAGATTTTGCCCCTTCGTGCGCTTTTTGTCATATGGGCCACAAAGCGTCCGGGGCTGTCGGCCGCCATGGCTTCAGCAAGGGACTTGCAGATCATTTTGGCTGGTTCCCACTCTATCGTCGGAACGAGCGGCGCTACGACGTGCAGGCCTTTCCCGCCCGTCGTCTTCACGAAACCTTCTAGTTTCAGCATGCTCCGCAGGCGTTCGCGGACCTCCAAGGCGCCATCGATCACCTCGCTCCACGATACGCCATCGCCGGGGTCCAAATCGAAAATCAGCCTGTTGGGACGTTCCACGTCGGCCAGCGTCGAACCCCATGGATGAATTTCAAGAACGTTAGCCTGAACCAGTGAGAGCAATCCGCTAATGTCCTCAATGACGAGCGCCGGTTCGTCTTTGCCAACGTCGATCCGCCGTACCGTCTCAGCTAGGCCGGCCCATTCGTGCTTGGCGTAGAAACAAGCCTCCTCGATCCCATTGGGGCAGCGAACCAGACTCAGCGGTCTTCCGATCAGATGCGGCATGATCCAGTCAGCGAGCTCTGCGTAGAAATCCGCCAGTCCCTGTTTGGTGACGCCATCGGCCGGCCATAGCAATCTGTCCGGGCTGGTCAGCGCTACCGCAGACGAAGAGTCGGCAATCGGCGCAGCAGAGTCGTCCTCTCGCGTGACGTCCGTCGGCTCGCGATCCTGGCGAAGGCCTCGGAAGACAGAATGCCGCAGCAAGCCGTCGTTTGACCACCCTCGATATTCGACTTCGACCACCAGCTTTGGCGCGACCCATCGCACATTCCTGGCCGCATCGAGGGATACGTTGTTGGCGAAATTGAGATTGTCGATTCTATCGCCGCTCAGCGTTGCAAAAAGCGAAGCGGCGACGTCTTGGCTAAAGCCGGTCCCGACCCGGCCGGCATGCAAGAGCTTGCCGTCTTCATAGAAGCCGAGAATGAGCGACCCAATAAACCCACGTGAGGTTGAAGAGGGTACATAACCCACGACAACGAACTCCTGTCGCAGCACGCACTTCATCTTCAGCCATTCTTTGACCCGCCCTGATCGATAAACGGCGTCTCGCCGTTTCGAGACGATGCCCTCAAGCCCCAGCCGTCCCGCCTGTTCAAAAAGAAGGGCGCCATCGACCTCAAAATGTTCGCTGAGGATTAGCTTATCCGTCGGGGCGTCACTTAGAACTTCGGCAAGCAACCGTTTGCGATCGGCCAACGATGCGCCCCTCAAGTCGGCGCCGTTCAGATAAAGCAGATCAAAAACATAATAGCGAAACCGGTCCTGGAGCCCGGTCTTGAGATCATTCACAAGCTCGTTGAAGCTCGAAACTCCAGAAGCGTTTTCAACGACAATCTCGCCATCGAGCGTCGCGGAACCAAGACGCAATCTGCGAACGGCCTCGGCAATGCTCCGAAAACGGGCCGTCCAGTCCAGCCCGGTGCGGGTCAGGAGCCGAATCTCGTCAGCGTCGATCCTGGATTGGATACGATAACCGTCGAACTTAACCTCGTGCCACCACTGATCGCCGCGCGGCGGATGTTCGACGGTAGACGCCAGACTCGGATCGACAAATAATTGAAGGAGACCTTTGCGGGCGCCCTTTATCTTGCCGAGATTGGGTGCGGGTCGCGTCGCCGCAACACGCGCCCTGCTTTGATGATCGACTCGAATTGCGTCCGCGCCGTCGAGATCGCTATTGGTGCGTCCAGTGAGAACAGAAGTATCCTCTAGCGACAGCATGTCCAATTCCGCGGGCGCGCGAGCGAACTCATCATCAGCCTTGATGAGCAGCCATTGTTCCTTCTTTTCTTTCGGCCGAGGCTTCATTCGAACGAGATGCCATCGTCCTTTTAGTCGCTGCCCATCGAGCGCGAACTCAAGATGGCCTTTCGTCAGCGATTTATGGGGATCGTGGATCGGCGCCCATGTACCACGATCCCAAACGATCATCGTGCCGCCGCCGTATTCGCCCTTGGGGATCGCGCCCTCGAAATCGAGATATTTTAGCGGATGATCCTCGGTTCGAACGGCCAGGCGCTTGTCGGTTGGCAGGTTGCTTGGGCCATTCGGGCAGGCCCAACTCAAGAGCACCCCATCGAGTTCG
Source organism: Roseiarcus sp. (assembly GCA_036513315.1). Taxonomy (GTDB): domain Bacteria; phylum Pseudomonadota; class Alphaproteobacteria; order Rhizobiales; family Beijerinckiaceae; genus Roseiarcus. The sequence continues at coordinate 11,362 of DATBZF010000066.1, forward strand.
AGCCGTAGGTCGAAATGAAGCCGGCGCGCATCGTGCTTTTGAACAACAAATCGCCGATTGTCGCCCTTTCCGATCTCGGGACGAGGCTCGCTCGTTCTGCCAAAGTCGCGCTTCGCGTCATAGATTTTGAGACGGCCGGTGGATCTCTTCGATTTCGGAGCTACAGTTTTTTTCATCGAGTCATGCCCAAGCGCCCTGGTCGCTCACAATCGTCTCGGAATTCAATTCAAGGAGATCGAGCACGCGTCAACCGCAGATGGCGGCAGGGGACGCTGACAGTCAACGGCGAGGCGCTGTTCACCCATCGGACGTTCCCTTGCCCGGAGGCCTTCGCGATCGGACCCCGCGGTTCCATAACGATCCTGCTGCGAACCGTAGAATTTTGCTCGAATTCGGGCGCGCTCCTACGCAACAACACTCTCGCTAGCTTGCATGCTGTCTCGCTCATGCGATGAAATCCTGCACCAGATGCCCTGGCGCTACCTCGCGGTAGAGACGCGGCTGCGCCACGTAGTCGGCCGGTCGCAGTGGGCTCGGTACCTCGTCATTCGAGACGCCCCGCCTCATGGCTCGGCGCGACGGGTTGAGCGCGGGCGCCGCCGCGATCAGTTTTTTGGTATAGGGATGACGCGCGTTCTCGATGATCGCGGCGCGCGGACCGATCTCGACGATCTCGCCGAGAAACATCACCGCTATACGATGGCTGATACGCTCGACGACTGCGATGTCGTGGGAGATGAACAGAAAGGCGAGGCCCATCTCCGCCTGGAGCCGCATCATCAGGTTGACGACGCGCGCCTTCACCGAAACGTCGAGAGCGGATACCGCCTCGTCCGCGACGATCAGCTTCGGCGCCAATGCGAGCGCCCTGGCGATGGCGACGCGCTGGCGCTGGCCGCCCGAGAACTCGTGCGGATAGCGCTCCGCCATATCGGGAGCCAGTCCCACCTTGCGCAATAGATCAGCCACGCAATCGGGCGCCTCGCGCGGCGCAGCGATTCCATGCACGATGATCGGCTCGGCGATGGCGGCCCCAATGCTTTTCCTGGGATTGAGGCTCGCGAACGGGTCCTGGAAAATCATCTGCATGCGCTGACGCATCTTGCGTAGTCCCTCTCGATCAAGGGCCCGGACATCCTGTCCCTCGAACAGCACGCGGCCGCCGCTCGGTTCGACGAGCCTCAGGATAGAGCGGCCGATCGTCGATTTGCCGCAACCGGATTCGCCTACAAGCGCGAGCGTCTCGCCAGCATGCAGCGAGAAGGACACATCCTCGACCGCATGCACTCGCCCCGATACTCTGCCGAAGATTCCGGAATGGACTGGAAAGCGCGTGACGAGGTTGGTCACTTCGAGAATCGAACGATGGGCGGGGGGAGAGGCGCCGCGCGCTTCGCTCTCGCTGTCCGCAAGCGTGAAGAGGGCGTTCGGCGCGTCCTCTGCGCCCTCCGTCTCTGGAAAGGGTTTCGGCAAGGGCTCGCTCTTCATCGAGCCTAGGCGGGGAACGGCAGCGAGCAGCGCCTGGGTATAAGGATGTCGCGGTTTCTCTAGCACCTGTGCGACCGCGCCTTCCTCAACCTTCCTCCCTTTCAACATCACCACGACGCGATCGGCGATCTCGGCGACCACGCCCATGTCATGCGTGATGAAGACGACCGCCATGCCCTCCTCGTCCTGCAGCAGTTTGATGAGCTCGAGGATCTGGGCCTGCACTGTAACGTCGAGCGCGGTGGTGGGTTCGTCGGCAATCAGCAGCTTTGGATTACAGGCGAGCGCCATCGCGATCATGACGCGCTGGCGCATTCCGCCCGAAAAGCGGTGCGGATATTCATTCAAACGCTGGCGCGCCGCCGGCATGCGCACGCGCTCAAGGATGTGCAGCGTCTCAACCTCGGCCGCTTTGCGGTCGAGCTGGCGATGACAGATCAGCGCCTCCGCGATCTGGAAGCCGATGGTCAGCACCGGGTTGAGGCTCGTCATCGGCTCCTGGAAGATCATCGAGGCGACATCGCCACGCACCCGGCGCATTTCCTTTTCCGATAGTTTCAAGATGTCGCGCCCGTCGAGGCGGATGACGCCCTCGATCTTGCTGTTCGCTTGCGGCAGCAGGCGCATGACAGAAAGCGCCGTGACACTCTTGCCGGAGCCGGATTCGCCGACCACGGCGACGGTCTCGTGGGGCCCGACATCGAAAGACAGACCCTCGACGACCGGCCGCCAGACTCCGTCCGAGCGAAACGAGACCGACAAGTCGCGGAGGGAGAGAACTGACTGGGACGCGGCGCTCACGTCTCATTCCTGAGCTTGGGGTCGACCGCGTCGCGAAGCCCGTCGCCGAGGAGGTTCAGCGCAAACACCACAATCAGGATCGCGATGCCTGGCGCTATGGCGAGCCAGGCCGAATCGAGAATGTTCTCAAACCCTTCGCGGATCATACCGCCCCAGGTCGGCGTCGGGGGCTTGAGGCCCAGTCCAATGAAGGCGAGGGAGGCCTCGGTGCGGATCGCGTTCGCCAGCCAGAGTGTCGCCATCACCAGGATTTCGGGGAAGATGTTCGGCAGGATGTGGCGCGTAAGAATGCGCATGTCGGAAAAGCCGAGCGCGCGGCCGGCCTCGATGAAGTCGCGCCCTTTCATCGCGATGGTGGGCGCTCGCGCGATGCGGGCGAAAGTCGGTATCGACGTCAGCGCGATGGCCGCGATAATGTTCGGCATGGACGGGCCGAGCATCGCCACGATAATCAGCCCGAGGATGAGCGAGGGGAAGGCGAGCAGCATATCCATCGCCTGCATGGCGACGGCATCGAAACGACCGCCGCGCCAGCCGGCCAGCATGCCGATCGCCGTGCCGAACGCCATAGCGATGAGCGTCGCGCCGACGCCGATGATGAGCGAGACGCGGGCGCCGTAGAGCAGCCGAGAGAGCGTGTCACGGCCGAAATAGTCCGTGCCGAGAAGATGATCGGCCGTGGGCGGCTTCAATCGATCGAGGATGTTTTGCTCCAGAGGATCGTGGGGCGCGAGCAGCGGCGCGAAGACGGCTGCGAGTACGACCAGGACAACAATCGCCAGACCGATCCATGACGACTTGTTCGCGTTGAAGGCGCGCAGCAGCGCCGCGAGGCCGGTGGGCGGCCGCGGCGGCGTGGGGATCAAGACAATCTCAGTCATGCCAGCTTCACCCTGGGATCGACGAAGCCGTAGGCGAGGTCGGACAGAAGGTTCACCACGACCACGGCGAGGGTGTAGATCACCATCATCCCCTCGAGCATGGTGTAGTCCCGCTGGTTCAGGGCGCCGACGATCAGTTTTCCGAGGCCAGGCCGGCTGAACACGATCTCAGTCAGCACCGAATTGCCGATCAGGGTCGACAGATAGAGCCCGGCCACAGTGATGATCGGGATTAGGGCGTTGCGTAACGCGTGGCGCCACACGACAATCCGCTGCGGCACGCCCTTGGCGCGCGCGGTGCGCACATAATCCTCCGACAGCACTTCAAGCATGGCCGAGCGCGTCACGCGCGTGATGTAAGCGGCGCTATTGAGGCCGAGGCTGACCGCCGGCAGGGTGATCGACTGCGTCCACGCCTGGACGCTGCCTTTGTGCGCCGAAATCACCGGAAACCAGCGCAGCTCGATGGCGAACAGGAACAGCAGGATGATGGCCGAGACGAAGGCTGGAAAAGAGAGCCCGGCAAGCGAGGCTATCCGCACGATATAGTCGACCAAACGGTTGCGTCGCACGGCCGCCCAGACGCCCAGAGGCACGCCGATCGCGATGCCCATCGCCAGCGAGACAAGCGTCAGTTCGATGGTCCAGGGCAGTACATTGAGGACCTCGGCGAGCACCGGCCGTCCGGTTACCATCGATATGCCCCAGTCACCGCGCAGCGCGTTACTGAGAAAGCTCGCATATTGCAGCGCGATCGGCTGATCGAGGCCGAGCCTGATATGCATCGCCTCGATCGCCTCGCGCGACGCCTGGTCGCCGAGGATAATTTGCGCCGGGTCGCCTGGCAGGATGCGCACGATCACGAAGACGAGCGTCAGCACCGCGAACAGCGTCACGAAAGCAAAAGCGATGCGGCGAATAAGGAAGGCGGTCATGGTCGATCATTCAGCCTTGCCGCCGGCGAAGGCGCCGCTCAATTCAGGAAATGCGTCTTCTCCGTGACCGGCGGCGCGAGATTGAGCGAGCCTTTCAGGTCGTAACCAAGATCGAGATTATCCTTCCAGGCCCAAAGCTGGAGCTGTTCGTAGACGGGTATGCCGCAGACGGCCTTGATGATCTTCTCCTGCGCCGTCTTCCAGAGCTCCTTCTGCTTGACGGGGTCGGGTTCGACGCGGGCGGCGCGAATCTCGTCGTCCGCGACGTTGCAGTGCGAGAAGTTCGTCACCGCTTTAGGCGTGCCGACGATCGAAGCGGAATCGTAGAATTGCGTGAGATAGACGTCGGCGACCGGGAAGCGCGCCGCCTGGTAATGCACAAGCGGCGACAGATCCTTGCGGATCTGCGCATGATAGGTCGCGTGCTCGACGAGCTGAATATCCAGATTGACACCGACTTTCTTCAACTGCGCCTGGATCGCTTCGATGAACGTCTCCATGCCGGTCAGCGTCGTGTGGACGGTCTTGACGGTGATGCCGTCGGGATAACCGGCCTCGGTCAGGAGCGCCTTCGTCTTGGCGGGGTCGTACGGAAAAAGCGGCGCATGCTCGTCCGTGCCGAGATAGCCTGATGGCACAACCGAAACCGCCTCGCGCGACGAGCCGGCGCCCTTGAAGCCGACGATCGACTTTCGATCGATAGCGTAAGCGATCGCCTCGCGCACGCGAATGTCGTCGAGCGGCTTTACCGTAATATTGAGGAACAGGGTCGACAATTCGCCGGGCTCCATGGCCAGCACTTTGACTCCCTCCAATTGCTTGGTGCGATCGACCCAGGATTGGTCCTGCTTGCCGTAGATCATGTCGAGTTCGCCCGACTGAAAGGCGAGGTCGCGGCTCGAGTCGGAGGGGATATAGCGATACATGATCTCGTCGAGCATCGGCGCGCCGCGGAAATACTGCTTGTTCGCGGTCAGGCGCACATATTGCTGCGGCTGATATTCTGCAAACATGAAGGGGCCCGTGCCGATCGGCTTCTTCGAGAAGCCGTCGCCCATCTCCTCGGCGGCCTTCTTGCAAACCATATTGCCGCCATTGATGTTGGCGACATAACCGAGGAAGCCCGCGACAGGGTTTTTCAGCGTGATCTTCAGCGTGTATTTATCGAGCGGATCAGCGCTTGCGATGCTGGAGAAGTCGTTCGAATAGGACGAGGTGTTCTTGTTCGCCGCGCGCTTGATCGAATAGGCTGCGTCCTCGGCGGTGAACTCGCCATAGCCCCAATGGCACTGCACGCCCTGGCGGATGTGGAAAGTCCATTCCGTGCCGGTGGGATTGGACGTCCAGCTCTCGGCGAGGTCGGGCTCAATCGTGTCGGGGCTGATCTGGCCGGGCTTGATGCGCACCAGGCCATTGAAGATATATTGCAGGAGGCCCTTGTCCGGCGTTGTCGAGGCGACATGGGGATCAAGCTTGCCGGCGTCTGCCGAACCCATGCCGATGACGAGCGTCTTTTTCTGCGCTTGCGCCCCGCCGGCGGCCAGGAGCGCCGCGACGACGAGCGTTGCCCCAAAAATTTTCATCATTGGCTCATCCCCTTCACCGCTGCAGCGATTATGGCCGCAATTGGCACAGGGGCGCAAGACAAGTAGATGCCCTCGACAAGCTCCCCTATCCATTCGTAATAGTCGGGATTGCGATATGTGTCGGATAGCCGATTTTGCGCCTCGGAGATCCCGTTAGAGCTTGCGCCTGTGTGCTGGAGTTGCATGATCATGATCTCTTCGGTTCACCCAGCATTTTTGGCGACCGACCTCCCTGCCCGCGCTGATGTGGTCGTCGTCGGCGGGGGGATCGTCGGCGTGAGCGCCGCCCTTCACCTCGCTAAGAAAGGGATCTCGGTCGCTCTATGCGAAAAGGGACGCATCGCCGGCGAGCAGTCGAGTCGGAATTGGGGTTGGTGTCGAACGATGGGCCGGGACCCCGCCGAAATCCCGCTCAGCATTGAGAGCCTCCGCATGTGGGCGGCCATGAACCTGGAGGTCGGCGCCGAGACAGGCTTCCGGAACAGCGGCATCGTCTATCTTTGCGAAACCCAAAAGGATCTTGACGAGCGCGAGGCCTGGCTCGCGCATGCCCGATCCTATCAGGTTAACTCCCGCTTGCTTGGCCCCGCCGAGGTGGACCGCGCTCTGCCCGGTTCCGCCCGCCGCTGGATGGGGGCGCTGTTTACGCCCACCGACGGGCGCGCGGAGCCGCAATTGGCGGTCCCTGCGATGGCGGAGGCGGCGCGCCGGATGGGCGCGACGGTCATGGCGTCCTGCGCGGTGCGGGGGCTCGAAACCGCCGCTGGCGCGGTGAGTGCAGTGATAACGGAAAAAGGCCGAATCTCCTGCAGCTCTGTCATTCTTGCAGGCGGCGCCTGGTCGCGGCTCTTCTGCGGCAATGTCGGCCTCGATTTTCCCCAGCTTAAAGTCCTAGGCTCGGTCATGCGCACTGCACCCCTCGACGGAGCGCCGGACTATGCTGTCGGCGCATCAAATTTTGCCTTTCGCAAGCGACTCGATGGCGGCTACACCGTGGCTCAGCGCGGCGCCAATATCACCCCGATCGTGCCGGACAGTTTTCGACTCTTCTTCGACTTCCTTCCCTCGCTCACGAAGCAATGGCGGGAACTTCGCCTGCGGATCGGGCGCCGCTTCATCGAGGAGTGGAATATTCCTCGGACCTGGCCGCTCGATGGTCCCTCGCCGTTTGAATCCGTCCGCGTCCTCGATCCTCAGCCGGTGGAGACGATCCTCGCGGAAGCCAGGTCAAATCTGACGATGAGCTTTCCGGCCTTCAAAGATATGACAATCGCTGGACGCTGGGCGGGACTGATCGACGTGACGCCGGACGCCGTGCCGGTGATCTCGCCCGTTCAAGCTCTGCCGGGCTTTTTTCTGGCGAGTGGATTTTCCGGTCATGGCTTCGGAATTGGGCCCGCATCGGGCCGCCTCATCGCCGATCTCGTCGCCGGCGACCGCCCGATCGTGGATCCGGCGCCCTTCCGTTTCGAACGACTGGCGAGAGCTTCGAGGCGAGACCCGCTACGCGCCCCGCCGGTTGAAGCAGTATCGCGCCAAGTCCACCAAGCTTGAAAGCTGGCGCCGTCCATCATTGCGCGAAGCGGCAAAAGGTTTCCGAAAGCGACGCAACATTACGGGCTGCGGTTGGCCTGGATAGACGCCAAAGCCCTCTACCGTTCGGTGCGGACATTCGTTGCATAAAACTCCTGATCCGAATCAGAAAATGCCACTGGGCGGCTAATGTCTAAAGTTTTGAACCTCCGTCCACTCTGAGGGTTTCGCCGGAGATCCAGCGGGCGTCATCCGATGCAAGGAACGCGATCGCGGCTGCGATGTCCGCCGGTTCGGCCAAGCGCTTCAACGCCTGCATCGACAAGGTGGCGTCCCGACCCGCATCGGTCTTGGTGAAGCTTGACATATCCGTCTGCACTACACCCGGCGCTGCGGCGTTGACACGAATGCCCCGCCCGCCGAGCGCCGAGGCAAAGTGCTTCACCAACGTATCGACGGCCCCCTTGGTGGCGGCATAGGCCGACAGCGTGCCGACCGATGCATGTGCAGCCAGTGATGACAGCAGAATGACGCTGCTTCCGTCGCCGAGAATCGGCAAAAGCTGCTGGATAAGGAAGAACGGCGCCCTAACATTGACCGCGAACAGCGTATCGAAGTCTGCGATGGAGATTTCCTCGATGGCCGCCGCCTTGGCGACGCCGGCGTTGGCTACCAGAATGTCCAGCCGCTCGCCGACCATGCGGCGCACTTGCGCGGCGAGCCGATGCGGACCGTCAGCGGCAGAAAGATCGGCGCCGACCGCTTCGGCTTTCCCGCCGTGAGAACGGATTTCGCCGACGACCGCCTCGGCCTCGTTGGCCCCCCGTCCAAAATGGACAAGCACTTGTGCTCCTTGTTCCGCGAGCGCCAGAGCCGTTGCGCGCCCGATACCTCGCGACGCGCCGGTCACGAGGGCGGTTTTCCCCGAGAGCTTTGCGGCCATGCTGTTATCTCCAGTTCTGGAATGGGGATGAATCCGGTCGCAATCGGCCGTCGACAGCGTTGGGCGATTGCGCGCTGAGGTCGAGAAACATCGAAAATCGCATCGTTGGGTCAGGCGTTCGTGCCGCCGTCCACGGTCAGACTCGCGCCAGTGATGTAGGATGCTTCCGGGCTGGCGACGAACGACACCAAATCGGCGACTTCATCCACTGATCCGTAGCGGTCGAGGGCTGTATTGGCCTTTTGGGGCGCCGCCCAATCGCCGGAGGCAGGATTAAGCTCTGTGTCGATCGGCCCCGGTTGGACATTGTTGACGGTAATGCCGCGGGCGCCCACCTCCCTGGACAAACTCTGAGCGAACATTTTGATCGCGCCCTTGGTGGCCGCATAGGCCACCAGGCCGGGCGTCATGTTGCGCTCGCCGACGCAGGAACCGATCATGATGATGCGGCCGCCGTTCTTCATGTGCTTCAAAGCCGCTTGCGTTGCGGTGAAGGCGCCGCGAAGGTTGATATCGATGACGCGATCCAGCTCGAAGATTGTAGTCTCTTCGAATTTCTTGGGAATCGCCGTCCCGGCGTTGTTCACGAACACATCGAGCCGGCCGAAGGCGGCCAACGTCTTTTCGATGGCGGCCTTGCTGGCGTCGGCATCGGCCGCATCCGCTTGAATCGCGATCGCCCTCGCCCCGGCGCGCTCAATTTCCCTGACGACCGATGCGGCGGCATCGGCCCCTTTCGTGTATGTGATGGCCACGTTCGCGCCGTCCGCGGCCAGACGCCTGGCGATTGCCGCGCCGATGCCTCGCGAGCCGCCGGTTACGAGCGCGGTTTTTCCTTCGAGCTTCTTTGGCATTGTTATTCTCCTGGTTCGATAATTAGGCCCGGCGCGATTTCCGCGTAGGCTCAATTCGCACTGCGACCGCCATCGACGTTGAGCACATGTCCGGTGATGAATCGGGCCTCGTCCGACGCGATGAACACGATGCCGTCCGCCACTTCCTCGGCGAGGCCGAGTCGGTCCATCGGGATCCGCGTCACGAGGGCCGCCTTGTTCTCCGCGGTGCGGGTGAAGCGCGTCAGCATACCAGTATCGGTAGGACCTGGGGCCACAGCGTTCACGCGAATTCCCGACTTGGCGACTTCGAGCGCCACCGACTTCGTGATTCCCTCGACGGCATGTTTTGCGCCAGCATAAATCGAGGCGAATGCCGCGCCCTCATGCCCATGGGTAGAGGAGATATTGATGATGCTGCCGTTCCCTTGCGCCTGCATCGCGCGCACTTCATGCTTCATGCTCAGGACCACGCCGAGAACATTGGTCTCGAAGGTCGCCGCGAAGCTTTCAGCTGTCTGGTCCGTGATGGCGCCGCCTGAGCCTTCCGTGGCGGCATTGTTCACCGCGACATCAATGTGGCCGAACCGCGCAACGGTCTCGTCGACCATGTTGCGTACGTCGTCCTCCTGGCGAACGTCGGCAATGACGAACGCGGCCTCTGCTCCCAACGCGCGCAGTTCCTTCACAAGGGCTTTGCCGGCCTCCTCGCGCCGTCCAGCGACGACGACGCTGGCTCCCTTCTTGGCGAAGGCGACCGCGGCCGCACGGCCAATGCCCGTGAGTCCGCCGGTGATTAAGACGACAAGATTGGCCATGAGCATCTCCGTAGCTGTTCTCCGCCTCGACGCGGCAAATCAGCCGCGACTGCGGCGTCGGCCGCTCCGGCGGCCAGACAGGACGCCGGGGACCTCGCCAACTGCCGCCGACACGCATGATTTCAGATCGATTGGCTAACGTCGCGTGAGCTATTGGGATATGTTGTGAGGGGCCGCTAACGCCGTGTCAGAGCTATGACCATTCCGCTAGGAGTCCTTGAGCCGTCACGAGATCGTGGGTCGCGAATCCTTCGACAAACCGGGAGACGGTCTCCTCCAGCAGGTCCCTTGCCGCGACCACTCGCCCGCCGCTCCGCCATAGCTTCGCCAAGCTGGTCGCGGCGCGCAGCTCCCACGATAGGGTCGCCTGCCGCCGCGCTGCGTCGAGCGAGCGCAGAAGTTGCGTTTCCGCATTCACGGCAGCGCCCGGGCCGCCATGCCACAACAGCAGTTCCGCATTGACGCGAAGCACCTCCGGCAAGCACCAACGGGCCTCCCCGATGTCTTCGTCAGGCTGCGGCGCCGGAATGACCGGACGCGAGGCCATCAGCACTATGTCCGCGGCATTCGACAGGTCCAGGCGCGGCTCCAGAAAGGACGCGACAAGCTGGTCCTGCGCCCCGCCTTTCCGCAGACGTAGCATCAACGCCCAGCATCCGATCCAACGATCGTTCGCGGCGCTGTTGACCGTCATGTCCAAATACGCCTGTGTCAGCGCCAGATCGCCGGTCCACAGGGACAAGGGGCAGCCGGCAAGACAGACGGTATAGTAAAGCGAGAACCAGTGATCAGCGCGGCGCGCTGCGTCGATCGCCTCGTCCAGCGCCGCCATCGCCCGGTCAGGAAACCCCTGCAACCACAGGCTCCGCGCGAGCAACGCCGGGACCGCTACTTCGGAACTTAGTTGAAAATCCGTATCGGTGGCGGTTCCGGTCTGGCGCACGATCGTCCGTACGCCTTCCAGCATCTGCCCCGCAACCGCCTGATTGCCCAGATAGTGATGCGTAAGCCCCCCGATCCTGTCGCCCAGCACAACATCGGCGCGGTCTCCCGCAGTCCTCGCCAGGGCGGCGTAATCGTCCGCGAGCGCGAGAGCGATCCGGTATTCTCCGCGGGCGCGGCATATCGCCCACATGCCCCACCGTGCGTGCAGTCTAGCCGAGACGTCGCCGACTTGATCGGCGAGTTCGCGCGCGCGCGTGAACGCTGCCTCCAGTCGGTCCCGCCGGCTCGCCGAATACCAGATCGCGTAACCAAACGCGATCCACAGCCGCATCTCTACTTCGGCATCCGGCTGCGGAAGCTCGGCAAGCCGCGACAGAGCGCGCTCAATCCTCCCCGCGTATTCCAGAGTGAGCGACAGCTTGAGCCACAGCCGTATCGAATTTGAGGTCAGATCGAGACCGATCGAGAGGTCGCCGCCTCGAGAGAACGACCAGTCGAGGACGGCCCGGAAGTCGTCAATCCGCCTAGCGTAGATTTGCAACCATCGTTTCCCCTCTTGGGATTGCCACTGGGACGGCGCGCTCTCGATCAGAGCCAAATGGTGCTCGGCATATCGCCGCGCGATTTGGGGCGCCTCTTCGCTGGCCGCGAGCTTCTCGGCGGCGTAGAGACGGGTCGCCTCAAGCAATCGATAAAGAACGGTCGCGCCCGTGCTGTCCGCGGCGAGCAGGGATTTAGCGACCAGGTCGGCCATCGCGTCGGTAACGCTCTCAGGCGATATCGAGGGGTCCACTACAATAGCGAGCGCGGAATCCAGCGAAAACGCTGCTCGAAAGACAGCGATGCGGCGCAAGACGCTCTGCTCGATCAATGACAGCAAATTGTAGCCCCAGTCCAGCGTCGCCCGCAGAGTCTGATGCCTCGGCAGCGCGAAACGGCGCCCCTTCGTCAAAACCGTGAACATGTTGTCAAGCTGGTTGGCTAATGCGACGACGCCAAAGAACTCGACGCGAGCCGCGGCCAGTTCCAGCGCCAGTGGAATGCCATCGAGGCGCCGGCATATTTCGGATACTGACGGAGCCGATGCGTCGTCAAGCGTGAAGCTGTCGACGCTCGCGCTCGCGCGTTCGACGAACAGCTGGACGGCGGAGAAGGCCATGGCCTCCGCGGCAGTGACATCGCGCTTGACTGACGGACATTCGAGAGGAGCCAGACGATGCACATGCTCCCCGGCGATTCTCAACGGTTCGCGGCTCGTGATCAGCATATGGGTTTCGGTCGCCTCCCGAAGGACGCGCTGAGCCAGCTGCGCAACGACCTCGATGACCTGCTCGCAATTGTCGAGCACGAGCAGCGATCGATCGTTGCCCAAAAAGTCAACCACCGCCGTAAGTGGATCGTCTTCTTGCAGGACGAGCCCCAAGATCGATGCGAGCGTGTTGATCACCAGCGACGAATCTTCGATCGGAGCTAAATCGACGAACCGCACGGCATCGCCGAAGTTAGCGCATTGCGACGCGGCGCTCGCGACCGCCAACGACGTCTTGCCGATTCCGGCCGGCCCGACGATGGTGACAAGCCGGCGGTGCGACAATTCGCGAGATATGGCTTCGATGCTATCCGACCGGCCAACGATAGAGGCGCCGCGAGTCGGCAGATTGCTCCTTACGCCGACCCGCGCTTTGCCGGCGGGTACGGGGTTGCTAGCCCTCGCCATCCGGTCGACCGGGACGGCGAAGCAATAGCCGCGACCTGGCACATTGACGACATATTGCCGGTCGCCGAGCGCTTTGCGCAGGTTCTTGATATGAAACCGTAGGCTGCTTTCTTCGACATTCACATCGCCCCAGACCGCGCCAAGCAATTCTTGATTCGGGACGGTTTCACCGGCGCGCTCGACAAGGGCGATGAGAAGGTCGAGAGCGCGCCCGCCCAGACGAACGGGACGTCCCTCCCTCTCCAATCGGCGTTCTGTCGGCGAGAGGCAGAATGGTCCGAATGCGAGCACGAGATTCCCGCTGTCCAACACCCTGAAAACCTCACAATCACTTTCGCGGGACGCTTCCAAAGACCCTATCGGGCTCCAAAGTCCAGGCGCACGGCCGAACTTTAGAGTATTAGGCCGCGGAGGCGAATGCCACCAACGTTGTCGAAGCAATGTGCCGGTGCGGATAGAGGAGCGAATCCAAGAATGTCTTCCCCATCCTGTTTAGCGAGTCGAAGTCGCGAATCTGCTCTCGGAAATCCGCGGACCCGGCGGTTCCATAAGTCTTCTTATTCTAAACACGGATAGATGACCCCTTTGCGGCCGAGAGCGGATCGGAGGCCTCCGGGCAGCGATGCGCAGCGCCAAACGCTCGCATCCGACGCGAAATCAGCGGGCCTCGTCTCCGTGATCGACGAACTCCAAGGCGTCGATCGCAGCGTTCCTTTCATCCTCCGTCTGCTTCAGGGAAAGCTCCAGCTGCCTGGTGCTGCTTACGCTGCTCCCCATCAGGACCAGCCCGCCAAGCCCAACGGCTATCCCGACAATCATTTGAACCGGCGTGACGGTCGTCAGACCGAGCACCAAGCAGATGAGCAACGCTGCGCCGGCGGAAGCGCAGGCGCGTCCTGCTACGACGAGCCTGCGGCTGCGCCGGATCGCCTCTCGCAACTCGTCGATCTGCGCCTCAAGTCGCTCGATCTGTTCGGCTGGCGTCGGATCCGCTTCGAACATTGAACTCTCAGGCAGGGTTGCGGGTCGTAGCGATCAGAAACTTGCAGTGGTCCACCCGCAAATCGGCGTTGCAACGCGAAGCCGATCGACGTGCCGAACTGAGACGACTTCTCTAACCCAGTCAATCGCATCTCCGCGTCGTGTCGGAAGCGCCTCCGGCGTCTATCGACAATGAATGTCCGCTTCGGCTCCTCCCTTATCCGGAAGCCGCCATTGCGCTTCCGGCCAAACCCGACCCCTGGGGGTTCCACAAGCCTCCCTCCGCGAATCGCAGCTGTAGCCGCAAAGTTAGAATGTCCCAGTTCTGATCGCTCTCCGCGCCGCTCCACCCCGCCGGTCGGATGCAAGCCCGCGGGGGCTCCCAGCCGGCGGTGTCGCGTTATGCGATTAGCGTCTTAGGCCACGCCATCGACGCCGCCACGCGAAAGGCGCGAGATTGAAGCCTCACGAAGGCTTCCACGCCGTGCGCACGAGCGATGAGCTGATGTAGGTCCGGCCCGCAAATCTTGCGCTCTTGAGCAAGAGCCCTGCGCTATCGTGCAAGCGAAAGCGCGCAAGGGCTGCTACAGAACGGCCGGCTCCTCGTCAGTGTTTCTGAGGAAGCGTTATTCGTCGGAGAGAACGCATGACCGTCATTCAGGAAAGATCGTGTCGATAGCGTTGTAAACCGGCGCGGCGAACAGACCGTGCAGCGGGGCGGTACGTAGAACGCGCCACCGCAAAGGGAGAAATGAAACATGCGAAATAGAACCATTGCGGGGGCCGCAGGGCTCTTGTCGCTGACCTTTATGTCTCCGGCTCTTGCGCTCGACTGTGATGGGCTTAAATCGGCTAAAATCGCCAATACAAAGATTATCAGCGCAGATTCGATTGCGGCCGGCGACCTCACGACCGCTGACAAAGTGACGCGCAAGAATATGCCCGCGTTTTGCCGCGTCGTCGCCTCCGTATCCGACGCGCCCGACTCCGACATACGCGTCGAGCTGTGGATGCCGAACGAAAACTGGAAGGGAGTCTTCCACGTCAACGGCAACGGCGGCTACGCTGGCGTACTCGCTTACAACTACGGCGCGATGGAAGCTGCGATTAAGCGCGGATACGCCTCTGCGGAGACAGACCTCGGGATGGCGCCGGCGACCCCGCTTGATGGCGACGCCCTCGTCGGCCATCCCGACAAATGGAAAGACTGGGGAATTCTGGGGACGCATGAGGCCGCGGTCGCCGGCAAGCAAATCGCGAAGGCCTTCTATGGCGCAGACGCCAAGCGCTCCTACTACACCGGCTGCTCAACAGGCGGGCAGCAGGGAATCGTCGAAGCGGAGTATTTCCCCGAGGACTTCGACGGCATTCTGGCCGGGGCTCCTGTCGTTAACAGGACGTGGGGGCATGCGGTCGCGGTGACGAGCTATCAGGCTGCAAACCTCAAGCCTGGACACAAACTCTCTGACGCCAATCTCGCGTTGCTCACCAAATCTGCGATTGGCGCCTGCGGCGCTCTGGGCAACGGCCTCAAGTCCGATCCGTTCATCTCCGATTCGTTGGCCTGCAACTTCGATCCCGCCGCGCTGACCTGCAAAGGCGCCGAGTCCGATGAATGCCTAACTCCCGAACAGGTCGAGACCGCAAAAGCTATCTACCTTGGCCCGGCGGACAAGAACGGCAAGCCACTCTTCTATGGCGAGTTGCCGGGCAGCGAATCCGGGGTCTTCAATTGGGGTTTCCTCGAGGCGCCCGGCAACGCTCCAGGCGAGCCGGGATTTGACGGTCTCTTCAAGTGGGTGTTTGGTCCGAACTGGGATTGGCGCACCTTCAACGTCGAGCAGGACATGGTCAAGGTCGACGCCACCCTCGGCTCGACGCTTAACGGCGCGGTGACGGGCGACGTCGCCAAGTTCCGCGACCGCGGCGGGAAGCTGGTCTTCTTCCAGGGCTTGGCCGATCCGATCGTACCGATCGGGCAGACTGTCGACTTCTACAAGGGGCTCATGAGCAAGTTCGGCGGCGAAGAGAAGACGAAGGAGTTTGCTCGCCTCTTCATGGTTCCCGGCATGGGCCATTGTGGTTTCGGCTCTGGTCCCAACCGGTTTGACTCTGCAGCTTTCGGAGGACTGCAGCCGCCAGCCTTAGACCCAGAGCACGATATTTTCACCGCCCTCTCCCATTGGGTTGAGGATGGTGTTGCGCCGGCTCAGGTCATCGCGACGAAATTCGCAGGCGGTGATGCGTCCAAGGGTATCGAGATGCAGCGGCCGCTTTGCCCGTATCCGCAACGCGCCTGGTACAAGGGCGATGGGGACGCCAACGTCGCCGCGAATTTCATTTGCGCCGTCGACAAGAAGTGATCAGCTTGCCGGCATGGGTGGACATTCCGCAAGTGGATCGCTCGGACTTCACCTTGCTCTCCGTGCCGGCGGGTCAAATCTCTCGCGACCGCGCAACACCGGCGACTATTGGTCGCAAATTCCGCCGGCGTCTTTCCAGGCGCCCATCCCACCCTCGATATGGCGGGCCGACGAGAGTCCGGCGTCCTGCGCCGCTTGCACCGCCATTGCGCTCCGTTCTCCGAACGCGCAATAGAACAGCAGTCGCCGGCCGGTGGCGGTGGACAATTCATGCAACATACCGCTCGGCTTGAGGTGCTCCTGCAGATCCGGATACGGCGCGTGGAGTGAGCCCGGGATGACGCCGTTCTTCTCCCGCTCGCTGCGCTCACGCAGATCGATCAGCGCGATATCCTTGCGTCCAAGAAGCGTCTGCGCCTCGGGCGCACTGAGCGCCCATCCGCGCCGCGCTATTTCCGCTTGCAAAAGTCCTTGGCGCATGTTGGCGGGCACCGCGACATCCATCATCTTCGGGTTTGGCAGATTCAGGCCGGCCATCAGGGCCGTATATTCGTCGGCTCCCCTGACCTGCAGGCGGGGATTGAAGAGCTTCTCTTCGCCGATCGTACTGACTGTGTCGCCCTTGTAGTCGTGGGCGGGGAATACAAGAGTCTCATCTGGAAGGCGCAACAAACGCTGCAGGCTTTCGTATTGCGCCTTTGCGCTGCCATTTTGGAAATCGGTTCGTCCGGTGCCGCGGATCAACAGCGTGTCGCCGGTAAAAACTCGATCGCCCAACACGAAACTGTAGGAGTCGTCGGTATGCCCCGGCGTGTAGATTACGTCGAGGCTAAGCCCTTCGATGCGCAACCGATCGCCATCGCCGACACGCATTGAGACGACGTCGACCTTGCTTTGCTCGCCCATCACCGTAATGCAATGCGTGCGGTCGCGTAGCGCGCCGAGGCCGGTGATGTGGTCCGCGTGCAAATGCGTATCCACCGCCTTGACCAGGCGAAGGTCGAGTTCCTCCATCAGTTTCAGGTAGCGTTCGACCTTTTCTAACACCGGATCGATGATCAGAGCCTCACCGCCATGACGGCTGGCGAGTATGTAGCTGTAGGTGCTCGATGCGCCATCGAATAATTGTCGGAAGATCATCGCCACCTCCACAAGTTGCTGCTCGCTATCGTGGCTACGCGGTCGGTCCCGACGCAGGTAACCCTACGCGATCTGTCCAAAGACGATGATCGTCCAGGTTAGCATTCGTGTCCAGGGCGACGCTTGTGACCGGCCGCCCCGGGTGAAAGCATCATATCAGGCGGCCGCTGCGCTGGCGGCCGGCATTCCCGGGACGTCGACCGAAAAGCGCCATCCCAATAAGGAGCCCGCGTCGCTGCGTTCGAGAACGCTGCACGCGATCTCGTCGGCGAGCGTTTTCCGCCGAGTGCTCGATGTCACACCGTTTGACGTTGCATCTCATGTCTCGCCGCGATTGTCTTTTGCAAATCGACAGTCGCTTCCGCCGTAAGCACAACCCCATAGACGCTCGCTGCACGTTCGAGGCTGACCCAACCTTCCCGAACATCGTGCAGAACTCGGGCTGGATCGCGTTCGTGCGGGGGGCCGTATCCGCCGCCGCCGCCGCTGATTGAAACCATCGTCTCGTCCGGGCCGATAACCACCTCCGCGCAAGCCGGAACCGGTTCGAGCGAACCGTCCGCGCGCCGCCTGTATTGAGCAGAGCACGCGCCACTGAGCCCTTTCCGCGCGCCGAGGGCCGGGTTTACGTTGCCGTCGCTGACATAGGCGACGGTCATCGCGCAGTCGACGGGCGCGAATTCCGAATAGGCGCCAAGCGCTCCTCGAAATCGGCCAGCGCCCTCGGAATCGGGAATGAGGCGGCGCGCATGCACGAAGATCGGATGCCGCAATTCGTCGATCTCGATCGAGTCCTGGTAGCACATTCCGGCATTGCCGACATGCAGTATCGTCAGCCAGCCGTCGGTCCAGGGAGTTCCGGCGCCGCCGGTGCAACCAAGATAGATCTCGTTCACGAAGGGCTTGCCGTCGTGGACGCCCGACACGACGCCGCAAGAGGGCGGAATCAAAGCGCCCGTCTCGGCCTGCCCCAGCCCGTCGGCCAGTTCCGCCATCGCCGCTTGCACCGGATTGGCGACCCGATCGGCGATATTGGTCGTCGCCACCGAACACGACGTCGGATGGCGCGGCCGTCCGACGATGCAGCCGTCCCGCAAATGAATTTTGATACGGCGAAAGCTACCCTCGTTCTTCGGTACGGTATGATCTATTGAATTGAAGATGCCGATCATCGGCGTCGAAAGTGAGCAGGCCTCCGACAAATTGAGCCCGTTCGGCATCGAATCGGGATTGTCGGTCATGTCGACCTCAATCATCGCTTCGTCCGGCTTGACCTCCACCGTCGCCTTGATCGTCACGCCTTCCACAGGCGTGCCGGGAAAGGCGTCATGCGTGCTGGTGCGCGTCACGCGACCCTTGGGCAGCGCGCGGATCACCTCGATCATGCGCTTTTCGCTGTAGTCGAACCACTGGCTGGAATATTCCTCCAGCCGATTCCAGCCGATCTCGGCGCCGAGCGCCAGGATTTCGCGCTCGCCGACGCGAGCCGCGCCTAGCGTTGCGAGATAATCGCCCCACCACTGGTCGGGCACCCGGATGCGCAGGCGGCACATTCGGATGACATCCATGACATGCTGGTATTTGTCCTGGACCTTGACGGCGGGGAAGATCAGCGCGCCCTCGTTATAGACGTCTACCGCGGCGCCCATATAGGTCGTCGGCAGCGAGTTGCCGCAATCGGCCTGGTGCGCCTTGGCGAGAACGGTGAAGCGGTGCACGCCTTGATCGTCGATCACAGGAATAAGGATCGAGTGATCGGCGGGGTGCGTACAGCCGTGGTAAGGCGAATTGTGCAAGAACGCATCGCCGCGCTTCAGCCGCGGATGATTGTCGGTCATCGTGCGCGTCATGATTTCGGGACCACGCAGGACGTGATTCGGCAAGCTTTCGGCGGTGGCCAGCAACTCGTGCTTGGCCGTCAGCACCACGCAGGAGAAATCGCGCGCGATAGTCAGAATGCCAGAACGCCCTGTCCGGTGCAGCGTATTGGCCATTTTTCGGGCGATGCCCTCGAAGCGGGCGGTCAGAACGGCGAGCGTGGCGCCGTCCATTGAGTCGATAGCGGAGGCGTCGGTCATGGTCTTCTCTCTGCTAAAACTTCGATGACGAGATTGCCTGATGCATCGCGCCAGGCCTTTGCGTCCGGATCGATGACGATTGACGTGAAATCCGATTCGACGATCGCCGGGCCGGCCAGGTTCTGGCCCTCCCGGATCGATTCGAGTCGCCAGACGTCGGCGTTGATCCAGTTCGCACCGAGGAACCGAACCGGCCGCGAAGCGAGTTTGGCGGGGCGACCGTCTACGGCGAGCCGGCCTGGCGTTCCGGAGCCGATGCGGCAGCGCACCGCGGCATTCCAGCTCACCGTCTCAATTTCTGCCCCTTCGTCGCTGACCGCGAAAATGTCCTGATGCATCCGGTGGAAGTCAGCGACCAGCGCGCGGACATTGTCATCCGCAGTGAAGTTTGAAACCTGCAGCGGCACCTCGATTTCCCAAGCTTGGTCAATGTAGCGCGCCTCGGTCGACCAATCGATCTCGATCGCTTTGGCGCCTGCGCCGGGCCCGGCCGCGAAGGCCTCGCAGGATCCCTTCAGCCCGGCGAGCACCTTGTTGACGCCCTCGATGTCGAAGGCGTCGCTGCGAACATGAAACATGGCCTGCAGATGCGTGGTCAGGTCGGAGATCAGCGCGCCCGACGCCGACAGGGCCGCGCCCGCTTCCGTCACCAGCACACGCTTGCAGCCGAGACGCCGCGCGATCGCAACGCAATTCAGGCCTGCCGCCCCACCCCCGGCCACGAAAGTCGCTTGGGTCGGATCGATGCCCTGATTGACGGTGATATCCATGATCGCCTGCACCATGTGCTCGGTCGCAAGGCCGACGATTGCCTCGGCGGCCTGTTCAACGGTCTTACCGAGCGGCGCGGCGACATTGGCGCCGATCGCTTCAAGCGCGAGTGTCTTGTTCAGCGACATCTTGCCGCCAAGGAAGAATTCCGTGTCGATGAAGCCTAGCGCCACGGCGGCGTCGGTTAGCGTCGGTTTCGTCCCGCCGCGGTTGTAGCAGACCGGGCCCGGCGCTGCGCCCGCGCTCTTCGGGCCGACGTGCAGCAGGCCGCCGGCGTCGACCCAGGCGATCGAACCGCCGCCGGCGCCGATGCTCTTCACGTCAACGGAGGGCATGCCGGTCATGTGGCTGCGGAAAGGCTGGCCGAGCCAGGTTTCGCGGGTCCTCGGAATGCGGCCGCGCCGCACCAGCGAGACGTCGAAAGTGGTGCCGCCGGCATCGCCGACGATCAGCGTCTCGGCGGCGTCGCCAGCGCCATAAGCCTTGGCGGCGACCGGCGCCATGCTGGGGCCGGAATTGATCAGGTGGACCGGCGCTTCGGCGGCGCGCGAAGCGTCCATCACGCCTCCCTGCGAGGTCACCACGAGCACGCGCCCCCGGAATCCGGCGTCGCGCAGCCGCTTCTCCAGGCCCCGCATATACGCGCCGATCACCGGTTTCAGCGAGGCGTCGATGCAGGTCGACGATGCGCGGCGATATTCGCGGATCGATGGGTTGACCTCATGCGAGAGGGTGTAAGGCACGCCCGGCAAGTGCTTCGCTATCAGCGCGCCGACCGCGATTTCGTGGGCGGGATTGACCATCGACCACAGGAACGACACGCCGATCGCCTCGACGCGCGCGGCCTTGACCTTGGCGAGGATCGCAACGACTGCGTCCTCGTCAAGGGGCATCTTGATGGCGCCCGAGACGGTGATGCGCTCCGGCACTTCATAGGTCAGTGCGCGTGGAACGTAGGGCTCCGTATAAGGCACGGTGAAATTGAACGGCTCGATGCGGCCGCCCTCGCGGAACACCAGCGTATCGGGATGGCCTTGGGTTGTGAGGAAGGCGGTGCGCGCGGTCGAGCCGGTGACGATGGCGTTGATTGCATGCGTTGTGCCATGGACGAGGATCTCGCCGCGACCAAGGAAGGCGCCCAGATCCTCGCCAGCCGCCTCGGCGGCGATGCGGAGGCTGTCGATGACCCCGGCGACGGGGTCGGACGGCGTGGTCGGCGCCTTATGCATGGTAAGCACGCCCTCTTCCGTCGCAACCATCAGGTCAGTAAATGTGCCGCCTGTATCGATGGCAAAGCGAAGGCCCATTTCGGCTCCAGATATGACGCGGCGCAGCAGGCGGCGTGCTGCTGAGTGCGCCATACTCAGTGTGAATTGCGAGGGATGCCGGCGCCACGGGGCGGCGGCGATGAAGCTGAAATCGGCGCCCTCGACTGCTTGCGAGACCTGCTGGACATAAAGGCTCAGGTAGCTTGGCTCGGGCGAAATCGACGGTCGCCAATCCGGACGACTATAAAGAGTTTGCCTAACGATTGCCAAGGCGGCTGGTTGGGAGAGGCGTCATCTCGAGCGAGCAGCAACGGCGCTCCTCCAGCCGTGAACCTGGAGAATTTGGCTAGCTAAACGCGCCGGATGAAATTCGACGCCAACATTTTCCCGCGAGGTCGATCGCTGCGCGGCCGCTTGAGCGCCTTCTCGGACGACAGGGCGCCGTTCGGCTATCTCATCGACCACAGAGAATTTGCCCCTGAACAATTCTGTTTGGAAGGATGCGGCCCTTTGGAAAGTGCCGAAAAGGAAAGTCTAATATGTCTTACGTTACTTATCGGATCGTCGAACATGACGGCGGTTGGGCTTATAAAGTCGGCGATGTTTTTTCCGAAACGTTTCCCTCCAGGGAGTCGGCGCAAAAGGCCGAGGGTTCGATTCCCTTCACCCGCTCCACTCTATCGCTTTGAATTTTCCGCTCTTTCTCGTCTGACGCTTGGGCCGCGCTCCGCCGTTCGCGGCTTTTTCGCCGCGATCGAGGCGCGGATGCGTTCCGCCCTCGTTTTGCAGGCGAGGCGGCTCTCGCCTCAGCGGTTAGGCTTGCAACGCACGCTGGAATTCGTCGGGACCTCGTGCGCGCCCGGCGGGCACAGGGAGGGTCTTCCCTCGAACGCGGCGCGCCCCTCGCCGCCCGGCGTGTTCTCGAGGGTGACGGGCGCCAATATCGCATAGGGCGACGCTGCGGGCGCGAGGACGCCGCCTTGCGACCCTGAACCGGGGATGGCGACGCCGCCTGCGCTCGCCTGCGACACCCATAACGCGCAAGCCGCCGCCGCCGCCACGCCAAGGATCGTTTTGCCGATAGAATTCCGCGCCATGCCGAACCTCCTGTTGCGCGTCAATCGCCCTCTGCATCGGGAGGAGAACAGTCGCGTCGCCCTTACATTGTCATTGGACCGCGGCAATGCAACTGCGGGCGGCCAAACAGGCGCGCCGGGGCGCTCAAGCGGCGATAATGCTGATCGTGATCGTCGCAATCGTGGCGATGCCGCCAAAGGCGACAATGCCGACGACCAGCGCGAGGCCGGCCAAAACGCTTCTGAGCATGACGCTAACCCGCCCGAATCACAGGTGCGATGGCGCCATCGGGAAGTGAACGCGGAGCGAAGCTGGGCGTCGCCGTCGTCGCGCAAGAATGGCGCGGCGCTCAGTGGAGGCGGGCGACGTCCGCCAGGCGCGTAACTTGGCCGCCTTGAAACGGGCGCGCGTCATTTCGAATGATCCGGCGACGCTTGCTTCCCATTCAGCGCCCTCGCGCTTTTGTGTCCGCCAAAAGCATTGCATCATGAAGTCCATCGCCCAACTCACCCGTATCCACGCTGGGCACGCTCTTCGTGGAACGAGGGATGCGGAATCAGGAGATTCGACATGCAGCGCAGCAGCGTCGGTAAAGCGATAGTTTTGGTCCTGGCGACTGCTGGCTTCGCTCTCGGCGCGGCCCAAGCCGACGCCAGGGGCGGCCACCGCCACGGTCGCGGCGGCGAACTGGCCGCCGCGGCGTCGCCCTATGCGTTTTTGGAGCCCATTACCGTCTCCCCCACACCGGGCGAGGCAGGCCGCGCGGCCTTTGAGGATGGTTGGTCGGATAAGTTTTCGTCGTGTCCGCCAGGACGAAGCGCCGCGCCATTTGCCGGCGGCGGCGGATGGCGGTGCCAATAAAAAAGCCCCGCCATCCACGAGGGACGACGGGGCCACTGGAGGCGCGGGCGGGCTGGGGGGCTAAAAAGCCCGCGCAGCCACAATCAAACATCCGATTACGGCGGCATTGACCCAGGCGCAAGGCGGCGGTGGGACGTTTTGGCGCCCAACGTGGCCGCGTTCGGTCGATGTCGGGTTTGGCGCTTGCGGCCTTTAACGGGAGTTCGCCGTCGGTTCGCAAAAAAGGCCCCGCGGCTTTCGCCGTCGGGGCCAATGAGCGCGAGCGGCTGGGGGAAGGGCGTCTCGCGCTAATTTCTTCAGGGCGCTTCGATTTCGTATTGTGTGTCTGCGGCGACGCGCTTGGCCTGGCTGACGAATTTCGGCTGCTGAACCATGGCGATCTTATGAGCAACGGCTGCCTCATAGTCGTGACGCTCAGGCAATACCGCGTTCAGACCGACCGCCAGCGCCAGCACAATCGCAACAGCGACCGAGGCGACAAACTGCTGTCGCGCCACCAACTGAATTTCGGCGTGGCTCAGATGAAAGTCGCTCGCCTCGTCACCGATGAATTCACTGTTGCCCATATTGGCCTCCATGCCGCTGATTTTCTTGTCACAACGACTTGCTGCATGGACCCGATATAGGCTGACGCCGGCCTGTCGGCTGTGGCGTTCGCCACCTATCGAACGAGGCGCCGCTCGCCGGTAGCGCGAGCCGGCCAAAACCGAACAGGGCCAGACGTCCAGTCTGCGTTAACCACCTTGAGGCGAGTCCCGAAACCAATCGTCTTCCGGAATTCCAAGTGACTCGCTGGCGCACTGACAAGCCGATCCCGCAGATACCGTCGCTCCGCGCCCTCGAGCCGATTGCGGCGGTCGGCATGTTCGGCCTCGACGGCCCGGCGCGCGTCGCGGCAGGCGTCGCGCGCAGCCTTTACCTCAACAAATTAAGAAAATGGGCCGCGAAGCAGCCGGCGAAGTCGCCTATTGCTCAGCCCGCGATAGATTCCGACGATTGAGAATCTCGGCGATCGCCCCCCGGCTCGCCTTGTGGAATGTGAGGCGCGCGCGGGTATGTCGCGGTGAGGGGGACTTATTGTTTGCCTTGCGCCATGCAATCCTTGACGAAAGCCTTCAAATCGTCGCCGTCCTTGCCTTGCGCCTTGCCTTGTTGGCGGCATTGCAGGCGAGCGGCGACCTTTGGCCGTTGCGCGCCGACGCAATCATTGACCGCCGATTTGAATTCGTCGCCTTTCAGGCCTTTTGTTCGCGCGTCGGCTCGGCAGCTCGAAATGAGCTCTTTGGCAGAGGGTTTGGCTCCCATCGCCCCTGGCGTCGGCTCGGCCGCCGGCGCCGCGTCTGGCGGCGGCGCCGCCTGATCCGGCGAAGGACTGGTCGTCTGTGCGAGACCCGGCGTGCAGACAAGCGCAACCGCAAATAAAGCCGATAAGGCGACTGTCTTCAGCATCGACACCTCCCCGTTGATCCCAGTGGATTTTTCCGACTAACGTCGGCGCCCAACGCATGTTTCTCGATCACCCTCGCTCTAACCCCGGCTCGTGCGAAATGAAAGCGTCGCCGGCGTCGATCGGATAACAAAGACGCGAGGCCGCCCATCAGCACACTCGGGGGCGGCAACCCGGCCCTTCGCAAGCGAACTGTTAACCATGCGACGGCGAATCGACAGACGGTCCTGCGAAAACGTCTGCAAAATAACAAAGCACGCGCCGGCGCGAAGCTATTCTTAAGCACCTGGCGCCTAGATCGCGGAACATTTGCCTGGAGATTCCGCGATGCAAGCCTGGTCGTTGTTCAAGCGCTTGGTGATGAGCGTCTGGTATGTCCATGTCAGGACCCTGAACAGGCTTTGGCCATCGATCACTCTCGAGGGCAAACGGCTGACGATATTTCCCGGCGTCTACAAGCCGCTGGAGAACGAGCCGGCCTGCGCCGAATATTGCCGGGAAGGCGACAGGGTTCTTGATCTCGGTTGCGGCAGCGGCGTCTGCGGCATTTTCTGTGCGCCGAAGGCCCGCGAAGTCGTCGCCGTGGACATCAGCGCGGCAGCGGTGAGGAATACACAAGAAAATTGGCGGCGGCTCGGGCTCAGCAATGTCACCGTTTTGCAGAGCGACATGTTCTCGCGCGTCGAGGGCAAGTTTGACCTCATCCTCGCCAATCCGCCTTACATCGCCGCCGACTTCAAGAACGAAGAGGAACAATTCGCCACTTCCACACGCTATCTCCCGGCCCTCTTCGCCCAAGCCGGCCAGCGCCTCACCAGCGACGGCCGGCTCCTCGTGCAGTTTCCTATCTGGTTCCGCGCGCGGATTGAAAGACTTGCCGCGAGCCACGGTCTGCAGGTGGTCGCGGTCCGCCGGCTGCCGCCGAAGTCTCTCAGTCTTTCGCTGCTCAGCCTCGCCTATCTGCAAGTCGGCTTTCGATCGGCGCATTTCCTCATTCAATTGCCGCCGGCTGAGCGTGTCGCCTTAGCGGCATAAGGCGCGTTTGGGCTGATTGACGCCCGGCTGTAGCGCGTCAAAGGCGAAGTGGATTTCAGCCTCTCCAGAGCGCCTGTTCCACCCGGACGCTGTCCAGGCCGACGCCGCGCGCCGCCGCGACGATCGAATCCCAGGTCTCCCGCGGCAGCGGCACGCCATCGGCAAGGCGCTTGGAGCGCGAGGCGCGTTCGGGCTCGCCGGGCGTCAGGATCGTTTGACCGGGCATGGTTTTGGCCTGTTTGAACCAGTCGAGATAGCGCGTCGCATCGCCATCGAAGAAATGGGACGGGTCGATACGGCCGGGATCGACATAGAGCGAGAACATGCCGTTGGCGAAACGGCGGCCGGGTCCCGTCGCGCCGGTGCCGGTGAGCGAGCCGCCGAGCAATTCGCAGATTAGCGCCAGGCCAGAACCCTTGTGCTCGCCGAAGGCGCGGATGGCGCCCTCACCGAGCCTGGCGTTGCGCGGTCCATCCGGCGTGATCGGGCCATAGAGCGTCGCGGGATCGGTCGAAAGCGCGCCATCGGGACCGACCAGAGCTCCTTCCGGCAGGGGCTTGCCGCCGCGGCTCGCCACCGCGACCTTGCCTTCGGCGACCAGCGAGGTGGCGAAATCAAGCACGACGGGTTCGGCGTCTTCGCGCGGAATCGCGACGCAGAAAGGCGCCGTGGACAGGCGCCGTTCAATCCCGCCGAACGGCGCGACGAGGACGGAGCCCGCTACATTGACGAAATGGATCGAGATCAGCCCGACAGCGGCGGCCGTTTCGGCCCATTCGCCGACGCGCCCGATATGGCCGGCGTTGCGCAAGGATATCGCAGAGAGACCGACGGTCTTGGCCTTTTCGATGCCGATGGCGACGGCGAGCGGCGCGACGGTCTGGCCAAAGCCAAAGCGGCCGTCGAGGACCGAGAGAACCGGCGTATCGACAATCTGCTCGATTGTCTGGTTCACAACGATGTCGCCCGAGCGCACCCAATCGACATAGCGCGGCATGCGGATCACGCCATGAGAATCATGGCCGGCCAGATTGGCGCCGACGAGCGAGACGGCGACGCGGCGCGCCTCCTCATCGCTGCTGCCGAGACGTTGGAATACTTCGGCGCAAAGATTTGTCAGATTGCCGGCCGGAATTTCGATGGTCATGACGATGCTTTCGCTTGGGGGCCGCCGAGATAGGCGTCGCGGATCCGTGCGTCGCTCCATAGGGCGTCGGGTGCGCCGCCCAGCGCCAATCGCCCGGTCTCGAGGACAAAGCCCCAATCCGCCACTTTCAAGGCCATGCGCGCGTTCTGTTCGACGAGAAGCACGGTCGTTCCGCGTTTGCGGATTTCCTCGATGATGCGGAAGACGGCCTGCACGATCACCGGCGCAAGACCCAGCGAGGGTTCGTCGAGCAGCAGCAGGCGGGGCTTGGCCATCAGGCCACGCGCGAGCGCGACCATCTGCTGCTGGCCGCCCGACAATTTCCAGCCGAGCGCGTCGGCGAACGGGCGGATATCGGGAAAGAGCGCGAACATAGCCTCGGCCTCGCGGCTGATCGCGGCGCGCGAGGCTCTGCTGTTGGAAGCGCCGAGCATGATATTCTCCCGCGCCGTCAGGCCGGGGAAAATGCGCCGCCCTTCCGGCACATGCGCGATGCCAAGCCGCACGATCGCCTCCGGGCCGAGTCCGGCGATGGATTTGCCGTCATAGACGATCGAGCCCGATTGGGGCGCGAGCAGGCCTGAGATCGCGCGCAAGCTCGTCGATTTGCCCGCGCCGTTCGAGCCGAGCAGCGTCACGACGCTGCCCTCGTCAATGGCGAACGAGACGCCGCGCAGCGCCTCGATCTCGCCATAGCGGACATGAAGATCAGCGACCTCGATCAGCGCCATCACCCCACTCCGAGATAAGCGGCGACGACATCGGGATGCTGCAATACCCCGGCAGTGTCGCCATCGGCGATGCGGCGACCGAAATTGAGCACGGTCAAGCGCTCAGCAACGCCGGCGACCAGGGTCATGTCATGATCGATGATGAGGATGGTGAGTCC
This sequence comes from Roseiarcus sp., assembly GCA_036513315.1. Lineage (GTDB taxonomy): Bacteria > Pseudomonadota > Alphaproteobacteria > Rhizobiales > Beijerinckiaceae > Roseiarcus. The sequence goes on from DATBZF010000066.1 coordinate 38,899, forward strand.
TTGCGCCGCGATTTTATCGAGAAGATCATGGAGCGACTTCTTCTCGCTCGAATTGAGGCCGGCCGCCGGTTCATCCAACAAAAGCACGGTCGGATTGGCGGCGAGCGCGCGGGCGATCTCGATCAGCCGTTGATGGCCATAGCTGAAACGCGTGACAACCTCGTCGGCGCGGGCGCCGAGGCCGACGAAATCGAGCGCCGCGCGAGCGCGCGCCTCGAGCGCCGCGCGCCTGTGTGCGACTTGGACATTGCCGTCGCGCTCCGCGCCGATCACGACGTTTTCGAGCGCGGTCATCGAGCGGAACAAGCGGATGTTCTGAAATGTCCGCCCGAGGCCGGCGATGGTGCGTCGATGCGCCGAAAGCGCTGTTACGTCGACGCCATCGACGAGGATGCGTCCAGCGGTCGGACGGTAGAGGCCCGAGACGACATTGAGCGTCGTCGTCTTGCCGCTGCCATTGGGGCCGATGAGAGCATGGACGGCGCCGCGGCGCACGGTGAAATCAACGCCGTCAACCGCCTTCAGGCCGCCGAAATATTTGGCGAGGCCGCGCACTTCCAGCGCGGCCGGCGCGCCTGAATCGGCGGGCTTCAGCGCTAATGGCGCGACCGGCGGCGGCAAAGCCGCGACCGGGCGATGGAACAAACGCGCGATGAACCCCCAAATGCCATCCGACATGAAAACGACTATGAGGATCACGGCGAGCCCATAGATCGCCAGATAGAGTCCCGGCACGCTTTTGAGGAAGCGCAGCCATTCGGGGATGAGGATGAGCAGGCCAGTGCCGATCGCCGCGCCGACCGGCGAGCCGATTCCGCCCAGAAGCGCCATCGTCAGCAAGACGATCGAATCGGAAAAGGCGAATTGGTCGGGGCTGATATAGGCGAACCCGCCGGCGAACAATCCGCCGCCAAGACCGCCGAGCAGCGCGCAGATGGCGAAAGCGGCGACCTTCGTGCGGTAGACGTCGATGCCGGCGGCGCTCGCGGCGATTTCGTTGTCGCGCACCGCGCGCATCGCGCGGCCGAGCCGCATATTCGCGAGGCGCCAGACCAGATAGCCCGTGATCGCCAGAATGGCGACGGCAAGCGCCAGATAGGCCTGGCTCGAAACGAAGAGGTCAGGCCGTTTGATCCCGCTCACCCCGTCGGGCCCGTGGGTGATCCCGATCGCGTTGATCAGCGTGACGGTGAGGATTTGCTGGAAGGAGATCGTCACCATGGCGAGATAGTGTCCGCCGAGACGCAGCGTCGAAAGGCCGAGCAGGCCGCCCGCGACGAACGCGATCGCCATGCCGCCCGCGAGGCAGACGAAGAACGGGATATTGTAGTCGGTCGTGCCAAGACCGACCGCATAGGCGCCGAGCGCGAAGAAGCCCGCCTGCGCGAGATTGATCTGCCCGCAGAGACCGAGCACCACCGACAGGCCGAAGACGGCGATCGCGTAGGTCACCGCCTGCATCAGAATATTGGCGACATAACCATCGGTCTTGACGGTCGCCGCGCCGGCGACGGCCGCGACGGCCGCGAGCGCATAGAGGCATTGGCCGATCAGCGAACGGGAAAAGCCGGGCGCTCTGTGCGTTGCAACGGGCGCGACGCTCATGCCTTCTCCGCGACGCGTTCGCCGAAGAGCCCCTGTGGCCGAAAGGCGAGGAAGAGGATGAGGACCAGGAAGGCGAACGCATCCTTGAATGGAACCGATATATAGGCGGCGCCGAACGTCTCGATTATACCGAGCGCCAGCCCGCCAATGATGGCCCCTGCGACATCGCCGAAGCCGCCGATGATCGTCGCGGCGAAGGCCTTGAGCGCGATCGTCGAGCCCATCTGGATCGAGACGAACAGCACCGGCGCGACAAGAATGCCGGCGATGCCGCCGAGCACCGCACTATAGACGAAGGTGATCATGATCATGGTTGCGACGGGAATGCCGAGCAGCGCCGCCATCTCCTTGTCCTGACTGGTCGCCTGCAGTTTCTTGCCGAGCAGGGTGTGTTCGAAGAACCAATATTGAAAGGCGACGAGCACGATCGTCACCGCGATGATCAGCAGATATTGGCTGTCGAGATAGACGGGCCCGAGTTGAACGCCCGGCGCGTCGAACCAGCCGGGCAACACTTGCGGTTGCGGGCCGTAAAGCGCCAGCACCGTATTGGAAAGGAAGATCGAAGCGCCGATTGTTGAGATGATGACTGGCAGGAAGCTGCGGTTTCGCAAGGGGTAATAGACGCCGAGATTGAAGATCGCACCGAGCAGCGCCATGCCGCCGATGGCGAGGAGGAAAGACAGCCAATAGGGCCATCCCAAATCGACCGCGAAGACCACCATCAAATAGGCCGCGACCATCGAGAATTCGCCCTGGGCGAAATTGACGACGCTGGTGGCGCGAAAGATCAGCACAAAGCCGAGCGCGACCAACGCATAGACGGCGCCGATGCCCAGGCCCGTGAACAGCAATTGCAGGACATTACCCATTTTGCGTCGCCGGTCGGCGCGAGGCGGCCACTGCCGTGCGGAAGGCGACGCGCATCACGCCCCGCCGCTCAATCGGTGAATTCGATATGTTTGTCGAAGACGATCGACCCCTTCTCGTTGCGCACGATATTGTAGCCGTGCAGCCCGTCGCCGAATTGGTCGAAATTATATTCGCCCTCCGCGCCCTTGTAGCCCTTGGTCGAGAGGATCGCCGCGCGAATCTTGTCCGGATCGGTGTCGCCCGCCTTGGCGATGGCGGCGCAGAGAACGCCAATCGCGTCATAGGTCCAGGAACCGTAATTGTCTGGCGGAATATTGGAGACGGCGCCGTAGAGCCGCGCGAATTCCTTGGCTTCTGGGCTCGAATCCACCGCATAATCGGCGACGCCATAGGTGCCATAGAGCGCCGGGCCGGCGAGCTTGACCGCGCCGGCGACGACGATCGAGGCCGAACCGACCCAGGGAATCGTCACGCCGAGCTGCCGCAATTGGCGTGCGAAAATCGCGAGGTCATTATCGAAGGTGAAATAAGAGCCGATGATCTCGGCGCCCGACGATTTAATCGCCAGCACGACGGGCGTGAAATCCTGGCTCTGGTTCGGGTAACCCTGGTCGATCGCGACATTGGCGCCGGCCTTGCCGAGCGCCTCGGTCAGCGCCTTGGAGCCGCCGGTCCCGAACGCGTCGGTCGAATGAACGACCGCCCAGCTCTTTTTGCCAAGCGTCTCCGCGCCATAGGAGGCGATCACGCGGCCGGAATAGCTGTCATTGGGCCGGAAGCGAAACAGCCAGGGATTGCCGAGCTTGGTGAGCGTCGGGTCGGTTCCGCCGAAACAGACGGGCTTGGCCGTCTTCAATATGTCAGGCGCCATCGCATGGTTCTGAGTCGAGCGGATAGAACCGAGGAAGGCGACAATGTCGGGTTGCGCCGCGAGTTTCGAAAAGGCAAGCACCGCGCCGGGATTGGTGGTCTGGTCGTCTTCGGTCGCCAGTTCAACCTGCCGCGACAGGATTCCGCCCGCTTTGTTGACGCGATCGAGCGCGATTTTGGCGCCGGTCAGCGCGTATTTTCCGGAATCGGCGGCGGGCCCGGTGACCGGCAGCACCATGCCGATCCTGAGCGGCGCGCTTTGCCCGCGAGCGCGGCGCAGGATCGCGGGCATCGCCATGCTAAAGCCAAGTCCGGCCGTCACGGACCGTCTGGTGAAATTCATCGGCGCCTCCCGGGGTGAGCTGCTCTTCGGCAGCGTCGCAGGATTAGACGATGAAAGCGAAAACCTGTCCAGACCGAGCAAGGCGCGTCAGCGCAAGCCGCCATCGACGATCAGACATTGCTTGGTGATCATCGCGCTGTCCGCGGAGGCGAGAAAGAGCGCCGCCCTGGCGATTTCGTCGGCCAGCAGCACGCGATGCAGGCATTGGCGCTCGACAATCGCTTTAAGATCGCTCTCGCTGATCCACAGCCGTCGCTGGCGTTCGGTGCTGACGGCGCCGGGGGCGATCGCGTTGACGCGAATGTTATCGCCGCCGAACTCCCTTGCCAGGCTGTTGGTCATGCCGACGATCGCCGCCTTGGCGGTCGCATAGGGCGACATCCGCTGCGCCGCGGCCATCCAGGCTATCGACGAAAAATTGACGATCGAGCCGCCGCCGAGCTCCCGCATCTGGGGACGGACGGCTTTGGCGGCGAAGAACTGATGTTTGAGGTTAAGGCCCATCGTGCGGTCCCAGGCCTCTTCCGTCACCTCGTCGACGTCCTGACGCGTGTCGTTGCCTGCATTGTTGACGAGAACGCCGATCGGCCCCAGACGATTGCGGACCTCCGCTATCGCCGCCCCGAGCGCGCCAATGTCGAGCAGGTCGCAGGGGATGAAGAGGGGCCGCTTGACGGCTGTGGCGAGACGCGCGACCAAAGCTTGCGATTCAGCCTCCAATATGTCGACGAAAGCGACCGCGGCCCCTTGCGCGGCGAAGGCCTCGACCAAAGCGGCGCCAATGCCCGAGCCGCCCCCGGTGATGAAAACGACGCGGTCCTGCAGGCTGGGGTAGCGGGCGAAAGACAAGGAAATTCTCCTCGATCGATAGTGGTTCAAAAAAGGGAGGCGCGGCCTATGGCGCGGACGCTTCAGCCGACGAGTCGTTCGGTCTTGGCGTCGAACAGGCAGGCCTTCGACATGTCGAGAGCCAGCGACAGCGTCTGGCCGACGTCCGGCGCCTCATGCGGCTCGAAGCGCGCGGTGACTTCGCGCCCGGCAAGACGCAGTCCGACCATGGTTTCAGCGCCGGTCGGCTCGACGATCTCGACAATGGCCGGGACGATCGCCGAAGCGCGCCCGTCCGCGGCGCGTTCCGGACGATGAAGCGAAATATGCTCGGGGCGAACGCCGAGGACGACATTGGCCGCGGCGCCCCTGCCCGTTAAAGGATTGGCCAATCCCACGCTTATCGGAGCGCCTTCGCCATTCGCCAGCTTGAGCGTCATTCCCTGCCCGTCGGCGATTTCCGCGTTGAGGAAATTCATCGATGGCGAGCCCATGAAGCTCGCCACGAACATGTTGGCCGGCCGATCATAGACGATGCGCGGCACATCGAATTGTTGCAATTCGCCCTTGTGCATGACGGCGATGCGGGAGGCCAAAGTCATCGCCTCGACCTGATCGTGGGTGACATAGATCGTCGTCTTGCCGACGCGCTGATGCAGCCGCTTGATTTCCGAGCGCATCTCGACGCGCAGTTTGGCGTCGAGGTTCGACAGGGGCTCGTCGAAAAGGAACAGCTTGGGGTCGCGCACCAGAGCGCGGCCCATCGCCACGCGCTGGCGCTGGCCGCCGGAGAGCTGCCCGGGCTTTCGTTGCAGCAACGGCTCGATCTGCAGCAGCGCGGCGACGCGCTTTACGGCTGCATCCTGCACATCGCGCGGCACGCGGCGGCTCTCCATGCCGAACGTGATGTTCTGGCGCACGGTCATGGTCGGATAGAGCGCATAAGACTGAAAGACCATCGCAATGTCGCGGTCCTTCGGCGCGACGGAATTGACTAGTCGGCCGTCGATGCGGATTTCGCCCGAAGAGATCGTCTCGAGGCCTGCGATCATCGCCAGCAGCGTCGACTTGCCGCAACCCGAGGGCCCGACCAGCGCGATGAACTCGCCGGTCCGCGCTTCGAGATCAACGCCCTTGAGGACATCGACCGAGCCGAAGCTTTTGCGTAATTTGGAGATGGTCAGCGACGACATGCCCGCTCCGTCATTTGATCGCGCCCTGCGTCAATCCCCGCACGAAATATTTGCCGCCGAAGAAATAGATCAGCAGCGGCGGAATCGCGCCAATCAGGACGCCCGCGCTCATCACGTCATAGACCCGGATGCTGGTGCCCCCCGTCGCCATGCCGATGAGCGAGGCGGTGATCGGTTGACTGCGGCCGGCCGTGAAAACGACGCCGAACAGATATTCGTTCCAGATGCCGGTGAACTGCCAGATCACCGTCACGATCGTGATCGGCGAGGAAAGCGGCAGAATGATCTTGAAGAAAATGCGCCAGAATCCGGCGCCGTCGATCCGCGCCGCCTTGATCAAATCGTCGGGGATGTTGAGGTAATAATTGCGGCAGAACAGCGTCGTGAAGGAAATGCCCTGCACGCAATGAATGAGGATCAGCCCCGCGATCGTGTTGCTGAGCCCGATATGGCCAAGAATGAACGCCCAGGGCATCAGCGAAATCTGACCCGGCATGAAGACGCCGAACATCATGCAGGTGAAGATGACTTCCGAGCCCGGAAAGCGCCATTTGGTGAGAATGTAACCGTTCAACAGGCCGAGCACCGTGGAGATGATCGTGGCGGGAATGGCCATTTCCAGCGAATTAAAGAAATTATGCTGGATGCCCGCGCAGGTTCCGCCCACGCAATAGGTACTCCACACCGCGCTCCAAGCCTTGAGTGAAAAGCTGTGGGGGAAGCCGATCAGTCCGTTCTTAATGATTTCGGGCAATTCGCGGAACGAATTGGCGACGATAACAAAGAGCGGCAAAATATAAATGAAGGCGAAGAAAGTCAGGAAGGCGTAAACGCCGACGCGCCCCATAAAATGTCGGCGCGCGGCGAGCGCGGCGGCCGGATCGTCGATCGAAGCGCGCAAAGCCGCGTCAACCATTGCCGGACTCCGCGCGCTTGCGCCAAACGAGCCAGAGCGAATAAGGGACGAGAACGAAGGCGAGCGCGCCCAGCATGAATATCGCCGCCGTCGCCCCTTCCGCGATCTGGCCGCGCTGAAACATCAGGTCGTAGACATAGATCGCGGGAAAGGTCGTGGAGACTCCGGGGCCGCCATTCCTCGTCAAAGCTGCGACGAGATCGAAGGTCTTGATCGCAAACTGCAGCAGAACCACCGTCACGGCGATGGCGATCGGCGCGATCGTCGGGATAATCACCTTGCGATAGATGCGGAACATGCCGGCGCCGTCGATCTGCGCCGCTTTCACGAGATCGGGGTCGACCGAGCGGAGCCCGGCCAGAAACAAGGCCATCGCAAATCCCGACGACTGCCAGATGCCTGTCGCGATGACGGCATAAATCGCAAGCTTGGGATCAGTGGTCAGGCGAAAGGTGAAATCGGTCCAGCCGAGGCTCCGCACAAAAAACTCGATGCCGGCGTCGGGGCTGTATAGCCAGGCCCAGACGGTGCCCGTGACCGCGAAAGAGACCGCAAGCGGATAGAGGAAGATCGTTCGCCAAATGGCTTCGCCGCGAACGCGCTGGTCGATCGCGATGGCGAGGCCGAGGCCGATCAGGATTGCGAAAACGACGTAGAGCACGCTGAACAGAAGCAGATTGCTATAGGCGATCGTCCAACGATGGTTGGCCCAGATCGAAATATAATGTTCGAAGCCGACAAAATTATAGGACGGCAGCAATTTGCTGTCGGAAAGCGAGATGTAGAACGTCCAAATCGTGAAGACGACCACATAGACGAAGCTTACGATTATCGACGGCGCGAGGACAATGAACGGCGTCGCCCGCTGCAGCCGTTCGCGCAACGACGGCCCGGTTTCGTCGGTCGTCATGATCGCCGCTTCCGTCATATCGCCTCGCTGGAAGAGAAGCGTCCGCGGCCGAAGCCGCGGACAAACAGCGGTCCCCGATCAGGACTTCTGCGCCTCGACGGCGTCGGCCATGGCATTGGCTGCGTCCTTGGACGACATATTCGGCGTATTCACGAAGGAGGTGATGACGTCCATCATCGCGCCGCGATATTTCTGCAGCACCGTCATGTTATGCGCCATCGAGCGGACGAGCGTGCCCGCGGCGATCGACGCCTGCAGATCCTTCTTCGAAAGCTCCTGGCAGGGATTGAAGCCCTTCGACAGATCGACGTCGAGACGCGCCGGGATCGAGCCCTTGGCCTGGTTGAATATGGTCTGGAACTCCGGCGACAGGATCAGATGCGCGAGCAGTTTCTGGCCAGCAATAAAGTCAGGGTCCTTCTGCTTGAAGAAGACGACGGAGTCGGAATTGAGAATGAAGCCGGGCTTGCCCCAATCGGTCGGCGCCTGGCCGCATACATAATCGCCGCCCTGTTTCAGGCCGGCGGCGGTGAGCATGCCGATCTCCCAGTCGCCCATGATCATGAACGCGGCGTCGCCCTTGGCGAGCATGCCGTTGGTGGTGTCGAAGTCGCGGCCGGCGATCGCGGGGTCCATATATTTGGAGATCATCAGGCGATATTGGTCGAAAGCCTTGATCATTTCCGGACTGCGCAGCGCGGTGGTGTCGCCTTCGACGAAGGCCTTGCGGAAGAGATCGATATTCTGACCGTAGACGACGACTTCGAATGTGGTCGCATCGGTCCAATCCTGGCTAAAATGCCCGAGGCAAATGACTTTGGCGGCGACCGCCTTGTCGCAGGCCGCGTTGAACTCCGCCCAGGTCTTGGGCAGCGCGGCGATGCCGGCCTTGGCCATCGCCTTGGTCGAACCCCAGATCCAGTTGATGCGATGAATGTTCATCGGCGCTGCGACCCAATGGCCGGTGGGCTTCATGACGGGCAGCAGTTCGGGAACGACGACCTTCTCCCAGCCTTCCGCCGCCGCCTGGGCGTCGAGGTCGGCCGTCATGCCGGTCGCGTTCCATTCGGCGATTTCGGGGCCTTTGAGCTGGACGGCGGGCGGCGCATTGCCGGCGATCACGTCGGCGCGCAACTTGGCGAGCGTATTGGCCGTGTGGCCGGCGATCGAGGTCTGCTCCCATTTGCCGCCGGCGGCGGTGAACATTTCGCCGAGCTTGGCGATGGCGGCGGCGTCGGAGCCGCTGTCCCATTGATGCAGCATGTTGGTCTTGGGTTCGGCGAGCGCGCCGCCGACCATCAGTCCGAGGCTGGCAAGACCCGCGATCGTCGCCACATATCCACGATTAAACATGAGCTCCTCCCTGTTTTCGCCCCGCTCTTTACGAGCGTTTGAGCGTTTCCCTACCATACAACATACTAGGCGACAATGCAGCCCTTCATTCGCCGATCGCCTGACGATTGGCTTCGAGAATCTGGCGCGCGCCGGCGGCGAGAAGTTCGAGATCGGACGTCGCCAGCAGCACGCGCACGCCACGCGCGATAAGATCGCGCTGCTCGGCCGGTTTGGAGTTTATGCCGAGGCAGACGGGCACGCCGGCAGCCTGCGCGCGCGTGATGATCTTATCGAGCGCGCCTTTGTTGGTCGGATGTTGGTGCTGGCGAAACAGGCCGGTGGTGCCGGAGAGATCATTCGGCCCGATCGCCACCGCGTCGATGCCGGGCACGGCGAGGAATTCGTCGAGAACGTCGAGCGTCGCGATATCCTCGATCTGCGGCATGACGAACAGAGCCTCGTTGGCGACCGCGACATAATCGTCGAGATTGCGATAATAATTGGAGGCGCGGCGCGGGCCAAACCCGCGCCCGCCCTGCGGGGGATAGCGGCACGAGCGCACAAGTTCCCGGCATTCGGCGACATTGCGCACCATCGGCGCCAGAATGCCCTCGACGCCCATGTCCAGCGCCTGCTTGATGCGCACATGATCGTTCCACGGAACGCGCACGATCGGCACGGTGTCGGTTCCGTTGAACGCCATGAGCGTCGTTTGCAGCGTCACCAGATCCCAGGCGCCGTGCTCGGTATCGATCAGCAGAAAGTCGAAGCCGACGCGCGCCAGAAGTTCGGCGGCGACGGGATCGTTGAGGCTGAGCCAGGCGCCGAATATCGCCTCGCCCGCCTTGAGCTTGCGCTTCAGCGCGAGCGCGCGCCCGAGTGAACCCCAGCCGCCCTTGGTCGCCTGCAAACCTTCCGCTTCAGACAATGACTTCCTCCTCGCGTTCGATCTTTTCAGAATCGAGATCCATATTGACGCCCGGCGCATGCGGCAAGGGAATGGAGCCTTTGACCGGCCACAGCGGAGATTTAAGGAAATGCATATGGAGCGCGTTCCATTTGACGAGATATTCCTGATAGGGTGTATGGATCGGCGATTGGGCGACCGAGAAATGAATGCCGATCGGCGTCGAATGGCCATGCGGAATGACGATGAGATCATGGACCGTCGCATAGGCGGCGATCTTCAGCGTCTCGCTAAGGCCGCCGCACCAATAGATGTCGGGCTGCAGGATATCGAGCGCGTCTTTCTCGATAAATCGCTTGAAGCCCCAGCGGGTGTATTCGTGCTCGGCGCCCGATAAAGGAATGCGGGTTTTCGCCTTCAGCTTCACATGGCTGTCGATGCGATCGGGCATGAAGCATTCCTCGATCCAACGCGGGCGGAATTCCTCGATGCGCGAGCAAAAATCGACGGCGTAATCGAGATTAAGGCTCTGCCAGCAATCGATCATCAGATCGTAATCATCGCCGAGGGCTTCGCGCAAAGTGCGCACCAGCGCGACATTCTTCTTCAAGCCGTCATAGCCGGCCATCGGCCCATGACGGATAAACCATTTCTGCGCGGTGAAGCCCTTCTCCTTGTACGCCAGCGCCCGCTCGCGCACCTTGCCGAGATCCTCGACGGCATAGCCGAGCATCGAGGCATAGGCCGGAACCTCCTGGCGCGTCGGCCCGCCAAGGATGCGCCAAATCGGCTGGTTGAAAACCTTGCCCTTGATATCCCACAACGCGCAATCGACCGCGGAAATGGCGACCATCGGATAACCCTGCCGGCCGTGCACCTGCAGGCGATGCATCTGATCCCACAGGAGTTCGATCGCCAGCGGATCCTTGCCCATGATGATCGGCGCGAGCTGCGTCAGGACGAGATGCGAGGCCGCCTCCCAGATCGGCCCGGCAGTGCCGGTCACGCCATCGTCGGTATGAATTTCGAGGAAGTCGGTATGGATTTTCAAATGGCGATCGTCGACCTGGGTCCCGCCCTCCCAAAGTTTCTGATCGCGATATTCAGGATAGATGTCGATCGGGCGAACGAGGCGCTCTTCCCAGAAAGGTCCGTCGGTCGTGAGCGTGCCGTGCAGGCGGCGAATCCTCACCCTTGTGATTTTCATTTGACCGCTCCTCCCACGACTTCTGTCTTCTGATTGCGCTTAGGCCCAGGGCTGGGGTTGGGCCCCGCCCGCGACGCTTCTGTTTCTCTTCGAAACATTTCGTAAGCGTTATAGACATGCTTGGCGAGCCGTTTGACGGCGTCGGCGTCGCGTCCTTCCTTCAGGGCGTTGACGATTTCGCGATGACCGCGTTGCGATCCGGCGATCTGCCGGCGGCTTCGCGTGAGGCGATAGCGAATCGTGCGCACGCGGCCGGATATGCGATCATAAGCCTCGATGAGTTCGGCATTGGCGCTCGCCTTGACGAGCGCATCGTGGAACGATCTGTCGAAGGCCTGATAGGGGCCGGGATCGAAGACATGTGCGGCTTCGGCGGCGTTGGTCTCCTGTTCGAGACGCGTGATCAACTCGCCGCGGTTGCGCGTCAGCGCGATACGCAAGGCGCCGGTTTCGAGAACTTCGCGCAATTCGCAGATATCGCGCAATTCCGCGACGCCATATTGAAAAACGAAAGTGCCGCGTTGCGGGCGCACTTCGACAAGACGCTCGGTCTCGAGGCGAAGAAAGGCCTCGCGCACCGGCGTACGGCTGACGCCAAGCTGTTCGGCGAGGGCGCTTTCCGAAAGCTGTTCGCCAAGGACGAGCCTGCCCGACACGATCAGCTCACGGATTTCCGTGATGACCATTTCCGTCAGGGAGGGTGGGCGCGCCAAGCGCTCCAACGGCCCGTCGGCGAGCGATCCGGCATTGGCCATAAGGGAGCCGCCCTCCATGTTCAGCTCACGGGCGTCACTGCGCCGCGGCCGGAGAACCAACTGACGAGATTGTCGATCACGCAAGCGCCCATGGCGCCCATCGTCTCTTCCGTCGAGCTCGCGATATGCGGAGTCAGGACGACATTATCGAGCGCGGTCAGGGCGGCGGGAACTTTGGGTTCATCGAAGAAAACATCCAGTCCGGCGGCGCCGAGCCGTCCTTCGCGCAAAGCCGCGATGAGTTCGTTTTCATCGACCAGCCAGCCGCGCGCGACATTGATGAAAATGCCGCGGGGTCCAAGCGCTTCGAAAATTTCACGCCCCGCCATCGGCGGCGAGCCTTTCGGGCCGCCGGCCGCGCAGAGGAACAGAACGTCGGAATTTTCGGCGAGCGTCTTTGCATCAGGGAAATGCTGGTAGGGAACCTCGCGACGCACGGGGTCGACATAGCCGATTCGCGTCTTGAATCCTTCGAGCCGATGCGCAACTTCGATTCCGATGCGGCCTAATCCCAATATTCCCGCGCGCATGCCGGTGAGCTTGCGTCCGAGCGGCAAACGTTCGGCGCCCCACCGGCCGCCGCGCACGAAACGATCGGCGAGCGCGAGCTGGCGGCAGCAGCCCAGAGCGAGAGCGATCGCGAGATCGGCGACATCGTCGAACAGGACCGGCGTCGTCGTCAGCACAATGCCGCGCTCGCGAATGGCTGGAAGATCGCTGGTCTCGAGACCAACGCCGTTGAGAGAACAAATCTCGAGCTTCGGCATCAATTCGATATGGCGTCTGGTCAGCCCCGCCATGCCATGCCCGACGGCGCCGCGAATCTGGCCGCCGATCCTGGCGAGCGTCGCAAAGGGGTCAGGGTCGGCATAGACCTTATGCACGACGAAGCGCCTCTCCAGTTCCGCCAGAACGGGGGGCTGCTGCGCCCCGATCAAAGCAAGCTCTACCCCGGAAAATGAAGCGGCCTCGGCCATCGCGTTTCCCAACCAGACGTTTGTTAATTTCCACGCGGCGCCAGGCCGCGCGACATCGGGAGCGTTGTCGACCACCGGATGCTTATATCCAGTCGGCGACCGTCGTTACTTGCGTGTAACATATCAGTTGCGCGGCCTGCAAGTCCGAGATAGGCGTCCGCAAGACGAATGGGGTAAAGGAGTTTCTCCGTCTCGCGCCGCGGCGGCGCGGGATGCCGGGGACAATCGAATGGCCAAAGGGCTGCGTAAGGGACTGACCAGCTACGGCGACGCCGGCTTCTCGTTGTTTTTGCGCAAGGCCTTCATCAAGGCGATGGGCTATTCCGACGATGCGCTCGACCGGCCGATCGTCGGCGTCACGAATACGTACAGCGACTACAATCCCTGCCACGGCAATGTTCCCGATCTGATCGAGAGCGCGAAACGCGGCATCATGCTGGCGGGCGGCCTGCCGATGGTGTTTCCCACCATCGCCATCCACGAAAGCTTCGCGCATCCGACTTCGATGTTCCTTCGCAATCTGATGGCGATGGACACTGAGGAAATGATCCGCGCCCAGCCGATGGACGCCGTCGTCGTGATCGGCGGATGCGACAAGACCTTGCCCGCCCAGGTGATGGGCGCCGCCAGCGCCGATCTGCCGACCATTGTCGTGCCGGTCGGGCCGATGGTCGTCGGCCACCACAAGGGCGAAGTTCTTGGCGCCTGCACCGATTGCCGGCGCTTCTGGGCGATGCACCGGGCGGGAAATATTGATGCGGACGAGATCGAGACGATCAGCGGACGTCTCGCGCCCTCGGTCGGCACCTGCATGGTGATGGGCACCGCGAGCACGATGGCCTGTATCGTCGAGGCCTTGGGGCTCGCTCTGCCGACGAGCGCGACTTCGCCGGCGACCCATGCCGACCGGCGTCGCATCGCCGAAGCGAGCGGCAGGCGCGCCGCCGAAATGGCCGTGACCGGCGCGCCAAAGCCGAGCGAGTTGATCACGCCAAGCTCGGTGAGCAACGCGCTGATCGTACTGCAGGCGATCGGCGGCTCCACCAATGGCATCATCCATCTGACCGCGATGGCTGGACGCGCCGGCGTCAGAATCGATCTCGACGCTTTCGACAGGCTGGGCCGGGATATTCCGGTGCTGCTCAACCTGAAACCGTCGGGCGCCCATTATATGGAGCATTTCCATCATGCCGGCGGATTGCCCCGGCTGATGCGCGAATTGACCGGCTTTCTCGACCTCGATGCGCCCAATGTATCCGGCGGCACGCTTGGCGATGCGATCGCGGCGGCCGAGGACGTTCCCGGACAGAACGTCATCGCCAGCCTCAAGGCGCCGCTGAAGAAACAGGGCGCGATGGCGGTGCTGCGGGGCAATCTTGCGCCCCAAGGCGCCATCATCAAACAATCGGCGGCGTCGCCAGGCCTGCTGCGTCACACCGGACGCGCTCTGGTGTTCGACTCGGTCGAGGACATGGCCGCCCGCATCGATACGCCCGATCTCGACGTCGCCGCCGACGACATTCTCGTTCTGCGCAACGCCGGCCCGAAAGGCGCGCCCGGCATGCCGGAAGCAGGCTATCTGCCGATCCCGCTCAAACTCGCGCGTCAAGGCGTCAAGGATATGGTGCGGATTTCCGATGCGCGGATGAGCGGCACCGCCTTCGGCACCATCGTGCTGCACATGACGCCCGAGGCGGCGATCGGCGGCCCGCTCGCCATCGTGCGAACCGGAGACCAGATCGCGCTCGATGTCGAGGCCCGCCGGATCGATCTTCTAATCGACGATACGGAGTTGCAGCAACGCCTCGCGGTGTGGAAGGCGGCGCCGCCAACGCGGGCGGCGGCGGCGAGAGGCTATGCCAAGCTCTTCGAGACATCAGTGTTGCAAGCCGACCAGGGTTGCGATTTCGATTTTCTGTTGCGCGCGGACTAAGGGGCCGACGCTTCGACCAAGAACGAGACGAGGATGCCCTTGGGTTCGGGCTCTACGCCTTAGGAAAGAAGCGATTGTCGGGCCGCGGCAAGCCGAGATTTTCCCGCAGCGTCGCGCCTTCATATTCGCGCCGGAACAGCCCGCGCCTTTGCAATTCGGGCACGACGAGATCGACGAAATCGTCGAGCCCGGCCGGCAGGAACGGGAACATGATATTGAAACCGTCGCTTCCTTCGCCGATGAGCCATTCCTCCATCTCGTCGGCGATCGTTTGCGGCGTGCCGACGAAAGCGAGGCCGGCATAGCCGCCGAGCCGCTGAGCGAGCTGACGAACGGTAAGACCATCGCGACGGCCAAGCGCGATCACCCGTTCGCGCGCACTCTGACTCGCATTGGTTTCGGGAATTTCGGGCAAAGGCGCGTCGGGATCGAAACGGGAAGCGTCATGGCCGAGCGCGATCGAAAGCGACGCGATCGCGCTCTCGTAATGCACGAGGCTGTCAAGGCGCGCGCGCTTTTCGCGCGCCTCCTCGACGGTCGAGCCGACCACCACGAAGGCGCCGGGCAGAATTTTGAGATGGTCGCGATCACGGCCGAACGCCTCCATTCGGCTCTTCACGTCTTTATAGAAGGCCTGTCCGTCGGCAAGCCGCGAGCCCGCCGCGAAGACGACCTCGGCGGTTTCCGCCGCGAGTTGGCGGCCCGCTTCCGAAGCGCCCGCCTGGACGACGACGGGCCAGCCCTGAATCGGCCGCGCAATATTGAGCGGCCCGCGCACTGAGAGGTAAGGCCCCTTGTGATTGAGGACATGGAGTCTGGCCGGATCGAAATAAATTCCGCTGTCGACGTCCCGCACGAACGCGTCATCGGCCCAAGAATCCCAAAGGCCGGTGACGACATCAAAGAATTCGCGGGCGCGCCGATAGCGCTCATCGTGCTCAAGATGTTCCTCAAAGCCGAAGTTGAGCGCCGCATCGGGATTGGAGGTCGTGACGACGTTCCAGCCGGCCCGGCCGCCGCTGATGTGATCGAGCGAAGCGAAGCGCCGGGCGATCAGATAGGGCTGTTCGAATGTCGTGGACGCCGTCGCGATGAGACCGAGATTGCGCGTCGTCATCGCAAGGGCAGGCAACAGGGTGAGCGGATCGAAGGAGGTGACGGTGTGGCTGCGCTTCAACGCTTCGAGCGGCATGTTCAACACCGCAAGATGATCCGCCATGAAAAACGCGTCGAACTTGCCGCGCTCCAGCGTCTCCGCGAAACCCTGCAGATGCGCCAGGTTGAAATTGGCGTCGGGATAGGCGCCGGGAAAGCGCCAGGCCCCCGTGTGAATGGTGGTCGGACGCATGAAAGCGCCGAGATGCAATTGCCGTTTCGAAGCCATCTTCGTCTCCCATCGCGGGCGGGCCTTGAGCTGCGAGATATATTCATATAATTTCTGTAGACAATATGTTTTATTGAACTAAAAGCTTGGCCGAGGCGCATATGTTATCATCGCACGATCGACAGAGCCGTCGACACCGGACGTCTTGAGCGAGCCGTTTCAGATGAGTCGTCTGACGTCGAGCAAACAAAGTTTGTCGCGCTGTCCAAAAGAGGAAAAGACCATGCCCGCGCAATTCAATCGCCGTTTCACAGACTGGCGCAATCGCCTGGCGATTGTCTTCGCCCTCGCCGCGCTCACCCCGGCCGCCGCTCTCGCGCAGGCGAGCGGCGAACCGGTGACGATTGGCGTCAGCGGGCCGTTGACCGGGCAGAATGCGCAATATGGCGCGCAATGGAAAAAGGGATTCGATCTCGCCCTCGAGGAGGTCAATGCCAAAGGCGTCAAGGGCCGGCCGTTGCAATATGTCTTCGAGGACAGCCAGGCCGACCCACGCCAATCGGTCGCCATCGCGCAGAAATTCGTCAGCGATCCGAAAATCATCGTCGAGGTCGGCGATTTCTCGAGCACGGCCTCGATGGCCGCTTCTTCGATCTATCAGCGCGCCGGTCTCGTCCAGTTCGGCTTCACCAATTCGCATCCCAATTTCACCAAGGGCGGCGACTTCATGTGGAGCAATTCGGTGAGCCAGGCCGATGAGCAGCCGCGGCTGGCGAAATATGCGGCCGACCTCGGCTTCAAACATGTCGCCGTCCTCTATCTCAATACCGATTGGGGCCGCAGCAGCCAGGCCATATTCACGCAATCGGCAAAGAGCCTCGGCGTCGACGTCGTCGCCTCGGAGGGCTACCAACCCGACGAAAAAGACTTCCGGTCGACGCTGGTGCGCGTTCGCGACGCCCAGCCCGACGCGATCGTCCTGATCTCCTATTACGCCGATGGCGCCCTGATCACGCGGCAGACGCGCTCGGTCGGGCTGACCCAGCCGATCGTCGCCAGCGGCTCGGTCTATTCTCCCAAATTCATCGAGCTCGCCGGCGAAGCGGGCAATGGCGTCTTCACTGAATCGAATTTTTTTCCCGGCGACGCGCGCCCGGAAGTGCAGGCGTTCGTGACCAAGTTTAAAGCCAAATACAATGAAGAGCCGGACGATTTCAACGCCGTCGCTTATGACACGATCATTCTTCTGGCCGCCGTCATCGACAAATATGGCCTCGATCGCACCGCGATCCGCGATGGCCTCGCCGAGATCAAGGACGTGCCCAGCGTGATATACGGCGAGGCGAGCTTCGATCCGCAGACGCGGCGCGTCGCCGGCGCGCGCGCCGTCTATCTCGTCGTCAAGAACGGCCAGTTCGTTCTGTGGGACGGCAAGAAGCCGAGCGCGAGCTGAACAAAAAGGCTATTCTGGCGAGGCGACGACCGGAGGCGGCCTTGCCCGCGTCCGGTTGCCTTCGCTTTCGACATTGAGGACACGACGGCTTGAGTTCCTTTATCGACTATACCGTCAACGGCCTCGTCATCGGCAATATCTACGCTCTGCTCGCTGTCGGACTTGCGCTGATTTTCGGCGTCTCCAATCTCATCAATTTCGCCCATGGCTCGGTCTATACGATCGGCGCCTATATCGGCTGGGCGGCGATCACGTTTCTGCACACGCCGCTGCCGGTGACGATGGCAATCGTGTTCGTCGCCTGCGCGTTCGTCGGGATGGCGATCGAGCGCATCGGCCTGCGCCCTCTGCAAGGCTCGGCGCGCATCGCGCCATTGCTTGCGACGATCGGCATCAGCTTCGTGCTCGACCAGATCGTGCAGCTCGTCTTTTCGCCAGATCCGCGGGCCTTGCCCAACGATCTTCCAGACTGGCGCATCGCGATTGGCGGCGGCTCGATCGGCGCGCTTGACCTGCTGATCGCCGGCGTCGGCATCGGTGCGGCGGCGCTGTTGTTCGCCTTCCTGCGCTTCACCAAACTCGGCTATGCCGTGCGCGCGACGGCGCAGGACCGCGAAGCGGCGCTGCAGATGGGCGTCAACGTCAACGCCGTCAACAGCACGGTCTTCGCAATCGCCTCGGCGCTCGGCGGCATCAGCGGCCTGCTGGTCGGCATGTATTACAACCACATCGACCCGGCGATGAGTTTCCAGGCGACGCTGAAGGGCATTGTCGCGCAAGTCATCGGCGGCGTCGGCAACGTGCCGGGCGCGATTGTCGGCAGCCTCCTGCTGGGCCTGATCGAGAGCTATGGCATCGCCTTTCTCGGCACCACCTACCGCAATCTCTTCGCCTTCGTGCTGCTGATCCTGTTCCTTCTCTGGCTGCCCAACGGCCTGTTCGGCGGCCGCCGGGTCCTGCAAAGCGAGCCGCTGACGGGCGCCTTCATTGCGCCGAGCAAGCCGTTGCGCCTGCCGCGCTGGGCGCTGTGGGTTCTAACCGGCGCGGCGTTCGCATTGCCGCTCGTCATCAGCGCGCCCTATCTCCTGCAGACTTTGACGAATGCCTGGCTCGCAGCGATGCTCGCGCTCAGCCTCACTTTGATGGCGGGCACGGCGGGACAGATCTCGTTCGGCCATGCCGGGCTCCTCGCCATCGGCGCCTATGCCTCCGCGCTGTTGACGGTCGATCTCGACGCGCCGACCTATCTGACGATCCCGGCCGCCGGGCTGATCACCAGCGCGCTCGGCACGCTGCTGATTTTCCCGGCCTTCCGATTGCGCGGCCATACGATAGCCATCGCCACGCTGGCGATCGGCGAAGTGGTCAGCCTCGTCATCCTCAACTGGGAAAGCCTGACGCGCGGCGCGATGGGCGTGACCGGCATTCCGCCGCTGTCGATCTTCGGCCATGAAATCACCGCGGCGCGCGAAGTCTACTGGCTGTGCCTCGCCATTGTCGTGGCGCTGGCGCTGGTGCAGACGCGGTTGCTGAGCTCGCATTTCGGCCGCACCTTGCGCGCCATTCGCGATGACGACGTCGCCGCGCGCTCTTACGGAATCCGCCTCGACCGCTACAAGGCTCTCGCCTTCGCCTTCGGCGGCTTTGGAGCCGGCGTCAGCGGCGCCATCACCGCCCATCTCTATTCCTATATCAACCACCAGACGTTCGATTCCCAGGTCTCGCTGCTGGCGCTGACGATGGTCATTCTCGGAGGCATGGGCAATGTCGTCGGCGCCATTCTGGGCGCGATCGTGCTCGCCGGATTGCCCGAGCTCTTCCGCCTTACCGCGGAATACCGCATCCTCATCTATGGAATCGTGTTGCTGCTGCTCATTCGCTTTCGCCCGCAAGGGCTGATGGGGACACTATGAGCAACCCGGCGGCGACGCTTGCAATTAAAGGCCTGACGCGCCGGTTCGGCGGCGTGATCGCCGTCAATGATTTCGATCTTAACGTCGGCGCGGGCGAACTCGTCAGCCTCATCGGGCCGAATGGCGCGGGCAAGACGACATCGTTCAATCTGATCAGCGGGCTCGATCGGCCCGACGCCGGCGCGATCGTGTTTGACGGGCGCCCGATCGGCGGGCTCGCTCCCGAGGCGATCGCAGCGCTTGGCCTCGCCCGCACGTTCCAGCACGGCCGCGTCTTCGCCAATCTCAGCGTCGAGGACAATGTGCTGGTCGGCGCGCATACCCGCCTCACCGCCGTGCGGCCGCGATTGTCCCTGATTGGTCCACTCGCCGAACTTGCCCTTGCTCTGGTGCGACCGCGTTCGGTGAGGCTCGAAGAACAGGCCTTGCGCGCCGAAGCGCGCGAAATCATCGCGCTGTTCGGCGACCGCCTGACGCCACGCCTCGACCATCCCGCCTATAGCCTGTCCTACGCCAACCGCCGCCGCGTCGAGATCGCGCGCGCTCTCGCGCTAAAGCCGCGTCTCTTGCTGCTCGACGAGCCGACCGCCGGCATGAACCCGACCGAGACCGCTGAAATGCAGGCGCTGATCGCCACGCTGAAGGCAAGCGGCCTGACTATCCTGCTGATCGAACATAAGCTCGACATGGTGATGGCTTTGTCCGATCGCGTCTGCGTGTTGGACAATGGCGTCAAGATCGCCGAAGGCGCGCCACAGGACGTGCGCCGCGATCCCGCTGTTATCGAGGCCTATCTCGGCCATTCCGGCATTGGCGGCGCAGCGCCGCACCCGGAGCCTGTCGCATGAGCGAGCCTTTGCTGCGCCTTGATCGCATCAACACGTTTTACGGCGCCGTCCAGGCGCATTTCGATCTGTCGCTCGAAGTCGGCCGCGGACGGATCGTTTGCCTGCTCGGCGGCAACGCCAGCGGCAAATCGACGACGATGAAAGTCATCCTCGGTCTGGTCGCGCCACGCTCCGGCGCTGTCACGCTGGATGGCGGCCCGATCAACGGATTGCCGACGCATCAGATCATTCGCGCCGGCGTCGGTTCGGTTCCCGAGGCGCGTCGTATTTTCCCTTTGATGACGGTGCGCGAGAATCTGACGATGGGCGCCTATGTCAGGAACGACCGCCGCGCCATCGCCGAAGATCTGGCGCGAATGTTGGAACTGTTTCCGCGCGTCGCCGAACGGCTCGATCAGCGCGCCGGCACGCTGTCGGGCGGCGAGCAGCAGATGGTCGCGATGGCGCGCGCTTTGATGGGTCGTCCGCGCCTGCTCTGCATGGATGAGCCGACCATGGGCCTGTCACCGCTATTCGTCGATCGCGTCCTCGAACTCGTCGCCGCGATCAACCGCCAGGGCGTCACCATCTTCATGGTCGAGCAGAACGCCAATCTCGCCCTGCAGATCGCCCATGAAGGCTATGTGCTGCAGAGCGGCCGGATCGTCCTGCAGGGACCCGCTGCGGTTTTGCGCGACGATCCGCGCATCCGCGAGGCCTATCTCGGTGGCCCGGTCGCGGCTTGAGCGTGCCGCTTTCTGTTGAAGCCGTTGCAACGTCATGGCGAGCGGCGGCGAAGCAATTCAGACGAAGGCTGCATGAACTTAGACTAAGCCCCGTCAAGACCGGTACGGATTGCTTCGCATATGCCTTGAGAATCAGCCCAGACGAATGCTCTCAAAAGCCCAGTCTGGATTGCTTCGTCGCTGCGCTCCCTCGCAATGACGGATGCTTAGGCCATCCACGCCGCAAATTCGAGCAAAGTGTTGGCCGCTTCGGAAGGGGCGACGATAAGCGAGCCGGACGGCGCCCGCGTAGCGGCGATCCCCGCCGCGGCGAGAACGGACGCGACTTTGTCCAGCGAACGCACGCGCAAAGTTGCGCCTGCGAACCAGCCTGCTTCTGATAAGTCCGCGGGGACCGCGATCGTCGGGAAGCGCTTCTCGAACGTTTGCGGCGCGAGAAAACTGATCTTGTCGCCACCAAGCGTCACGACCAGGCCATCGCGATCAGCGCGGACGGCCGTCTCCCCGTAGAGCCCGATATAAGTCGCTTGCAGATCAGCCGGCGAAGGATGGACGGCGATGATTTCGCTCACCCGCTCCGCGCCATTGGCATGCCCCTCCCATTCCGGCCGCCACACGAGATCGCGCGTCAGATGCTGGCAGGCGAAAAAGCCGATCGCTTGCGGGGCGATCGGCGGCAACCCTACATTGATGAAGCGCGCCTCGCGCGTT
The DNA here is from genome assembly GCA_036513315.1 of Roseiarcus sp. GTDB lineage: Bacteria > Pseudomonadota > Alphaproteobacteria > Rhizobiales > Beijerinckiaceae > Roseiarcus. Next base: position 60,525 of record DATBZF010000066.1, read on the forward strand.
CCTTCCGGTAAATGCACGGGACGGGCGAGATCGCGCGGCGGATCGACGTGATAGCCAAGCGCGGTAAGTTCAGCATGGACGATATGGCTATCGGTCGGCGCCAAAGCCAGCGCCACCGGACCCTCAGGCCTTTCCGGAAACGGCGCATCGGCGCCGGGCGGCAGATAGATCAATTCGAAATAATTGCCGCTGGGCAGCGGCGCGGTATGGTTGGCGCTGCCGCGCCCGGCGTGAAAACCGCGCGGCGTCAGCGTGAAGCCAAGCCTTTCGAACAGCTTCTGGCCGGCGTCGAGATCGGCGACTCGAATGACGAGATGATCGATGGCCTTCACGGAAAGCGGCATGGTCGTCCTTGCCTTTTCTGAGCGCGTCAGCTTTTCGCCGCCGGGGTCGGTTCGCCGAGCGACAGCATGAGCCGGTTCGCCCAATTGAAGAAAGCGGCGCCATGAATGGCGTCCGATATAGCGAGATCATCGAGGCCGACTTTGCGCAGGCTTCCGACTTCCGCCGCGCCGAAACAGGATGGCGTCGCGGTCAGCGCGACGGAGGCCGCGATAATGGCGTTCCAGCGCGCGTCGATATCGACCGAGACGCCTTCGTCGAGCAGGCGCTGCACGTCTTCCCGCCGTTTGGAATGGGTCGTAGCGAAGCGCGCATGGACCGAGGCGCAAAAGATGCAGCCATTGTCGCGCGACGTCGCCGCGGCTGAGAGTTCGCGCTCCGCCCGCGGCAGCCCGGCGGCGGGATTGTAGAAAATGTCCTTGTCGGTCTTGGTGCGCGCCTCAAGGATTTCCGGGTCGCGCGCCAGCAGCATGAAATAGGGCGATTTGGCGCGCGAGGCGTCGACAAGGCCCGCCCAATGGCGTTCGGTCAACTCGTCCAGGCCGAGCGGTTCGAGCCAAGGCGTCCAGCCGATCTCGTCCTGGGTGAAGACGACCGGTCGGTTTTCATTCGACGCGGCGATAATCGTCTCGCTCATTTCGATCGCTCCTGCTCAAACATTGCCGCTAGGCGTCGCCGCCAAGGCGCGCAACCCGACGACCACCCTGATCTGGAACGACAGGAAGGCGACCAGTTGCGAAAGGGTCACGATGCCGCTCGTCGACCAGCCGGCGTCCAGCAAAGCCTGTAAGGCCGCCGGGCTCGCATCGCGGGGACGAAAGACCAGCAAATGGGCATGTTCGAGCGCGGCGGACAGTCGCTCGCCAAGAACCTCATGATCCGCCTCCGAGACGCGGTGCACAGGACCGGCGCGGTCTTCGCGGCTCAGCGGTCCCTCGGGATAATGGCCATAAGGACCTTTCGCAGCGCCTCGGGCGATCTCGCGATCTACGGCATCGAAGAGGCCCAGACGCCCATTCAGCTTGGCGAGACCGGCCCGATAGAATCCAAGAGTCGCGACGTCGCGATGCAGGCCGGCGACGAAGACGGCGAGCGCGTAGCGCTCTTCCCTGGTCATTTCGCCAGGAAATTTCGGCGCGAACAACGCCAGATAGCTTTTCTGCGCGTTCTCTCGCGCCTCCGGGCGGTGCGCGCGGATCGCATCGAGGTATGAACCCTTTTCGACGCCGACCAGAAGATCGATGACGTCTCCTTCAGAATCGCTCATGGTCCGCTCTCTTAAACGAATGTCTCGCGATCAGCGCGCGACCGACAGGCGGTCGGGTCTTTTTGCCATATCCGAGCGCGCCCAGCCTAACGCCGGCGCCACTTTTTCGGCGATCAATTCGAGCGAGCGCAAGATATAGGGATGCGGCGGATCGACCGAATGAACCTGGAACACCAAATCGGTCACCCTTTCGAGCGTGCTGTCGGCCTTGAGCGAGGCGATCACATCGTCAGGCGTGCCGATATGCACGTCGAATGTCGCGATCAGATCGGCAAGAGACTGTCCGGCGAGACTATGTCCCGTCGCGATGAAATGATCGACGACGCGGCGCAGACCAACGTCGGCAAAACGCATCGCCTCGTCGCGATCGTCGGCGACGAACAGCGTGCGGGAGCCGAGAATGCGCGGCTCGCAGCCCGCCGGCAGCGCGGCGAGATAGGCATCGATGATCGGGTGCTGCAGATCGGCGAGAGAGGCTTGCGGCGCTTCCTTCGTCCTTGGCTGCGTGCGCGAAAGCATCAACCCATCGCCCGCCTTGCCGGCGCGGATCGCGCCGCTGGGCGAAAAGGTCGCCTGCCAGATCCGGGCGAGCAATTGCGGCGCGGCGGGATAGAGGGTGTCCTCGCCGCCAAGCGGCCTTCCCGCCAAGGCGTCGCGTACGACGCCGATATGCCGGTCGAAAATTGCCGCCCTTTTGGCGCTGTCCTGACCGAAGGCGGCGAAAGCCGATGGCGTGCCGCCTGAACCGAGCCCCAGTTCAAGGCGACCGCCGGAGATCAAATCGAATACGGCGGCGTCCTCGGCGACCCGGACGGGATTTTCGAGCGGCAGCGTCACAATGCCGGTGCCGAGGCGAATCCGCGACGTTAGCGCCGCCGCCTGCGCCAGAAACACGAAAGGCGCGGGAAGGCCGCCTTCCGCCTCATGAAAATGGTGCTGCGCGACCCAGGCGCTATCGAAACCCTGTCGTTCGGCGTGAACGATCTGCTCGGTGGCGAGCCGATAGCGCTCGCCGGCGCTGGCCTCGTCGAGAAGGCGCGTGAAGAAGCCCAGCCGTTTCGATTTTGTCTTTGCGGTCATGGAGCTTCCCGAATTTCCGTGATCAACAAATGCTGTATGGATTTGCGACCGCGCTCGTTGCGATCGTCATAGCTTTTATCAAGCGATATATAGCCGCGTCGCGGAAAATGAAGCGCATTGTCGCATGGTCTGCCTCGCTGTGGCGAGCATGCATCGGCGAAGGCGGCGCCTGGCCGCCTCCACGCCTCACACCGTCGCAATCGGCGTCACCGGCGAGCCCACCGCGCCCGGCAGCCGCAATGGCGGCGCCGTCAGCAGAAACCGCGAGCGATGATGCGCGCGCAACCATCCGGCGAGCTGCGTCAGATGCCAGAGTTCGCCGAGATGGATGCCGTTCTTGAACAGACAATGTTCATGCAGCGGCAGGATCGAGCAGCAGGCATTGGCGCCGGGCGAGGCCGGGAAAGCTTCGACCGCGTAATTATCGGCGGCGATGACGGCAAGACCACTCGAAGAAATCCAGCTCAGGAGCTTGGAGTCGCGGCCATCCAACGCCGCGCAGCTTCCATGCAGCACTTTCGGATCCGGATTTCGTTTCATCTCAAGGATAAGCTGCGCGAAGCCGGTATGGATTAGGACCATGTCGCCCGGCTCGACCTCGACACGATCGGCCGCCATCACCGCCATCAGATCGTCATAGCCCACCAATTTGCGATCTTCGCTGAAATGGGCATGGAGATCGATCAGCACACCCCTGCCCTGCACGCCATGCGCTGCCATCTGCTCGATGCCGAGCGCGTGAGCGCTTGAGGTGCTCTTCGTCCCGATGGCGCCCGCCGCGCCGGCGTCGGCGGCATCCTCGGGGCCGACGATCTCGGCGCCGGCGCGAAAGCCGTTGTAATAGACCCGCTCGGCGCGTCCGTCGCCATCGGCGTCGAACAGGCCGCCGACATGGGCGAGACTATCCCATTGCGTCGAATATTGCAGATGCAGCACGGCAAGATCGTCGTTGAACACATCGGTGCAATCGCTATCGGCGCCGACCAGCGTGCAATTGAAATTCGGCCGGCCGTCGCGCAAGGTCGGCCTGAGGACCGGCGGATGGCGGCGCGGATTCATCACCGCGCCGCCGGGATAATCCAGCGGCAGGCTGAGGCAGAACGTGATCCCTTCGCGCGCCTCGGCGAGCCCCTGGCGCACCTTCTCGGGCGTGATCAGATTGAGCCGGCCGCGTTGATCGTCCGGGCCGAAATCGCCCCAGTTCGAGCCATTCGGCCGATGGCGCCAACGTTGAACCCCCATCTGCTCTCTCCCTGTTCTTCACAATGTTTTTTCAGCGCTTTTCGTCGCTGCCGTTTCGATTATGCCTCAATCGATGCGCCTGATCGCCCGGCGCGATCAGCCTCAATTTTGCCGCCGACGCATATTTGCTCGATTTTAGCCCGAAACTTCCTTAAAGAAGCGCCTCCTGCGACGCCGTTCGCGAAATCGCGCGGCCTCTCAGCTCGATTCCATCATCAAAGGAAAGACCATTGAACACTACAGAACTTGCCGATGTCGTCGCCGAAGCCAATGACATTTCGAAAGCCAAGGCGAAGGAAATCGTCACTTCGGTCTTCGCCTCGATCATCGAGGCTGCAAAAGCCGGCGACGAAGTCGCGATCAGCGGTTTCGGTCGTTTCTCCGTCAAGGCGCGTCCGGCCCGCGAAGGACGCAATCCGAGAACCGGCGAGACGTTGAACATTCCTGCGTCGAAGTCGCTGGGATTCAAAATGTCAAAGCCCGTCGGCGCGGCGCTCTGAGAAAAACTACCGGAGCGATATTCATCGCTCCGGTCTATCGCCGTAGCCTTTTGGAGCCGGCAGGCGCTGGAATTTCTCAAGCGTTCGCCATCGCCCGCAAAGCGTCTGCGATCCAACCAAGGTTGGCCGTACGCAAATGGCCATAATTGTAGAAGGCGATTTCCTTCACGCCGCCTGCCGCCAGAGCGCGGCACGCTTCGACGAATTCGCCGCGATTTTCAATATCGGGATAAGCCGGCCGCATGATGCCGCGAATTTTGCCCGCGTCGCCAACGCGGCGCCGAAGATCGAACAGATCGGATTTTACCCGCATCGCGGTCGGCTCATAAAAGCAAGCTTCGAGGATGCCGGCGGCAGCGGCGAGCGCGGCAAGATCGCTGCCTTCATACCACGCGCCGCCGGTCGGCCGGGCGACCGAGGGGATGACCGCGACATTGACTTCCGGGCGGACCGCCGCGCGAATTTCAGCGACGAGCGAAGTGACGATTGCGCACCGCCAGTCAAGAAACGCCTTAAGCGCGCCGTCGCTGCGCGTATCGGCCAGCCAGAACGCCTCGGCCATATCCGCAGGGAAATCGACATCGCTTTCGAGATAGGCGTCGACGTCCTCAGCGATCTGGACTCTCAGGCGCTCCGCATCGACGCCGGCGCCGCGCGCGCCTGCCAGGCAATGCTCACAGAAGCAAAGGCCCAGCCTTTGCTCGAGCCAGCGGTTGGACCGCAGCAGTGCGAACTCATGATGAAAGCCATGGGCATAGGGTGCAAAGCCGCAGGATTCGAGGGAAACGCCGGAAACCGCGTAATTCTCGGTGACGTCGCTGACCAGACCGATCGCGTAGGCGCGCGCCAACGGCGAGGACGGACAAAGGCTGTAGACATAATGATCGCCGAAGGCGTTGGTCACTGTCGCTTCGGGATGAGCTGCGCCCAAGACGCTATTGTGCAGCAAGACCAGCCAAAGATTGACGGCGATGTCGCGTGAATGCGTCAGCTCGCGGATAATGTCGCGCTGGCGGAGCAAACTGTTCTCGATGGGTTTGATGGCGCCGTATCGCGAAGGGTTGGGATGGAAATAAACGGTACCGTCCTCGGGGAAATAAACTTTGCCGTTCTTTCCCTTGGGTCGGAGGAATTTTCCGGCGTGATAGCTGCCCGCGATGGTCACGGTGTCGAGCCCCAGCGCGCGAAACCATCCGATCGTCTCGGCGGCCTCCCCGTCCGCGAGATCCCACGCATAGGTATAAATGGCCTTGTAGCTCATGCCGCCCCGTTCATTTTCGGCTCTCTCGAGGACCGCTTCCTCTCATCCGGGATATTCCGACCCGCTCCAATTCTGAGGACACCGGCTTCGCACGAATATCGAGTCTGCAGGCTGCGAGTCGCATGCCGCTCAGATTGGCTGCGAGATTGGCAATCGTGAAAATATGTTACATTCGCGGAAGGCCCGCAAGCGCAAATATTTCGCGTCAAAGGAAATCGCACAACGGCAGACTGAAAGGATATTCTCTATAACATATTGTACATAAATGATTTTCCTAGATTACCATGTGCGTTCGACTCTTGTCGTTCTCTTCCGACGCACTTGTCAGTATTGGGAAAATCGTGTGAATTAATTACAGCATTCGCAGAAGAGGCCAAGCCGTGCGATGGCTTATCGCGCCCTCACGAAACTTGCGGTGCAAGGCGATAAAATGGCGAAGAGTCGGTCTTCATTGTCCAAAGGCGCTCAGCCGGCAGCGATCGACATTGTCTCAAGAATGCAGAGGGTCGAGAGCGGTCTGTCGCCAGCCGAGCGCGCCGTCGCGGACGCTGTCAAAGCCGATTACGAATTGGCGACGCGCCTGACGATTTCCGAATTAGCCGGCAAGGCCAATGTCAGCCAGCCGAGCGTCACGCGATTTTGCCGATCCGTCGGTTGCGCCTCGTTCGGAGAATTCAAGATACGATTGGCGACGACCTTGACGGTCGCCGCCGTCTATTTGCATTCCGATAGGATTTTCGACGACGATGTCGGCCAGTTGGCGCAATCGGTGATGATGCGCGGCGCCAACGCCATTCGCGAATGCCTCGATCAACTCGACATTGCCGCGACGAGGGCGGCGATCCTCGCGTTTTCAAAAAGCCGGCGCATCGATATTTATGGGCAAGGCGGCGGGTCGGCCTCGCTCGTCGAGGATGCGAAATTAAGGTTGTTCCGCCTCGGCATGCCGGTTTCGGCTTTCGTCGACGGCCATCAGCAGCGCATGTCCGCGGCGACGTTGAGCCCCGGCGACGCCGTCTTCGCCATTTCGAACAGCGGCCGTTCGAAAGCCGTGGTGCAGGCGGTCGAAATCGCCGTTTCGTTTGGGGCTGTCGCGGTTGCGCTGACGAGGCCGAATACGCCGCTTGCCGCCGCCGCCTCGATTGTCATCCCGATCACGATCCCGGAAGACAAAAACATCCTCGTCCCGACGCCATCGCGCTATGCGCATATGGCGGTGATCGACACAATCGCGACAGGGCTCGCCGGACAACTGGGCGTCCCGGCGCGCGACTCGCTGCGCCGCGTCCGCTACGCTGTCGCCAGCATCGGCATCGCAATAGCGACGCCCGCGAACGATCCGACGCCACTGATGAAAGACCTCCGGATCCAGGAATAGCGAACCCGCATCGTCCAGAAACAGGCAGGAAAGCCCGAGCAATGCCGCAACACTCCGAAACGTCGCGGGCGCAAGCCTGGTTAGAGAAATTCGGCGCGGCGCTGGAAGAAAGCCGGATCGGCGACGCCGCGGCGATGTTTGGCCAGGAATGCTACTGGCGTGACTTGATTTCCTTCACCTGGAACATCAAGACGCTTGAAGGTCGCGGCGAAATCGAGGCGATGCTCGCGGCGACTTTGCCGAGCACTCGTCCATGCCGATGGCGAATCGAGGGTGAGGCATGGGTCGCGCACGGTATGATCGAGGCCTGGTTCGCATTTGAAACGTCGATCGCTCGCGGCAAGGGCCACCTGCGCCTCAAAGGCGACCAATGCTGGACGTTGCTGACGACGATGGCGGAATTGAAAGGCCATGAGGAAAAGAAGAGCGCCAGGCGGATCAAGGGCGTCGATCACGGACTGGCCAAGGGCCGCAAGACCTGGCTCGAGCGCAGGCGCGAGGAGGAATCGTCGCTGGGAGAAGGCGAGCAACCCTTTTGCCTGATCATCGGCGGCGGCCAGGGGGGCATTGCGCTTGGCGCGCGCCTGAGGCGCCTGGGCGTTCCTACCATCATCGTCGAGAAGCGCGCGAAAGCCGGAGATTCCTGGCGCGCGCGATATAAATCGCTCGTCCTTCACGATCCTGTCTGGTACGACCACCTGCCCTACCTGCCCTTTCCCGACGATTGGCCGATTTTCACGCCGAAGGACAAGGTAGGCGATTGGCTCGAAATGTACGCCAAGGTGATGGAGCTCAATTATTGGGGGTCAGCGGAATGTACCGGCGCGCAATATTCCGAGGTTGAAAAAGAATGGGCGGTCTCGATCGTCAGGGCTGGAAAAAAATACATCCTTCGCCCAAAACAATTGGTGTTTGCGACGGGGGCCTATGGATTGCCCGAAGAGCCTGTCTTTCCCGGTCGGCAAAATTTCAAGGGCGACCAGGTCCATTCAAGCCGCTATGTCGACGGCGCCGAATATCAGGGCAAAAACTGCCTCGTCATCGGCTCGAATAATTCGGCGCATGATGTTTGCGCCAATCTGTGGGAAAGCGGCGCGTCGGTGACGATGATCCAGCGCTCCTCGACGCTTGTCGTCAAATCCGACACGCTGATGGAATTTGGATTCAAGGAGCTCTATTCGGAAAGCGCCCTGGAGCGGGGGATCACCACGGAGAAAGCCGATCTGCTTTTCGCCTCGACGCCGTTCAGGATCATGCACAAGGCGCAAGTTTCCGTCTACCAACAGATCGCGGAGACGGATTCGCGATTTTACGACGATTTGAGAAAGGCCGGCTTCATGCTCGACTTCGGCGACGACGGCTCCGGCTTGATGATGAAAGCGTTGCGGCGGGGATCAGGCTTTTACATCGACGTCGGCGCTTCGGCGAAGATCGTCAGCGGCGACATCAAGCTGAAAAGCGGCGTTACAGTGAAAGAAATCAAGGAGCGCTCGGTCGTTTTTTCTGATGGGTCAGAACTGCCGGCCGACCTCATCGTCTACGCTACCGGCTATGGTTCGATGAATGGCTGGGTGGCGCAGATCGTTTCGTCGGAGGTCGCCGACAAAGTCGGGAAATGTTGGGGCTTTGGCTCCGGCACCACCAATGATCCTGGCCCCTGGGAGGGAGAATTGCGCAATATGTGGAAACCGACGCGCCAGGAGGCCCTGTGGTTCCACGGCGGCAACCTCGCTCTTTCTCGGCATTATTCTCAATTTCTCGCCTTGCAGATAAAAGCCCGGATGGAATCGATTCCGACGCCCGTTTTCGGGAGCCCGTCCAATTCCCCAACGGAACGTCGCGCATAGTCTGCGCGGGACCGCGATTTGCGGCCAGATATGGCATCGAAACGGAGAAGCTCATCGTGACGCCTGAACAAAAAATGAGAGAATTAGGCCTGACCCTGCCTCAGCCGTCGGCGCCTGTGGCCAATTATGTCCCCTATCGCTGGGCGGGCAATCTTCTCTATATCTCGGGACAGGGGCCGAAGCGGCCGGACGGGACCTATCGCGCGGGGCGATTAGGCAAAAACGCGAGCGTCGAAGATGGCTACGCCGAAGCGCGCCTGACCGGTTTGCTGCTGCTGGCGGTGGCGCGTTCGGCGATCGGCGATTTGAGCCGGATTGAATCGGTCGTGAAACTGCTGGGCATGGTGAACGCCGAGCCTGAATTCGCCGATCACCCGAAAGTGATCAATGGTTGCTCGGATCTTCTGGTTGAAGTTCTTGGCGACGCCGGGCGCCATGCACGCTCCGCCGTCGGAATGGGGTCGCTGCCCAATGGCATGATGGTCGAGATCGAGGCCATTCTGCAAATCAAGCCGTGAGCGCACTGAATTTCCCCACAACGTCTCGTCAATCGCATCGCGATGCGATCGCATAGGAACCGGAAACGCGATTGAATTCTTCCAAAGCTCATCAAGGGTCGACAGACAATGAACGTCAAAACGCAGGCCGCGGCGATTTCCGAAGGTTTTCTGCTCGATGACCGCATCCGCGGCGTGCCGCCGGGAACCGCCAATCTGCCGATCGCTGATGTGGGCGAGCAGAACTGGCGCCCGGCGGAAGGCGTGATGAGCCTGCCCGTCCTCACGCTCGATGAGGCGGCGTTCGCGAATAATCGTCAACTCATGCTGCGCTATATCAGCGAACAAGGCGTCGATATCGCGCCGCACGCCAAGACGCCGATGTCGCCGGATCTGACCGCCTCGCTGATCGAAGCGGGCGCATGGGGCGCGACCGTCGCCGATATCCGGCAGGCAGCCGTCTTGCTTCGCGCCGGCGTCAATCGCCTGATCCTCGCCAATGAAGTGGGCGGGCGCGGCGGGGCGTCGCGCCTTGCCGCTCTGCTCAAGGCATGGCCGGATTCGGAACTCTATGCATTCGTCGACTCTCCGGCCGCGGCTCGTGCCTATGCCGACGCGTGGCGCGCGGAGGCTGGATTAACGCCTTTGCGCGTTCTCATCGAATTGGGCGCGGGGCGCGCGGGCGCGCGCAATATGGCGCAGGCGAAAGCGATCATTGAGGCGGTCGCGCAGGCGGGCGGGCGGCTCTCCCTATCGGGCGTCGCGGTCTATGAAGGCTCCGCCGCGCCGGCGCGCGACGGCGTCCTGCCGGTTATCACGGATCTTCTGGCGCTGACCGGTGAATTGCTGCGTCTAGTGCGCGCGCGGGTCGGACCCGATCAACCTCTGTTGGCGACCGCCGGCGGCTCGGTCTTCTTCGACAAGGTCGTGGCGGCGTTGAAGCCCATCGTTTCGGCGGACCCGCGGGCGAGGTTGGTGCTGCGCAGCGGCGCCATCTTCTTCCATGACCATGGCGTTTATGAGCGGCAATTGAAGGCGTTGGACGAGCGCGCCGGCTTTCGTCTCGGCGGCGAAATCGTCGCCGCCGCGCATGCCTTTCAGCCAGCGCTCCGGCTCTGGGCGGAGGTGCTGTCGCGCCCGGAGAGCAAATTGGCGGTGGTCGGCATGGGCATGCGCGACGTCTCCTTCGACCAGGGATTTCCACGTCCGCTCCGCCTCTATCGCGACGGCGCCTTGCAGCGTGAAATCGCCTTAGGCCGGCTTGCCATCGACAAGCTCAACGATCAGCATGGCTTCCTGGCGTGCCTTCCCGAAGACGACATTCAGGTTGGCGATGTCGTCGAATTCGGCGTCTCCCATCCCTGCACCTGTATCGATCGTTACCGGTTCATTTTCGGCCTCGATGCGAATGGGCGCGTGCGTCACGCGTTTCCGACCTTTTTTGGCTAAGCATGGCGCGAAAGCGCCGCTGGCGCCTCGTTGCGTTCCCCCCGGGGGGCAAAAATGCTTCGCAGGCCGCCGAATAAATCCCCGGCTGTGGGTGTTTTAGCCGCCGATCCGATCAAAGGCTGGCTGCGCGAACGTCCGAGCGGCGACGTAGCGTTAGCGGCGATCATGAACTACCGTTCAACTTGGATCGGCTGCAATCTGGGGGTCGGCTTTTGAACCGTTCGCTTATTCCGCCGCCCGCGCCGGATATATCTGGCGATCGCCCGCCTGGGCTTGAGAGTTCTGTTGAATCCTGGCGGACGATTCCCGAGAAGCTTCGCAGCGCGACGGCTCCCCTGCCCTCGCCGTGGGAGGATATATTCGGGCCTTTGCGCGCCGGAGCGGTCGACGGCCTCGTCGTCGTCGGTCAGATCGGTCAATCCCTCGACGGGCGCGTCGCGACCAGGACCGGGCATTCGCATTACATCAATGGCGCCGCGGGCCTCGCGCATCTCCATCGGCTTCGCGCTTTGGTCGACGCCGTCGTCATCGGCATTGGCAGCGCGCTCGCCGACGATCCAAGATTGACCGTGCGCCATGTCGCCGGGCCGGCGCCGGCGCGCGTCGTGATTGATCCGCGCGGCCGGCTCGCGCCGACCGCCCGCCTGCTAGCCGACGACGGCGCGCGCCGCTTTGTCGTGACGACGCATGGCGCAGCTTGCGCGCTGTCGGGCGTTGAGACCCTCGTATTCCCAGCGATCGACGGGCATATCGCGCCGGCGGCGATCCTCGCCCGCCTCGCCGAAGCGGGGCTGCGGCGCGTGCTGATCGAAGGCGGCGCCGACACGATTCTGCGCTTCCTCAAAGCCGGTTGCCTCGATCGCCTGCATGTCATCGTCGCACCGATCATCCTTGGCGGCGGCCGGCCAAGCTTCACGCTGAATCCGATCGACAGCCTCGAGGACGCGCTGCGTCCGCCGATGCGCGTTCATCCGCTCAATGGCGAAGTGTTGTTCGATTGCGATTTTTCGGCGCAACGCGTGCATATCGCAGGCGCCGGGAGGTCATCGCGCGATGGTCTCGAGCGCGCGCGAAAATAATTCCGCCGCATACGCCCAGGTCGGAAGGGCAGCCGCCTCCCGCCACGCCGATTGCGCGAGGCGGCGGCGCGCGATGGGGTCCTCGATCAAGCGCCGCAACGCCAGCGAAAGCGAAGCGACATCGTCGGGAGGCACAAGCACGCTGGCGCTCGCCGCGACGGTCTCCGCGGTGGCGCCGGCCGTCGTTCCGACGACGGGGAGACCATGCGCAATCGCCTCGGCGAACGCCATGCCATAGCCTTCGAAGCGCGACGCCAGTACAAAAAGATCAGCTCGCGCATAGAGCGCGGCGAGACGCTCCGCCGAGACCACGCCGGCGACGACGACCCGATCGGCGAGATCGAAACGCGCGACGTCGCGGTCGAGGCGCGCCGCCGCGTCGCTTTCGCGACCGCGGTCGCCAACGATGGTGAGCCGCCAGGGCAGGTCGGCAAGCCGGGCCAGGGCGGCCAAAAGCACGTCATAGCCCTTGCGATGCACGATGGCGCCCACCGCCAGCAGAGCGACGGAGGCGCCGGGAATCGCGCGCGCCCGCGGCGCCCTGTCGACGCCCGGGCGGATGATCGCCAGCCGATCAGCGGCGATTCCATAATCGGCAACGATGAGGCGCGCGGTGAAAGGGCTGGTGACGATCACCCGCTGCGCGCAGGCAAGCGCGCGGCGCTCGCTGGCGCGCAAGGCCTCGGCAGCGCTTGACGACAGACCCGATTCCAGCGCCAGGGGATGATGCACGAGAGCAATCAAATCATGGCTCGCGCGGAGCTGTTCGGCGGCTTCGGGCAACACGCCGAACGCGAGACCATCGATCACCATCGGCGCATCGCCCGGCAGCGCGGCGAGACGCTGATGCGCCGCCGTCCGCGTCGCCGCGTCCGGAAATGGAAAGCCATCGCCGAGATTGATCACCTCCGGCCGCCACCCGAGCGCGCCAAGCTCGGCGACGATGCGCCTGTCATAGGCAAAGCCGCCGGTCGGGATCGTCAACTCGCCGGGTGCGGCGAAGATGACCTTCCTCACCACAAGGGCGCCTCGTACCAGGCGCGCGCGACATGCGATTCCGAGATGGTGACGCGGATGGCCTTGAGTTCGGCGCCGTCACGGCCGAGGCCGCCAGAGAGCGCCGCTTCGGCGAGACCCTCGAACACATGTCTGGTCAAGAATTCGGTTGTCGTATTGTGCCCCTTGAAGGCGGGAATGTCGTCAAGATTGCGGTAGTTGAGCGGCGCGAGGATCGCCCTCAAGACCTCATGCGCGCGCCCGATATCGATGACGATCCCATCGGGGCTCAGCCCTTCGGCGATGAATGCGGCGTCGACGACAAAGGTGGCGCCATGCAGCGCCTGCGCCGGACCAAAGACGTCGCCGCGAAACGAATGAGCGATCATGACATGGTCGCGAACTTCAACTGCGTACACGGGAAATCCTTTCAACTGGGATAGACGACAAGCGGGCAGAGCGCGCCGCTAGCGGGTTTTAGAATTTCCGGCAACCGCGCGGGCAACTCGTAAAATCCGATGGCCGGCGCCAGCAGCGCGTCGAGCCGGGAATCGGCGAGAAGATCGAGTGCGGCGGCGAGACGGCGGTGATGCGTCCATCGCGGCCGGTGCGACGACGCGACGCGGCCGACCTGGCTGGAAATGAGCTGGAGGCGGCGGCTGTGGAACGCCCCGCCGAGCGGAACCGCCACTTCCCCGGCGCCGTACCAGCTCAATTCAAGCACGCGCGCCTCGTCTCCCGCAAGATCGATCGCGGTCGCAAGGCCGGCGCCAGTGCCGCTCGCATGCACGACGAGATCGCAATCGCCTGGCGCCTGCCCTGGCGCGGCGAATCCTACGCCAAGCGCGCGCGCCAAAAGGGCGCGGGAGGGCTCGATATCAACCAGCGTCACTTTCGCGCCGGGCAGCCGGCCGCACAGAAAGGCGACCAGCGAACCGACGACGCCGCCGCCGACCACGGCGATCCTATCCGCCGGCGCCGGCGCGGCGTCCCAGACCGCATTCAGCGCCGTCTCCATATTGGCCGCGAGCGCCGCGCGCGCCGGCGGCACGCCGTCCGGCGCCAGCACGACCGCCTCCGCAGGCAGCGTGAAAATGCTCTGATGCGGGTGAAGCGCAAAGACATTGCGGCCGAGCCATTCGGCCGGTCCGCGCTCGACCCGGCCGACCGTCGCGTAACCATATTTGACGGGAAACGGGAAAGCGCCGCCCATGAAGGGCGCGCGCATCCGCGAAAATTCGCTCTCGGGAACCCGGCCGGCAAACACCAGCCTTTCCGTGCCGCGGCTGATCGCGCTATAGAGCGTGCGAACGAGCACCTCGCCCGGCCGCGGATCGTCTACGATCTCGCGGCGAATCTCAGCCTGGCCAGGTCCGACATACCAAAGCGCGTCAGCGTCCATTTTGATCTTTCGGTCCATCGGGAGTCCAAGTTGGACTTCCCCTTCGGCCACCCGCTATATCGCAGATCGACCGGAAAAAGCAGAGGGAACCGCCGCCATGCTCGATCGCACGACCGCGCCGGTCGCCTCTGCTTTGAGCGTCCATGCGCCGCTCACCGGCCGCCGCACGCTCTATTGCGCATTGGTCGGCGCGACGACGATCGGCCTGCTCTGGTTGGCGGCGGATGCCGTTCCGCCGCGCAGCGTCGGGGCGATCGCCTTCATCGCGCTCTTTGCGATCACGCTGCCATGGTCGGTGATCGGCTTCTGGAACGCCTGTATCGGATTCGCCATCATGCGCGGCGCCCGCGATCCGGTCGGCGCCGTTAATCCGCTGACCCGCACCATCCGCGGCGACGAGCCAATCTGCGCCGCGACCGCGATCCTCGTTTGCATCCGCAGCGAAATCCCGACGCAGGTCACCCGCAATCTCCGGCCTTTGCTGGAAGGCCTCGCCGCGGCGGCGGTCGCTCCGCGTTTCCACATCTATCTCTTGAGCGACACTGGCGACGGCAAACTCGTCGCCGCCGAAGAAGCCTGCTTCAACGCGTTCATCGCCGAGTGGCGCACCGGATTCGAAATCACCTATCGGCGCCGCGCAAACAATTCGGGATTCAAGGCCGGCAATATTCGCGACTTCTGCGACAAATGGGGCCACGCCTGCGAATTCGCGATCACCTTCGACGCCGATAGTTTCATGCCCGCCGACGCGGTTCTGCGCATCGTGCGCATCATGCAGGCCAATCCGGCGCTTGGCATTTTGCAAACGCTGGCGATCGGCATGCCATCGACAAGCGCCTTCGCGCGGCTGTTCCAGTTCGGCATGCGGCTCGGCATGCATTCGCACACGCTGGGCGCCGCGTGGTGGCAGGGCGATTGCGGGCCCTATTGGGGACATAATGCGATCCTTCGTCTCGCCCCTTTCATCGAACATTGCAAGATGCCGATATTGCCGGGACGCGGCCCGCTCGGCGGCGATGTGCTCAGCCACGACCAGGTCGAGGCCGCCTTGATGCGCCGCGCGGGCTTCGCGGTCAGGGTGCTTCCGGTCGAGGGCATGAGCTGGGAGGAGAACCCGCCAACGCTGATGGAATTCATCCGCCGCGATCTGCGCTGGTGTCACGGCAACATGCAATATTGGCGGCTGCTGACCATGCCGGGCCTCAAGCCAGTCAGCCGTTTTCAATTCGTCTTCGCGATCCTGATGTATCTCGGTTCGCCCGCATGGATGGCGTTGCTGGCGCTCGGAACAATAGCCATCGCTCTGAGCGATGCATCATCAGCCCCTATTGGCCGCAGCGGACCGGGCGCGACGCTGTTTGCGATCACCTTGTTCATGATCTTCGCGCCCAAAATGGCGACCTGCATCGATCTGCTCGCACGGCGCACGGCGCGCCAGGCTTACGGCGGAGCGTTGCGCTTCCTTGTCAATGTCGTCAGTGAAAGCCTGTTCTCGATCCTGCTGTCGCCGATCATGGCGCTCACCCACACGATCTTCCTGTTCCGCCTCATCGTGCTTCGCCGCGGTGGGACATGGAACAGCCAGAACCGTGTGAGCCACGCCGTTCCTTGGTCGCTGGCATGGACGAGACTTTGGCCGCAGACTTTGGCGGGCGTCGTCGTATGCGGCGTCATCGCGACGAGGATGCCGCATTACATCGGCTACGCGCTGATGAGCGCGGGCGGCCTTGCGCTTTCGGTACCCTTCGCCGTGGCGACCGCTTCGCCGTTGATTGGAAGGTTGTTCACGCAATGGGGCGTCGGCCGCATTCCGGAGGAAACCGAGCCGCCGGCCGCTCTCGCGGCGTTGCGTCTGCCGGCTATGGAGGCCGGCGCTGTCGAAATACTTCAGCGATCTTAGCGCACAATTGATCAGAGGCTTGCGCCGCCCCTCATCCGTCATGCTTCGCATGCCACCTTCGCCCCGCGTAGCGGGGAGAAGGTGGCGCGAAGCGCCGGATGAGGGGCGGCGCGACATGGCAAGCACAGTCACCCTGCCCGCCGCATGCGTATCTTGATATGCTTGGACTCGCGAAAAGCCATGAGCCCTTCCGGCCCAAGCTCGCGGCCGACGCCGGTCTCGAGACGTCGACGTCCCTTGCGTCGGCCAGCGCCGTCGTCCCGACAAGCGTCCCTTCGCCGGGTCCTTGATCTCCAGCCGTCGGCCGGCGACGGGCGCCCGCCACCCACCGTCGATGAATAATTCCCGCTCGCGCATCGCGTCCGCCTCTCTCAACGCGCCTTCAGCCGGCGCCAGAGTTCGTCGTAATTGCGATCGTTCTTCTCGTTGGCGGAGGCTTTGCCTGATGTGTTCGGGTTGACCATTACGAAAGGCTCAACGCCGCGCTCGACCAATTTCTCCGCGGTCGCCGAGACGATCGCATGGGCGATCGCAATGGTGATGCTGGTCGAATTGGCGCCGACCGGCGCCTCGAGGCCATCGATGCGCAGCGAGGCGTCGGCGAGCGGCACGCCAGTGTCGATCACGATATCGGCGACTTCAAACAGGCGTTTGCCCGAGGAATGACGCGACGGGCTCGCTGAGGAATGCGGCAGAGAGGTCACGCCGACGACCTGCATGTCGAGCTCCTTGGCGCCGAGCGCGATATCGAGGATCACTGCATTGACGCCCGAATGCGAAAACAGAATCATCGTATCGGCGGGATCGAGCTGATGCGAGCGCAGGATCGCCTTGCCATAGCCCTCGACCCCGTGAATGAAGCGATATTGGCGCGCGCCCATATCGCCCCAGACATGATGAAACGAGATCATCGTACTTTCGACGATCGGGCGAAAGCCGACGATCGTGCCGGTGCGCGGAAAACTTTCAAGCGCCGGCAGCGCGCCATGGCCGGTGCCGAAGGTGAAGGCGAGCTTGTCATTGGCGATCGATTGCGCGCAGGCCTCGGCGGCGCGCGCGATCGCCTCGCTCTGCGTCCGGCGGACATTGTCGAGACGCTCGGCGAGCATCGAAAAATAGCGGTCGATGATAGAAGTCAAGACAACACTCCGAATATCTCAAAGGCTGGCGACGATGGCGTCGAGCGCGATCTCGAACATCGCACGCTCCTTTTCTTGGAGTTCGACGGCGCCGATCTTCTCCTGGGTGAGGCCGTCGACCGTGCCGAGACAGAGGCTGGCGGTGCGCGCGCCAAGCACGCGGCCGGCGGTCAGCAGCGTCGCGGTCTCCATATCGGCGGCGATCAGGCCGAGCCGGCGCACTTCCTCGCGCAGGCCGTCGATCATCTTCGCCTCGCCCGCCGACATCGCGAACATTTCGGTGTAGAAACCGTCATAAGTGCCGAACAAACCGGCGCGCCATGAGACGTTGCGCCTGGCCAATTGCGCGCGCAGCGCGGCGCCGAGGTCGAAATCGGCGACGGCGGGATAACCGACCGGCGCATAAGTTCGCGACGCGCCCTCGCCGCGCACCGCGCCGTCGGCGAGGACAAAGTCGCCGAGTTTGGCCGGCCGCATCACCATGGCGGTGCCGATGCGCAGAAAATTACGCACGCCGAGATCGAACAATTCATGCAACACGATCGCGGCGATCGGGCCGCCCATGCCAAAGGCCGAGACAGTGATGCGGCGGCCGGCGCGCAAGCCGGTCACCGTGCGCAGCCCCCTGTTTTCCTCGACGAAATGGGGCGCTTCGAGATGTTCGGCGATCCTGTCGATGCGGGCGCGATCGCCAACCAGGATCGCCGCTTCGCCGACCTCATCCTCTCGGCAACCGATATACCAGGCGCTACGATTCATTTGGCTCAATTTCCTTTGTTTTGGCCGCGCGCAAGAAGCATCGCGCGCGCGGCGCGCGCGCCTGCTTCGACGGCGTCGACAGGTCGATCGGGATTGTTGACGAGAGCGGCGAGCAGGCCGCCAAGAAAAGTGTCACCGGCGCCGGTGGTGTCTTCCGAGGCGAGCGGCTCGACGGCGATGACCTGCTCGCGCCCTTCGACGGACAGGGAGACGCCGTCGCGCCCGCGCGTCTCGATCAGCAGGCGGCGACGCTTTGGCGCGGCCGCCGCTTTGAACGCCTCGGCGACGAAACGCGCCTCGCCGCGGCTGCAGGCGACTATATCGGCGCGCGCAGCGATCGTCGCGGCGAGTTCGGCGGGAACCGCGCGCGGATCAGCCTTGACCGCCCAGACGACTTGCGCGTCAGGTCGCGCCGCGGCGAGCGCCTGCGCGGTTGCGGCGGCGGGGCCAACGGTCAGGCAGACCCAGCGCGCGTCGGCGACAAGCCTCGTCTGGCCTTCGTCGAGAGTCAGCGGCCCTGGCAGGCTCGGATCATAAAAGCAGTTGCAACCCCCATCCGGCTGGTAGGCGAGGATGCAGACCGGCGTGCGGCCGGCCTTAAGTGCGATGCCGTCGACCGCGACGCCCCTGCTGACCAGCGCCTCGCGGTAACGGCGCCCGTCGGCGTCGTCGCCGATCCAGCTCACCGGCCGGACATCGGCGAGGCCGGCGGCGACCATCGCGCAGGCGATATAGGCGGGCGAGCCGCCAAGACGCGGCCATTCGAGCGGGCGCGCGACAATGGTTGCGGTCGCGTCCGACCGCGGCGCGCGATCCAGCCGCATTGCATAATCGAGGCTGGCATAGCCGGTGACGACGACTTTGGTCATGACAGCATCGCAAGGGCTGCTTCGAGCGAAACCACCTTGCCGATATAGCGGTCGATGTCTTCGAGCGAAGCTTCCGCCAGATGCGGACGATTGGAATTGGTCGCCTCGCGCGGCACCACGACATCGAAGCCGCTGGCGAACGCATCCTGCGCAGTGGCCCGGATGCAGACATTGGTTTTCACGCCGGCGATGACGACGCGCTGGATTTTCTGCTCATGCAGGAACAGGGCCAGATCGGTAGCGAAAAACGCGCTGTAGCGGCGTTTTGGCGTGACGATCTCGCGCGGCCCGGCAGGCTCAAATCCAGCGAAGAATTCCGCGTCGCGATCGCCGACGAAATGATGGCGCGGCAGCTTGCGCCATTCGTAATCGTCAAAGCCGGGATAATGCTGCTCGACCGCATGGACGATAATTTTTTGCGCCGCGCGCGCCTGCGCGAGTAGCTGGCGCAGCGGCGCGACCACTTCGCCGGCGGCGGCATAATGATTGGGCATTCCTTCAAGGAAGAAGGAATTGGTGACGTCGACGAGAATCAACGCTGTCGATTCATGAATTGCGGGCGGAGAGGAAATAGCCATTACAACGACCTCCGCGAGGGGCGACCGCGATCGGCGAGGCCGAGGCCCGTCAGGACGACAATGACGATGACATAGGGGAGCATCTGGACGAGTTCGGCGGGCGCGCCATGGCCCTGCAGACGAATCTGCGCGGCGTCGAACAGGCCGAACAACAGGGCCCCGAGCGCCGTGCGCCAGGGCGCGTTGCGGCCGAAATAAAAGGCGGCGAGCGCGATGAAGCCGCGCCCGCCGATAATGCCTTCATTGAACAAGCCGACGACGCCGATCGACAAATGCGCGCCGGCGAGGCCAGCCATCGCGCCGGCGAAAGCGGTCGACGCGTCGCGGATGTTCAGCGGCGAAAGACCGACTGCGCGAACCGTCGCCTCGGCCGCGCCTGTCGCGCGAAGGCGCAGGCCGGCACGGGTGCGTTGCAGGAAGAAAGCCGTCGCCGGGACCATCGCCCAGGCGAACCATGTCAGCCCATCCTGGCCCGACACGATGGCGCCGAGCACGGGAATGTCGGAGAGATAGGGGATGGCAAGTCGCGGCAACATGGCGACGCCGGGCGGATTGAACGTGCCGGAGACGCCATAGGCGCTCTTCAAGATGAAGCGCACCAGGCCGGCGACGGCGACGCCAAAGCCGAGGCCGACGATGATTTCATTGGCTTGCAGGCGCGTCACCACCAGCGACATCGCCAAACCGATCAGCGCGCCGACCAATACCGCCGCGGCGAGCGCGACAAGCGCGCTGCCGGTCGCCGCCGAAACCGCGACAGCGACGAGGGCGCCGGCGAGCATCATCGATTCCAGACCAATATTCACGAGACCGCCGACGCGATTGACAAGACCGCCGATCGCCGCCAGCAGGATCGGCGTCGTCATCAAAAGCGCGGCGTGGATGAACGGATC
>DATBZF010000067.1:0-34444 GCA_036513315.1 Roseiarcus sp.
CGCCTGGACCGGATACTACGGCAAACCAGGACCACGCGTCCTCAATCGCGGGCTGCAGGAATTTCACGCCATCAAATATGGCGCGAAACTGGCCCGCGGAAATGTGTGAATCGAATAGCCGCTTTGCGGGGAGAAGGTGGCGCGCAGCGCCGGATGAGGGGCGGCGCGACGTTGGACGCGGTGATCACTCTCCCCGCCTTGCGCGAGACAAACTTGCATCGTAGACCGTTGATATTCCTCGTCGCGCCCATTTTCGCGCGGCGCGGGAGCAACGGAGCATTCCATGTCGCGCCCGCGCAAACGGCCCGAGGACTTCCGCAGTTTCCGCTGGTTCGGGCCGCAGGATCTGCGCTCGTTCGGCCATCGCTCGCGCCTGTTGCAGATGGGCTATGAGCGCGCCGATTTCGCCGGCAAGCCGGTCATCGCAATCATCAACACCTGGAGCGACATCAACCCCTGCCACGCGCATTTTCGCACGCGCGCCGAAGAGGTGCGGCGCGGCGTCCTGCAGGCGGGCGGCTTTCCGATCGAGCTGCCGGCGATGTCGCTGTCGGAGACTTTCGTCAAACCTTCGACCATGCTCTATCGCAATTTCCTGGCGATGGAGACGGAGGAGCTGATCCGCTCGCATCCGGTCGATGGCGTCGTGCTGATGGGCGGCTGCGACAAGACCACGCCCGCTTTGCTGATGGGCGCGATCAGCGCCGACCTGCCCGCCATCTTCATGCCGGCCGGGCCGATGCTGCGCGGAGCCTATCGCGGCCAGACGCTCGGCAGCGGTTCGGATGTCTGGAAATATTGGGACGAGAAGCGCGCCGGCCGCATCAGCGAGGCCGACTGGAGCGAGATGGAGGCGGGCATCGCGCGCTCCTACGGCGTCTGCATGACGATGGGCACCGCCTCGACGATGACGGCGCTGGCCGACGTACTTGGGATGACTTTGCCGAATGCTTCTTCGATTCCCGCCGCCGATTCCGGCCATGCCCGCATGGCGGCCGCGACCGGGCGGCGTGCGGTCGAAATGGTCTTCGAAGATACCCGCCCATCGGCGATCCTGACGGCCGCGTCTTTCGACAATGCTGTCGCCGTCCTGATGGCGCTCGGCGGCTCCACCAATGCGATCATTCATCTGATCGCGATGGCGCGGCGGGCGGGCGTGGCGCTCGATCTCAAGCGGTTCGACGCGATCGCGCGGACCACGCCGGTGATCGCCAATCTACGCCCGACCGGGCAATTCCTGATGGAGGATTTCCACTACGCCGGCGGCCTTGGCGCGCTGCTCGCGGAAATGGGCGATCTCCTCGACCTCGACCAGCAGACGGTCAACGGCCAGACGCTGCGCGAAAACATCGCCGGCGCGAAAGTTTGGACGCCTGATGTCATCCGCCCGCTCGACAATCCTGTCGCCGGGCGCGACGGCCTCGCCATTCTTTACGGCAATCTCGCGCCGCGCGGTGCGGTGATGAAGCCAGCGGCGGCCGAACCAAGACTACGCGCTCATCGCGGCCCGGCTCTGGTGTTTGCAAGCTATGACGAAATGGCTGAAAGCGTCGAGCGCGACGATCTCGACGTAACGCCCGACCATGTGCTGGTCCTGCAAAACGCCGGGCCGCAAGGCGCCCCGGGCATGCCGGAATGGGGCATGCTGCCGATCCCCAGAAAGCTGGTGCGCGCCGGCGTGCGCGACATGCTGCGCATTTCCGACGCTCGGATGAGCGGCACCAGCTACGGCGCCTGCATCCTGCATGTGACGCCGGAGGCCTATATCGGCGGCCCGCTCGCGCTGGCGCGCACCGGCGACATGATCGCGGTGAATGTCGACAAGCGCAGCCTCGATCTCGAAGTCGGCGAGGCCGAGCTTGGCCGCCGCCAGGCCGCGTTCACGCCGCGGCCGCCGCGTCTGTCGCGCGGCTATGGCGCGCTGTTCGCCCGCTCGATCCGCCAGGCCGACGAAGGCTGCGACTTCGATTTTCTTGAGCGTGGCGAGGCGCTGGGGGAGCCGGAGATTCATTAGGGGGCGCTTGCCGGAAGCGCTCCCTCGCCATGACGGCTACCCCTCCCCGCCCCCCTTCTTGTTGCGCGCGCAGCCGCTTCCCATATGTGGCGAATGTTCGACCACACCCCCTCCCGGCCTCCCATGCTTTACGCCCTTGATTCCAACTCCGAATCGTCCGGCTCCGGCGCGCCCTCCGCCGCCAGCGACGCCGAGGCGCTCGACGTCTATTCGCGCACCGTCAGCGACGTCGTCGATCGCGTCGGTCCCAGCGTCGTGCGCATCGACATCAAGCGCAACGGCGCCAATAGCGGCTCCGGCTCCGGCGTGATTGTCTCGCCCGACGGGCTGGTGCTGACCAATAGCCATGTGGTGCAAGGCGCCCGCGGCGCCGAGGTGATGACGCTCGAAGGGCGGCAGTTGCATGCGCGTGTGCTCGGCGACGATCCCGATTGCGATCTCGCGCTGTTGCGCGTCGACGACAGCGTCACGCTGCCGGCGGCGAGGCTCGGCGACAGCTCGAAACTGCGGCGCGGCCAGATCGCCATTGCGATCGGCAATCCGCTCGGCTTTGACGCCACCGTCACCGCCGGCGTCGTCTCGGCGCTCGGCCGTTCGCTGCGCTCCAAGAGCGGGCGAATGATCGAGGACGTCGTCCAGACCGACGCGGCGCTCAACCCCGGCAATTCCGGCGGCCCGCTGGTCTCTTCGGCGGGCGAAGTGATCGGCATCAACACGGCGATCATCATGGGCGCGCAAGGCATCTGTTTCGCGGTGGCCTCCAACACCGCCAATTTCGTGCTCGGCGAGATCGCGCGGCATGGTCGCGTGCGGCGCGCTTACATTGGCATTGGCGGCGGCACCGTGCCCATTCCCCGGCGCATCGCCTTGCGCTTCGGCCTCACACAGGCGACCGGCGCGCGGATTCTCAACATCGAGCAATCGGGCCCCGCCGATCAGGCGGGCCTGCTGACCGGCGATATGATCGTCGCGCTTGACGGGCGCCCGGTGAAAGGGGTCGAGGATCTGCTCCGCCTGCTCGACGCCGACAAGATCGACCGCACCATCTCCATCGACATCCTGCGCCGCTCGGAGCAAAAGCGCGTGTGGATCGGGCCGACCGAACGGGGCGTCGTCATTCCGCCGGCGCGCGCGGCGGGTTGACGCCAAGAACCTCTCCGCCGTCACGGCCGGACTTGTTCCACGGCTGTCCGGTTGAGCAATAAAGTTTCGCCGCGCGAGAGAATCTAAGTGGAATGGAACCTCTAAGCGTCTTGGCCGGGCTTGTCCCGGCCACCCACGCCGCGCCGTTGCAATAAACCTTCGAAGTTGGCGGCTTCCGCTCGGCGTGGATGCCCGGGACAAGCCCGGGCAAGACGCGTGAGGGTTGTGAACGACCTGAACTTTACAACCGGTCTTGCCGAACCGGGCAGCCGTGGACTTGTTCCCGCCATCCACGCGGCGACGTCGCAAACCCTTTCAAGGTGGCGCTACCGCGAGGATGGCCGGAGCAAGTCTAGCCATGACGGCGGAGGCGTCCGGGGCAGCGACTGCGCGGCTGTGGGCAGGCTGTTTGCAGCCTGTGGACGAGCCTGGGGACAAGCTGTGGAAAACGCGGCTCTCGTCATGCGCCGCCGGGGTCGCGCGGCGCGACGAGCGGGCCGGGCAACGCGGCTTCGGCCTCAGCCATAAGCCGGTGCTCGTGGTGGCTGATGAAGCGGCTCGCCGCGACCCCGCCGACCACCGCGCAGATCAGCGCGGCGATTCCCACCGGCTTGGCGTAATGTTCAAAGGCATGGCCGAGGAAAAAGCCGCCGAGGCCGAAAATGCTCGCCCAGACGATGCCGCCCGCCGCGTTGAAAGCAAAGAAGCGCGGCCATGCGAGCCGGTTGATGCCGGCCAGCAGCGCCGCGAAGGCCCTGAGCACTGCGACGAAGCGGCCAAAGAACACGATCTTGCCGCCGTGACGCTGAAACAAATATTGGCCGAGCTTCAGCCGCGGCTCGTCGAGCCGCAGATAGCGGCCGTATTTCAAGACGATCGGAAAGCCGAATTCGCGGCCAACCCAATAGCCGGCATTGTCGCCCAGGATCGCCGCCGCGGCGGCGCAGGCGATCACCCATTTGATGTCGAGCGCGCCCTGGCCGGCGAAAATCGCCGCGCTGACCAGCGCCGTCTCGCCCGGCATCGGCACGCCGGCGCTCTCCAGCCCGACGATGACGAACACCGCGAAATAGCCGTAGGTCGAAATGAAATCGTGGAGATGGGCGAGAAAGGGCATAGGCTATTCCCGATGCGACGATCGTTTCGCTACCGGATAGATTTAGCCGATCTTCGGCAGGCCGGTAAGCCGCCTGGCGTTGGCGCGCACTTTGCGTCGGGCGGGCCTGATTGCGGCTTCCGCGACATTGGCGAGGCCGAGCGACAGGTCGCTGGCGTTGCGAATGCCGCCGAACGAAGCTTTCAGCAGGAACGACGCCCAGGCCATTTGCGCGGCGAGCGCGCCTTCATAGACCGCGTCGACTTTTTCTTGAACCATGCGCCGGCTTTCCCTGGCGCTTTCGCTGGTCGGATTGAACCCCTGGCTCAAAAGCGCCGGGGTGCGGGCGGCGATCGTCACTGCGCTATCGATCCCCGCCTGCATGGCCGAAGCCGCGATCAACATCGTACGCTTGCGCAGTCGGCTCATAGCTTATCCGTTCATGATCGAAGAGACGATGCGGGCGAACCGTGCGACCGCTTCGAGGAAAACGCCATAGTTGTCTTCAGGAAGAAATAATAGGCGGGATCGCTAATGTTTGGCATTCTATACAACGTGAATGCTTGGCGAGACAACGTCAGCGCAAGTTCTTGGTTCCCCAATCCCTGCGATAAGAGGCATCATGCAACGCTCGATCCCGGCGCTCGGCGCCTTGTCTGCTCTGATGGGCGCGGCCGGGGTGATGTTGGCGGCGGCGGCCACCCATAGCGGCGGCGGCGAAATCGGCCAGACGTCCGCCTATTTTCTCGTGCTGCACGCCGCCGCCTTGCTCGGCCTGACCGCCTGCGCGCGCGCCTATGCCGCGGACGCCGCATTCGCGCGCGCCCTGCTTCTTGCCGGCGCATGCCTTGGATTGGGGACGATCCTCTTCAGCGGCGAGCTCGCCGTGCTGGCTTTCACCGGCGTGCGGCTGATCGCGATGGCGGCGCCCATCGGCGGCTCGCTGATGATCCTCGGCTGGCTGGCGCTTGCCGGCGCTTTCCTCTGGGGCGTCGCCCGGTCCCGCGGCTAGCTAATCGCGCACCAATTCGAACCGGTCGACATCGACAAGGCCTTTGTCGGTGATTTTCAGATGCGGGATCACCGGCAGCGGCAGGAACGCGACCTGCAGAAACGGCTCGGCGAGAACAACGCCAAGGCTTTTTGCCGCCGCGCGCAAGGGGATCAGCGCCGCGCGAACATCTTCGAAGCTGAGCAGGCTCATCAGGCCCGCCACCGGCAGCGCGAGTTCGGCGAGCACGCGTCCGCCCTCGGCGACCGCGAAGCCGCCTTCGATTTCGATGAGCCGGTTGACCGCCACCGCCATGTCATCCTCGTCGGCGCCGACCACCGTGATATTGTGGCTATCATGGCCAACCGACGAGGCGATGGCGCCGCGCTTCATGCCGAAGCCGTGCACGAAAGCGGTCGCGATATTGTGGTTGACGCCGTGCCGGGCGACGACCGCCACCTTGACGATATCCTGATCGAGATCGACCTGCCGCTCGCCATTGGCATAGGGCAAGGTCGCCGGAACGCGCTGTGTGATGATTTTGCCGGGCGTGACGCCGATCGCCTGGGTCGACGGGCCGGCGCCCCTGGCGGCGAAATCCCGCGCCGACACGCGGCGCGCCTTGACGCTGTTGCGCCCGACGGGAGCGAGCGTTCCGCGCGTCGCGAACAAAGCCTCGCCGACCAGGCGCCCGGCAGTGAAGACTTTGGAAACCGCGCAAGCTTCGAGATCGTCGACGACGACCAGATCGGCGCGCCAGCCCGGCGCGACAAGGCCGCGATCCATCAGGCCGAAAATGCGGGCGCCCGAAATGCTGGCGGCGCGATAGGCGGCGAGCGGCGGCGCGCCAAGGCTGATCGCCGTGCGGATCATGAAATCGAGATGGCCTTCCTCGGCGATGTCGAGTGGATTGCGGTCATCGGTGCAGAGCGCGATGAAGGGCGAGTTGCGCTCGGTGATGATAGGCGCGAGGGCGTGCAGGTCTTTCGACACCGAGCCTTCGCGCACCAGGATCTGCATGCCCTTCTTAAGCTTCTCCAGCGCCTCGGGCACATTGGTCACTTCATGATCGGTGCGGATGCCGGCGGCGAGATAGCCATTGAGGTCGAGGCCGCGCAGCAGCGGGCTATGGCCGTCCAGCCGCCGGTCCTGGAACGCGGCGAGCTTGGCGAGGCAGGCGGGATCGCGCGCCAGGACGCCGGGAAAATTCATGAATTCGGCGAGGCCGAGCACTTTGGGGTGGCGGCTGAGAGGGAGAAGATCGTCGACCTCCAGCCGCGCGCCCGAGGTCTCCAGATGGGTCGCCGGCACGCAGCTCGACAATTGCACGCGCAAGTCCATCGCGGTGGCCATAGAGGCGTCGAGGAAATATTGCAGACCTGTCGCGCCGAGCACATTGGCGATTTCATGGGGATCGCAGATCGCAGTGGTGACGCCATGGGCAAGCACGCAGCGATCGAATTCCAGCGGCGTGATCAACGAGGATTCCACATGCAGATGCGTGTCGATGAAGCCGGGCACGATGATCTTGCCGGAAACGTCGATCTCGACGGCGCCGCGATAATCGCCATACGTGCCGACGATCCGATCGTTGCAGATGGCGACGTCGCTTTCTTCGAGCGAACCGGTGACGAGATCGAAGATCCGGCCGCCCTTCAGCACGATGTCGGCTTCGGAGACGCCCCGCCCCTGCTCGATGGCGCGCGAGAGATAGGCGATCGCGTCACTCATGTGGTGACCACGCAACGGCGGCGGGGCGTGTAAAATCCGACATTTGAATTGTTCCCATAGGCAAGCGATGGCGCTTTCGTCGCAACGTTTCACGACTCCAATTCGCCCTCAAGTCAAGTTTGGCGCCCTTCTTGCCAGACGGTCTTATTTTCATGGCCGGCTTCGGGTAGAGACGAAAGACCGCGCAGCGCCATAATATCGAGATATCGTGACGAATGAGTTTTTCCCCGCCAATTTCCATTCTCTCCATTCAGTCCCATGTCGTCTACGGCCATGTCGGCAATGCGGCCGCCGTGTTTCCGCTGCAGCGGATCGGCTGCGAGGTCTGGCCGCTCAACACCGTGCAATTCTCCAACCATACCGGCTATCCCGACTTTCGCGGCCAGGCGTTCGACGCCGCGATGATCGACGATTGCGTCGCCGGAATCGCCGCGCGCGGCGCGCTCGCTCGCTGCGACGCGATTCTGTCCGGCTATATGGCCTCGCCTGAGGTCGGCGCGGCGATCCTGCGCGGCGTCGCCGCCGCCCGCGAACAAAACGCCGGCGCGGTCTATTGCTGCGATCCCGTGCTCGGCGATGTCGGGCGCGGCGTTTATGTCAGAGCCGGCGTCGCGGAGTTCATGCGCGAGCGCGCCCTGCCGGCCGCGACGATCCTGACGCCCAACCATTTCGAGCTCGATCTCATTTCCGGCCTGCCTTCGACCAATATAGCGGGCGCCCGCGAGGCGCTCGAAATCCTGCACCAGCGCGGCCCGGGCGCCATCCTCGTCACTTCGCTCGTCCTCGACGACACGCCCGCGGACGCGATCGATTTGGCTGTTTCGGAAAATGGCGCGCTTTGGCGGCTGCGCACGCCCAAGGCGCCGATCAAAGTGAATGGCGCGGGCGATGTCATCGCCGCGCTTTTCCTCGCCCATTGGCTGCGGACTCATAGCGCGCCTCAAGCAATCGCGCTCGCCGCTTCTTCCGTCTATGGTCTGATCGAAGCGACCGCGAAGGCTGGATCGCGGGAGCTTGAAATCGTCGCCGCGCAGGAGGAATTCGTGCGTCCCTCGCGCCTGTTTGTCGCAGAAAAAATATAGGAACATACTATGCGCCGCCAATTCTACACGCTCGACGTCTTCACCGATATCGCGCTTGCCGGAAATCCCCTCGCCGTGGTCCTCGACAGCGAGGGGCTCGATGATTCCCGCATGCAGGCGATCGCGCGCGAATTCAATCTCGCCGAGACGGTCTTCGTCAAAGAACCGCGCAATCCGGTCAATACGGCGCGCCTGCGGATTTTCACGCCGGCGCGGGAACTGCCGTTCGCCGGCCATCCGACGGTCGGAACGGCGGCTCTGCTCGCCCATTTGCGTGCGCCCGAACTGCTGGCGCGGGAGGATTTGCGCATCGTCGTCGAGGAGCAGGTCGGCGATGTCGTCTGCGTCGCGCGCCACCGCAAGGGCAAGGCGATGGCCGCCTATTTCACCCTGCCCCGCCTTCCCGAGCCGGGCGGCGAAGCGCCTTCCGTTGAGGCGCTCGCCGCTGACCTCGGCCTCGGCGCCGCCGACATCGGTTTTGGCGCGCATCGGCCAACGCTTCATGGCGCGGGAACGTCCAATCTGTTCGTCCCCGTCGCAAGTCTCGCGGCCATGGGGAAAGCGCGCCCCGATCTGAAACGCTGGGGCGCGAACGGCGGTCCGGCTGTCTATCTCTACACGAAGGAGACCGCCAATGTCGGCGCGAACTGGCATGCGCGCATGTTCGCCGCCGGCTGGGGCGTCGTCGAAGATCCCGCCACCGGCAGCGCAGCGGCCGCTTTCGCCGGCGTCCTCATGCAATTCGAACGTCCCGGCGACGGCGAACATATGGCCGTCATCGAACAGGGCGTCGAAATGGGGCGGCCGAGTTTCATTTCGCTTGGGCTGGTCGTCGAACAAGGCGCGCTTTTGTCCGCCACGATCGGCGGATCGGCGGTGATCGTTTCGCAGGGCGCGATCGATCTATGAGCGACACGGGACCGAGTATTTTCGAGGTCGCCGAACTCGATCTGGCCTATGAGCCCGCGCCATGGGCGTTCGCCGAAAGCCGCGCCGACGAAATCGCCGCGCATTGGGCGATGCGCAAGCAGGCGCTGCCGCATCTTTTCGACGGCCGCGTGCTGCTGCTCGGGCGCCACCAATTCTCGACGCGCGGCGACGGCGCGACGATCCTGCGCGGCGCCTATTTCGAAACCGATTTCAAAGCATTCCTTGCCTGGCGCGATTTTGGCTTTCCCGATGCGCGCGTCTGCAATTGCTTCTCGATGGCGGCGCTGCGATCGGCGGATGGCGCCTTTGTGCTCGGCGAGATGGGGCCGCATACGGCCAATGCCGGGATGGTTTATTTCGCTTCCGGCACACCCGACCGCAGCGACATATTCGGCGAAAAAGTCGATCTTGCCGCCAGCGTGCGGCGCGAATTGCAGGAGGAAACCGGCATTTCGCCCGATGAAGTGGCGATGGCCGCCCGCTGGACCATTGTCTATGCGCCGCCGCGCATCGCCTGCCTGAAAATCACGCGCAGCCCCGACAAAGCGCAAGACATCAAAAGGCGCGTCGAAGCCTTCCTCGCCGAGGACCCGAATCCGGAACTCATCCGCATGCATATCGTGCGTCGCAAACAGGACGTCTCCGCGATCCGCTGCCCGCCCTTTATTGTCGACTTCCTGAATCACGCGCTCGAGGAAGCTTAAAGCGCGGTGGGATAGCCGTGGCGCTTGCGCGAGGCGAGGATCATTCCGCGCGCCTCTTCGTCATGGCCGGCCGAACAGGCCTGCGCGGCCGCTGCGATCTCGCCATGGATCTGATCATAGACCGATCGCTTGATCTGCCCCATCGCGAGGTCGTCGTCCTGGACGGCGCGGTAGCGGGCGATGTCGGCGGCGCAGCCGCTCCCTTGCGGCATTTGGAAATTGGACGGCGCGACGACCAGCGAACCTGGCGCCGGCGGCGGCGCGGCGGGCGCCATACCGGCGGAATTGCAGCCCGCCAAAGTGAGCGCGGCGAATGCCGCCAAAAGCGCCGGTTTCATATCAAGCCTCCTCTTAAGAATCGATCCTTCGGAGCCTCGTCATCGCGCGCTCAAGGTCAAGCCCTTTAGCGCTGAATGGACCGGTCAAGATTCCGCTCGTCGTTTCGCGAGGGCGCTAGCCAGCAAAGCGGCAACGCGATCTGGCTCATCGAAGCGCAGCGCGACCGGCAGGGCTGTGACGTTCGCCGCCTCAGCCGGAGTCAGGCGCACCAAATCCTTCTGCGTCGTCACCGGCGTCAGTCCGAGGCTCGCCGCTTCGGCGAAAAGCGCGTCGAGCTGCGCCGGCCGATAGGGCTGATGATCGGCGAAGGCGCGCGCGACGATCACGCGTGCGCCCAATGCTCTCAATGTGGCGAAGAACTTTTCCGGGCGTCCGATGCCGGCGAAAGCGAGCACGTTCTGATTGCGCAAATTCGTCGCGACGATGGGATCGGGTTCGAGCCACGCATTCAGGACGATCTGGCCCGCAACCGCGTCATGGGCCGCGATGCTGGCGTCGGAAACGCCATCGACGAAAACCACTGCCGAAACATAAGGCAATTGCATCGCCGGCGGCGCCCGCAAAGGCCCGGCGGGCAGACAGAGGCCATTGCCAAAGCCGGCGCCGCCGTCGATCAAAGCGAAGCTGAAATCCTTGGCCAGAGCGGGGTTCTGCAGGCCGTCGTCCATCACAAGGACGCTGGCGCCCGCCGCGATCGCCGCCTGCGCGGCGATCCGCCGATCGCGCGCGACGAAACAGGGCGCAATGCGGGCGAGCAACAAAGGTTCGTCGCCCACTTCAGCGGCGCGGTGAACGTCGGGTTCGACGGCGACCGCGCCCGCCGGCCTGACGCCGCCGTATCCGCGCGACAGGAACGCGACCTGTTCGCCCATTTCGCGCAGGAAAAGCGCGATGGCGATCGCGGCCGGCGTCTTGCCCGCGCCGCCGGCGACGAAATTGCCGACGCAGATGACAGGCGCGTCGACCCGCAACCCCGGCCGCGCCATTCGCCTTGCGGTGAGCGCGCCATAGATCGAGCCCAACGGCGCGAGACCCAGTGCGAGCGCATCGGGGCTGCGCTTCGCCCAAAAGCCCGGCGCCCTCAAGACGCCCGCTCCGACGCCACCTGCGACAAATAGGGTTCGACTGCTTCGATCGTGCGATCGACCGCGCCGGTTTGGCCCTCGACAATTTTGGCGGCGGCGCGCGCCATCGCGCGCAAACGCCCGCCGTCGATGAACAATGCGGCAAGCGTGCGCGCCAATTGCTCGGCGTCGCCGACCAGCGCGGCGCCGCCGCCCGCATCCAGCAAGGCATAGACATCGGCGAAATTGGCGACATCCGGCCCATGCAGAATGGCGCTGGCGAGGCGGGCCGGCTCGATCGGATTCTGGCCGCCGCCCGGGGCGAAGGATTTGCCGACGAAGACCACGCCGGCCAGACGATAGAACAGGCCAAGCTCGCCCATCGTGTCGCAGATATA
Organism: Roseiarcus sp.; assembly: GCA_036513315.1. Taxonomy (GTDB): domain Bacteria; phylum Pseudomonadota; class Alphaproteobacteria; order Rhizobiales; family Beijerinckiaceae; genus Roseiarcus. Next base: position 11,493 of record DATBZF010000067.1, read on the forward strand.
GACCGCGGTCTGGCCGCTCGGCTGCGCACCCTCGGAGCGCAGCGCGCAATTAAGGCCGAGCTCCTGCAATTGCGCTGCGATCCTGGCGCCGCGCTTGGGGTGGCGTGGCGCAATCAGGGTAAGGAGATCCGGGAACGTTCGCGCGAGAATGCGATGGGCCTCGCCGATCAGCGCTTCCTCGCCCTCATGGGTCGAAGCGGCGATCCACACCTGGCGGCCGGAGATCAGCCCCGACAGGGCGGCGAGCTCCTGCCGGTCGGCGGGCGGCGGCGGCGCGTCATATTTCAAATTGCCGGCAAGCCTGACATTGGGCGCGCCGAGCGCGGCCAACCGCTCGCGATCGCCCTCGCTTTGGGCGAGACAGAGATCGACGCGGGCCAGCAGCGCGCCGATGAAACTCCTCAATCGGCTCCATCGCGCGAACGAACGAGCGCTGAGACGCGCATTGACGAGAATGATCGGAATCTGCGCCCTTTCGGCCTCGACGATGAAATTCGGCCAGAGCTCGGATTCGGCCAGCAAGGCGATATCGGGGCGCCAATGCGCGATGAAGCGGCGCATGAAGCGGGGGACGTCGAGCGGCACGAATTGATGGAAAGCGCCCGCCGGCAGCCGATCGGCGAGGATCGCAGCCGAAGTGACCGTTCCGGTGGTGATCAGCACATGGCGGCCGCGCCGCGTCAGTTTTTCGACCAGGGGCAGCAGCGACAAAGCCTCGCCGACGCTGGCGCCATGCAGCCAGACCAGGATGCCGTCGGGCCGCTCAAAGCCCGGCTCGCCGCGTCGCTCGTCGATCCGCGCGCCATCCTCCTTGCCGCGCGACAGCCGCCAGGACAACAAAGGCCCGCTCAGAGGCGCAAAGGCGCCAGTCGCCAAACGATAGGCGACGAGCGAAAGCGGCAGTTTCATGCGCCCCTCAAGCCGACGCCGGAATTGGCGGCAGCTTTTGCATAGGCGCGCGCGCGAATGGCGTCGAGCCCCGCCGCATCGGCTTCTGGCGCCCCCCACGCAAATTCCGCTTGGCGAAGAGGCGTCAACATTTTGAAATCAGGAGATCTTTCGGACGAGGCCGGCGGGCTCGAGAAAGCGATGGAGATGGACGATAAAATATCGCGTCTGCGCGCTGTCGACGGAAGCCTGCGCCTTGCTGCGCCAGGCGCGCTCCGCGCTCGCATAATTGGGAAATATGCCGACCACGTCGATTTTCGACGGATCGCGAAATTCATTCGAGTCGAGGCTCTTCAATTCGCCGCCGAAAACCAGATGCAGGAGTTGCTTGGATTCCTCGGCTCTCGATTCGGGATTTCCGGTATGATCGGCGGCTTGCGTCATGGCGATTTCCTATCACGATGCGAAATATTCGTTATCCCAACCGCTGTTCGCGCGAGGTACAATAGCGGCGCTCTCGCCGCGTGCATTCCTCATGCCAGCGAGGCGCCGATGGCGAGACGGCCAGCGGCGAGGAACGGATCGATCATTCCCGCCGAGGCGCCGAACAAGACGCCATGGCGCGTCTCCGCCTTGTTGTAGCGGAGCGCGCTGCTCGCCGCTTCGACCAACCGCCCGCCGGCCTCCTCCAGGATCAGATCGACGGCGGCTATGTCCCAATCATGCGACTTTTCCGACGCCAGCGCGAGATCGAGAGCGCCGCTGGCGACCAGCGCCATGCGATAGGCGAGCGAGGGGATTTTGGGTTGGAGATCGAAGGATACCGCCGCGGCGCGCGCGATCGATTCCACCATCGGCTTGGGCCCGGCGATGCGGGCATCCGCCAAGGCCTGCCGATGGGAGACTTCGATCGAAGCGCCGTTGAGAGCGGCGCCGCAATCGCGCGCGGCGGCATAGGTCTCCTCGAGCGCCGGCGCATGAACGACGCCGGCGATCGGGCGGCCGCCGACAACCAGCGCGACCGACACCGCCCAGCGCGGATCGCCGGCAAGGAAAGCGCGCGTGCCGTCAATCGGATCGACGATGACGACGCTGGCGCAGGAGAGGCGCCGCAAATCGTCCTCTGTTTCTTCGGACAGCCAGCCGGCGCCGACGAAATCCGCGCCGAGCCGCGCGCGCAGGAACGCGTCGACCGCCAGATCGGCCTCGGTGACGGGTGAGCCGCCGGCCTTGTAATCGACGCGCGCGCTCGTGCACTCGCCGACGCGGAAATAGCCAAGCGCGATCACGCCAGCCTCGCGGGCCGCCGCGATCAAGCAGTCGCGCGCAAACGCCGCGTCGATGGATGGGCCGGTCTTTTCGCCCAAAGCTTGGTCCTGAAAGGGAATCGTTCCGGGAACGCGTGGCCCAGCCTTAGCCGCGCAACGCGTCGCGCGCAACTCGCGCCGCGTCTCAGATCCCAGCGAGCGCCGCCAAGGTTTGCGCGCGGGTCGGCAGCGGCGGCACGGCGCCATAACCGCGCGTCGACAGCGCCGCCGCCACATTGGCGAAACGGGCGGCGGCGAACGGGTCGCCGGCGCGCAAATATTCGGCGAGAAAGGCGCCGTCGAAAGCATCGCCGGCGCCGGTCGCGTCGATGGCGTCGACTGGGATCGAGGCGATCTTCTCGCGCCGCCCCGGAGTCGCCACCAGCGCCCCCTCCTTGCCGAGCGTCAGCGCGACGACTTTCGCGCCGAGCTTGAGATAGAAATCGACGATCGCGTCGGGCTGATCGAGGCCGGTCAGTTTTTGCGCATCGTCAAGGCCCGGCAGCGCAATGTCGATGCTCTTCATCGCCTCGTGGATGACCGCTTTGGCGCGGGTCAGCGGCCACAGCTTCAGCCGTAGATTGGTGTCGTAGGAGACGAGAACCTTCGCCTGCCGCGCGATGTCGATGGCGGCGAAAATCGCGTCGGCCGCCGAGGACGAGATCGCCTGGGAGATGCCGGACACATGAAGCATCCGCGCCGCGCCGATATAATCGACGGGAATGTCGGCCTCGGTGATGCGGCTCGCAGCCGACCCCGCCCGCAGATAAGAGAACTCATGGCCGTCCGGGCCGTGCGTGACGAAATAGATGCCGGTATGGGCGCCGCCATTGACCATCACGCGGCTGGCGTCGACCCCTTCGGCGCGCCAGAGTTCGACCAGCGATCGGCCGAAGCGATCGGCGCCGACCGCGGTGAAATAACCGGTCGAAGCGCCCGAACGCGCCGCGGCGATCATCGCATTGGACGTGTCGCCGCCATAGCCTGGCGTGAAGGGTGCGCCGTCATGGGCTTGGTTCAATTCGAACAGGGGTTCGCCGATGGCGATCAGGTCAGGCATGTGGGCATGCCTGAGCGCTTTCTTGGCGAAGCGTCAGTTCAAAATCCGCCTTCGCGCGACGTTTCGATATTGGGCCATTGTTCGCGTGCAGGCCATTATTTTCAAGTCTGCGAACTTGTCGAGAACGCGCGAAGCGCGCCGCCTCCGGCGGTCGTCCGTAGGACGATGCGTGACAAGTTCGCAGACATGAAAAACGCTCCGCCATGCGAAACGATGGATCATCCTCGACCATTCCGAGTGACGATGATTCCCCTCCAGACGGCCCGCTCATCGCGCGGCGATCGTCAGCGCCGCGCCCGCCATCACGCCCGCGGCGCCGCGATTGATGATCTTCATCGCCCGCGAGGAGCGGAACAATTTGCGCGCCCGGTTGGCGGCGATGGCGTAGGTCAGCAGCACGGAACTCAGTACGACGATCATCGTCGCTGCGACCTCGACTGCGGTCTTCGCGTCGAGCGCATCGAAATCGACGACCAGCGGCATGATCGACAGGAAGAACACGATCACCTTCGGATTGCCGAGCGTCAGCGACAAAGACCCGAGAAACGAGCGCGCGGCGCTGGCGCCCTCCACTGCAGCGACATCGGCGGGACGCGCCGGCGCGCGCCACATCGTCCAGGCGAGATAGAGAAGATAGGCGACGCCAGCATAGCGGATCGCCGTGAATATTCCGGCGAATTCATGCGCGAGCACGGCCAGCCCGGTCGCCGCGAATGAAAACCAGATGAGGTCGCCGACGACAAAGCCCGCGACGAACGGCGCAATACCGCCAAGGCCTCGGCCGAGTACGCGCGCCACCAACGCGGCGATGCCCGGGCCAGGCGTTGCGACAGCGGCGACATAGACGCCGACGAAGAGCAGCAGCGACGAAAGCGACAAGGGGCGATCCTCCGGGGCGCTGTTTAAGCGCAAACGGGCGGAAAAGGCCAGCCCTGTAGAGGTCCATGACTTATCGACCCACCGAGGGCGAAACGCGTAATTTTTAGCTGGTAGCACAGTCGCGTCCCGTGAAGGAGCCAACGATAAAGCCGGATGCCGACCGCCGGTCGACACCCTTTTTGCCCGCAGAAACGCGACTATATTTTTAAGGATGCTCCGGGCAACGCCTCCAGAGATGGCCAGCTTTTGCGGCGACCTGCTCAACCAGCACGTTATCGCTGTAGCGAAAGAAGGATGCTTGCCGGTGCACGAACGAGGCGGAAGTCCGAGGCGCCACGTACATTTGGACCCTATCAGTACGATCTATGCCAAGAAAATCCAGCCAGCGGTCCGGATCGACATCGATCGTATATTCCGCACCGGCCCCCGCTTGTATCCTCACTGGAACGCTGCCAGCTAGGTCGCCAACCCAGCCAGAGTTCTCTGTCTTCAAGGACCATGCCTGCTTCTCGCAAAAGTGCGCAATAGCGAACCGGTATTGCTTTTCGTCCATTCCCAAAAAGCCTTCGTATATCATGACGGCCCATTTTCCGGACAGAATCGGATCGACCTTATCGGCCTTCAGATTCTGCGACGGAGATCCCTTAAGGAACAGGAACTCCTCGTGGATCTCCTTGAGAAGAGCGGCCGGGGTTGGCGGCGGCGCCTGCGCCGATGCCGGATCGCACAGACCAAGCCATGTGAGGGCCAGACCGGCAACGGTCCGAATGTGCACGATCCCTGGCAATAGTCGCTCATGGTTTCTGTTCACCAGCGTTGCTTCATCTTCAAGTTGGGCATCAGTGTCCAATATTGACACCGAGGTGCTGGTAGCAGCTCTCCGTCACAAATAGCCGGCATGATCGCTTCGACCGGCCGCCCGACGATATTTGCCTGCTGTAAAAGTGACGCTTCTTCGCCGACTATTCGGCGGCGAGACGCGCCGTAGCGGCCGCGCGCAGCGCGAAGAGTTCGATCGGACTTTTCTTGCCGCGCAATTGAACGGGTCCAAGCGCGCGCGCTTCGACGCCCGCGGGAACCGTCAAAAGTTGCAACAACGCTGCCGAGGCGATCGCCGCCTCGCCGCGGTCGCGGCAGGCGTCGACGATGCGCGCCGTCGTGTTCAACGCATCGCCGAGCAGCGCGATTTCTTTCTTGATCGTGCCCATTTCGCCGACCACCACCAGTCCGCAATGCAGGGCTGCGCGAAAATCCACCCGCAAGCCGAATTCGCGCTCGTAGGATGGGCCAAGCGTCGCGATCCGCTCGAAGGCGCCGAAGCAGGCGCGCAGGCAGCGCGCATCCTTGACGCCGACGGCAAGCGGCCAGGCGACGATCAATTCGTCGCCGACATATTTATGGATCTGGCCTTTCTGCAGGACGATCGGCCCGGTGAGATCGCCGACGAAGCGATTGAGCAGGCGATGAAAGTCGACCTCGCCGAGGCGCTCGGCGACGGCGGTCGAATTCTTCATGTCGATCATCAGAAAGACACGCTGCTCGACGCGCGGCCGGAAGTAGCGGCCGGTCATAAAGTTGAACAAGACATTCTGGCCAAGCAGGCGATTGACGTCGAACAGAAAGCTGATCACCAGGCTGACAGCGAAAAAGAACAGGATGTCGCCAGGCCTGGTGCGTATCCAGAAGGCGAACGCGTCCGACGTCATCCATTGGCTCGCTGCGACGGCTCCGAGAAAAACGATGAGATAGACCACAGATTTCAGGCAGAGATGCAGCAGAAAGGGCGTGCGGCGAAGCGGCGCGCCGATCGGCGCTTCCAGCACAAAAATGTTGAGTGCGCTGAGAATGGCTCCGATCAAGCCGCCGCTCAGCGCACCGCGCTTGAAGGCGTCGAACCCGGCGCCCGCGCCGCCCGCGATGGTGAAATAGCTATAGATCGCTCCGGCAAGAGCGCCGACCAGCGCGAACCTGACAATGATCGGAAGGGCGATGCGCGTGCGCTCATTGATGGCCATGCGGCGGGGCAGACTTTCGGCAGCGACTTTGGCTCTCCACCCGCGGCTGGGGAGGGGCGCTAATCTAACTGAGATCGTCGACCTTGCCCAGAAGGGGGCGGTTCGCGACCTTATCGCTGTTCGGCGGCGATGCGCAGGCCGAGGCCGATCAGCACAGCGCCGCTGACGCCTTCGATAGCGCGGCGGATCGCCGGGCGGCGCAGGACATGGCCGGCTTTGGCGACGATCGCGGCGTAAAGGGCGAGCCAGGCGAAAGTCATCAGCGCGAACAGGACGCCAAGAGCGAGCAGCGCCGAGAAGGTCGGCGCGCCCGAGGGCGCAAATTGCGGGAGCAGGCTGGCGAAGAAAACCGCCATTTTGGGATTGCCGAGATCGCTGACCATACCTTGGCGAAAGGCGGCGCGCGGCGTCAGACGGCGGCCCGGCTCGTCCGTTCGCGCTTCAAACCCTGGCGCGGCCGATCGAGACGCCTCGCGCAGGGCCTGAATGCCGAGAAAGACCAGATAGGCCGCGCCGGCGTATTTGACAGTCAGGAACAGGGGCGCCGAGGCGATCAGGAGCGCGACGATGCCGACGCTGGTCGCCAGCGCCCAGATCGCCTGACCGCAAGCGACGCCCAAAGCGGTGAATATGCCGCCAGCGCGCCCGCCGAACAGCGTATTGCGGATGGTGATCGCAGTGTCGGGTCCTGGCGTGACGATAACGAGGAGCGAAACGCCAATAAACGCCAGAAACAAAGTCATCGCGCGCCTGTGCGAGTAAGAATGACGGGTCGAGATTATCGCGAGGGGCAGGGAATGCAAAACGCGCGGTCCTCCCCCCCTTGCGGGGGAAGGATCGCGCTGCTCACCGCTCGGGAAACAGGAACGAATGCGGCGCTACCCGATCGCTCGCCGGCGTCCCCATCCCGTCCGGCTCCGATTCGACGGGATGCTCCTGCGAGGGGTCGCGCACGATCGCCTTGCGATAGAGATGCCAGGTGGAGTGGCCGAGGATCGGCATAACGATGGCGAGGCCGACGAACAGCGGCAGTGCGCCGACAATCAACCCTACCGTCACAATCGCGCCCCAAAGCCCCATGGCGGCGGGATTTTCCCGCACGACCTTATGCGAGGCGGCGATCGCCGCGACGAGGCCGACGTCGCGGTCAAGCAGCAGGGGAAACGAAACCACGCTGATGCTGAGCGCCACGACGGCGAAGCAGAAGCCTATAAAACCGCCAAAGCCGATCAGCAGCCAGCCATGGCGCGTCGACACCACTTCGCTGAAGAACGCGGCGTAGGAGGTCGGCGCCGTCGGGCCGAACAGCGCGGTGTAGAGCGCCTCCGCCGCCGTCAGCCAGGCGACGAAAATCGCCACCAGCAGCAGGCCGAGCGCCACGATCGAGGGGATCGACGGAGAGCGCAGCACGTTGAAGACATATTTCCAGGACGTGTCGAGCCCGAGCTCGCGCCGCCGGCTCATTTCATAAAGGCCGATCGCCGCGAAGGGGCCGATCAGAGCGAAGCCGGACGCCAGCGGAAACAGCAATTGCAGCGCGTTCCGCTCCGACGTGGCATAGGCGAGGACGAGGCCGCAAAGCGGGTAGATCAGGCAGAGGAAGGCGAGATGAGAGGGCATCACGCGGAAATCGTCGGCGCCTTGCGCGAGGGCCTCGCGAATGTCGCCGGAGCCGATCTTGCGAATGACAGGGGCGACGGCGATCGCGTCGTGGCCGGCATAGACGTGCAGATTCGTCATGACCAATCCTCCCGAAAGGGGCAGAGGCGACCATGAAATCCCGCGTCCGGGTTCGAAACGAGCAGTTCAGAAGCGCGAAATCTCGGTCTTGCTCTGCTTTCTCACGGCGAGGAGCCTACTCCTATTTTGAAATTTGTCATTTCAAGAGCGGTTTACCCCCGCCGGGCGCCGTTAAACAGACCGTAACCTTCCGGCATGATCCGCGGAGCCCGAGGGGTGGAGCGGCGGTTTTCCCGGAGGCTGAAATGTTCAAGACTTCCTTCCGCGCCATGATTTTCGCATTCTTCGCCTCGCTGGTCGCGCTCGGCGCCACGTCCATTCCCGCGGGCGCCTTCCAGACCGGCAAGGACTTGCTGACAGTCGCGCTGATCCTGACGGTCAACAGCCTTTCCTGATATTCAGCCGGCGCTGCTCGAGCGGGCGATTTTCGCCTCATAATGTTGCGAGCGCGCATCGAAGCGTCAGATGCAGCGCCCGCCATCGACCTCCAGAACCACGCCAGTGAGGAAGGCGGCTTCGTCGGAGACGAGGAACAAAGCCGAATTGGCGATGTCCTGCGGCGTCGAAAAGCGGCCGAGCGGCACCGTCGCCTTGAAGGCGGCGCGGCGTTCGGGCGTGTCGGAGCCCAGGAAGGTCGCCAGCAACGGCGTCTCGCCGGCGACCGGCGCCAGAGCGCAGACGCGGATATTGTCCGGCGCGAATTCCACCGCCATCGATTTGGTCATCAGATGGACGGCGCCCTTCGACGCATTATAGACGGTCAGGCCCGGGCGCGGGCGCAGTCCGGCGGTCGAGCCGATATTGACGATGACGCCGCCGCCCTTCTCCCGCATATGCGGCAGCAGCGCCTGGGCGAACAGGAAAATCGACTTCACATTGACCGCGAAAATACGGTCGAATTCGGCCTCCTCGACTTCCATCATCGGGCGATTGCGATGGCTGGTGCCGGCATTGTTGACGATGGAATCGACGCGGCCGAAAGCGGCGATCGCCGCTTTGGCCGCCGCGTCGACCTGATCTTTTTTGGAGACGTCGCAGGTCAGCGCAATCGCGCCGGCCCCGATCTTGGCGGCCGCCGCCCTGGCGAGGTCGGCGTTGAAGTCGAGACAGGCGACGCGCGCGCCCTCCCTGGCGAAAGTCTCAGCGATGCCAAGACCGAAGCCCTGCCCGGCGCCGGTGACGATCACCCCCTTGCCCTTCAACCGCATCGTTCTCTCCCCATCGGAAATGTCGCATTGAACTGCGAGGGGAGTTAGCACGACAGGGCCAGCTTGGCGACCGGTCGCCAACCAGCGGGACGTTCAGCAGGCCTGATAGATGTCGTTATAGACGTCGCGGCGCACGCAGGGCGGCCGGTAGCCGGAGCCATAGACATGAGGATGGAACAGCGATGCGGGCCACCAGCTCCGCCAGCTCGCGTAGATTCCCTCCAGGCGATGGTCCTCATAATAGCCGTCGCGCAACCCGAGTCCGTCCTCGGTGTCGACGGCGGGAAAATGCTCGCCGCCGAACGGGACGATGTTCTGCGGGTGATCGATGTCGAACTGATCCGCGTTGTGATGGTCGCCATTGTGGCGATGATCGCCGTCGCGGGAATGGTCGCGCGCATGGTCGGAGCCATGCGAACCGCCGCCGTGGCCGCCACGCCCGCCGCCCTGGAAGCCGCCGCCCTGATAGCCTTGGCCCTGACCGCCGCCGCCTAAACCGCCGCCGCCCATACCGCCGCCGCCTGACATCGCCAGGGCGGCCTCGGGCGCGCCCGCCATCGCCAGGGCGGTCGCCAGCGCGGCGACGAGGCCTACCATTCTCCTGGTCAGCGGCTTGGGCATCTTGAATCGTCTTTCGTGCAGGCGTCCGTGAGGTCTCACATTCCCCGATCTTCGTTCATTTTCCGTTTCAAGAGGCCGGATTCTGGTCTTCGCGCGACGCCGCGGCGAGCGTTTGGGCCATTGACGACGAAAGTCCTGCCGAAAGCGCGCGACACGCAGCCCTTGACTATCGCGACTGCGCGCCAGATATCGGCTTGTCATGCGCGGCCATGCGGCGCGCCTGTCCTGCCGGGTCGGCCGCCCCGGCCATGACGAGCGGGAGGCTATCCGCGCCATCCCTGCCCTACCCTGCCAACTGGATTTGCCCATGCGCATCGAAAACGACGTCAAGCTGGATTTCAAGGACGTGCTCATTCGTCCCAAGCGCTCGACGCTCAATTCGCGCAACGAAGTCGATGTCCATCGGACCTTCCGCTTCCTGCATACCGGCACGGAATGGACGGGCTTTCCGTTGATCGCAGCCAATATGGACGTCACAGGCACTTTGGCGATGGCGCGCGCCCTTGGCCGTTTCGACGCGCTGACAGCGCTGCATAAGCACTATCCCGTCGACAAGCTCATCGAATACTTCGGCGGACCGGATGGCGCGCACGCCTTCTATTCGATCGGCACGACGGACGCCGATCTTGCAAAACTCGCCAAGGTCAGGCAGCAGGTTCCCGTGCGCCTGCTCTGCCTCGACGTCGCCAATGGCTATGCCGAGAAATTCCTCGACATCGTCAAACGCGCGCGTGACGAGAACCCCAATTCGATCATCATGGCCGGCAATGTCGTCACCGGCGACATGACGGAGGCTCTCGTCCTGGCCGGCGCCGATATCGTGAAAATCGGCATCGGGCCGGGCTCGGTCTGCACAACGCGCAACGTGACCGGCGTCGGCTATCCTCAGCTCTCGGCGATCATCGAATGCGCCGACGCCGCGCATGGGCTGAAAGGCCAGGTCTGCGCCGACGGCGGCTGCACGGTGCCGGGCGACGTCGCCAAAGCCTATGGCGCCGGCGCTGATTTCGTGATGCTCGGGGGCATGCTCGCCGGCCACGACGAATGCGACGGCGAAATCCGCTACGAGGATCGCGATGGCAAGAAGGTTCCGGTCGGCATGGGCTTTTACGGCATGTCGTCGGAAGCGGCGATGAAGAAATATGCCGGCGGCGTCGCCGCCTATCGCGCCGCCGAAGGCAAGAGCGTCGAGACGCCCTATCGCGGGCCAGTCGAGCATACGATGGGCGAAATCATGGGTGGCGTGCGCTCGATGATGACCTATATCGGCGCGACCCAGCTCAAGGAAGTGCCCAAGCGCACGACCTTTGTGCGCGTGACCGCGCAAACCAACAATGTATTCGGCGGCTGAGGCGCGGGCTCAGATTTTCCGGTTCCTGGCGTCCCAATTGCGCTCGAGATTGGCGATCAGCGCCGGGCTGAAATGGCAATAGGCCTGTTCGCGCGCATAGACCGAGGCGTAGCGGCGGAAGAGATCGAGCGTCTCCTGGCCGACCCGGAAGGCGCGGCGATTGCCGATCGCGCTGACCGCGCCGGAACTCGTCAGGCCCGCGACGACGCGCGCGAGCGCCGCATCCATCTCTGCGGGCGGGGCGATCTCGTCGCAGACGAGGCGGCCCTCCGGGCTATCGCAGGTGAGCTTGCGCTCGTAGAAAATCGCCTGGCGCGCGATGCGGTCGCCGGTGAAGCGCGGCAGCCGCATATTGGAAAAGCCGGGGATGATCCCCTCCTTGCGCGCCGGCAATGTGAGATAGGCGTCAGCGGCGGCGAGCACGAAATCCATGCAGAGCAACGCCTGGCAATGGCCGCCGATGGCGAATGTGTCGACAGCCGCGATCCATAGTTTCTCGACGCCGCGCCCGTTGACGTCGTCGGGAACGCTGTCGGGCAGCGCGACGCCGCGCATGAGTTTGTGGACATAGCCGAGGTCGCGGATCAGGAACCACAGGAAAGGAATCTTGCCGAGATAGAGATGGGTGAGATTGATGCCGGCGCCGAAAATGCGCCTGCCGCGGAATTTCTCATTGTCGACCGCAACGCCGCGCATCACCGCAATATCCGTGGTCGAATCGAGCGTGGCGACGTCGACGGCGATTTCCGTCTGGCCCAAAGTCGTGTCGTCTTCCGCGTTGAGGAAACGCGGATTGACCATGTCGAGATGGACCGCCTTGCCCTTTCGCGTCAGCCGCGCGGCGCCGAGGTCGAGCGCGCCTTTGGCGGCAAATTTCGCTACGAGACCCTCGCTTTCCGGCCGCGGCAGCAGCATCGCATGACAGAGATGTTCGCCGCTGCGCGGACGCGCCAGCATATGGGCGAGGAAAATGCCCTGGTCGATCTCGACGCCGTCCTTGTCGCGCTGCGGCAGCGCCGCTTCAGCGGCGACTTCGGCGCGCGTCGGCGTGAGGCCGGGAACGATTTCGGCGGCGGCGTATACAAGATCCTCCAGCCGGCGAAACAATGCGCAACGCCGTGTCAGCGCATCATAGACCTGTTCGGCATGCGATTTGAGAAAGAGCTCGCGCGAAGCGCGCGAAGCGGCGAACAGCGTCGCCGCCGCCGCAGCTTCGGCATGGCTGCGCTTCGGCTTTACGGGCAGAGAATGCGCGAGCCGCGCGCCAAGGCCCCAGAAGCGCGAATAGGACGCGATATCGTCCCAATATTCGGCGGCGGCGGACGGTATCGCCCGCGTCCATTCCAGCGCCGCCTGTTCCGGCAGCCCCGCGGCGCGCAGGATCGCAGAGGGACAAGCGTCGGCGTCGGTCATGTTTTGGGCCTCTTGTCGATGACGCGTTTGGCCTTGCCGACCGAACGCTCGATCTGCGCGGGCTGCATAATGGTCACGCGCGCGCTGACGCCGATGTGATGTTTGATCGCCTGCGCGAGCTCTGCGCCGCCGCGGTCTCGCGCCGAAGCGAAATCATCGGCTGACCGCGCCTCGACCTGCACATCCATCTCGTCGAGCCGACCCTCGCGGGTCAGAACGATCTGGTAATGCGCGGCGAGCGTGGCGATCTTGAGGATCTGCTCCTCGATCTGCGTTGGGAAGACGTTGACGCCGCGCACGATCATCATGTCGTCGCTGCGGCCGAGCACTTTCTCCATCCGGCGCATCATGCGCGCCGTTCCGGGCAGCAGCCGGGTCAGATCGCGCGTACGATAGCGGACGATCGGCATCGCCTCCTTGGTCAGCGAGGTGAAAACCAGTTCACCCATGGCGCCATCCGGCAGCACGGCGCCGCTCTCGGGATCGATCACTTCAGGATAGAAATGATCCTCCCATATATAGAGGCCATCCTTGCTCTCCACGCATTCGCCGGCGACGCCCGGACCGATCACTTCCGACAGTCCATAGATATCGACAGCATCAATGTCGAAACTCTGTTCGATTTCCTCACGCATCGCGTCGGTCCAGGGCTCGGCGCCGAACAAGCCGATCTTCAGCGACGAGCGTCGCGGATCGCGCCCCTGCGCCCGGAATTCATCGAGAATAGCGAGCGTGTAGGAAGGCGTCGCCATTAGAATGTCGGGCGCGAAATCGCCGATCAATTGCACCTGCCGCGTCGTCATGCCGCCCGACATCGGCACGACCGAACAGCCGAGACGCTCTGCGCCGAAATGCGCGCCGAGGCCGCCGGTGAACAGGCCATAGCCATAAGCGATATGCGCCATCATTCCGGCGCGGCCGCCGGCGGCGCGGATCGTGCGGGCCATGACGTCGCTCCACATCGCGATATCGTTGGCGGTATAGCCGACGACGGTGGGCTTTCCTGTCGTGCCGGAGGAAGCGTGGAGGCGGGCAAGTTGATCCTTGCGCACGGCGAACAGGCCGAACGGATAGTTGTCGCGTAAGTCCGCTTTGGTGGTGAGCGGGAATTTGGCGAGATCGGCAACGCTGCGGAAGTCGCTCGGATGAACACCATGCGCGTCGAACTTGGCGCGCATTGCGGGAACATTGTCATAGACGCGGTGCAGCGTCTGCGTGAGCCGCCGTGTCTGCAGATCGGCGATCTCGTCGCGCGAGGCGATCTCGATTGGATCGAGCAGGCCTTTGTCCGGCGCCGCACCCAGCCGCATGTCCCCTCCCCGGATTGCCGTTCGATTGGGCTTGCCGCGCAAACGCCGCCTGTTTCCCGGCTATTCTACAGGAAGGCGGCGTCGGCCGCCAAAGACAATTCCCTCGGGCCCGGGCCCCGCCATTTAAAGGCGCTCGCCATCAGCATGGGAAGGCGCGACCGAAACCAAAAAGAGCCTCACGGACGATCGCCCGCGAAGCTCTTCGAAGCGTGACCGGGCTGGCTTTGCGACCATCCCGATGCCAGTTGCCTCGGCTAGTTTGCCGGGGCCGGGGAGGCTCCCGACGGCTTCTGAGTCGTCGACGGCGCCATGGCGGGCGCGGCTGCCGGCGGCGAGGCCGAGGGGCCGGCGTCGGCGGTCGGGGTCGGGACATAGTGGAAGTCAGGCGCGCTCTGCAATTGTTCCTTGGTCATATTGAGCACGCCCATATCGGGATAGCCCTGGCTCGCCTCGGTGGCGGCGGGGTCCGTCTTGACGGTCATCGACGAAGTAGCGCTCGCATTGCCGCCGCCCGACGAGGTCGCCGGCGGGCCGGCTGTCGCGGCGGTGCGGCCCTCGGTGCGCCATTGCATCGTCTTGAACGGCACGCCGACCTCCTTGGCGCCCAGGCCGAGGAAGCCGCCAACGCCAACCACGACCACCTGCGCATTGCCGTCATGGTCGAACAAGACATCGTCGATCTTGCCGACCTTCTTCTGGTCGGGGCCCATCACGGTGACGCCGACAAGTTTCGAGGCGCGCCATTGATTGGTCGCCTGCTCTTTCACGAATGTATCGTCGGCCGCCTGGACCAAAGCCGGAAGCGCGATCAGCGCGCCGCCGATAAGGCCTGCATAACCCAATTTCTTCAGCATCTTAGCCTCCATTCGCGTAGCTATGGATCCGCATCCTACGCAGCGAACTAACGCCGAGGTCATGGAGCGGTTCCATTCGCGCCGTGAGTGCAAGCTGGCCCTTCGCGCTGCGGGCGTGCATGTTCACGCACAGCGAATCTCGAGACGGAACGCCATCCATGTCCAACGCCATCCCGCTTCTCACGGTCGCAGCCTTATGGACTTTGGCTGTGGCGACGCCTGGACCGAACTTTCTCATGATCCTGCGTGTGGCGATCGGCCAGTCGCGTGCGGCGGGGCTGCGCGCTGTCGCAGGCGTCGGGCTCGGAACCATGATCTGGGGCGCCGCGGGTTTTTTCGGCGTTCACGCGCTTTTCGCAGCGGCGCCGTGGCTCTATGCCGGGCTCAAACTGTTCGGCGGCGCCTATCTGATATTTCTCGGATTGCGATTGCTGGCGCAGAGCGCGCGAAACACCGGCGGAAACGCCGAGCAAGCCGAGCGTCTTCGCTCGGGCCTCTCAGCCTTTCAACTCGGCCTCGTCACCAGTCTCGCCAATCCGAAATCGGCCGTGTTCGTCGCCAGCATATTCGCCGCCGCCATGCCGGACGAACCCCCGGTGATGCTCGGCATGGCGGCGATCGCCATTATGGTGGCGCTTTCGGTGAGCTGGTACGCTCTCGTCGCCTGCCTGTTCACGATGCGCCGCATATCGGCCGCCTATGCGCGCGGCCGCCGCTGGATCGACCGGATCGCTGGCGCGATCTTCATTCTTTTCGGCGCCAGGCTGATCGCGAGCCGGTGAGGTTCGCGCGACGAAGACGCGCTGCAAGCTCGGGGGCGTCGCGCGTTATTTTATCGCGGCGATCTGATCGTGGCTGAGCACCCATATATGGGCCGGCAAAGCAATGAAATGCGCATCGTCGAGATATTTTTCGTTGGCCTCGTCGGGCGCGATCGCCCATAGCAGAAACTTGCGGATCGAAGCGGCGGTCACCGGATTGGCTTGCTTCACCGAAACGATCGCATATTCGTAATTGACGAGCGGATAGGCGTTGGCTCCCGGCGCATTGACCAGGGTCAGACGTTCGTCGGCCGGCGTGCGCGGACCGAGCGAAGCGGCGGCCGCTTCGATCGATTCCTGGGTCGGCAGCAGGAATTCGCCGTCGTAGCTCTTCAGCGCCGCTGTTCCGATGCCCGCCTTATCGATTTCGCCATGGAAGCTCACGCCGACGTAACCGATGGAATAAGGCGTCGCTTGAATCTTCTCGACCATTTGAGAATTGCTGGCCGTCTCCAATGCGCCTGGCGTCGCCGGCCAGGCGATCGTGGCGCCGAAGCCTTGGGCATTCTCCCAGGATTCGGTGGAGAAACTCAGATATTGCGTGAAGATGAAGGTGTCGCCTGAACCTTCGCTGCGGTGGATTGCAACGATGTCCTTGTGCGGCAGCGTCACGCCGGGGTTGAGGACGGCGATCGCCTTGTCGTCCCATTGGCGGATTTTGCCAGTGTAGATTCCGGCAAGCGTCGGGCCGTCAAGCCTGAGGTTCGGCGTGTTGAGGCCGGGCAGGTTGTAATTGACCGTCTGCGCCGAGATCGCCATCGGCACGTTGACAATCTCAGGATGTTTTCTCGCCTCGGAATCCGACATATAAGCGTCCGAGGCGCCGATCTGGACCGCGCCCGCGACCGCCTGCTCGATGCCGGCGCCGGAGCCCGTGCCCGCCGTGGTGATCTTCACGCCCGAATGCGTCTTGGCATATTCGGCCGCCCAGACGTTGAACAGCGGATAGAGCAAAGTCGAGCCTGATTCGGCCAGAGCGACGTCGTCCGCCCGCGCCGGCGCTGCGAGCAGCGCGAACAGGCTGAAGGCGGTCGCGGCGAGGAGGCTTGCGCCGACGCGGCGCGCTGGATTCGGACGATCGGCCAAGATATCTCTCCCTATGCGGAACGCGCGCTTCGCCACAATCAAAGTCTTTCCCGTCTCGTCGACGCGAACGTGAGCGATCGAACCTCGCCCCTATTGTTCAAGACTGTCGAGGTTCACGCCGGTCGTCTCGATCCGGTACATCCAGGTGACGACGGCGCCGAGTATCGACGTGACGATCAAGCCGTAAAGCAGGGCCTGCGTGCCGATCGCGACGAGAAGAATGGGGAACAGGAACGCGGTCGCGACCGCTCCGATCTTGGCGAAGGCGGCCGCAAAGCCCGCGCCCTTGCCGCGAATGGCGGTCGGGAAAACCTCGCCGGCCAAAAGATAGGTCTGCGCATTCGGACCGAGATTGGTCATGAAGTTGAACAACATGAAGCCGGCGAAGATCAGCAGGGTTTGCGCGCCCCCGGTGAAATTCGCCGAGAGAGAGGCGAGGAACAGGCCGGCGGCGCAACCGATGAAGCCAAGAACCTGCAGCCAGATCCGGCCGACGATGTCGGCGAGCATGACGGCGAAAATGATGCCGACGATGAGCAGCGTGGTGATCAGCGCCGCGCCCTTGGCGGCGGTGATGTCATTGGCGATGAGATCGGTCACGCTGCGGGCGTGATCGGAATTGGCGCCGACCGCGGCGGCCAGGATCGTCGGCGTAAAGATGCCGATGCCATAGGTCCCCAGATCCTGCAGGAACCACGGGACTGAGGCCAGGATGGTGGCGCGCCGATTGACGCTGTTAAACAGCGAGGCGTATGTCTGCTTGGACTGGCTGGCGGCGTGGGCCTGCGCATCGCGCGGCGCCAGCTTGATCTCCGAAGGATATTGCGGCTTGCGCACCAGCAGCTTTTTCGCCGCCTGTTCCGCCTTCGCCAATTCGCCGCGCGAGGACAGCCAATTGGCGCTCTCGACGATATAGAAGCGGCCGATAGTGACCAGCACGGCGGGGATGATCGCGCTGGCGTACATCCAGCGCCAGGCGCTGATTTCGGGCAGCGTCGAGAGTACGAGATAGCCGACCGCCGTGCCGCCGAGGGCGCCGACCGCCTGGAAGGCGAAAGCGCCGAGCACCAGCTTGCCGCGGCTGGTGCTGGGGATGCTTTCCGAAATGATCATATGCGCGGTCGGATAGTCGCAGCCCAGCGACAGCCCGAGCCCCAACAGGCAGACCACCAGTTCGATGTAATTGGTGCAGAAGCACAACAGTACGAGGAACACGCAGAAGAAGATCATCTCGGCGACGAACATCGGCTTGCGGCCGAAACGGTCGGACAGGCCGCCGAGGCCGACGGCGCCGACCAGAATGCCGAACAGGCTCGCCGCGCCGATCACGCCATGTTCGGCGGCGCCGATGTTGAATTCGTTGGACAACAAAGGTAGTGCGACGCCGGTCATGAAGACGACGAAGCCTTCGAAAAATTTGCCGGCGGCGGCGAGCGACCAGATCAGCCATTGCATGCCGGTCATCGGCGCCGACGGCAGCCGGGTCCCGTCGGCCCAGACGGGCAGTTCGTCGATATGGTCCTGAACAGACTTGGCGCGGGTTTGGCGAACGATCTCAGCAGTTGCGACGTCGTCCATCCCGCGGCTCCCCATTCTTAAATGTAATGGGACAGCACCATTTTTTTGTGACGGGCGTTTTACACTTCCTCAATCGCGCGCGGCGCCGACCGCTCTCGCCGAGCCGCCAAAGGCTTGAAAAGATGGGGCTTGTTAGGGGTCTCTGCCGGGCCTCGCGTGGGATACCGACCCACGCCCGGCTCAGCCGTGATTGATGACGATCGTCTTCGAGGCGCAGAATTCGTAAAGCGCCTCGAAGCCTTTCTCGCGGCCATGGCCCGATCTCTTGACGCCGCCAAACGGGAGTTCAATGCCGCCGCCGGCGCCATAGCCGTTGACGAACACCTGGCCGCAGCGCATCGCCCGCGCGACGCGGATCGAGCGCCTGGCGTCGCGCGTCCACACGCCCGCGACAAGTCCGTAGGGCGTGCCATTGGCGAGCGCGATCGCGTCCGCCTCGTCCTCAAACGGCATCAGCGAAAGCACCGGGCCGAACACTTCCTCATTGGCGAGCGCATTGTCGCGCGGCACGTCGCCGAACAAGGTCGGCGTGACATAGAAGCCGTCGGCCGGCGCGTCGGCATCGACAATTCCCTGCGCGAGGACATGCTGGCCCTGTTCTTTCGCATGTTTCAGATAGAATTCGACGCGCGCCTTCTGCTTGGCGTTGATCATCGCGCCCATGTCGAGATCGCGATCATGCGCGCCAGCGCGCACCTTGGCGAAACGTTCGGCGATCGCCGCCGAGAATTTCGCATAGGCCGAGCGCTCGATCAGCACGCGCGAGCCGGCCGAGCAGGTCTGGCCGCCGTTCTGGATGATCGCGTTGATGACGACGGGAACCGCCGCCTCGATATCGGCGTCGGCGAACAGAAGCTGCGGCGATTTGCCGCCGAGCTCCATGGTGCAACCGATATTGTTGCGCGCCGCCGCCGCCTGGATCGCCGATCCGGTCTGGGGCGAGCCGGTGAACGAGATGAAATCCACATCCGGATGGCTGGACAGCGCAGCGCCCGCTTCAGCGCCGAGGCCCGCGACGATATTCAGCGCGCCGTCAGGAAAACCGACTTCGCGCGCAAGTTCGGCGAAGCGGATGACGCTGAGGCAGGCGTCCTCGGCCGGCTTGACGACGCAGGCATTGCCGCAGGCGAGCGAAGCGCCGATCGAGCGCCCGAAAATCTGCGCGGGATAATTCCACGGGATGATATGGCCGGTGACGCCATGGGGATCGTTGACGATCGCAACGGTGTAGCCGTTGAGGAAGGGTAGCGTGTCGCCGTGCAATTTGTCGGCGGCCGAGCCATAGAACTCGAAATAGCGCGCCGCCGCCGTCATGTCTGCAACGCCGTGCTTGAGCGGCTTGCCGGTATCGCGCGATTCCAGCGTCGCGAGTTCGGCCGCATTGTCGGCGATCGCCTGGCCGAGCTTCATCAACAGGCGTCCGCGCTCAATGGCGGTGAGGCGACCCCAGGCGCCTTCAAACGCCTTGCGCGCCGCCGCCACCGCTCTTGAAACGTCCTCCGCGCCGCTGCGCGCGATACGGGCGAAGGCGCGCCCGTCGGAAGGACAGAGCACGTCGAGAACGCGCCCATCCGCCGCGCCGACATTCGCCCCGCCGATGATATTGGCGCTGAAGGGCAGAGCCACGCTCGCGCTATCGGTCGACCGGATGTTCATGGACGTCTCCTCATGTCTTTGTCTGGGGTTTAGCAGAAATGAACTCCATTTGCGACATAAGCGCGGCGCGCCGCAACCGGTTTTTCGTTTGTCACAAATGGCCAATATTGTCGGCCCGCGGCCTTTCAAAAGGCCCGCGACGCCGAGGGGAGCCAGCCATGAAGCTTGCCGATATACGCCGCAATGCGAGCGCGATGCCGCTCACCAATCCTTCTTATCCACCCGGCCCCTATCGGTTCTACAATCGCGAATTCCTGGTGGTCTCCTATCGCACCGATTTCGACGCTTTGCGCGCCGTGGTTCCCGAGCCGTTGGAGATCACCGACCCGATCGTCAAATATGAATTCATCCGCATGCCCGATTCCACCGGATTTGGCGATTATACCGAGACCGGCCAGGTCATCCCGGTCACCTATAAGGGCGAGAAAGGCTCGTTCGTCCATTCGATGTATCTCGACGACGAGGCGCCGATCGCCGGCGGCCGCGAAATCTGGGGCTTCCCGAAGAAACTCGCCTCGCCCAAACTGTCGCACGAAAACGAAGTGCTGGTCGGCACCCTGCATTATGGTTCGGTGCTCTGCGCGGTGGCGACGATGGGCTATAAGCACAAGATCCTGCCGGCCGACCCAATTCTGCGCTCGCTCGACGAGCCGAGCTTCCTGTTGAAGATCATCCCGCATGTCGACAACACTTTGCGCATCTGCGAACTCGTGCGCTACCACCTGCAGGATGTCGAATTGAAAGGCGCCTGGAGCGGGCCCGCCGCGCTCGAATTGTTCCATCACGTCACCGCCGACGTCGCCAAATTGCCGGTGCTCGAAGTTCTCGGCGGCACGCATTTCATCGCTGATCTGACGCTCGGCCTCGGCGAGGTCGTGCATGACTATCTCGCCGACGCGCCGGCCGAACATGCGCAGGCCGCGCGCGCGCTTGGAGCGGCGGAGTAAAGGCTGCGTCAAGGGATATACGGCGGTCAGACATGGAACGTCATTGCGAGGGAGCGAAGCGACGAAGCAATCCAGACTGGGCTTTTGAGAACCTTCGTTTGGATCGGTTCTCGAGGCCTGCGCGACGCGATCCGTACCGGCCTTGACGCGGCTTAGTCTGGATTGCTTCGTCGCTGCGCTCCCTCGCAATGACGGCCGCAAGAAATGAGCGCACGGCATGCTGGGGAGCGACGAATCCAAAGTTGGCGCTGGACTGCGCAAGCGTCTCGTAAGCTTGTTCGACGACGATGCGCAGCAGAACCGGACGACGCAATATTTCAACGGCGCGCTGGCGCTGCTGATCGTCGTTAATGTCGGCGCGGTGATTTTGGAATCAGTCGAGCCGATCCGCGCCGAGCACCCCGCGGTTTTCCTCGCGATTGAGCATATTGCAACGGCGATCTTCGCTGTCGAATATGGCTTGCGGGTATGGACCGCCGTCGATCTGCATAGCGGTCGGTTTCGTGAGCCCTTCTGGGGCAGGCTTCGCTATGTCAGAAGCTTCTTCGCGATCATTGACCTCGTCTCGATAATGCCTGCCGTGCTCGGCCTGCTGGGAGCGGGCGATCTCAGGGTTCTTCGCCTGTTGCGCTTCCTGCGCATGCTCAAGCTGACGCGGCATTCCCGCATATTCGCCTTGATCTGGGCGGTGTCGCGGCAGGAAGCGCGCGCGATCGGCGCGCTGGTGTTCATTCTGTGTCTCACGGTGACCATCAGCGGCGCGCTGATGTATATGATCGAGGGAGACGAGCAGCCCGGAATATTCTCTTCGATCCCCGCCGCGATGTGGTGGGCGATCGAGACGCTGACCACTGTCGGCTACGGCGATATGGTGCCGGAAACGGCGCTCGGCCGCGTGCTTGGCGGCGTGGTGGCGATCGTCGGCATTGGCACGCTTGCGCTGTTCTCCGGCCTGATCACCGTCGGCTTTCTCGACCAATTGCGATTGCGCCGCGAACAAGCCGGCGCCGGCGGCGCGCGACAGGCCGAAACTCCGAAGCGACGCGCGACATGTCCCCATTGCGGGCGCGCGCTCGGCGCGCATGAACAGCCGAGCCCGCCGCTGGCGTCAGTCGAAGCCGGCGCGCGCGGCCTATAGCATCGCCAGCGGCGTCTTGCGGCGCGGCGGCGCGAACGCCTGGTCGAGCGCGGCGAGATCCGCTTTGTCGAGCGCTATGTCGAGCGCCGCCCGGTTCGCGCTCACATGCTCGATCGTCGCGGCTTTCGGAATGACGATGATGTCGGGCTTGCGCAACAGCCAGGCGAGCGCGATCTGAAACGTCGTCGCCCGATGGCGTTTGGCGATGTCGACGAGAGCGCCTGATCCAGGCAAACGACCCTGTTCGATTGGACTATAGGCCATGGCGGGGATTTTACGCTTGGCCATTTCAGGCAACAGATCGAACTCGGCGCCGCGGCGCAGGAGATTGTAGAGAATCTGGTTGGTCGCGCAGTCGGCGCCGCCGGCGGCGAACAATTCGTCCATGTCGTCCGCGTCGAAATTGCTGACGCCCCAGGCGCCGATCTTGCCCTCGCGCCGCAGCGCCGCCATGCCCTCGACCGTCGCTTTCAACGGCACATTGCCGCGCCAATGCAGGAGATAGAGATCGATGCGGTCGGTCGAAAGGCGCTTCAGGCTGTTTTCGCAGGCGCGGCGCAACGCGTGGCCGCCGGCGTTCTGCGGATAGACCTTGCTGACGATGAAGAGCTGATCGCGCATGCCGCGCAGCGCCTCGCCGATCAAGCGTTCGGCGCCGCCGTCGCCATACATTTCGGCGGTGTCGATCAAGGTGAGGCCGAGCTCGACCCCACGCCGCAGCGCCGCGGTTTCGTTGGCGCGAGCTGAGGAATCCTCGCCCATCCGCCATGTGCCTTGCCCGAGGCAGGAGACGGCGCGGCCGTCGGGGAGAAGGACGGTGCGGAGGGGCGTGGTCATGGGTGCTCCTGTGGCGCTGAGATCTGCACCGTCGCGTTGCCCCTCATCCGTCATGCTCCGCATGACACCTTCTCCCCGCTTCGCGGGGCGAAGGGTACGCGCACCCCTTCGCCCCGCTTGCGGGGAGAAGCAACTATCAGATGGGGTCGATTAAGCCGTTATGATTTTCCATGGTTGGTCTCTTTGTAGGACGGCGTTTGCGTAGATGATCATTTTTCTGACGCAGGCGACGATGGCGACGGT
>DATBZF010000068.1:0-12355 GCA_036513315.1 Roseiarcus sp.
GGGACAAGCCCGGCCATGACGGGGGTTGGTCAAAAACGGCCCATACGCGAACGGCCCCGGCGCCCGTCTTGCACGAATGAACCACGCATCAAAATGGCGATCGCATGAGCGCAGATATCGAATTGGACCGCGTGACGATCCGGTTCGGCGATTTCACCGCCGTCAAAGATGTTTCGCTCAAGATCAACGGCGGCGAATTCTTTTCAATCCTCGGTCCCTCCGGCTGCGGCAAGACAACGCTGCTGCGCACGATCTCCGGCTTTCTCGAGCCGACGGAAGGCGCCGTGCGCATTGCCGGCCAGGACATGGCGGGGATCGGCTCCAACAAGCGGCCGACCGCGCTGATCTTCCAGAACCTTGCGCTGTTCCCGCTGATGTCGGTCGCCGACAATATCGGCTACGGCCTGCGCGTGCGCGGCGTCCCCAAAGCCGAGCGCCGGCGCAAGGCGGACGAATTGCTGCGCCTCGTCGCTCTGCCCGATCAGGGCGACAAACGCATCGGCGAATTGTCGGGCGGCCAGAAACAGCGCGTCGCGGTCGCGCGCGCGCTCGCGGTAGAACCGAAGGTGCTGTTGCTCGACGAACCGCTGTCGGCGCTCGACCTGCGCCTGCGCCAGCATATGCGCACCGAATTGCGGGCGATCCAGAAACGCGTCGGCATCACCTTCATCTACATCACCCACGACCAGGGCGAAGCTCTGACCATGTCCGACCGCATCGCGGTGATGAACGCCGGCAAGGTCGAACAGGTCGGCGACGGACGCAGCGTCTATGATCGCCCCACCACGCCTTTCGTCGCCTCGTTCGTCGGCGAGAACAATGGCGTGTCGGGCGCGGTGGCGAGCGTCGCCGAGGGCATGGCGATTCTCGACACGCCGATCGGCGCGCTAAAGGGGCGCGCCGGCGCAGGCCTCAGCGCAGGCGCGCTCGCGACGATTTTTCTGCGCCCGGAGGCGCTCGTCTTCGCAGCGCCCGGCGCGACGCCGGACTTCACCGCCGAATTCGTCAACTCCGCCTTCGAGGGCAATTTCACTTTGGTCTTCCTGCGCGCCGCCAACGGCCAACCAATCACGCTATCGGTCGGACGCGGCGCCGACATCGGCGCGCTGGCTCCGGGCGCGCCCATTGGGCTGAATTTCTCGAGCGCCGATGCGCTCGTGCTGCCTCTGCGCCACGAGGGGGCGCCTTGACCAACCCGATCACCGCTGCGTTCATTTTCGCGATCCCGCTCATCGTGATCCTCGCCTTCCTGGCGATGGCGTTGATCGATCGGCGGCGGATGGCCGGCGTCCAAGCGCCCGGTTTCTTCCAGCGCAACGGAACGCCGATCGCGATTTTCCTGATCGCCGCGGCCGCGTTCTGGGCGCTGATCCTGATTGTGTTTCCGCAGCTCTATATGGTCGATTATTCCTTCCATCCCAAGCTGCCGCAGATCAAGCGCGGCGGCCCCGAGGATGTCTATACGCTCGAGAATTACCGTTATTTCCTGTTCGGCTCGACGCGCAGCACCGACCACTGGAACAGCACCCATCTCAACGCATTCTGGATCACTATCTTCGTCTCGACGCTGATCACGATTCTCAATTTCGCGATCTGCTATCCCCTCGCCTATTTCATGGCGCAGGTAGCGAAGCCGCAGACCGTGGTGAAACTGATGGCGCTGCTGGTGATCCCCTATTGGATCAACGAAATCCTGCGCGCCTTCGCCTTCCGCATCCTGCTCGGCACTGGCGGCCTCATCAACAATGTCGCGATCGCCGTGGGCCTGATCAGCGAGCCGATCGATTTCATCGGCCACGATGTCGCGCTCTATGCCGGGCTCACCTATGCCTATCTGCTGATCATGATGTTCCCGCTCTACAATGCGATCGAAAGCCTCGACCGCAACCAGATCGAGGCGGCGCGCGATCTCGGCGCGCCATGGTGGCACATTCATTTGTTCGTCGTGATGCCCTTCGCCAAGCCAGGCATCGCCTCGGGCGCTACGCTGGTGTTCATGCTTTGCGCCGGCGCGCTCGCCGCCCCGCTGGTGCTCGGCGGCCCGAAAACGCTGTGGTTCACGCCGATCGTCTACGACCGTTTCTTCCAGGCGTTCAACTGGCCGCAGGGCTCGGCCTATGCGATCATCCTGCTGCTGACCTGCACCGCCTTCGTCTCGCTGACGATGCGCCTGTTCAAGGTCAGCCTTTCGGAGATCACGAGATGAGCGCGCGCCTCGTCTGGAAGATCATGCTCGGCTTTTACATCGCGGTGTTCTTCGCCTTCCTGTTCGGGCCGCTCGTGATCATGAGCGTCACCGCCTTCAACATCTCGTCTTATCCGCAGGTCTGGCCGTTCGAAGGCTTCACGCTCGACTGGTTCTTGAAGCTCGTCGCCGACCGCAATCTGATGGAGGGGTTGGTCAACAGCTTCATCATCGGCGCGCTGGTCGTCGCGCTGTCGGTGCCGCTCGGCCTTGCCGGCGCCATCGTGATGACGCAAATCTACAGCCCGGCCCGCTCGCTCTATTACCTGATCGTCGTCTCGCCGGTGCTGACGCCAGGCGTCATCATCGGCATTTCGACGGTGATTTTCTGGAAGGACGTGACGGAGCTCACCAGCGCGCAATCCCTGTTCAACGGCATTTTCCTCGCCACGCTCGGTCAGGCAACATTCATCTCGGCCTATTGCATGCTAATCTTCCTCGCACGCCTGCAACGCTACGACCGGCTGCAGGAGGAAGCGGCGCTCGATCTCGGCGCGAGCCGCACCCAAGTGTTCTTCGACATCCTGATTCCCTTCCTGCGGCCGGCGATCTTCTCGGCGGCGGCGATCGCCTTCCTCGCCTCGTTCGAAAATTACAACACCACCACTTTCGCCATCCTCGCCGACAAGACGCTGACCACGGTGCTCGCCGGCCGCGTGCGCGCCGGCACGACGCCGGCGATCAGCGCGATGGCGGTGGCGATCCTCGGTGTGACGGTGCTCGGCGCGATCGTTTATGAGATCGTGAAGCGGGTTGAACTGCGGCGCGAGGCGGCGCGGGCGGCGGCGTGAGAGCTGGTCGTCATTGCGAGGGAGCGCAGCGACGAAGCAATCCAGACGAGGCTAACAGAGCTCAGGCTGGATTGCTTCGTCGCTGCGCTCCCTCGCAATGACGAAAGTTAACCTCAGCAGAAGTCACCACACCGCTCACCCCGACGCCTTGACCAACCTCCGTATCTTCTCCGCATCTTCCGGCGTCGCAGGATTATATATCGCCATATTGAGATCAGGCCGCCCGTCGACGGCGAAGGTCGAAAATTCCATCGACAGCGGCCCGACGATACGATGATGCAAAACCTTCAGCCCGTCGCCATGGCCCTGCACATCATTGTCGCGCCACATCGCCGCAAATTCGGCGCTGGTCGCGCAGAGTTCGTCGACCAGCGATTGCACGTTGCGCGCCGCGCCGGCGCGCGCCACATCGGCGCGGAACGAGGCCACGACATAACGCGCGACGTTTTGCCAGTTGGACTGCGCCGCGCGAACGTGCGAGTTGTGGAACATCAGGCGCAGCACATTGCGTTGGCCCTCCGGCAGCGTGCTGTAATCGGTCAACACGGCCGCGGCGGCTCGATTCCATGCGATGACATCCCACGTCGCAGTTCGAATGAAAGCGGGGCTGTATTCCAGCGTGTCGAGCACGCGTTGCAGACGCGGCGTAATGCCTTCGGGTGCGTGATAACGAACTTCGGGCGGGCGACCCAGGCCAAGTAGAAACAAGTGCTCGCGCTCGGCTGTGGTCAGCATCATCGCATGCGAAATGCGATCGAGAACATCGGCGGATGGCGCGCCGCCCCGTCCCTGTTCCAGCCAGGTGTACCAGGTGGCGCTGACATTCGCGCGTTGCGCCACCTCCTCGCGGCGCAGGCCCGGCGTCCGCCGCCGCGCCAACGGAAGTCCGAACGCGGTCGGATCGAGCTTCGCGCGCCGATCCTTCAGATAGATGCCCAGAAAGTTTTCATTCGCGGCGGGCATGGCGATCCTGTTAGCGATTATACCGGTGTACTGTCACTACTTTACCATCATAGCACATTGGCGGAAAAAGCGCGCGTCGCGTTTGGAGCGCTCGCCGGCCGATCATTTCGTTCGATCACAACAAGGAACATTCACATGCGTGTATTCATGACCGGCGCCGCCGGATTCATCGGCGCCGCCACAACCAGGGAATTGATCGCCAACGGCCACCAGGTGTTGGGGCTCGCGCGCTCCGACGCCAATGCCGCCGCCCTGAAAGCGGCCGGCGCCGAGGCCCATCGCGGATCGCTCGAAGATCTCGACAGCTTGCGCAAGGGCGCCAAAGAGACTGACGGCACGATCCATCTCGCCTTCATCCACGATTTCTCGAAGTTCGCGGAGAATGGGCAGATCGACAAACGCGCCATCGAGGCGATGGGCGACGTACTGGAAGGCGCCAACAAGCCCTTCATCGTCACTTCAGGAACGGGCCTCGTCGCGCCAAATGTCGTGGTCACCGAAGATATGCGGCGCGACGCCGGCCCCCATGTCCCGCGCGTGTCCGAACAGACAGGTCTCGCCTATGCGTCGCGCGGCGTGCGCGCCATGACAATCCGCCTGCCGCAGGTGCATGGCGCCGACGGCAAGGCCGGCTTGATCACTTATCTGCTCGAAGGCGCTCGTCGGAAAGGCGCCGCCGCTTATGTCGGCGACGGCGGCGCGCGCTGGGCGGCGGCGCATCGACTGGATGTCGCCCGCCTCTACCGGCTCGCATTGGAGAAAGGCGTGGCGGACGGCATCTATCATGCTGTCGGCGAGGAAGGCGTGCCCATGCTCCAGATCATCGAGGTGATCGCCCGCGCCCTCAACGTGCCCGCGGTTTCGATCAGCCAGGAAGAGGCCGCCGATTATTACGGCCCGCTCGCCATGTTCGCCGGCCTCGACATGCCGGCATCCAGCGCTTTGACGCAGAAGCGGCTGGACTGGAAGCCGACAGGGATCGGCCTGATCGCCGACATCGGCCAGCCGGGTTATTTCGCGCGATAAGAGGCCGCGTCGCCCATCGTCGGCATCGGCCTCCTCGACGCCGCGAGCTGGGCGTGCTGGCGTTAGGCGGAATCATTAGGCGCTCGGATCGAGAACGCTCAGGAGGTTGAGATCGGATTCCTCCATTGATTTCTTGGGCGGAGCGAGGCGCGGAAGGAGATTTAAGTCAAGGATCGCCCTTCAGGCGACCGCCGGAGGCGGCGAGCGCTTTGCGCTCGTCCTTGAGTTCAATCTCCTTCCGCGCAAAATGGCCGCCAAGAGATCAGCGAAGGATTTTCGCCGGTCGAAACGGCGCGCTTCTGCGTCGGCTGAGGATATCAGGGGATCGATCGAGAATAGTTGAGGGGGAAGTGGTTACCCCTCGATAGCAGCTGTCTCTCCGCGACCATCTCATCAGGTCGTCGAGGGCGAGCAGATGCCGGCCCCGCAAAAGCGGAGCGTTCTGCAGCTCAGGCAAGATCAATCGGCTGCTTCTTCTTCGCGAATGTCGACCGGCTGACCCCCGTCATTTGATCTCCCCACTGCCCGATATCGACCCGGCGAAAGGCCGTAGTGTCGATGGAACAGTTTCGAAAACGCGGCCGCAGTCGCGTAGCCGACGCGGCTGGCGATCCGTGCAATTCCCTCGTCGCTCGATTCGAGCAGAAACGCCGCCTCCGCCAGACGGCGCGCAATCAGATAACGGTGCATGGGCTGGCCGACGAGCTTGGTGAAGCGGGCCGAAAATGCCGAGCGGCCGAGACCTACCCGGCGCCCGAGTTCGTCCAGAGTCCAGGAACGAGTCGGTTGTTCGTGGATTGCCTGAAGCGCCGGACCGATATGCGGGTCCGCCATTGCCCCAAGCCATCCGCCTTCGCCCGGACGCAGAGATTGAATCCAGCTTCGCAGCACTTCGACGAAGAGCACTTCCGTCATCCGCGAGAGCGCGACTCGCTGACCCGGACGCTCAACCGCGGACTCGCTCACCAGGCGCCGCAGAATCGCCTCGCGCCAATCTCCATCCATTGTCGGCTTCAGGAGAAGCACCGGCGGAAGTAATTCCAGCACGCTGCCGCGCGAAGGCCGGGACACTGTGAAATTGCCGCAGATCATCGTTGCAAGCGGATGGGCGTCGCCGCCGTGACGGACGACGACGAGACGAGCGGGCGGCCTGTCGAGGTCCAGAATCGGCAATGGCTCCGTCCCGCGATCCGAATAAATGACATGGGGCTCGCCGCGCGTGACGACGACAAAGTCGCCTTCGGCCATGCGAAACTCCCTGCCCTCGTCAAATGCGAGAGTAGCCGAGCCGCGACTGAGATAGTGGAACAGGGCGTAGGGGCGCGCCGGCAAAGCCAGGCTCCAGGGATGGCCGAGTTCGAAGTGAAAGAACAGCGTCCCGCCAAGGCGAACGCGATCGAGCACTTCGGCGAGAATGTCCATAGCCCCACATTAATTGCATGGACGATCGGACACAATCTTTGGACGATCTTGCCCTACCGTCTGAGAAACGCACTGACTAGCTCGTGCCACGGCGGGCCGATGGGTCACGCGGAAAACCACAACAGCATCAGGAAGAACCGTGACTTCGCCGAAACGCCTGCCGATTCCCGGACCTCATTGGTCCGACATCCCAACAGGAAAAATCAATGCAAAATCTTTTAATCTCCACCACCGCCTTCCTCGTCGCCGGAGCGGCATTTGCCGCCGCCGCCCAATCGGCTCAGCTACCTGACGGGGCGGCTCACAATATCGTGCTGGTCCATGGCGCTTTTGTCGACCAGACGAGTTGGAAACCCGTTGCCGATATCCTCGCCAAAAAGGGCTTCAACGTAACGCTCGTCGAAAACCCCCTCACCTCGCTCGAAGCGGATGTAGACGCCACAAAACAGGCGCTGGCGAAGCAGGACGGAAGAACCGTTCTTGTCGGCCATTCCTGGGGCGGCGTCGTCATCACGCAGGCGGGTGAGGATTCTAAGGTCTCGGCGCTTGTCTATGTCTCCGCATTTGCGCCGGACGTCGGAGAATCCCTGGCGGCCCTCGCCAATGCTGGTCCGGCGACGGAAGGAGGCAGGGCGATCCATCCGGACAAAAAGGGCGACCTCACGATTGATCCAAAAGTGTTTCCTTCGGCGGTCGCGGCTGATCTTCCCCTGAAAATCGCCGAATCCCTGGCCAACTCTCAACTCCCGCTGAATCACGTCGCTTTCGAGGCTCCCGTCGACATCGCGGCCTGGCGCGACAAACCGACCTTCTACGTGATCAGCACGAAGGACAAGGTTATCGCGCCAGAAGCGCAAAAGTTGTTCGCAACCAGGATGAAGGCCCAGACGACCGAGGTCGCTGGCAGCCATGCCTCCCTTGTCGTCCACGCGCAAGAAGTCGCGGCGGTAATCGAAAAGGCCGCCCTCGCGGAGTAACGCCGGCAAGGCTCCCGGCGCGAGACCGCCGGGAGACCGACGCTCGCTCTCCGCATTGGGGCCCTGTGAAAATAACCTGCCCTTGCTGAGCGCTTTCATGCAATCGCCGGATTTTCGGCGCCGTCGTTTGTATGCGCCAAAACTCTTCTTACGAGCCCAACGATAAGAGGCATTCCGATGGTCAGCATCAACAAATCGATCGAAAAGGTGATTGTCGAACACGTCACAATCCGATCGGGCAACACCTTCGCTGCGACGAGAACGGCGCTCGAATCGCTTATTCCGCGCCTCGACGACGGCTTCCTGACGCTGCTTCGCTTCGGCCTGATTGATCGGGCGCGACAGGAGCTTGAATCGGCGGCTGTTCTTTCGATCTTTGCGAGCCGCGACCACGGCGCGCTTCTCGCAATAGCCGGATTGAAGCGTCGGGCCGTTCAATATGACATTGGCAATCCTTTGACCGCGTCGCTGATGACCCGACATGAGGTCTCGGCAGCTCTTTACGCGCCCATTCGCGTCCTGCTTCGAGAAGGTCCCGAAGGCGAAGCTGCATTCGAATATGATCGGCCGGTTTCTACCTTCGGGCAGTTCGGCGACGGCAGAGTCAATATCGTCGCCCGGAAGCTCGATGAAAATCTGCAGGACGTTCTACAAAAGGCCGCGAATTAGCTTGCGCCGGATATATTGATTTGGATGAGCCGATCTCCGGTTCCATTCGCAACCCACCAAAGGAGCGCGCATCGCCGCAACGCGCAATCGCCATTTGGCTGATGTATCCCGCCTTACGAGGGAAAGCGCGCGCGGATTCAATTTCGGTCTTCGCGAAAAGCCCTGCCGGCCTTTGCTGGCGGGGCCCGTATGCGAGGTTATCAAGAAATCCGGCGAGATGCTCCCGTCCTATTGCGGCAACGCCTCAAAGGCGACCGACCGGAATTTCGCATAGGGATCGGCGATCTTTCGCGCGTCCTTGTACTGCGCCGAAGCGCGCCAGGCGCGGACTTTGTCGAGGCTGTCGAACTGGGTGATGGTGATGCGCGTCTTTGGCGGCTCTCCATCGAGCGAAACAATGTTTTGCCCCGACGCAATGACGCGCCCGCCCGCCGCGTTGATTGAGGCTCTGACGGCGGGAATATATTCCTTCTGATAGGCGTCGAGTTTGGCGATATCGACCTCTGTGACAATGTAAGCCGATGGCGCGGATTGCGCGTGGAGGCCCTGGACGGCGACGCCGCCAATGAAGGCGCCCACGACCAGGATCAGAACCGAGCTATATCGGGTTTTCATGGCTTTCCTCCCGTTTGCCGAGGAACCGGCGAGGGAACATACAATATTCGCCCGCCGCTGACGCGCCTCTCGTAGCGGCAAGATCGCAGCGCCGCCGAACATTAGCAGCCGCGCCGCATCACTCCGCGCGATGGCTCTTTCGATACTCGGCCGGCGTCACGCCCATCTGCCGCCGCGACGTCATCATCGCATTTGTGAGGGTCCGCGATTCCGACCCGATGCCGCGCTCGCACTGCCAGTTCCGTATCCGGACCTTCTGGATCGGATTGCTGTATCTCGCGATCGGCTTTGCGCTGTGGTTCGTGCTCGTCGGCTTCCTGATCCTTCTGTGGCGGCTCGTCTGGTCGCTGATCCGCATTATCAAGGGCTTCATAGCGCTCAACGACAACGAGCCGATCGCCAATCCCGGATGCTGGCGGTTCGGGTAACCCTCCATCTCACATTCGGGGCGACCCCGCGCGATTCGCCCGCCCGCCGCCTCCGCGATCAGACTGGCGCTCATAGCGCATTGGGAAATCACCGCCGGATGGCTCGCCTTCGCCCTGATGACGCCGCGCCCATCCGCTCGACCACCTCGGTCGCCAAATCGACACGACGGTCTGGTAGAAGCCAATTTCCAATGAACTCAATCATATCCAGGCATGGTAAATATTCGTAACTTCCTTGCTTGTATTAACCAAGTTGAGTTTTAACTCTAGTCGCGATTAATCAATAGGAATTGTTGAAAATGCAATCAATTCGGCGCAGCTTTACTCTGACGCAAACGTATCGGGGCAAGAATATCGCGGTCGTCTGACCCCCGAACGCGCAAAGGGCCAAAATGCGCAACGAAACAATTTCAATCCACGGCGGCTTCCGATGCGATCCGACGACCAAGGCGGTCGCGGTGCCCATCTATCAGAATGTCGCTTATGAATTTGACAGCGCGGATCACGGCGCGGCGCTGTTCAACCTCGAGACCGAGGGTTTTCGTTACTCGCGGATCAACAATCCAACCACGGACATTCTCGAACGCCGCGTCGCCGAACTCGAAGGCGGCGTCGCTGCGCTGAGCGCCGCCTCCGGTCAGGCGGCGCTGCACTATGCGATTCTCACGCTCGCCGATCGCGGCGGCAATATCGTCACCACGCCGCAGCTCTATGGCACCACTCACACGCTGCTCGCCCATACGTTGCGTCGGCAAGGCATCGAGGCGCGCTTTGCGGCGAGCGACCAGGCCGACGCCATCGAGCCTCTGATCGACGACAATACGCGCGCCGTGTTCTGCGAGACGATCGGCAATCCGGCCGGCAATATTTGCGACATCGAAGCGATCGCCAAAGTCGCGCATCGGCATGGCGTTCCGCTCGTCGTCGACAATACGGTGGCGACGCCGATCCTGCTGCGCCCGATCGAACATGGCGCCGACATTGTCGTCCATTCACTGACCAAATTCATGGGCGGCCACGGCGCCGCGATGGGCGGCGCGGTGGTCGACAGCGGCGCCTTCGATTGGAAGCGTCACGCCAAACGCTTTCCTGCGTTCAGCGAACCCGACGAATCCTATCACGGGCTGGTTTACACCGATCATTTCGGCGCCGAGGCCTATATCGCGCGCTGCCGCAGCGTCTATCAGCGCACCACCGGCGCGGTGCTGGCGCCGATGAGCGCTTTTCTGCTGCTGCAAGGCATCGAGACGGTGGCGCTGCGGATCGAGCGGCATGTCGAAAACGGCCGAAAGGTCGCCGAATTCCTGCGCGCCGACCCGCGCGTCGAATGGGTCAATTACGCCGGCTTTGCCGATAGCCCGTTTTATCCGCTGACGCAGAAATATTTCGCCGGGCGCGCCTCCTCGCTGTTCACCTTCGGCGTCGCAGGCGGCCTGGAAGCCGGCAAGACCTTCTATGACGCCCTCAAACTGGTGAAGCGCCTGGTCAATATCGGCGACGCCAAATCGCTTTGCTGCCATCCCGCCTCGACCACCCACCGGCAGATGAATCCGGAGGAGCAACTGAAGGCGGGCGTCCGCCCCGAGACGATCCGAATCAGCGTCGGCATCGAACATGTCAGCGACATCATTGAGGATCTCGGCCACGCGCTCGCGGCGGCGGCCGCCCTGCGCCGCCCCTCGCCCGCGACCGAGTGAGCCCGATGCCCGTCACCGTTGAACGCCTCTCCCCCGCCGGCGTCGCGCAACTGGGCAATATCCGCGAGCGGCGGCTGCGGCGCGGAACGATCCGCGATCGCGGCAAAAGAATCGAAATCGGGCTCGTCAACAACATGCCCGACGCGGCTCTGCTGGCGACCGAGCGGCAATTCTTCTCTCTGCTGAACGCCGCCTGCGGGCGCGCCGATGTGACGTTGCATCTTTACGCAATGCGCGACGTGCCACGCTCCGACGAGGCGCGCGGCGCGATGGCGCGAACCTATCAGGACGTCAGCCGGCTTCGCGGCAAGCGCCTCGACGCCTTGATCATCACCGGGGCCGAGCCGGCGGCGCCCGAACTCGTTGAGGAGCCCTATTGGCGCGCGCTCTGCGAACTGATCGATTGGGCCGATTCGAACACGGTTACGACGATCCTTTCCTGCCTGGCGGCGCATGTCGGCGTGCAGCATCTGGACGGAATCAAGCGCCAGCCTCTGCCCGCCAAATGTTCGGGACTGTTCGCCTTCGAGACATTGGCGCGCAACAAGCTGGTTTCGGATCTGGTTTCAGGCGTGCTGACGCCGCATTCGCGCCGCAATGGATTGCCCGTGGAGGAACTGACCCGCAAGGGCTATCAGGCGCTCACCGCCGATGCCGAGATCGGCGTCGACATTTTCGTCAAGCAACAGCAAAGCCTGTTTGTTTTCCTGCAAGGCCATCCCGAATATGAAGATGATTCGCTGGCGCGCGAATATCGCCGCGACATGAATCGCTTTTTGCGGCGCGAGCAGGAGGCGCTGCCGGCCATTCCCGTCGATTATTTTCCCGAGCAGGTCGAGCGCGCGCTGGCGGTGTTCGCCGAACGCGCACGGCTCGAACGGCGCGCCGAACTGATGACGACCTTCCCCGACGCCGGCGCGTTCGGCCCCGGCAACGCGCCCTGGCGTCAGTCGGCGATCCAGCTTTATCGCAATTGGCTCGACATTGTCGCCGAGCGCAAGGCGGCGCGCATCGAGAATGCGCCGATTGCCGCGGCCCGGTGGGGCGGATAGAAGGACAGCGGCGAATGGCCTATTTGGAAAGCTCCACTTTCGATGCGCGAACCGAACGGATGAGCGGCGCGACGTCCGAACGCGGGGGCGCCGCCTTTCGCCTCGCCATGCGCGAATTCGCCAATGGCGTCACTCTCGTCACCACCGGCCAGGGCTTGGCGCGAACGGGCTGCACCGCCACGTCGCTGTGTTCGCTTTCGCTCGATCCGCCTTCGCTGCTCGTGTGCATTACCAAGGCGTCGGCGACGCTGGCTTCGCTGCGGATCAACAAGACGTTTGGCGTGAATATTCTGGGCGGCGGGCATGAGAGTCTCGCCGATCGTTTCGCGGGACGCAGCGGCGTCAAGGGCGCCGCGCGCTTCGAAGGGTCCAACTGGATGTCGCTCGTCACCGGCGCTCCGCTTCTGCGTGACGCGCTCGCCTGCATCGACTGCGAAGTCGAAGAAGTGCTGGACCGCCACACCCACGCG
>DATBZF010000069.1:0-24977 GCA_036513315.1 Roseiarcus sp.
TTTCAGGCCACCGCCGAAGGCGGCGACCGCTTTCGCGGTCGTCATTGACAAAGGTCTCAGCGGTGAAACACGCTCCGCCATGCGAAACGATGGATCACACTCGACCGTTTCAGTTGTCGTTGTTCTCGCGCTGGCGCGGCCGGCGCCTTCTCCCTGAGAACCGGCCCGGACGAATGCTGTTGAAGCTTTTGTCTCCTATCCCGCACCTCCTCCCATATTGGAGGCCCGATCAACGAATTAGTGAACCTGCACAGCTGTGACGACGTCGCCGCCCTCATTCCGCCGCGACGCTGTGGCGCGGGCCGCAAGGGGTGAGTTCGTCGCGCACCATGTCCTGAAAGCCTTTCACCGCCGCTTCATATTTCGGCGACAACGGCCCGCGTTCATAGATTCCGGCGTTCAGATTGCGCTGCACGCCGGTGATGATGTCGAGATCCTCGGTGACGATCTGCGCCGACCATTCGGCGGATTTCCGGTTCTCCTCGGCTTTTTCAGGCGAGACATCGGTGAAGAAATACCAGTTGATGTGGCGGATGCGGCCGGGACCCAGCGGCTCGATCGTGGCGATCGAACTGCCCCAATCGTAGAGGTTCAGCATCAGACAGGGAAAGCGGTAGAAATAGAGACCGCGCGTCAGACCGCCCTCGCGCCTGGGCGCATGCAGGTGGAAGAATTTCTCGTGGCTGTAGGTGTCGATCCGGTAATTCTCGATATCCATCGCGGCGCACAGGCCCGGATGCATGGTGCGGCAATGATAGCATTCGAGATAATTCTCGCCATAGGTCTTCCAGTCGACCGCACAATCGCGATCCTTCGACAGGAAATAATGCTGTTGTTCGAGCGGATAATCGGCCGCCATGTCATGGATCGGACCGAGCCATTCGATGAGGCCGGGGCCTTCCCGCTTCAGCCTGAGGAATACGAGGCCGCGCCATTCCTCGGCGTCGATCGCGTGGAGTCCCCAGGCGTCCGGATCGAAGACCGCGTCGGAGCCGAAATCGACCGCCTTGTTCAAGCGACCCTCGCGCGTATAGCTCCAGCTATGATAGGGGCAGACGAGAAGCTTGCCGCAGCGGCCGCTCGCTTCGCCTAAGAGCTGCGCGCCGCGGTGGCGGCAGACGTTGTGAAAGGCGCGCAGCCTCCCGGCATCGTCGCGCATTGCGAAAACCGGATAGCCGGCGACGGTTCCCGTCACATAGTCGCCGGGCTCGCGCAGGCGCGCCGACCAGGAAAACAGCATCCAGTTTCTGGCGAATATCTCCTGCCGCTCCCGCTCGAACAGCGCGGGATCGCGATAATCCCGTGAAGGCAGCGTCCAGTCGAATTCGGCTTTGGTCGTTGGCGTCATGGTCGCGCACTCCGTCGCGGTGGACTGCAAGCCTTAGAAAAGAAATCACGTCCGATAGGAAGGGTCGAGCGCGTCGAGGTTACGCAGATGCGCCGCCCATTCGAGTTGGAGATCGCCGTCGTCGAAGGCCATTTGATCATATTGCTTGCCGACCCGCTCGCAAACTTCCCGAGGCGGAATGACGAGTTCGGCGCCCATCGACAAAGTCGAGACCTGCACCTCGCAGGCCATATTCAGATAGAACATCAGGCTGAAAGCCTCCGCCACCGACCGCCCGACCGTCAACAGCCCGTGATTGCGCAGAATCACGCCGCAGTACCCCGCCAAATCCCTGATGATGCGCTGGCGCTCGTCGAGGTCGAGCGCGATGCCCTCATATTCGTGAATCCCGAGGCGGCCGTAGAATTGCAGCGCGATCTGACTGATCGGCAGCAGGCCGTCTTTGACCGCCGACACCGCCAGTCCCGCGCGCGTATGGGTATGGATGACGCAGGCCGCGTCGTGCCTGGCCATATGGACGGCGCTATGGATGGTGAAGCCCGCCGGATTCACGCGATGCGGGCTGTCATCGATCTTATTGCCGTCGACGTCGATCTTGACCAGCGAGGAGGCGGTAATCTCCTCCCATCGATAGCCGTAAGGGTTGATGAGGAAATGACCGGGCTCGCCCGGCACGCGCGCCGTCGCATGGGTATAGATGAGGTCGGTCATCTTGTAATGCGCCAGCAGGCGGTAGCAGGCCGCGAGTTCGACCCGCTGCTCCCATTCAGCGGAGCGGCGCTCAGGCGGCGGATCGGCGACAGACATCGAAACCTCCTCGTTCGCGCTTCGCGCTGACGTTCCAGGACGAGAACGCGGCGTCACGCCGCGGCGCCGCGGCGCGCACCGGCATCGGCCCAGCAACCTTTCGCCCATTCCTTCAAGAGAAGCGCCTCGCCCCAGCGATCCGACAATTCCTCGTTGTCGGCGCCGGTGATCGCATAGTCGCGCGGCCCAAGCTCGCACAGGAAAATGCAATCCTGCCCCGGCGCGGCGCGTTCCCGCCACATGGCGAATCCCCGGCGCCACCAGTCGAGGAATGTGTCGATCCAGATGCGATGCTGCGGGAAATGCAGCGGCAATTGCACCTGGCAGCGGTTCGCCACCCTTCCTTGAAAAGAATCCGAGCGTTCGAGCACGCGGCCGACATAGGCCTGATAATCCGCGCTGATCGGCTGCATCATTTCGCGATCGACCACATAATGCGAGAGGTCCGCGCTGAGGCGCATTTCCGGGATCGCCTCGAGCATCAGCAGGGTCGAGAAGAGATCGTTGGTGATGCAATTGCGATGCGTTTCGAACTGAACGGGGACGCCTTCCTCGCTCGCTATCCTCATCCAGGCCCTGATTGCGTCGATCATATCGGCGACCGCCAGCGGCATCACCTGGCCGACGACGATCACGAAGGGCGAACCAATATCTTTGGCGAGATGGAGGGCGGACCGCAATTCCTCGATGCTGCGCGGGAAGGCCGTCAGCAGGCCGCCGAGGCCGGTACGCGCGAATTCGGGAGTGAGCGCGCGCGCGGCGACGATGTCCATCGCGCCGAGATCCACCGCCATCCCGTCAAATCCCGCCTCGCGCACGCGGTCGAACCGCTCGGCGACCGGCCGTTCCGGCGCTCCAGGACGACGAAGTTCGGTGGCCCACAGAGATTGATAGACAAGCAAGGCCATCGTCAGGCCTGCTTGGCCGGGCGCGCGCGCGGCGCCACGGGTTCCAGATCGGTGTCGTCGCTGATCCAGATCGCATCGTCCGCATAATCGGCTTCGGTGCGCCCGTTCCAGAAGGCGCGCAGCACCGCCCACTGAAAGGCGAGATAGGACATGGTCGGCGGCTTTCGGCCCTTCTCGACGAATATTTCGTTGTGCAGTTTGGGCAAGGCATAGCAGGGCACGCCCGGAAAGGCGTGGTGGGCGGTGTGATATTGCATGTTCCAGGCCAGCCAGCGCATCAGCACGTTGGTGCGGGTGGTGCGGGTGTTCTCGGTAATGGCGTCGACATGCGGCAGGCCGAGATGTTCGATGGTGTTCTGCAATTGATGCACCGGCTTCAGCGCCAGCATCGGCGCCAGCCATAAGTGCACCGCCGCCCAGCTCCCCGTCGCCAGCGATACAAGCGCGATCAGCGCATAACCGGCCAGATGCCAGCGCGCCTCGCCGATCACGTCGGCCTTGCGGTCCTCGGGAATGTAGGGCTCGCTGACGATTCCAAACGAGAAGCGGATCACGCGGCGCGCGCGCGTATACCAGTAGGTCGGCCCGAGCACCCACAGCAGATAGGAAGTTAGGGTATAGCGCTCCCGCGCGAGCTCGCCATCGCCCTCCCAATCCTGGGTGTAGCGGTGATGGGCGAAATGCTGGATCTGGTCGAAATCGCGGGGATAGATCAGCACGAAGCCGAACAGCCGCCCGAAAATCTCATTGAGCCGCTTCGTCTTGAACACGGTGGAATGGCTGAGTTCATGCTGGCCGGCATAGAGGAAGTTGATCAAAATCCCGTGCGTGATGAAAACCGGGACCGCCAGCCAGCCGCCCCAGCTCAGGCTGAGCGCCGCGCCAGAGAGCAAAAGCGCGCCGAGGCGGGCGCCGACCTGGAGCGACCCGCGCCAGTCCGATTTGACGCTGAGCGCTTTTAATGTTGCCGGCGCGATCATGTCCCGGCGTCCAAAAACCTCATCCATCGTCCGTCTCTTCGTTCAGGCAGGTTCGTCGCGCTGGACCAGCATGCGGCCGACCAGCGCGAGGGTGGTGATGACGATCAGGACCACTGAAATGGCGGCGATCGCCGGATCGATATTGTCGTGCACGCCCATCCAGATCAGGCGGGGCAAAGTGATGGCGTTGACGCTGGTCACGAACAACGTGACGCCGATCTCCTCCCAGGAGAGGATGAAGGCCATCAGGGCGGCGGTCAGCACGCCGAAGCGTATGTTCGGCAAAATGATCGTGACGACGCGCTGAAGCGGGCTCGCGCCGAGCCCGCGCGCCGCCAGGTCGATGCGGCGATCGACCTGCGCCAGCGCGACCAGGATCAGCAGGGTCGCGCAAGGAACGATCATCACGACATGGGCGAGCGTCACCCCAAGCCAGGTGTCGTAGCCGACCGCTTCGCTCACCTGCGACAGGCTGGTGAGAAAGAAATACAGGATCATCGCCGAGACGACCGGCGGCACGATCATCGGCAGCATGACGAAGCCGACCAGCAGCGCCGCGAAGGGGGGCTGGAACATCCAGACGCCGAGCGCGAAGGCGAGCGCCAGCGCCGTCGCAATCACGCTGCTGACGAGGCCGATGCGCAAGCTGAGCAGAATGCTCCGCGCCCAGTCCGGATTGTCGATCAGCTCGCGATAATGGATCAACGACAATTCGCCGTTCGGCATCGTCAGGAACCGCGCCGGCGTCAGCGAGATCGGTATTACCGCCAGCAGCGGCGCCAGCAGGAAAGCGGCCACCAGAGCGGCAAGCGCCAGCGCGATGGGGCTCGGGCGCTGGATCATCGCGCGCCTCCGAGCAGGGCGGGGCGGGCCAGACGAAACAGCGCCGCCATCAGCAGGCCGACGATCACGACGAGCGTAACGCTGACCGCTGCGCCGAGCCCCCAGTCCGGGCTCTGGAACATCCGGAGATAGACGAGCTCCGCCGCCATGATGCTGCGGCCGCCGCCGAGAATCGCCGGCGTCACGAAGAAGCCGAGCGTGAAGACGAAGACGATCAGCGCCGCGCCGATCACGCCCGAGGCCGTCATCGGCAGGAACACCGACCAGAAGATACGCAGCCTCGAGGCGCCGAGACCGCGCGCGGCGAGCAATACCCGTTCGTCCACCGCACGCATCGCAGAGGCCAGCGGAAAAGCAGCGAAGGGAATGAGCACATGCGTCATGCCGAGGATGACGCTGAATTCATTATAGGTGAGCTGCAGGGGGCTATCGATCAAGCCGGAGGCCTGCAGCCAGCTATTGACCAGGCCGCGGTTGGAAAGCAGCGCCAGCCAGCCGAAAGCGCGCGTCAGAATCGAGATCAGGAACGGAATGAGGATACAAAGTTCGGTCAGCCGCCTCTGCATCCGCGTTCCGCGCACCCAGACATAGGCGATGGCGTAAGCGGCCGCGACCGAGGTCGCCGTAACGATGGCGCAAATACGGAAAGTGCGCAGGAACACTGACAGCACGAGCGGATCGCTCGCCAGCCGTTCATATTGTCCGACGCCCGGCTTGGGCAGCGTCACGCTCCATTCGGCGACGCCGGCCAGCGGAATGACATAGACCAACGCCAGGAACGCGATCAAAGGCGCGATGAAGCACAAGCCGACCCATTTCGAGGCGCCGCGCCCTGTCATGCGCCCGCCGGGTTCGGCTCGTCCATCCGACACCAGCCCGGCCGCCTGCGACGACCCTTCTCCCGTCAGGGAGGAGGGCGTCGTCGCCGCGGCCAGGCGTTGTGTCGTCATGCCGAGATGATCTTGGTGAAGGCGTCGAGCGCCGCGCCGTAATTATCGGCGTACCAGGGCATGTCGAGCGCGATCTGCGCCTTCATATTGGCGGGGTCGACGGGATTGTATTTCTTCTTGTCGGCCGGGATCAGCGCATCGGTGGCGGGATTGGCGGGGCCCTGCCCCAGCATGTCGAACATCACCAGCTGCTTTTGCGGGTCGGAGGTGCTGGCGATGAATTTCATCGCGGCGTCCTTGCCGCCCGGATTGTTCTTGATCACCGCCAGGGCGCCCGGCGAGATCAGTCCCTGGTCCCAGATGAACTTGACCTGGCCCGCCGAATCCTTGTCGAGCAGCGAAGCGCGCGTCGACCAGATGATCGCCATCGAGGCGTCGCCGCTAAGCATCACCTGCTGGCTCGCCGCGCCGCCGCCCCAATAGGAGACGACATTGTCCTTGAAGGCGGCGATCTTGTCATGCGCCCGCTTCAGGTCGAGCGGATAGAGTTTGTCCGGCGCGACGCCGTCGGCGAGCAGCGCCGCCTCCCACATGCCGACGCCCCATTTGTACATCGAGCGCTTGCCTGGAAACTTCTTGACGTCGAAAAAGTCGGCCATGCCCGTGGGCGGATTGGCGCCGAATTTCTTGGCGTCATAAGCGATCACATAGGAGAAGAAATAGGTCGAAGCGGCATAGTCCCAACCGAATCCCGACCGCATCTTGGATTTATCGACCAACTTGTAATCCACCGGCTCGATCATCCCCTGCTTGCCGAGCGAGATCGCGGAGAACGGATCGGCGTCGACGAGATCCCAGGTCGGTTTGCCGCTCTTGAACTGCGCGGTGATCGCGCCTTCGGTCGGTCCGGTGCCGTCCTCCTTGACGGTGATGCCGGTCTCCTTGAGGAACGACTGGCCATAGGCCTGATCATAGGCTTTCAGCGCATCGCCGCCCCAATTGACCAGGACAAGCTGCTGATCAGCGGCGCTGGCGGCGCCCGCCCGCAACGCCAAGGGCGCGCCGGCGAGCAGCATCGCCGCCAATTGCGTGAAGCGGCGGCGGCTTATCTCGCCGCGCTCGACTTTGCCGGCAAGGATTTCGAGACAGTCTTTCTGAAATGCTTCGTTCATCGTCACGCTCCCTCAAGTGAAAGATGGATCAGCTTCCTTTAGGTAGAAGGAAGCCTTTGTCGGTTGGCCAGGTGACCCAGAGATCGGGGCCGTTGACGAGCGCTTTCGCCACAACGTCGGGCGACGCCGTCACGATGATGCGCGCGCCGCCCTGGGTGGCGAGGCCGAGCCGCACCGCCGAACCCAGATAAGTCGTCGCGGTGACCGAGGCGAGCACGCCATTGGCGTCATCAGGACAGCAGCCGGCCAGCGACATATGTTCAGGGCGGATCGCCAGCGTCCCCGAACTGCCGACGGGTTCCTGATGCGGCCCTTTGAGGCGCGCGCCCTCGAACGAACCGCTGGTGCCGACGCCGCAATGGCCGATGTTCTCGATCGGCAGAAGATTGATCTCGCCAAGAAATTCGGCGACGAAACGGTTGGCCGGGCGCTCATAGACGTCCTGCGGCGCCGCCACCTGCAGCAACTCGCCGTGATTGAAAATCGCGATCCGCGAGGACAGCGACAAGGCTTCGCTCTGGTCGTGCGTGACGAAGATAAAAGTCGTGCCGAACTCCTGATGCAGGCGCTTCACCTCATCCTGCATCCGGCCGCGCAAATGTTTGTCGAGCGCCGAAAAGGGTTCGTCGAGCAGAAGTACGGAGGGTTCGAAGATCAGCGCCCGCGCCAGCGCGACGCGCTGCTGCTGGCCGCCCGACAATTTCGCCGGCAGCTTCTGCTCCTGTCCGCCGAGGCCGACGCGCCGGATCATTTCGGCGACGCGCCGGCCGATGATTTCGCGCGGCGCCTTCCTCACCCGAAGCGGAAAGGCGATGTTTTGCTCCACCGTCATATGCGGAAACAGGGCATAGCCCTGGAACACCATGCCGAAGGAGCGCGCTTCCGCGCTTTTGGCGGTAATGTCGACGCCTTCGCTCATCAGGCGTCCGCGCGTCGCCTGTTCGAAGCCGGCGAGGATCATCAGAAACGTCGTCTTGCCGGAGCCTGATGGGCCAAGCAGGGTCAGAAACTCGCCGGGGGCGACGTCAAGCGACAGGTTCTTCAACGCCTCGAAAGCGCCGAAAGACTTGCCGATGCCGATCGCCTGAAGGCCGACCGCTTGGGTGCTCACGCCATTCGCTCTCCGTGCCCGTTCGGCCAAGTTAGCGAGTAACAATGCTCACGACAAACGAAGAATCATGCAGGTTGGAGCAAATATCATTCACTGCATTGCTCAGCTTTTGCACTGGGCCTGCCGAGCGATCATGCAGGGCGCAGCACAATCGCGGTTTGCACGAGCCTAGATTTTAGCCAGTCGGAAAAAGCGAGCGTCGCCGGATTGGCGACGCGATGCGGCTCCATCACCAGATAATAGGCGCGGCTCGAACGGATGGCGAGATCGAACGGCCGCACCAGCCGGCCGGTGTCGAGCGCCTGCCGGCATGTCAATTCATCGCCCATGGCGATGCCTTGGGCGGCGCTGGCGGCGGCGAGCACGAGATTCATATCCGAAAAGAAAACGCCCTGGCCGAGATTGGGCGGAACTGTACCCGCGGCGTCGAACCAGCGCAGCCAGTCGTCGTCGTCGTCGAGATGCAACAACACCGTCCGGAACACGTCCGAAGGTTCGCTAAGGCCGCCAATGCGATTGAGCAGCACCGGGCTGCATAGCGGCGTGAATTCCACTTCGCTCAATAATTCCACCGCGCGTTTTGGCCAGGCGCCATTG
The DNA here is from genome assembly GCA_036513315.1 of Roseiarcus sp. GTDB lineage: Bacteria > Pseudomonadota > Alphaproteobacteria > Rhizobiales > Beijerinckiaceae > Roseiarcus. The sequence continues at coordinate 8,657 of DATBZF010000069.1, forward strand.
CCGTAAGCGATGAAGGCGTCGACTTCCGGGTTGGAGACGTCATCGAGCCGCAGGGGCGTCACCACCCGCAACGTGACATCGGGGTAAAGCTGTGTGAATTCGGCGACATGGGTGCAAAGCCAGAGCGAGGCGAAGCCGGGTGTGCAACTGATGGTCAACGAGCCCCTGATGCCTTTGTCGCCATATTGAACGGCAGCGTCGCCTAGCAATGTCAGCGCCTTGCGCACATCGGCGGCGTAGCGCTGGCCTTGCGGCGTCAGCGACACGCCTTTTCCCGCGCGCTTGAGGAGATCGAAACCGAGATCCTGTTCGAGGAAGCGCAGTTGATGGCTGACGGCGCTGCGGGTGAGATGGAGCTCTTCAGCGGCGCGCCAGACGCTTCCGTAGCGGGCGAAGGCTTCGAGCGCCCGCAGCGCCTGGGTCGAGGGAACGCGCAAAAACTCTCTCCTGGCGTGAAAAAAATTTGCCAGATCTACGAAAAACCATCGCTTCTCGCAGCGCCGGTTCACCTCTTATGCTGCAAAGACCCGTCCTTCAAGCCAAGCGAAGCGGTCATGACCCGTCACGAACGCGTTTCTCCCGAACCTTTCGCGCTACGCCGCCGCGATCCCCGCGGCGGCACGACCCCCGTAGCGAATTGGGGATTCCGCAATGAAACCGATGTCCTGACCGACGTTCTGCTCGGCTCGCCCGACCATCTGAGGCACCTCGCGACGAGCTCGCTCTCGCGCAAGCATTTGCGCGACGCGCCCTGCAACGTCCAGCTCGCGCAGGCGCAACATAAGGATCTCGTCGCCGCCTATCGGCATTTTGGTGTCGCCGTCCATTGGCACGAGCCCGAGCCGGAATTGCCGATGCAGGTCTATTCCCGCGATTCCAGCGTGATGACGCCTTACGGCGCGATCATCACGGCAATGGCCGATTGGTGGCGCCGGGGCGAGAATTACGCCGCCATCCGCACCTATCAGCGTCTCGGCATCCCCATCTACGACATGGTCACGGCGGGCGCGTTCGAGGGCGGCGATCTCAACGTGATCGAGGAAGGCTGCGTGTTGATCGGTTGCGGCGGCGCGCGCACGCAGGAAGAAGGCGCCCGGCAGGTCGAGGATTGGTTCAGACGGGAAGGCTGGGAAACGCGCATCGCCTTCATCGACGAATATTACGTGCACATCGACCTGATGATCGTGCCGATCGCCCCGAAGCTGACGGCGGTTTGCCTCGCCTGCACCGATCCCCGCATCGTCGACTGGCTGAAGAGCAAGCGCCATGAGATCATCGACGTGCCTTTCCAGGACACGATGGCGCTCGGCTGCAATTTCATGTCGCTCGGCCGCGACCGCGTGATCGCGCCATCGTCAAGCCGGACGCTGATCGGCCAGTTGCGGGCGCGCGGCTTCGAGGTCGCCGAGGTCGACACGGGCGAGATTTCGAAGACCGGCGGCGGCATTCATTGCATGGCGCAGGCGCTGCGGCGCGTCGCGGCGTAAAGGCTGCTTTGCGACGCCGCTCAGTCGGCGTCAGACGGGCCCGCGCCTGAGCGGCATGGTCATGCAATGCACGCTGCCGCCGCCCGCGGCGAAGAGATCGAGTTCGGGATCGTAGACTTTGACACCCTCGGCCCGCAGCGCCGCGTTGATGCGCGCGCTGTGACGCGGCGAAATCACGCGGTCGCCGCCGAGCGCGAGAAGATTGCAACTCATCGCCATCACCTCGCGATAGCTCGCTTCGATCACCCGGATGCCGCGCCCCTTGAGCCAGGCGGCGAAGTCATCGCCGAGCGCTTCGATGCAGGCGACGGCGAGGCCATCGCACGCCATGCAGAACAGAACATCGAGATGAAGGAAATGTTCCGGGAAGGATTCAAGCCGCACTTCCCAGTCCGCCTCCTCGAACCAGCCGGCAAATTGCGTCGCGCCTTCTTTGGTGGTGCGCACGCCTGACCAGCCGACGAGCAGCAAGCCGGGCCGGATGATGTGGATGTCGCCGCCTTCGATCGAGCCGCGGCTGCAATAGCGCCAGAAGCCGTCTTTGGGCCCGTGAAACCGCAGGATCGAAGCAGCTTCGCCGCGTCTGGCGGGGAGGGCGAGTTGCGTCAGCGCCGGACCCCAGGGCGTCGTCTGGCTCGAATCGCGGGTATAGACCTGATAGGGCAGATGGGGCTCGGGCGCGATGTAATGACGCTGGACGCCGGCCTGATCGAACGCCTCTTCGAGCTGGCGAAACTGGCTGTGCAGCCTCTGCGTGTCGATCTGCCGGCCGGAGCCGAGCGTCTCCACCGCGATCGCATTGGTTTCGATCCATTGATAATGATCGGGCGGGCAGAGCAGCACATCTTTGAGCACGCCCGTCTCCGAATCGATCGACCAAACCAAAGACGTCTCCTGTCTCGCCCACGCCCACAAAGTGCAGAGTTCGCAGATCGTCATTGCGAGGGAGCGAAGCGACGAAGCAATCCAGACGAGGCTAACAGGGCTCAGTCCGAATTGCTTCGTCGCTTCGCTCCCTCGCAATGGCGGCCTAGCGCCGCGATCATCGATTATCTCGCTCTTAAAGCCAATCCGTAAACACGCCCGTCCCGCGCTTGCGCAATTGGCCGCCGATGATCGCCCTCTGGATTTCCGACGTTCCCTCCCAAATCCGATCGACGCGCACTTCGCGGTTCAATCGCTCCACGGCATTCTCACGCATATAGCCGCGCCCGCCGAAAATCTGCACGGCCTTGTCGAGCACGCGGCCGGCCATCTCGGAGGCCTGGAGCTTCAGGGCGCTCGCCCTGGCATGGACGAGCTTGCGGTCGACGCCGCTGTCGATCTCCCAGGAGACCCGGTAGACAAGGCTCTTGGTCGCCATGATCTCGACCGCCATGTCGGCGAGCATGAATTCGATCGCCTGGAACTCGCGGATGGCGCGGCCGAACTGGCGCCGCTCATTGGCCCAGGCATTGGCGAGTTCGAAGGCGCGTATCGCGGCGCCCAGCGTATTGGCTGCGATCTGCAGCCGGGCCTCGACGAACCAATCCTTCGTCAGTTCAAGGCCGCCGCCGATCGCGCCGAGAACGCGGTTCTCGGCCACCTCGACGTCTTCGAAGATGAATTCGGGGTGGCCGAACACATAAGTATGCGTGAACTTCGGCTCGCGCGCGATGCGCACGCCGGGCAGCGCCTTGTCGACGAGAAACAACGTCGGCCTATCCAGGTCGCCATCGACATTGGCGTGGACGATCAGATAATCGGCGACATCGCCTGACGTCACGAACCATTTCTCGCCATTGAGGATGAATCGTCCGTCGCGCGCATCGGCGCGCGTGCGCACCATGCGCGGATCGGAGCCGGCGCCGGGTTCGGTGACAGCGACGCAGGCGCGACGCTCCATCTGGCAGCTCGGCCTGAGATAAGCCTCGATCTGCTCCGGCGTCCCGTGCTTCAGCGCGACCGCCGGATGGGGCACGATCGCCCATAGCGCGCCTGTCGCCTTGCCAAGCTGCTCAGCGATGAGCGTCTGTTCAAGCTGCGAGCAGCCCTGGCCGCCGACATCTTTCGCATGGTTGACGCCATTGAGGCCATGTTCCCTGACCGCGCGACGCAGCCGATCGAGCGTCGCCGCCGGCAGCGAACCATTCATTTCAAGCGCAACCTCGTGCGGAAACAGATGCTCCTCCGCGAAAGCCTTGGCGCGACGCTGCCAGACCAGCGCTTCGGCGGGCAGGGCAAGATCCATCAGGCGGTCTCCGGTCTGGCGATGATGAGCGCGTCGAGGGCGAAAATGTCGTCGCCCGCGATAAGCGGGTTGATGTCGATCTCGGCAACGAGATCGACGAGTTCCGCCGTCAGCACCGAGAACAGCGCGACGATTTCGGCGAGGCGCGTCATGTCCACTGGCCGGCCGCCACGGTAGCCATCGAGCAGGCGCCTGAGTTTGAGGCCGTCCAGCAGCCGCCGCGCCGTCGCCGGCCCGAACGGCGCCAGCGCGGCGCGCCGATCGTCGATGAGTTCGACCAGCACGCCGCCGGCGCTGATTGTCACGATGGCGCCGAATTGCGGATCGCGGATCATACCGAGCGACAGTTCGACGCCGCGCCGCGCCATTGGCGCGATGAGCGCGCGCGGGCCCAGCCGCGCCGATAGATCGGAACATGCATCGCGCAAAGCCTGTTCGTCAGCGAGGCCAAGCTTGACGCCGCCGACATCGGATTTGTGCAGCACGCCCGGCTCGGCCGTCTTGCAGGCGACGGGATAGCCGAGCCTCAAAGCCGCCTCGCGCGCCTCATCGAAACTGGCGACGACAATATGCGGAATGACCGGCGCGCCCCAGGCTTCGAGCAGTGACAGGCTGGCGGCCTCATCGAGCGCGCCGGCCTGCGTCCGCAGGCGCGCCCGGAGGCATTCGCGATCGTCGGCGCGCTCAGCCGGGGGTGAAGGCGGCGGATCGGCGGGCCGCGCCTGAAAGTCGCGCCAGGCGAAGGCGCCCGCGATCGCCGCCAATGCGTTCGCCGTGCCATCTAGCACCGGCACGCCCGCAAGCGTCAGTTCGAGCGCCAGCGCGTCGTGGCGAACTTGCGTGTAATTGGTCGCGACGGCGACGAGCTTGTCCGATGTGCGCGCGGCGGCGAGCGCAGCGTCGGCGAAGCCGCGATGCAGATAATAGCCATCGCGGATATCGGCGTTGAACAGGCCAAGCGCAGCTTGCGGATCGGCGAGGAGATCGCCGAGGCAATGGGTGAAATGGGCGACGAAATCCGCGCCCGTGCCCCAGGCGTCGAGCGGATTGGCGGCCTCCAAGCCCGGGTCCAGCCGCGCGGCGATCGCGGCCCTCGTCTCCTGCGAGATCGCGGCGAAGGGAATGTTGGCGCGCTCGGCGAGATCGATCATCAATTCGCGCTCGCCGCCGGAATCGCCGATGGCGACCAGGCCGCCGCGCGCGGCGCGGCGTTCGGTCGATAGCAGCAGCATCGTCGCGGCGAGTTCGTCGAGCGTCTCGACGCGGATCACCCCGTAGCGATCGAAGAGCGCGGAATAGGCAAGGTCGCTGCCGGCCAGGGCGCCGGTATGGGTGAGCGCGCCCGCCGCGGCCGCCTCGGTGCGGCCAACCTTGAGGGCGACGACGGGAATTGCGCGCTCGGCCGCGCGTTCGAGCGCGCGCGCAAAGCCCTGCGGGTCGCGCGCCGTCTCAATGAACAGGCCGATCACCCTCACTTCCGGCCGTTCGACCGCATAGGCGATGTAATCGGCGATTGTCGCCGTCGCCTCGCCGCCGGGCGACACGGCGAGCGCGAAGCGCAGGCGCGGATCATTATGGGCGAGCGCGCCGAACACGCTGCCGGAATGCGCGATGAAGGCGATAGAACCCGGCGCCGGTTGACGCGGGCTTGGAAAGCCGCAGACCCAGACGTGGTCGAGATCGTTGTAAAAGCCCATGCAATTCGGGCCGCAGATGGGAACACCGGCCGCTCGCGCCATCCGCGCGAGGCGCCGAGCCAGCGGCGGATCATCGTCATCCACGATAAAGCCCGAAGCGAAAATGACAGCCGCCCGCGCGCCGGCGGCGAGCGCCGCGGCAAGCGCTCCCTCGAGCCGCTCGTTCCGCACCGACAGCACCGCGAGATCAGGCGGCGCCGGGAGATCGGCGAGCGAAGCGACGCAAGGATAGCCTTCGATCTCGGGATTGTTCCGGTTGACGGCATGAACGATTCCGCCGAAGCCGCCGCGACGGATCATCCGCATCATATCATGGCCCGGCGTATTCGGCCGTGCGCTCGCCCCGACGAAAGCAATGCTGCGCGGGGCGAGGAGCGGCGTGAGGCGCTCCCCGTTGATCAAAGGCGTTTTATCGGCGTCGTTCACTCGAGTTGCATCCGGTTCCAGTCGTTTTCGTATTTCGCCGAATACGAAGCCGCCTGCTCCTCATTGAGGATCAGCATGTTCTTGATGTTCTCCGGCGCGGTGACCAGGAGCTTGCGTTGTTCCGCCGTTCCTTTCGCCGCCGCCTCGCTGAGCACCGGTCCGTACGTGCCCAGATCGAGCAGGCGCGCCTGCGCTTCCGGCGAGATCGCGTAGTTGATCGCCTCCATCACCAGCTTGGCGTTAGGCGCGCCTTTCGGGATGACCCAGGCGTTGCCCCAGGCGATGCCGTCCTCGTAAGTCATCGCGACGGGCGCGTTCTCCTTGATGAGGGCGAGCACCCGTCCGGACCACGCCGACGACATCGCGAGTTCACCGGTCGAGAGAAGCTGCGGCGGTTGCGCGCCGGCAGTCCACCACACCTTCACGTTCGGCTTCAATTCGCGAATCTTGTCCATCGCCTGTTTCACCTTGTCGTCGGTGACGGGATAGATGTCGGCGCGCGCCACGCCCGCCGCCAGCAAAGCGGCCTCGTAATTGTAGTAGAAAGGTTTGTAGAGGCCGCGCGGGCCGGGGAAATTCTTGACGTCCCAGAAGTCCTTCCAGGAGTTCGGCCCTTTGCCGTCCGGGAACGCCTTGGTGTTCCAGGCGACGACGGTGGCGCCGGTGGAGGTGAAGACGCCCTTCGGCGCCACCCAGGAGGCGTCGAGCGCCTTGGCGTTGGGGATCAGCGACATGTCGAGCGTCTCGAGCAGATCGGCGCCCTGCCAGATGAAGCGGCCGCCGACATCGACGAGATCCCATTCAGGCTGTCCCGCCTCCACCATCGCCTTCAGCTTGGCGTAATTGGTGGGCGAGGCCGCCACCACTTCAAAGCCCTTGATCTTGCCGAAGGGTTCGAGCAGCGCCGATTTTTCAAGATCGGTGAGCGCGCCGCCCCATGAGCAGAAGGTGAGCTTGGTTGGATCGGCCTCAGCTCGGCCGATCAAGCTTGTCATCGCCCCGGCGGCTCCGGCGGCGAGCAGATGTCGTCTCGTCAGCATGATATTTTCCTCCCTTACGACGTTTCCGGCAGGATCGAGACGCGCTCCCGGTCCCAGCCGATCTCGACTTCATCGCCAGCCGGCGCGTCCGAGCTGAAGAGCCGCGACCACAGTTCGACGCCGCCCGGCAGGGCCAGCCTCAGCGCCGCGATCTCCCCGAGGAATATACGCTCGACGATGCGCGCCGGCTGCCCGCCAGAAACCAGCCGGACATGCTCCGGGCGGATCAGCGCGCAGGCGGCCTCCCCGACCCGCAATCCTTGCGCCGCAAATCCCTCGATCGGCGCGGCGAGGCCGTCGGCGCCGAGCGCCGCGCCGCCGTCTCCCAGCGCCGCCACGCGGCCGGCGATCAGGTTCGATTCGCCGAGAAAGCGCGCGACGAAGGCGTCGACGGGCCGGCTGTAGAGTTCTCGCGCGGTGCCGAGCTGCACCAGACGGCCGCCGCGCAACAAGGCGATGCGGTCCGACATGACGAGCGCCTCTTCCTGGTCGTGGGTGACATAAAGCGTGGTGCGCGGACGGGCGACGTGCATGCGTCGAATCTCGATCTGCACTTCTTTGCGCAATTGCTTGTCGAGCGCGCCGAGCGGCTCGTCCATCAACAGGATGTCGGGCTCGATCACCATGGCGCGCGCCAAAGCGACGCGTTGCTGCTGGCCGCCCGACAGGCTGCGTGTCGACCGGCGGCCGAAGCCTTCGAGGCGCACCGTCCGCAGCGCCTCTTCGACCCGCCGCTCCAGTTCGGCTTGTGCGATTCTGCGCACGCGCAGCCCATAGGCGATATTCTCGAATACGTTGAGATGGGGAAACAAGGCGTAGTTCTGGAACACCATGCCGATATTGCGCCGCCGCGCGGGCGCGTCCGTGACGTCGCGCCCGGCGACGAAAACCGAGCCGGCGGTTGGTTCCGTGAAGCCGGCGCAAATGTTGAGCAGCGTCGACTTCCCCGAGCCCGATGGTCCGAGGAAACTGACGAACTCGCCCGAGGCAATTTCAAGGTCAAGCGGGAGCAGAGCCGCCAGGGCGCCATAGCGCTTGGCGATCCCGCGGAATGCGACGGCGCTCACGCCCTCCTCCGCGCCGCAAGCCGCGCCATCGCCGAGCCGATGATGGCCAGGATGATCATGATCGTCGCCGCGACCGCGACCACCGGCGTATATTCCACGCGCACATCCTCCCAGATGCGCACCGGCAAGGTCTTGACGTTGGGGCCGGCGAGAAAGACCGCGAGCACCACTTCGTCGAAAGAGGTGACGAAGGCGAAAATGCCGCCGCCCAGCATGCCCGGCACAATCGCCGGCAAGATCACCGTGCGAAACGCGCGCCAGGGGCTGGCGCCGAGCCCGCTCGCCGCCTGAGCGAGGCGTGGATCAAGCGCCGCGACCGATACGCCGACGTTCAACACGACATAGGGCAATGCGAGCATCGTATGGGCGAGCACGAGGCCGAGCGTACTGCCGACCAGGCCTGCCGACCGGGCGAGCGCATAAAGCCCGACCGCCAGCACGATCACCGGGGCGACCAACGGCCCCAGGAACAGACCGGCGGCGAGCGTCCGCATGCGCCGTCCGAGCCGCGGCAGGCCCAGCGCGGCGGCGGTTCCCGCCGTCACCGCCAAGAGGCAAGAGAGCGCCGCGACTTCAAGGCTGGTCAGCAGCGCGCGCGGCCAGGACGGATCAGCGAAAAAGGCGCTCCACCAGCGCAGCGACCAGTCCTTCGGCGGCAATTGCAGAAAACTCTGTTCGCTGAACGCCAGCGGCGCGACGGCGAGAACCGGTATGACGATCGCGGCGGCGAGCAGCGCCGCGAGGGCTTTGGTCCAGGCGCCGGCGGGCGTCACCCAACCTCCGACAAGGCGCTGACCGGCACGAAGCGCCCCGCAATGCCGATCGTCGCCAGCGCCATCGCGAGCAACGCCATCGAAGCCGCCGCCGCGAGCGGCCAGTCGAGACGCTCGTTGACGAAGGAATCGATCAGCATCGAGATCGTCGTATTGGACGGACCGCCGAGCAGGGCGGGCGTCACGAAGAAGCCAAGCGAGAGCAGGAAGGTGAACGTCGCCGCGGTGGCGAGCCCGCGCGCCGAGAGCGGCAGCAGCACGCGCCAGAAGGTGGCGGCGCGCGAAGCGCCGAGCCCGTCGCTGGCGCGCAGCAGAGCAGGGTCTATTCGTAAGAGCGCCGCGTAGATCGGCAGGACGGCATAGGGAAGCAGCACATGCACCATGCCGATCGCAACGCCCGGAAAGGCGAAAAGGAGAGGCAGAGGATGGTCGACGACGCCAAGCGCCATGACGAAGCGGTTGAGCGGGCCGTTGCGCTCCAGGATCAACATCCAGGAAAAGGTGCGCACCAGCACGCTGATCCATAAAGGCAGCACGACGCAAGCGAAGACAATGGCGCGCCAGGCCGCTTCGAGCCGGGTCAGCATGAAGGCGAGCGCGAAGCCAATGACGAGGCTCGCCGCGGATACGACAAGCGCAAGGACGACGGTGTTTTTCAGCACTATGCGGTAGACGTCGACGGTCGCCAGTTCACGGTAGGCTGCGAGTGGGCCGGCCGGCGCGGAGAAGCTCAACAGCGCCAGACGCATCAGCGGCGCGACGAACCCGAAAACGATGATCGCCATGGCCGGCGCCAGCAGCAAGGCGGTGACCGCGACGCGCGCCGCCCGCTGTCGGCCGGCCGCGTTCACCGGCGATTGTCCCTTAAGATCTCGCGCGCGGCATTATGGCCGACGACCCCGCCGACGCCGCCACCCGGATGGGCGGACGAGCCGCATTGGTAGAGCCCTTTGATCGGCGTGCGGTAATCGGCCCAATGCGGCGCGGGTCGCGCCCAGAAAAGCTGATCGATCTGCAATTCGCCGTGGAAGATGTGGCCATGCGGCGAGCCGATCTTGGCTTCGATGTCGGGCGGCGTCAGCACCTGCATGTCGATAATGCCGCTCGAAAAGCCCGGCGCATATTCGTCGACGACGCGCATGACGTTGCGCACCAGCTCGTCCTTCCGCGTCGTCCAGTCGCCCTCTTTCAAAGTATGCGGCGCATGACCGCCGAAGAGATGGACGACATGTTTGCCAGGCGGCGCGATCGTGTTGTCCACGAAGCTCGGCGTCACCGGCGTCACGAACGGCTGGCGCGACATGTCGCCATATTTGGCGTCGTCATAGGCCCTTTCGAGATATTCGATCGTCGGCCCGATATGGGTATAGGTCGGATAGGCGAAGCCACAGGCCTGCGCATCGAAGGCGGTGTAGCGCGGCAGCGCCTCGCAGGCGATGTTGATCTTGAAGGCGCTGGAGAAAGTCCGATAGGCTTCGATGTCGCGCACGAAATCGGCCGGCAGCTTCGACCTGTCGAGAAATTTCAGAAAGGTCAGCTTGGCCGAAACATTGCTGGCGACGATGCCGGCCTCGTAGCGCGTGGAATCGGCGAGCGTCACGCCGGTCGCGCGTCCGTCCGCCGTGTCGATCGAGGCGACCTCGCAATCGGTTTTGATGACGAGGCCCTTCTCCTGCCCTGACCGGCCGATCGCCTGGGTGATCGAGCCCATGCCGCCGCGGATGAAGCCCCAGCCGCCGGCGCCGGCATGTTCGCCCATCAGATGGTGCATCACGACATAGGCGGAGCCCGGGCTCTTTGGCCCGACAAAAGTGCCGATGCCGCAATAATAGGCGAGCACCGCCTTGACCTCGGAGCTCTCGAACCATTCGGAGAGATAATCGTCGGCGCTCATCGTCATCAGATCGATGAGGCGGAACAGCTTGCCGCCGACGCGGCGATATTTCCACAGGAACTTCGCCGTCTCCTTGAACGAGCGCCAGTCGCGGCAGGTCGGATCGGGCGGCGTATCGAGCAGGATCTTCCGCATGATCCTGACCGAATCCATGAGATAGCGGTCGAACTCGGGATAGATCGCCGCGTCTTTCGTCGAGAACCGGGCGAAGGACGCCTGCGTTTTGGCGACGTCGTCGGCGAAAACGATGTAATTATTCCCCGGCAGCGGACCGAACATGTCGGTCGCCGGAAGCACCTCATAGCCGTATTTCGCCAGTTCGAGGTCAGCGATCACTCTGGGGTGCAGCAGGCTCATCAGATAGCTGAATACGGAAAACTTGAAGCCGGGCACGACTTCTTCCGTAACCGCCGCTCCGCCGATCACGTGGCGGCGCTCCAGCACCAGCGTTTTCAGCCCGGCGCGCGCGAGATAGGCGCCGCAGGTGAGCCCATTATGGCCGCCCCCAATGATGATGGCGTCATAGCGCTCGGCCATTCCTTTATTCCCCGCCGACTTCGCTTGCATTAAAATTTTGATACGGTATTTTTGTCAATAGAAAAAATGCGAGCAAACGTCGCGCCCATGGATCGTATCGCCCGCTTGCCTCTCAATCGCGCCGAAGCGTCGACCGAACCGCCCGACCCCAGTCAGCCGCGCCTGCTCGGGAGTGAGATCCGCGGACTGCGCAAGGCGCGCGCGATCACGCTGACTGAGCTTGCCGCGGCGAGCGGCCTGTCGATCGGCTATCTCAGTCTGTTGGAGCGCGATCGCGCGACGCCGTCGATCAAGGCGCTGCATGCGGTATCGCGCGCGCTCGGCGTCACGATCTCCTGGTTTTTTGAAGCCAATGACGTGCCGGAGGAGGAGCGCGACCTGGTGGTGCGGCGCGCGCGCCGTCGCCGGCTCGATTATTCCGCCGGCGTCGTCGACGAACTGCTGAGTCCCAATCTCACCGGCGCGCTGGAGCTCCTGTCCTGCCGGTTTCCGCCCGGCGCATCGTCAGGCGAGGAGCCCTACACGCATTCCGGCGAGGAAGCGGGCGTCGTGCTCCGCGGCCGGCTGGAGCTCTGGGTCGACGGCCGCATGGTGACGCTGGAGGCCGGCGACAGTTTCGGCTTCCAGAGCGCGCTGCCGCATCGCTACCGCAATCCCGGCCCCGACGAGGCCGAAGTGATCTGGGCGATCACCCCGCCGAGCTACTGAGCATGAGCCGCCTCGCCAATCTCTGGGAGGAGACCGCGATTCCCGCGCCAAAGGTCGAACCGTTTGGCGGCGGCGCTCGCGCCGACGTGCTGGTGGTCGGCGCCGGCTATCTCGGCCTTTCGGCGGCGCTGCATATCGCCGAAGCCGGCGGCGACGCTATCGTCCTCGAGGCGGAGGCGCCCGGCTATGGGGCTTCCGGCCGCAATGGCGGGCAGCTCATTCCCGGCCTCAAATATGATCCCGACGCCATTGAAGCTGCGCTTGGTCGCGAGAGGGGCGAACGGCTATGGCGTTTTGCCGGCGCCACCGCGGATTTCGTGTTCGACCTCGTCGCGCGGCTCGGCCTCAAGGCCGAGGCCAACCGCACCGCCTGGATTCAGGGCGTTCATTCGCAGAAGGCCGCCGGCCCCGCGCGCTCGCGCGCCGAGCAATGGCAAAGACGCGGCGCCGACGTCGCCTATGTCGGGGCGCAGGAGGCCGAACGCCTGATCGGGACGCACGGCTATGTCGGCGCTTTCGTCGATCGCCGCGCCGGCCGACTTCAGCCCTTGTCCTATGCGCGCGAACTGGCGCGCGCGGCGATCGCGGCGGGCGCGCGCATCCATGGCGGTTCGCGAGTGGTTTCACTCGACAGGCAAGGCGCCAGTTGGCGGGCGACGACGGCGACGGGCGCGCAGGTCGCGGCGAGAAAGGTCCTCCTTTGCGCCAACGCTTATTCCGACGGTGTATTCCCGGAGCTGCCCAACTCGATCGTCGCCGCGACGTCGCTGCAGATCGCCACGGAGCCGTTGCCGGCGGCGCTCCGAGGCGCCGTCCTGCCGGGCGGCGAGGTGCTGTCCGATACGCGCAAAGTGATCCGCTATTGGCGGCTTGACGCGGCGGGGCGCCTGCTGATGGGCGGCCGCGGGCCTTATCGCGAGCCGGGTCCCGAAAGCGATTGGGCGCATCTCGCGCGCGCCGTGTCCGCGCTCTATCCAGCCTTGCGGGGGATCCGCTTCACGCATCGGTGGGGCGGGCGCGTGGCGATCCATCCCGATTACTGGCCGCGGCTGCATGAACTGCGGCCCGGCGTGCTCGCAGCGATCGGATGTCAGGGGCGCGGGATCGGCTGGCAAACGGCGATGGGCGGCGAACTCGCGCGCCTGACGACGGATGAGACCTATGAGCCGGTGCTCCCCATTTCTCCGGTGAAATCTATCCCCTTCGCGCCGCTGAAGCGCGTCGGCTTTACGGCGGCGCTCGCCACGATGCGGGCGCTCGATCGGCTCGGCCTTTCCTGAGACGTCATTTCGAGGAGAACTGGATGTCGGACAGCCAGACGCTGATGATCGAACGACGCAGCGGCGTCGCTATCCTGTCGTTCAATCGCCCGCGCGTGCTCAACGCCTTCGACGGCCCGCTGGTCGAGGCGACGACGCGCGCGATGGCGGAATTGTCCGCCGACGACAGCGTGCTGGCGATCGTGGTGCGCGGCGAGGGGCGCGCCTTCTCGGCGGGCTTCGATCTCAAAGCCGGCGCCGCCAAGGCCGGTCAACGCACGCTTGCTGATTGGCGCCGTGTGCTTGAGGCGGACTTCGCTTTCATCATGGCGTTCTGGGACTGTCCGAAGCCGACGATCGCCGCCATCCACGGCTTTTGCATCGGCGGCGCGTTCGAATTGGCGCTCGCCTGCGACATTACCGTCGCCGCGGCGGGCACGCGGCTCGGCGCGCCCGAGGTGAAATTCGGCTCCGGGGCGGTGGCGATGCTGCTGCCCTTCGTCGCGGGGGCGAAGGCCGCCAAGGAGATCCTGCTTACCGGCGACGATCATCTCAGCGCTGAGAGGGCGCTGGCGCTCGGCATCGTCAACCACGTTACGCCGGCGGGCGAGGAACTCGCCAAAGCGCTCGCCATTGCCGAGAGCATCGCGGCCGCCGATCCGATGGCGGTACAATTGTCGAAACGCGCCATCAATCGGAGTTACGAAGCGATGGGGCTGAAGACCGCCCTCGCCCAGGCGCTCGAAATCGACATTTTCATCGAAGGGGCCGGCGGTCCAAAGCGCGCCGAATTCGACCGGATCCGCCGCGAGCAGGGCCTCAAGGCGGCCCTTGCCTGGCGCGATGGGCCGGAAACGATGTAAGATTGGCTCCCGGCAGCGCCCTGTGTAGCTGCGGTTTGCTAGGGCAATCAGATATTTAGCTAACGCTCCAACCGGCGCGCGAATCTAGAGGGCGACAAACCCTCGCACAGCGGGCTAAATTGCGTTGATCGAGAAAGTTTTACGCCGCGAATCCTGATCATCGACAAGGCGTCGCGAGCCTGCCGCTTTTATCGAGAAGGATCGGCGACGGCGTTCAAGGCCTGGAGAACTTGCGTCATGAGCATTCGTTCGAAGCCGCTTTTCCGGCATGCGATGATCGGGGCGGCCGCGCTGGTCGCCGCTACGGGTTGGTTTGGCGCCCCGCCCGCCCGTTCGCAATCGCACTCGGGCGCGGCGCTGCCGCCAGGCGAGATTGAACGCATGATCGGGGCGCGCGGCTATCGGTTGACTGGCCCGGTCGTTCGCCATGGCAAGGTCTATATCGCCAATGTCCTCGGGCCGGAGGACGATGTCGAGCAGCTTGTCGTCGACGCCCGCGACGGACATCTGTTGCGACAATCTGCGGGTGGCGCCCCAGTTCGCCCCCGGGGCGGGAACCCCAGCGGATGGTCGCCCCTGTCGGGTATCTTCGGCGCTCTGTTCGGCCCTCCTGAGGACGCCGCCCCACTCTCTCCGCCGCCGGCCTCCGATTTTTATGAGAACCCCAAGCCGAAAGCGCAGATCAAACGTTCCAAGCTGGTCGTCCAGCCGGCGAGTGTGCCGGGCGACGCCAAAGCGCCCGCCTCAACTCCGGACGCCGCGACGCCTGGCGTGACGACACCCGGCGCGATGACGCCAGGACCGGCAACGCCAAGCGTAGCGCCGCCGCCGGTCGCCGCCGCCAAAGCGGCTCCGACGACGTCGCCGGAGACCGCCACCGCGGCGCCAAAAACCCCGGCGACCAAGCTCAACGACGTGCCGGTCGCCCCGCTCGAATAGGGTTTGCATGCACAATCTTGAACCCTCGCGGCCAGCGCTCTTACAAGGCGCGTGGAATATGCGGGCGCTTCGGCAGGCGGGGACCTATTGATGCAAAAGCTTCTCTTTCTTCAATCTCTATGGGCGATGGAGCGCCGGCATACCGACGGCGTCGAGCGCAGTCTTGAGCAAAATATCGAAATGATCGTCGGGGCCGGCTATGACGGCGTCAGCATGAGTTTCACCGACGCTGCTCTGGCGCGCCGCGCCGCCGCGCTTCTCAAGCCGGGCGGCAAAGCGATCGAAGCGCAATGTTTTCCGCGCAGCGTCGAGGATCTCAAGCCGGTTCTCGAACTCGCCGCCTCGGTCGGCATCCATCATCTCGACATTCAGGCTGATGTGCGGCCGCGTCGGCTGCAAGATTGCATTCCGCTCATCGAGGGCTGGCGGCGGCTGGCCGAGCAGGTCGATTTTCCCGTCTATTTCGAGACGCATCGCGACCGGATGACCACCGACCTCTATTTCACCCTCGATCTCCTCGATCGCTTTCCTGATCTGAGGCTGCTCGGCGATCTCTCGCATTTCCTGGTCGGGCGCGAGTTTGCAACGCCGATCTCAGCCGAGAACGATGCCTACATGCATCGCATTCTCGACAATTGCTGGGCGTTTCACGGCCGCGTCGCCAGCCGTGAGCAGGTGCAGATCGAGATTGCCTTTCCGCATCACCGCATGTGGCTCGATATTTTCCTCGCCTGGTGGAAATACGGCTTTGCAAGCTGGCGGCGCCGCGCGGGGCCCGATGACGCGCTCGCCTTCGTCTGCGAGCTTGGGCCGCAGCCCTATGCGATCACCGGTCCCGACGGCAACGACACCACCGATCGCTGGCGCGAGGCGCTGCTGCTGCGCGATCATGTGCGAGGGGTGTGGAGCGCGCCGCGTGCCTAGCGCGGCGGCGCACAGAGTCCCTGGACGAAGCCGAGCTTGCCGACGATCGTCGGCGTCAGGATGAACGGATAAAGGTCCGGCTGACCCATGCTGCGGTTGATGCTGTTGAGCGCGAAGGTCAGGGGCAGCCAGGAATCGACCAGTTGCTCGACGCTTTGCGCGCGATAGGGCTGGAAATCGATATGCGTCTCGAGTTCGGCGCCGGCCTCGACCCTGGGATGAATGTCGACGCCGAAGGCGCGCGCCATTTCGAGGGTGTCGACGATATGAAAATAATGCGCCCAGGTCTCGGCGAAATCTTCCCAAGGATGCGACGTGGCATAAGCGCTGACGAAGCTCTCCTGCCAATTGGCAGGGGCGCCGTATTGATAATGGGCTCTCAACGCTTCGTCGTAATCACGCGTATCGTCGCCAAACGTCGCGCGGCAGGGCGCCAGTTCTCCTGAATCGCGAACGAGGCGATCCCAATAATAATGG
>DATBZF010000070.1:0-53758 GCA_036513315.1 Roseiarcus sp.
CCCACCGTAGAATCTGGTTTTTAGCGCCCCTATTCCCGTTGATCCGGACTTTGCCGCCTCGCCCCGGTTTCCCCCAGCTGGAAGCGCCTTGTTCCGACTCGCGGCCGGGAATCTCCCGTTCGCGCCAACTCACCATACCGATAAGTGGCCCCGCCACAAACCAACAAATGTCCAAAATCCGCCTGAAATCGCCTTTCTCAAAAGCATGTTGCATAAAGGTCACGAAAGCGGCCCCCTTGTCGGCTCGCGGACGAGATTTTTCTACCGGAAGTTCATTCTTTAACACTCTGTTAGGGCATATGTTTAGCCATTTGTTCAGGACTTGGCTCCAGCGGCGGGCGCGATTGCTTTGCGGCCTGTCAAAAACAGGCTTTAAAGCGCTTGCGCGCCCTCTGGCGGGTGTCGAGATCAAGGCGATCGCAATTCGACAATGTGTCCGCGCGCGACAGAATCGCAAATTAACGGCCGAGAGGCTATTCCTGGGCGCGGGCGCCGGTTGGGAGCGGCCTTCGCAATCGCGGCGAGCCTGGGCCTCATCGCCGATGGAGCCAATTTGCAATTCAGAGGCGCATGCCAGGCCCGTCCCAATTCACCCCTCCGCCGTCGATCCCGGTCGGACTGCAACAACCACAGCCCGACTTTCAGCTCTCCAACCTCTGAGAAAGCGCCGCGCAATGGCTTATGTCGACAGCATCCTGGAACCTGGCGAGACCGTCCGCTATCACACCACCGTGAGCTGGACGATCTACACGCCGGCGATTTTGCTGGCGCTCGCGGCGCTGGCGGCGCTGCTCGCCGCCTTCAGCGCCGCCGATCTGGTTAATATCGGCTGGTTCGCCGCGGTGGTTTTCGGGCTCGGGGCGATCGTCGCGGCCGTTCCCGCCTGGTTTCGCCGCTGGACGACGGAAATCGCCGTGACCGACCGCCGCATCATCCTCAAGCGCGGCCTGGTGCGCCGTCACACCGTCGAGATGAACATGCAGAAGGTCGAAAGCGTCGATGTCGATCAAACGCTGACTGGCCGGCTGTTCAACTATGGCACGGTCACCATCCGCGGCACGGGAAGCAGTTTCGAGACGCTGCGCATGATCGACGCCCCGCTCAAACTACGCTCGACAGTGACGGCGGGCTGACGCGGAGATTCAATGTAGCGGTTTTGCAATGGACGCCGACGGCGTCGGAGAAAGCCAATGAACGGAGAAATTGCAGGCCGCGCGGCGCCCCGGCGCGAGGATTATGCGGTCGTCGAGGGCTCGCGCGGACCGCGCCGCGACTTCCGGATCACCGTCGGCCTGCGCGAGGGCTGGGACACGGAGGGACGGGTTTTCGACGTTTCCGAGGCGGTGCGCACCGCGCGCGCCTGGATGGGGCGCCGGGTCGCCGCCAATCTTCCCGCTTTGTCGGGCATGTTCACGCGCGCCGAAGTCACTTACGCCTGGCCGCGTCCAGACGGCTCGACCGGCTCCGACCGCGAGCCTGTCGCCATCTTCACTGGCGAAGCCGTGCATGCCTATCTCGGCGGCCTTGCCGACGATCAAATCGAGGCGATGCTGAACGAACTGGCGATCGAACTTGGCGCCGCGCTCGGACAGGAGCGCCTCTATGTCGCCTTCTGCGACCGCACCTGGATTCTCGACGCCGGCGCCCGCGAACCCTCGTGACAGGGATGGCGAGGATCGCAAACTGACTGGCGTCCGAATGCCAACGCGAGCGACGGACGACGGGAAAGCCAATCCGACGGGCCGCCGATCCTGTCCGGCCTTGCAAACGCGCGGTTCGTCGGGCATATGTCGCGCGTTGAGCCTTGCTCAAATCCGCGGAGATGTGGCCGAGAGGCTGAAGGCGGCGGTTTGCTAAACCGTTATAGGGTTGTAAAGCCCTATCGAGGGTTCGAATCCCTCCGTCTCCGCCAGCATTTCGCCTCAAATATTTGATATTTCATCATTATTTTTAGCACCACGATGGCCCAAGGCGTAGTCACTGCCCGAGAGACAGAGATTCGCAATACTGAAAGGACTTGGGACAGCGACTGACGAATCCATATCCTCCGGGCTCCGCGATCGGCTTTTCCATGCTCTCGTGCGGCTTCCAGCTACGCTCACATTCAAATCGTGGATTTCGGTCCCGCTGCGTCTCATCGTTGGATACGGATTTATGGAGCATGGCTTTGCGAAATGCTTCGCGGATTCGACGCCTTTCCGAGTCTATTGCAGGCGTTGGGCGTCCCCTCGCCCCACCTGCTGTGGGTGGGGGCTCGCTCGATGTAGTGCGAATCTACGCTGGAGTTGCGAATCTGATCGCGTTTAGTCAGTGGGTTAGGCACTGTACTGCGTGGCTCCTCATTCGGCGAACATCCGCGCCATCGAAGGTCCGCTTTCGGCTAAGAGCGGTCTTCTCCGGTTTTAGCGGCCTCTCGAGACTAAGCTTGCTGCTGAGCGTCCAGAGGCAGCCATTGAAACCAAGTTTCGAGAGACAACTCGGCGCGCATAAATACCCGTCACATAGGCGGGCGCCCCTTTTTACTCTATTTTGTCGGTTCTGGAGTATCCTTTACCGTCAGCCAATTCTTGTCTGCGCGACTGATGTATTCGATTTCATTCTTGCGCCACTCGGTCGTCCAGTATTTCGTATGGTTCACGTATAATTTGCCGTTGACGATAGTGAAAGCCTCAGGATCGACCGTGTCTTTATGGCCGCTTTCGTACGCGACGCCCATGGCGCAATGCCCATCGTATTGAGCCGCGTATTTGTCCGGATCGGCGACGAAGAGATCGAGGTCCGCTTTATTGGCAAATTGCCAGCGCGCATCATGCCAGATCGTCTGGTATTCGAGACTGCCAGGGACTGCTTTGCCGACCGTAAAATAAGCGACAGTATCGTAGCCGCCAATTGCCAGTCTCAATATTCCGCTCATATCTGGCGCTGTATCAGCAAAAGCTGGCAAAGCGGACATGGCAAACGCGGACAAACCAATAAGCGCCTTGTTGGTGATGTTCATTTCCTCACTCCTTTGGCTGGGATAAGTTCAGGGCTTGCGAAAATCGACGATGCCGCGTCTGATCGGACTGCGCATCACCCGAACGGGTGAAATCGCACCGCACACACCGCAGGTGAGACGCCAGAGGGACTGCTAAGGCTCGCAAGACACTGTGGTCCACACCGGCAAGCCCCCCGCTGCACTAACGCCCCGGAGATTGGCCTATCAAAGAGCAATCGGGCCGGGAGGAGAGAGTGTCGGCGGCGAGTTGCAGCCGCGGCGGCGCGCCCGCGATTTCAAGAATCAGCTTCCGCATAATCGCTTTCTCGAATCCGGCGCGATCACTAGCGGAGATCACGAAAGCTCCCGGTCCCCCGATGACACAACCGCTGTAGTACCACTCGAGGGACGGCTTCTCGAATGAGTCTGCGGGCCCGTTGGCCACACGACCTGGCGGTGAAATTGCCAGGCCGTTTATCGTGACCCCTGCCCCAATCACTCCATCGCGGATCGGCTCTATCGGCGCGCCGCAGTTGTGTGGGCCGTCGCCAGAAACATCAATGACCTTGCGATCCGCCTGAAGGCCACTGCTGTTAAACAGTTGATAAGAAAAGTATAATGCTCCAGAAATGGAGGTACATCCTCTGTCAAGCCCAGCATGCACGTAGGGACTGATCGGTTGCTCCTTTAGGGTATTTGCAAAGGTCCTCGCACTGTCAGCTCCATCGATGACAGTCCAGGGCATGATGAGACGTTGATCACCTGGGCTGGCCCACTCGAAAAAGGCAATGGCTATCCGGCCGCGCCTTCCCGATAACGTCGCATTGATGACTCCCACATTCTGCAACGCCTTCACATACCCCGCTCTTTGTAGGCGCAACTCGTCCTCGGTCATCGAACCAGAGACGTCGGCTGCGAGAATCACCTCTGCGTCGACGGCGGGTGCGGACTTCATTGGCTCGGGCCGCGCGCTCGAGGTCCAGACCATAAAAGCGACACCCGATGCTGCGGCAAAGGGTCGACCCAAAGCCGCCACCAAAACGTTGATCCGTTTCATTGTGGCTTCCTTCACCTGGCTCTCACCTAGCGTGGGATGCACGAGTCCTCGCGAGGGTACGACGATGCCGGTTCTTTGCCACGAAGCGCATCACCCGAACGGGTGACATGTACAGGACCGATTAGAGGCTGCGCAGCGCCATTCGCCCATCCGCCGTTG
This sequence comes from Roseiarcus sp., assembly GCA_036513315.1. Lineage (GTDB taxonomy): Bacteria > Pseudomonadota > Alphaproteobacteria > Rhizobiales > Beijerinckiaceae > Roseiarcus. The sequence continues at coordinate 4,194 of DATBZF010000070.1, forward strand.
ATGCCCTTGCGGAAAGGTCGACATCGACCCGCTGTGTGGGTCGGGCCCGGTCGGGCCCTATCTGAACTTCAGCTGAAGTGATAAATTCTTCAGAGCACGGAGCAGCCGCCATGCCTCTGTCCGAAAGAACCGAGCGTGCCCTTGAGGCGTGCCATGACGCCATCATAGACCCGGCGCGATGGTCGTCGGCGCTGCAATCGCTCGCCGAATCCTTCGGTGCGGCGAGTTGCACATTTTTTGACCACAATCGGAGGGACCCGCCCACGCCGGTGCCGATGTCTACGGGACACGAAGCATTCGCCGATCTCTGGGTGCGCAATCAAACTCACGCTCCTGACCCCCACGTCGGGCCATATCTCAAAATATGCTCGTCATTCGTAAAAGCAGGTTGGGCATCCGCGTTGGAACACGATGTCTCAACAGAAGAAGAGCGAAAAAATCTTCCCTTGTTTCGGGAGACCGCGCGTCCCGAAAAACGAGAATGGCTCGCGATGGCCTTTTTCTCGGTTGAGGGCAATAACTGGTGCTTCCCGATTTATCGCGGAGGCGACCACGGCCCATTTACCCCTGAAGATGCGAAACGCCTGGCCCCGGTCGGCCCCTACGTCGCCAGGATTGTCAGTCTTGCTCAAAAATTTGCAGCGTTTGACGTCACTTCGAAACTCTCAGCGCTGGAGCGAGTGAACTGTGCCGCTATTGTCATCGATGCAGCCGGCCGCGCGATAAAGATGACTTTGCCAGCACAGGATCTGCTCGGCGACGACTTCAACCTCATTCATGGTCGTCCGATAGCCCACGATGCCCGAAGCAATCGCCGGCTACAGCATCTGGTTTCGCTTGCTTTGCATGCAGGGCGAAGTAGCGCTCAGCCGTACGCGCCGATAGTTATCTATCGCAATGACGCGCCTTGGCTTTTGGTTGAAGCGATGCCGGTGACCGCGTTCGGCAGTGATTTTTTCAGCCCGGGCCGCATAATCCTTTTGCTGACCAGCCTGGCGCCGCGGCGACAAGGGGCGATTCATCTGTCTACCGCGTTTGGCCTGACAGCGGCCGAGGCAAAGTTGGCCGCGAGATTGGCCTCGGGCGCCGGGATTGACATCGCCGCGGCTTCGCTAGGAGTCAGCCGCGAAACGGCTCGGACGCAGCTCAAAGCCGTGTTCGCCAAAACTAGCACCACCCGCCAAGCCGAACTGACAGCACTGATCGCGCGTCTCCCCCAGACAACAAAAGAGTGAACCTGCCGGCGGGGCGAGCCTTCCCTCGCCCACAATACGACCAGTTCCATAATTTCTTAATGCGAACCTCTGCTGCCAACGATCTATGGATGGATCAGGGGCAGGCGCATCGGTTCACCTATCTGCGAAGCTCCGCGGGTCGATGCCGCCCGCGAGCCGGCGGTCGAGTTCGGTCGAGAACGCGATTACCTGTTCGTATGGACGATGATATAGACGGATGCTCGCGATGGCGCCTTCGGCATTGTGGACGAGAATCGTCGCCCCGGCGATTTCCCGTCCTGCGAACTTGCCTTCCCATTCGAGATGGGTCCGCGCCCCGGAGCGCGTCTCGTGGACGAAAGCGATCTCATCGTACATCGAGCGCGTCGCATCAAAGAATCCCCGGATGGCGACGGCGCCGAGGATCGCAGCGCTCGTGACCGAGGCGTCGAGAACAACATCCCTCGTGAACGCCGTCGCGAAGGCCTCCTGGCTCGCACGCTTAAGGATCTCCAGCCAATGATGTCCGGGCGGCGGATTCCGTCCGGATTGCGCCGGCCGCGTGGATGATAGGTCATCCGCCATCATGCCGCCTCCGCTTTGAGGAAGGGATAGTCGGTGTAGCCACGCGAAGCTGATGGGGAACATCGCCCGTCTCCGCCGCAGCATCGAAAGACCCCTGGAATGCCGCCATGACGCGGCCGCCGAGGATATGCCCCTGCGTGTGGAACAAAGTATTGCCAAGCGACGCTAGCAAGCGCATCTCCATCGGAACATTCGGAATGTTTCCGCGCCTGGCCGGGGCATTCAGGCGAGTGTTTTCGCTGTCCGCAATGGGCGCGACAAAACAATAGCCCTTGCCGGGCACATTCTTGATATAGCTCGGCTCGGACCGTTCCTGGCCAAGAGCCTTCTTTACAGCGGCGATGCTGACGCGCAGGGAGCCTTCCTCGACATTCGTATCCGGCCAGACGCGATCGAGCAGTTCCTGCTTGCTGAGAATAGCGCCTTTTTGCTCGACCAGGATCAAAAGCAGGTCGAAGGCGCGGCTGCCGAGGAGCACCGGTGCGCCATTTTCTTCCAATAGGCGCTGCAGGGGAAACAGCTTGAAATGCCCAAATGCGATTGCCCGACCCTGCGAAGGACGCGCTGGAGACACATATGAGGGTTCAACGACCATCCGCGATCAGGCGCTAGAGATTGTGACGAGAATGTGATCGTCGCTCGTTCGCAAAGGCGGTGTGCGCGGGGGCGCACGCTGCCGTATGCGTATTCACACGAGCCCTTATCGCTCTTTGCGCTCAGCAATCTTCCGCATTGTCGAATCTTGCATTCAATACGTGCCTGCCGAGCAACCGCTTACTCGGGCGCTCGCCCGGAGAGCGCTTCCGGCCAACGGTTTCAAAGATGGAGGATCGGATGCCTTGCTCTCCGCCTGGCCCCAACCCGCATGAACGGCAATTGGTGGTGAGCGGACGTTTGAGGGGAAGGCGCGATCGGCCGGTACGATGTTCGCGATCGCAAATGTCGGCTAAGGTGAGATCGATTCTGTTTCTCGGCTGATCGGGTGACGCGATGGCGGAGACCGAAAACAACGCGCTGCGGCGGCTGGCGAGACCCTCGATCGTATTGGGCGCGACGTGTCTGCTGCTGCATCTGGTCATCATCAGTCGCTACGGCGTGTTCCGAGACGAACTTTATTTCATTGTCTGTGGCGAGCACCCGGCACTCGGCTACGTTGACCAACCGCCGCTGATCCCGCTGATCGCCGGAGCATCCCACGCCCTCTTCGGCACGGCGCTGATTCCGCTTCGGCTCATCCCGGCCTTGGCGATGGGCGCGACGGTGGCGCTCACCGCCGAGTTCGCGTGCATCCTCGGTGGGGGGCGCTTCGCCCAAGGGCTCAGCGCTCTGGCCGTCCTCGCCAGCCCGGTGTTGCTTGTCGACGGATTGCTGCTGAGCACCGACGCGCTGCAACCATTGACATGGCTCGCTTGCGGTTGGTGCCTCGTGCGCATAGCCCAGACCGGCGATGAGCGCTGGTGGCTGGGATTTGGCCTGGCCGTCGGGGTTGCCCTGATCAGTAAGTTTCTGATCTTTTTCTATCTCGCGGGGCTGGCGATCGGGGTCCTGGCGACGCCGTTCCGTCGTTCGTTGCTGAAGCCCTGGCTCTACGTCGGCGCGCTGATCACGATGATCTTCCTGGCGCCCAGCCTTTATTGGCAGGCTGAAAACGGCTGGCCGTTCCTCGAACTCGGCAAGGCCGCCGTGGCGGGGAAGAATCTGGTTTTCTCACCGCTCGGGTTCCTCGGCCAGCAGGCTTTGTTCATCGGCCCGGCGTCGGCGCCGATTTGGCTGGCCGGCCTGTGGCGGTTGACCGTGCGCCCGCCGCTTCCTCACCTGCGCGTCTTCCCGATCGCTTTCGTGACGACCGGTGTTTTGGTCTACGCACTGCACGGCAAGGCCTACTATCTCGCACCGGTCTATCCAGTTCTCCTGGCCGGCGGCGCGCTCGCCATCGAAAGCTGGTTGGTCAGGCCGGCCTACCGCTGGGTCGCCGCGACAGCGATTGGCGTTGCCGGCGCGATCGCGGCGCCCTTGGCCCTGCCCATCCTGCCGCCCGAAGACTACGGCGCCTATGCCCGCGCACCCGGAATGTCGCCGGGAATGACCGCAATGGAAAGGGGCGCGCCGAGCGCCTTGCCGCAGCAACTTGCCGACATGTTCGGTTGGCACGAGATGGCGGAGAAAGTGAGCGCCGTCTACAACGCTTTACCGCCCGACGAGCGCGCCGGGGCGGTCTTCTTCGGCCACAATTATGGCGAGGCCGCCGCGGTCGATGTCTATGGTCCGGCGCTGCGCGGGCCGCCGGCGATCAGCGGCCACAACAACTACTACCTTTGGGGGCCGCGCGGCTTTGACGGATCGATCGCGATCGTCGTCGGTGGCGATCCTGTGCAGTACGCCACGTACTATCGGAGCGTTGAGCGCGTCGGCGAACTCGACAGCCCCTACGCCTTGCGGTCCGAGACCGGCATCCCGGTATACGTCCTGCGCGGCCTCCGTATTCCCGTCGCCACGGCTTGGCCTGCGCTCAGGCACTACGATTAGGCGCCGCCTTAGGGTCCGCAGCGGCAACCGGACGTAGGGCAGCTTTCGGCGCGCTTCTCCCGAAACCCGTCCTTCCGCTCCGGCCAATAGTGGACGGGCCGCGTTACACAATCGAGATCTCAAAGCGGTTCTTTGGCAAATGGCATCGGCGGTCTTTTCCGACCATCCCTCTCCCAAGCCCAGCCCCCTGCCCCCTGTGCCTCGAGAGTTTGGTCGCGGGAGCCATACGCGCCATTCAGTCGCGATTGGCCGTGTCTCGAAAGCCGGCATTGCATCCCGCGAATGCCTTCGACCGCAATGGGGGGGGGATAGCCGACATTCGGCCGGGCGGTTTGATGGCAAATGATGCGCCCGCAGTCGCGAGCCTCGACAGTCCTCTGGACACAATGTTCTCCCGGGACGACCATCCCTGAGAAGCTGTTTGGGAGACCACCGCTTAGGCCGATGGCTAGCCGGGCAGTCCTGCGGCGTCCGACGCCTCGCCGAGGGTGACCGCGAGATCAGGAGCGCAGCCAACGCCAGCAAGCTGACGGAGATAGCGAAAGCCCGGTTGGAGTTCGATGACTCGGACTGCGGCAACTTTCGCTTCTTCCGTCCGGTCCAACTTCACGAGCGCCGCGGCCAGGAGCATATAGGAAATGCTGTGGCCGGGATTGCATTGAACCGCCTTGTAAGCCGCTTTCGCCGCGAGGTCGTAGCGCTGCAACTGAAAATTTCCCAGCATCAGGGAATGCTGGGCGGCAAAGACCCAAGGATCCAAAGGCGAAAGCCGGAGCCCGCGCTCGGCCCATTCGATCGCGCGCTGCGCTTCGCCGATCCAACCGAAATTGACGCTGCCGAGGATATAGGCCAGCGCCGTCGATGGACTGATTTCCAACGCGGCTTCAAACGCGGCGAAGGCGGCCGCGCGGTCATGCAGGTCCATGCCGATAGAAAATCCCGCGAAGGTCAACGCCATGGCGTCGTCGCGGCCGTGCATGATTGCCGCTTCGGCGTGGCGGATCGAAGCTTTCAGGTCATCAGGGGCCAGTCCGTCGCGCAAGTATTTGTTGTGGTAAGCCATGGCGGCAAATCCATGGGCTAACGCGTAGTTGGGATCCAGCGTCAAGGCGCGATCAAGAAGCGGGATTGCCTTCTTGGAGCCCGCCGGCATTCCCGAATAGATGTCCGATTGCGCTTGCAAAACGAGGTCGTAAGCGTCGAGGTTTTCCGGTCGCTTGCGCATCACCCGTTCGCCCTCGGCGCGCAGAAGACTGGGCTCCATAGCCCCGAGAACGGCCAGGGCGATTTCGTCCTGAACGGCAAATATGTCAACCGCGCAGCGATCATAGCGATCGCCCCAAAGCTGAACTCCACTGATCGCATCCACCAGTTGAGCCGTTATCCTGACCCGGTCCGCCAGCTTCCGGACGCTGCCCTCCAGCAGGTAACGCACGCCAAGATCGCGGGAGACGCGGCCGGAGGGAGCTGCCAACCCCTTGTAGGCGGATGTCGAACCCCTGCCGATTACGAAAAGCCATTTGATGCGGGCAAGGCCGATGACGATATCGTCGACGACGCCGTCGGCGAAATAATCCTGCGCCGGATCGTCGCTCAGATTTTGAAATGGCAACACAGCGACAGAGGGCTTCTCCGGCAGCGCGCGGATCGGCAACCGGTCATCCCGCCGATTTCCCGACGGCGAAATCGTCGGGCCGACATAGCGATAACCGCGGCGGGGCAAGGTTTCGATCCAGTCGTGGCCACCTGCACACTGCGCCAAGGCTCGTCTTACGGCGGCGATCTGCACCGTCAGATTGCTGTCTTCGACGGCAAGGCCGGGCCACGCCGCTTCGATCAATGCGCCCTTTGAAACCGGCGCGCCCGGATTTCGTAGGAGCGCGCCCAACAACGCGACGGCCCGGCTGCCCAGCATGAGGGGATCCTCGCCGGAAAATAGTAACCCAGCCGCCGCATCGAGGCGAAATGGACCGAACGCATAAATCGTCGCCATGGGTCAATCGCTAAGGCTTTCCAAGCATTTTGCAACTTTTTCGGAACGGCTTCACGACTCCCGCGGCTTTCGGCCGCAATTTCATGCGCGGCGCGCTCTTAGGCGAGGCCCCGATCCGCGGAGGAAGACATGAGTGATAGACCCGTCATCCAAATGCCTGGCGAAGCAAAGGGTGTGATCTTGTCGGGTCAGCCTTTGGCGTTTCTGGTCACCGGCGAGGACACAAGACACACCTCGATGTTCGAGTGGACCATAGCTCCTCGCTTTTCGACCGGCCTCCATGTCCACCGGGTTCAGGAGGAGACGTTTTACGTTCTCGAAGGCGAATGCGATTGGCAAATAGGCGAGCAACGCGTGCACGCGGCGCGGGGGACCTTTGTGTTCATCCCGCCGGGCGTTCCCCACAATATCGCGAACGCAACGGATGTGCCGGCAAGAGTCCTCATGACGGTCTCGCCACCTGGGCACGAGCGCTACTTTGAAGAGCTTTCGCAAATGGTTGTCGGCGGCAAGCGGCCAGACTCCGAGACGATCGCCGCGCTGAGAGAGCGCTTCGATACTGATCAGCTTTCGGCCCTCAAGGTCCAAGGGAACGAATAGCGCAAGCCGCGTAGTCACTGGCGACCGCCTCACGGAGGTTAACAAGAGCTCGCTTCACCGCGTTTAGGACCCACTGCTTTGGGTCGATTTGCGGCGGTCGCCGCGATCGTCGCTGTTGGAGGGATTCCGGACCCTGGGTTCGAGCGAGCTTATGGCGGCAGTGCGCCCATTTCTGCCGGTCTGGTTCAACGGCACGTTTCTCGCAAGAGGACACTGAGTGGGTGAGGCGCTCAGTAGTTCCCCGGCCGAGTGGATCGGTTGCGCGACTGGGCGAGCAGGGGGCGCTAAACGCGTCTTTTCGGTCTCAGATGTGCGTTGGCGAATGTCGAGGTCGTCGTCTACCCGGGCGCGACCCACGGCTTCGCGGCGCCGGGCATGAACGACATATTCGATGGCGATCACCTCGTTTACGAGCCAAAAGCGGCGCAGGACGCGCAAGCCCGCGCCGACGCCTTCATGGCTGCGCACATGAAGTAAAGGCTCAAAGTCGCGCTCCACAGCTTAAGGGCGCCTTGTGGGTGGGGGCTCGCTCGATGTAGTGCGAATCTACGCTGGAGTTGCGAATCTGATCGCGTTTAGTCAGTGGGTTAGGCACTGTACCGCGTGGCTCCTCATTCGGCGAACATCCGCGCCACCGAAGGTCCACTTTCGGCGAAAGACGGTCATCCAGCGATAGGCGAAATCTTGTGTCGCTTGTTTTACCTTGGAACCAATGAGGGCCGGACACACTCACTCGCAAATCCGATAGTTGTAGGTATTGCCGTGCATCCCGTAGTCGAAATGCAAGTGGTCCTTGTGAGCCTCGTTTGATCCCGGCCCGAGGATAGTGGTGAAGTATCCGCAGCCGGTGGCGCGGAATGTCTTCATCAGGACGCCGTCGATTTGGGTACTTGCGCTGGCGTCTTTGACGGACAAACTCCGGCCGTTCTCCAGGCGAAACGCAGCAATGTCGATCGCATTGCCCTTCGCATGTTCACTAATTTTCTCGTCGGGCTTGGTGTATCTGGTGCGGCATACCAGGCCCGCTCCAGTTTCGATCGCCACCAACTTGGAACCCATATAGGCGAGCGATAAGGGGGCTGCGACATTGCGGACCCAGGTGGTAAATTGACGAGCGAACACGCACGCCATGGTAGGCTTGTTGGGTATCGATACTTTTCCGAAGGGCGATAAGACAGCATCTAGCTCGATAGCGCCCTCCACCGTGCAACCATCCTTCGATACGCTGCCAAGCTCCACAAACTCGATATTCGCCCCTTTCAGATCGGACAGGCACTGTCGAAGCTGATCGGCACTAACTTCGGAACTGATCACAACGCCGCCGCCTGCGGCAGCCGCAGGGGGGACTTGTCCGGCCCAAGCAGCCACGGGGTTGTTCGCCGACGCAAGGACAAGCACAAAACCGAGCGCATTGGGAGCACATGGAAACTTGAGGCGCACCTTGAGGCGTTCTCGATGGCCTCTGCCATTCATCCTGGGGCCATCGTCGACAAGTGGCCATTTTCGACGGTTCTCGGCCACCGTGTCCGCCTGCTGAGCTCGTTCTTTCTGCGAGCGACTTGCCTTAGATCAGTTCGCGCGAGGCTAACCAGCAGGGCGACCAGCCCTTGCTCCTCGACCGACTCGGCCGCCTCCTCGAAGGTGAACCATCCAACCTCGCGTTGGCCCTTTTCAGTCCAGTTCGTGTGCAGCTTCTCGACTCTCATCATGTAGACATCGACATGGCAGAAGTCAAAATGCCTCTCGCGCCTCTTGAAGTAGCTGTAAGCGCCAATCGGTCTTTTCCACAAGTGACCGCTGACACCGCCTTCTTCAAGCGCTTCTCGGGCGGCGGCCTCGTGAGGCTTGCATCCTCTTATAGGCCAGCCTTTGGGAATGACCCAGCGTTTGGTTTCGCGAGAAGTCAGCAGTAGAACTCTGGGGATATCGTCACACCCTGCGATCACCGGCAGCGCAGCCACTTGAGCGAAATTGGCGATTTCGCGGAGGGATGTGACACGCTTCAAATGATACAATCCGGCGGTTAAAGGCTGTCTTCTGACAGAGAAGCAAAAGCCATACCAGCCCCGGGTTACCGAAACATGAGAGGGGATCATGTGCTCTTAAGTTGCACGGGACCCGGCGAAGATTCCGATTGCCCGGTTGGATTTCGAATGATGTACTTGTTGTTGGGCGCGCTAGCCCGATTCTCTGTGCCGGGGGGGCAGACGTGAAAAGCATCGACTCAATCTATGTGGCCATAGGGGCTACCTGGCTGCTCGTTGGCATGATCTTAGGGCTGATCATGGGAGCAACACATAACTTCCAGTATCAACCGCTCCACGCGCACATAAATCTCGTCGGGTTCGCCTGCCATTGCATCTTTGGTTTGGTCTATCGCTGTTGGCCTGCGATGAAATCCTCGCGCCTTGCACCAATCCAATTTTGGATATTCGTGGTAGCGACGCCGGTCATGTTGGCTGGGCTGGCGATCATAATCAACGGGGGAGCCGAACTGCTGACCATTCTGGGCTCGATTGGCGTCCTGGGGGGCGCCGCATTGTTCTGCCTGATTGTTTGGGCGGCTCGCCTGGCGGAACAAGCTGCCTAGCATTCGCCTCCTGAAAGGACAACGATCGGACGGTCGCCACAGTCGCGGTGAAAATATGCGAGCTCCGGTTCATCAGTCCATCATGTTTGATCCGCAGCGCCGGGCAGCGAGTGAAGCTTTCGTTCAACGTCGGGACATCGTATCAAACGGATTGGCTCGCCACCGCCCGAGGGCGAGTGGGGCGTTCTCATAGCAGACCGCGGTCAGAGTCGGATGGACGATCGGCGCCGGCGCCGAGTGGGCGCTGAGCAGTCATTGGGCGATCAAGGCCGAATATTTGTACGCGGTTGTTATCGTCTATTCCTCGAAGTCGCTCGCAAGCGGAGGTTTTCCCTCTTCTCAATGCCCTCGGCAATCATGACGAAAATGAACCCCACTACGGCCGATGCGAAGACCAGCATTACGCTCAACGGTGATTGCAGAATGCTCAGCACGATCGTGTCGGCGCCCGCCCAGCCCGTAGCTGGCGGAACAACTTGCATGTATTGAAATGCGTCGATCACATGGACAGGTGGCCAAACTGCGTACTTGAGCCAGCGGACAGCCTGCCAGCCGACGATGAATGCCGCGCCTCCGATGCCGCCAATGAAGGAAAGTGCGCAGCAGCCCCAGAAGAATCCCGCCACGATGATCTCCTCCCTGCACGCGCTTTTCTTCTGCACGGTATGGCCCGTTTACCACACACCCGACTACCGCTTTGAAAGTCCGCCGTAATTAGTTTCACCCTTGGATTCCTGTGCATTCCCGGAGCACGTCCGGCCACAAATTATGTCACATTTGCGACCATTGCGCATTGCTCGCCGTTTTCGGCTCTGCTTATCTAAAACCAGATTTGCGGGGGACGTCACGATGCCGAAGGGCACAAAAATCGTCAGAAAATCGTGGACTACTCAGAGCTTGAAACGGCTCAAGGAACATTCCAGGCGGGGAACGCCGATACAGGTGATTTCCAAGGAACTGCACCGCACGACCTTCGCATTGCGACGGCAGGCATCCAGGATGGGCATACCAATCGGCGAGCGCTCCGCCGCCCACTAGAACACCTTCGATCCCGTGTAGGGATCATCCGTCCGGGAAGAATTCTGGCGACAGCTTCTTTGCCTCGGGATCTGATTGTTCGAGACGCGCGAGAACGGCGCCGGAAGCGGATGACCAGATCAATCGAGCCCTCCGACGCAGACGTATTTGACGTCGAGATAATCCTCGACGCCGTATTTCGAGCCTTCCTTGCCCATGCCCGATTCCTTGACGCCGCCAAAGGGCGCGACTTCCGTTGTGATCAGGCCTTCGTTGATCCCGACCATACCGTATTTCAGCGCCTCCGAAACGCGGAAAGCCCGGGCGAGATCACGCGTGTAGAAATAGGAGGCGAGGCCGAATTCCGTGTCGTTGGCCATCGCGACCGCTTCGGCTTCGGTTTTGAATTTGAACACCGGCGCGAGCGGCCCGAAGGTCTCGTCTTTGGCGACGAGCGCATCGGGCGAAACGTTCGTCAACACAGTCGGCTCGAAGAAGGTGCGGCCGAGGGCATGCCGCTTGCCGCCGGTGACGATTTTCGCGCCTTTGGCGACCGCGTCTGCGATGTGCTCTTCGACCTTGGCGATCGCCTTGTCGTCAATCAGCGGCCCCTGTTGCACGCCTTCGTCCAGCCCGTTGCCGATTTTCAGCGCTTTCGAAGCCTTGGCCAGTTTCTCAACAAAGGCGTCATAGATCCCGGCCTGCGCCAGGAAACGATTGGTGCAGACGCAGGTCTGGCCTGAATTACGGAATTTGGCGACCAAGGCGCCTTCGACGGCGCGATCGAGATCGGCGTCGTCGAAAATGATGAAGGGCGCGTTGCCGCCGAGCTCCATCGAGACTTTCTTCAGTGTCTTCGCAGATTGCTCGACCAGGATTTTGCCGATCGGCGTGGAACCGGTGAAAGTGATCTTGCGCACAATGGGGTTCGAAGTGAGCTCGCCGCCGATCTCGCGCGCCGAGCCGGTGAGGATATTAACGACGCCGGCCGGAATTCCAGCCATTTCACAGAGAACGCCCCAGGCGAGGCCCGAATAAGGCGTCTGATGGGCGGGCTTGATGACGATTGTACACCCAGCCGCGAGAGCCGGCCCGAGCTTACGGGCGATCATCGACGAAGGGAAATTCCAAGGCGTAATCGCGCCGACGACGCCGATCGGCTCCTTGGTCACGAGAATGCGACGGCCCTGCCAGGGCGAAGGGATGACGTCGCCATAGATGCGCTGCGCCTCTTCGGCGAACCAGCGGATATAGGCGGCGGAAAAGGCGACCTCGCCCTTAGCCTCGGCAAGCGACTTTCCTTGTTCCATGGTCAGCAGCGTGCCGAGCGCCTCGACATGCTGCTCGATCACATCGGCGAGTCGGTGCAGGAGCTTGCCGCGCTCTTTGGCGGTTCTGGCCCGCCAGGTCGGAAAGGCGGCGCTCGCCGCTTCGATTGCCCGCGCGGTCTCGGCCTTGCCGCAATCGGGAACGGTCCCCAACCTCTCGCCCGTCGCCGGATTGTCAATGGTCAGCGATTTGCCGCTGTCAGCGGCGATCCAGCCGCCCCCGACAAAAGCTTCCTCGCGTCTGAATTCGAGCTTCCTCAACATGGGCGGCCTTTCTTGTTCCAACCAGACCGGCATTCACGCCTGACAGTATATCCGAGGCCGACTGACATTGGATATGCATATTCAGAATTCCAGAGGGTTCTTTCGACCTTGATGAAAGAGCGAATAATCTCGCTCGACTCTGCCCCATCTAGGCGATCCTGCTTGTGAAATCGCCTTCGCGCGTCAAAGCAGACCGTAAATCGACGAGCCGGATAAAGGATCGCGCCTGAATGCTGCGCGTCCAGCACACCTTTTTCACGCGTCGCTCACGATTTTTTCGCGCGCCGCTAACCCTTCGCTCGCGCTTTTCCGACGTCGCCTCGTGAAAACTGCCGATCTCGACGATGCACATGACCTGGTGGGGGTCCTTGTCGCTTTCGTCGTGTCTTGCGTGCGAATGAGGATGAGAGAAATGGACAATGTTGAATCCCTCGGCGGCGGCGACGCGAGTGTCGATGCGCGCGCGACTCACTCGGCCTCCAATCGCCAACTCATCGGAATGTCCATCGTAGCGGCGATGATCGACGTCCGAGCTCGGCGTGATTGAACTTCCCTAGGGGCGTGTTGCGCCCAAGGCGCGGAGCCGCCTGGCGAACTCGGCGCCTCATTCAAGCAAAGTTTGGCTCCAGCGACCGCAAGACGCGGCGGCGCGACGAAAATCGAAAACGCGCGGTCGGTTTCGTCCGCGGGATGGCCGAACAGACATAACATGGGAATGGGGATGTGTTGGAGCTGACGCGATACAGCGGGCGGGATTGCAGACGCGTTCCCAAACTGAGGATATTCGTCTCGTCGATCGCCATACTCATAATGTTCGCCATGGCGCCGTTCTCGTGCACGGCGGCAGGAGAATGCGGCGAGCTCGAAACGGAATCCCACAAGGACATTGCGCTGGTCAGGGCGGACGAGCCAGCCGCGCATTTGGTCGAGACGCGCGACGGCGCGTCCGCGACCGAAGCGCCATTTAACGGGTGCAGCAAATTGGAAAGCGCGATCGGCATTTGAATTGGCGCCCCGTAGTGTCCGACCCCGCGCCCGAACGTCGTCGATCGATTGCTGCGAAGGCCAACGATCAGATTTTCTGGGAATAGGCGGCTTCTGTGATTTCATCGCCGCATCTGAGGGACCGCGAATTGACCCATCACCGGCAAAGCAACCGGCTCGGCCGCCTTCGGCAAAGATGGGCCGCGCCGCTGAAGCGGGCGCGGCCCCACAGGGGCATAGCGACCAGACTCTCGTCGCGGATCGGCCCCACAAGTTGGCTATCCTATGGATGCCGAACCGGCGACCGACGGTATCTTTCAAAATCCACTGGTTCGCCTAATATCATGCGCTGTCCGAGCGCAATTCTTATTGAAATCGCCTTGCGCACATCGCGTGCGGGGAACGGGGCCTTCTGGGGGCGCGGCCATGTCCAATGTCGCTGGAAAATCTTATGGAATGAACGTCTTAACGCCAATGCGGCCCTACACGACCTGGATCAATCGCGCGCTCTTCATGGTGTCGCGGGCGACGCCGAGCTCGTTGGCGGGTCTGTTCGGCCTGTCGATCATCCATTTTGCGCGCTGGGTCATCATCAAGCGCAAGAGCTGGCCCGACCTTGGCCAAGGCCAGCAGGTCATCGAAAACGACTACATGCTGTTCTGCAGCAATTTCAACGGGACCTGGGATCAGTATATCGACGCCTTTTCCGATGGCATTCCCGAAGGGCTCGATCTTCTCTGGTACTGCAGCAAGGAATACCCGCATTCCATACCCATAACGCCGTTCAAGAATTATATCGCGGCAAATCAGATCGACACGGACTATTACTACAACTCCGTTCCGGGCGCCGCGCAACGCGACATCAAGGCGTCGTTGCGGGTTCGACGCGCCATTCTGGCATTGACCGACCAACATGCGGGGAGTTCCGCGGTCGAGTTCCGCAAGGCCTACATTTCTGCGCTGGTCGCCGTACAAAACGATTTCGGCGGCCAGGGATACGCGCCGGTTGCGAGCTGAGACGGCAAGCCAGTCGCAGGACATTCGCGGACGTTTATTCGGCGTCGCCACTGGATGACCGTTGCGCTTTGACAGAAAAGACGCCAAGTCGCTGGGGAGCCGCCAATGCCTACATTCGACGGGGGACATTATTTTCTGACGTGCCTTGCGCCGGTTCTAACCGAACCGATGAGCGAGGGCGGCGTGGTCACTTCGCCCGTGCACGCTCTACGCAAACGCCTCAGCATGTTGCCGGCCTTCGCGCAACCATCGGAAACGCCCGGCGGACAAAGCCCGTTTGCACGCAACATGCGCAACCACTTCGCTCGTTTCGTAGTCATCGACGACGTGGCCTATAACGGCCGCGATCCCGCCGACGCGCTGTGGACTGCGATACGACGCGACAATCTCATCGCTCCGCGCGAACAGGATCATCTGTCCTGTCCGTTTCTTCTATTCGCCGTCGAATTCGACGCGGCCGACGGAACGCCCGGCGAACGCGACTCCTACCTCGCGGAACTGTGGCGCACCAGTGCGGACGATCTGCGCGCCGTTTTCGGGCTTTGCCGCGATTTCGATTCGACGGTCGCCGACGAATACTCGTTCGCCAAATACGTTGCGCGCTGTCAGATCGAAACGACGATGTCCTTCAACGATTATTACCCCGACATCGGCCTGCCCAGCTTGCCGACCTGGCCGGCGCGCAAATATTTGATCGCAGCTTTGATCATTGGCGTCCCGTTCCTCCTGAGCGCCGCCGCGGCGCTCGTTCTGGTGATCGCGGAGATGTTCGCGCCTCCGGCGATCGCGGCGTTGCGGATCGCGACCGGCCTCATGGTTTTGAGCGGCGCCGCGCTGGCGGCCCTCGCCGCGACGGCTTATGCCAGCGTGAGCGCGGCGGGCGCCAGACCGTTTCCGGCGGCGTCTGAATCCAGTCTGCCGGTCGTTCTGAAGGCGCTCTATCTGCAACGCGCTTTTACGCGCTTCGCGATCGACAGTCAGATGGACGCCGCCGGCGGCGACGCCGCGTCCGCGCAGAGACTCTACGATCGCTTTGCGAAGTTTATCGCCGACTCGAAACCCGGCGATCTCGTCGCGCCCACCCAGGCGCCAGGCGTCATCGACATGTGAAGGTCCGATATGGCTGTGAAACTCGATCTCGCCGACATTCAGGGCAACATTCTCACCGCCTATGGAAAGCTCGGCTTTCCCAAAGGGCGCTTCATCCTGCTTCACGTCGACGAGGCGGCGAGCGGGCGAAGGTTCGCGACTGCGATGCTGCCGATGATCACCACGGCGTTGCGATGGCCATCGCAACGATCGAACATTCCGACCGGCCATACTGTCGCGCAGAGGCCTCTGGTCGCCGTCAATATTGCTTTCTCCTGGAGCGGCCTGGCCGCGCTCGGCGTTCCGAGCGCCACATTGCGCGGTATGCCTGACGAATTCATCGACGGAATGATGGCGCGGGCGTCGATTCTGGGAGACGATTTTGAAGGACGCGATCCCGGGCGATCCTGGGACGACGTTTGGACGGGCGCTGGCGACGAACGAGCCGCCGAAACGAACGCCGTCCATATCCTTATCACCTTGAACGCGCAGATGAATGCCGACGGCAGTCCGTCGGACGCGCTTGACGAGCGGACGGCGGCGATCGAAGCCTTATGTGAAACCATCGGCGGCGTGCGCGTGCTTCCCGGCCATAACCCTCCCGGCAAGGCGCTGGCGCGCTTCCAGGATCTGTCCGCCATCACCAGCAACCAGGGCGGGACGGTCACGGCCCTGCCGATCGAACATTTCGGCTTCGTCGACGCCATCGGCGACCCGGCGTTCGAAGGCCAATATCCCGACAAGTTTGAAAGGACTGTCGTGGACGGCGCTGGGGCGGTGGATGGACAGGGCGTCTGGCGGCCTTTGGCGACAGGCGAATTCCTGCTCGGATTTCCCGACGAGGCGCAGGAAGTCGCGGGCGCGGCAATGCCTTTGAGCTTCAGTCGCAACGGCACATTCATGGCCTATCGCAAGCTGCATCAGAACGTCGCCGCGTTCCGCGCGTTTATCAGGGAAACGTCCGAACGTTTCGGGGTCGTCTCCGGGATCGAAAACCCGGAAGAGGCCAGCAAGACTCTCATGGCGAAGATTGGCGGCCGCTGGTCCGACGGCACGCCGCTCGCGCGCGCGCCGTCCTATGCCGCGTGGCGGCAATTCCAGACTCAATATCCTGTCGTCTCAATGGAAGCTGATCGCGCTCGTTACATCGCTCGCAGCCAGGCGCTCGCGAACTTCAGCTATGGCGACGACCCGACAGGACTGAAATGCCCGCTCGGTTCGCATTTGCGCCGCGCCAACACGCGCGACGGCATGGCGCCGACAGGCCGCGAAGGATCGGCGCTCAACAACCGGCGGCGCATCCTCAGGCGCGGCCTGCCCTACGGACAGTCTCCGGATGGCGTTGAGGATGGCGTTGAGGATGCCGACGAGCATGGCGTCGTCATGCTGATCATCTGCGCGAGCCTGTTCCGGCAGTTCGAGTTCGTCCAGCAGCAATGGATCAACTATGGTCTGGACGCGCGCTCGGGCAATGATTGCTGCCCGCTCGTCGGCAACCATTCCTCCGGCGCGCAAGGCGCTCCAAAGGCGAAGTTCGTCATTCCGTCCGATCCGAAATCGGGCCGGCCGCCATTCGTCGTCGAGGGCATTCCCCAATTCGTCGAAGCGCGCGGCGGCGAGTATTTCTTCGTGCCGAGCATGACCGCCTTGAGAATGATCGGGGCAGGCGCGGTCGACCCCACGTGAGAGCCCCGCTTCCGCGGTAGGAATCAACAATACCGCCTAGCGCGCGGGCGCCGCCTTTGGGTCGAACTGCATCTCCAGATGGCGTGGAAAGGGACCAACCCAGGCGATCCGCCCCGCTTCGCCGCTGCAGGGGCGCAATCGCGGCTGGGCGAGCAATGTGGCGAAGGTCTCGGTTATTTGCGTCATGGCGACATATTCGCCAACGCATTTATGCGAGAGATAGCCGAAGACGAGGTCGGTTGACCGCAATGGTCGGCCCAATTGAAATGCGCCGGGATTCGGCGTCGCCCGGCGGTCGCGCAGGGCCGACATTGTCGCCACCATAAGCACCGCATTCGCAGGCACTGCCCGTTCATGCCGACTTCCCGTGGCGATCTTCGCAGGTTGATCGGCGTAGCGCCACTGGCCAGGCGACAGCGCGGGATTGAGCCGCGCGGCCTCAATGAGAGTTTCCCGCAAACCCTTCGCGTCGCCTCTCTGCGCCTGGTCGACGGCGTCGCGCATTGCTTGAGGACGATCGAGCAGCGCCTGCAGCATCTTGCCCGCGCCCAAAGAATTGGTCGGAATAAACCCGATGACCAGCCCCATGACGATCGCGCGAATCTTTTCATCGGTGAGGTCGGCGTCGACATTCTTCCTTGCGACAAGGCGACCCACGATCGTGTCCAGGCTCGGGGACGTCTGGTGGGCGGCGATCGCCCGGTCGACGACGGTTCGAACCCGGGCGGCGCCGTAGAGAGCCAGGCGCCGCGTCGTTGCCGAGCCAAACGGATCGGCAAACAATAGCGCCGACATCGCGATGGTCCATTCGGCGAATGAATCCGGTTCATCGACGGCAAGCCCGAAATAGCCGCAGCATGTTTCGACCGCGACCCGCGTCATCAGGCCCTGCATTACGTCAATTCGTCCCGCCGCGGCCGTGATGAGCGTCTCAGCCGATTGCCGGCTGATGCGTCGGATCGCGGCGATGTCGTCGGCCAGCATGACCGCTTGGATCGTATTGCTTTGTGTGTCGTGCTCGGCGCCGTCCATGCCCAAAACGAAATTGCCGCCGCCGGTCAATTCGCTCATCTCAAGGCCAAATGGCACCTGGAAGGTCTGCGGGCGCTGCAGAACCTCGCGTACATCGCTGTCGCGCGTGACCACGATAAGGCGAAAAAACCGCGGATTGGGACAGATCTCGCGAAAGAGCCAAAATATCATCAGAATCAGTCGATCGCGAAGGCCGCTGGTCGAGCGCGACAGCCAGCCGACAAATCCATGACTGTTCAAATCGTCGAGATCGAAGGGCGCCTCGTCTCCCGCCGCGGCCGAAGCCATCGCCGATTGCGCCTGGCGAATCTTCGCATAATATTTGAATTTCGGCATCAGCCCCCCATACGGAATGGCGCAGCAGAGAGAAGCGCCGCGCGCTCACCTCAGGTAGGCGCGCTCGACCCCTCCTCGGTCAAGCATTCGATCGGGACGAGCGGGATTTCCGACAGCCCCTGCTTTAAGTAATCCATCCATTTCTTGTCGAGAAAAGGAATCCATTCGAGATAGGCCACGGTGAAATTTGGCTTGGTTCTGAGCAACTCCCCCATGGCGACTTCTGCTTTGAGCCGCTCTCCGCTTCTGGAGAGAGCGCTGATCTTGATGACATGCGCGTACCAATAGGCCGGGCGAAGACCAAGCGCGTGCTCGGCGTTCTCGATCGCGTCTGACCACTTGCCGAGCATGAAGAAAGCCATCGCCATTTCCCCTACGTAGAAGAACAAGTGTACATCGTTGGGGCTGAGACGCTTGGCCGTCTTGATATGTTCGAAAGCTTTAGTGGGTTCGCCCGCCAGATTGTAGCTGCATCCGAGCACGGCATGCGCCAGCGCCAGGCTTGGATTGAGGCCGATGGCCTGCTTGAACAGCGCGCGCGCAGCCAGCGGGCGGCGCAACCACATCTCGGCGATGCCCGCCAACATGTGACCGCGACCATCATCGTGGTCGGCGAGAATTGCGCGCTGCGCAAGTTTCGTCATGTCGAGTATTTGCTTTTGCGGGGCGCGGCCGGCCCAGAGAGACCAGGCCAAAGAATAGGTCGCCTGAATGAGAGCTTCAGGCGAATCGGGATCAAGCGCGAGGGCCTCCGAAAATAGCCTCTGCGCGATCTCGCCGTCCCTTCGCGTCAACCGATTGAGATGCCATCGCCCGCGCCAGACGATATCCCTGACGCCGGCGCTGTCCTCCTTCTTCGAGCGGGCGCGCATTTGTTCGGCGTGGTCGATCCGATTCTCGAGAAGCGCCGCCAACTCGTCGATCAATCGCTCGAGCGAGAAGCCGTCGCTTGACAGACGCAGCTCAAATCGTTTCGTCCAGATCGTGTAGCCGTTGGTCGAATCGGCCAAATCGGCGGAAATCCACAAAGATTCTGCGCCATAGCGCAAGCGTCCGTGCAGGACATAACGCGCGCCGAGCCTTCGTCCGATCTCGTTGGGATCGGTATCTTCCGGAAACGAAAAACTGGAGCTTCGCGCGATGACCGGAAGCCAACGTATGCGCGACAAACGGTCGATCAGGTCTTCGCTGGCTCCCTCGGCGATATAGTCATTGACAGGATCGCCGCTGAGGTTCTTGAAGCGAAGCACGGCCAAAGCCGAACTGTCGTTAAATCCTGCCGGCGGCTGCGAAACATCGACGACAGGGATTGCCAGAGTCGTCGCGCTCCGAACCTTGTTCGCATCGGTGAGCCGGGCATCCCCTCTTTGGTTATGCCGACCAAGCGCACTGCGCTGTTCGCGCAACCATTCCTCAAACCCATCCTCGCCCGCGATATCCTGTCCCTCAAAAAATTCTCCGGGCGCGAGATCACGCGGGCCTCCAGGAATGCTTTCCACGAGGTCCAGGGAACGGATGTCGACGGCGACGAGGTCAAGGTTCAATCTGACCACCTCGCGCTCGCAGATCAGGAGTTCCCAGGTCCCTCTGTTGAGGCGGCTTCGCAAGCTCGAAAGCTCCCGTCGCAGGCTGGCGCGCGCCTGTGTCGCCTCGCGTGTCCCCCAAAGCTTGTCCTGCAGCCATCCTCGCGTGTGTTCGCCTTCCCGCGCCGTCGCGAGCATGGCGATCAGCGCCGCGCCCTTCTTGCTAGGGATTTCAATGCGCTCACCCCCCGGACCCAGCAGACGAAAGGGGCCCAGCAGATTTAGGGAAAAACATGGGGCCGCATTTTCCATGTTCAATTCGCCCCCAATTGCAGCGGGAAAATAGCACTTATTCACGGAACTTTCACCCTTTTTTCACAGCGCGCGAACTTGGCGCTCGCGATTTGCGGACACGTTCTCGGCCAGTCTGACGACATCGAAGCAGAGAAGATAAAGACCGGCAAGCGACTGCCTCACTCGGTTTGCTCAGTCTCCGTTGGTTAATGAAATAGCGCCGAGGTCTATTTGCGGCGCGCTGACGCCTCTGGAATTACGCCGCGCGGCTATCTGTCGCCGCCCCGACGGCGATGCGGCGCCTGGTTCGGCTCAACGCCGCCTCGATGGCGGCGCCCAAAGGCTTCAGTCGGAGGATTGCCATGCGCGGACGGGTCGACATTGATGACCTCATTTTGAATTTCGATCCGGCCGCTCCGCAGGATCGTTTTCGGGATGGGCGATTGGGCGACGCGCTCGTCACGGCCGAGGCGGCTTTGCCGCAGCCGATCCCATGGCCGACCGAAGAGGCGCCGGTCGCGGCGCCTCTTCCCAATCCGCCATCGCCGACCGACGATCTCTCTCAATTCCACGGCTATGACGCCATCGTCGTCACCTGGACTGCCGCCGAGGCCTCCGCGCTCGCAAGCTTGTTTGCGCCCGGCCACCCGACTGCCTCCTGGTACGAATATCGGCACGGAGTGAGCGCCTATCTCCCGCTGGTGACCGGCGCAAAGGCGCCATTCAACAGTTCCTCGTCTGAAATGGCGCGATACCGACATAGCTTGGGGTTGTACTTTCCCTGCCAAATCGGCGGCGCCCGCGTGCTGCTGTTCAAGTCGGGCCTACACCTCGACTACGACGGTCCGGCCATTCCGGTCTTCAAACTGATGAGCGAGCTTGCGCAAACCGTGGCGCCAAAGCTGTTCATCACCACCGGCACGGGCGGCGGCATCGGCAGCGGTGTCAAGCTTGGCGACGTCGTCATCGCCGGAACCGTGCGGTTCGATTGCAAGACGCAATTCGCCGGACAATCCTGGGCAAACTCCAGCTTCGCCGCCTCAAAACTGCCGCCCGGCGCCCTTGAGGCTCTCACGCCGGCCCTCACCAGGGTTAACGCCGCGCGGATTCCTGGCGCGCGCGCGGTCCCGCAATTCTTTTCGGCCGCCACTGACGCGGTCGTCACCACCGATTTTTTTGCGTTCGACGATTCGACCGATCACTACGGCCTGCAGGGGCTCGGGCAAGCATGCGATATGGGCGACGCGATGGTCGCGCGAGCGATGCAGGGCTTCCCGGATATCCAATGGTATTCGATCCGCAATGCGTCAGACCCGCAGATTCCCAATCCCACCAACGATATCGAAAAAGCGGCGCAGCAGGCGGCGCTTATCTACGCCCGTTACGGCGGGCTGACCACCGCGGCCAGCCTCATCGCAACCTGGGCGATCATCAGCGCCGGCGTGCGATACGCGCTTCGCGCCAATGACGCTTCGCAACGATCTCGATTCAAACTAGGGAGGACATGACCATGCCTAATCACTCTCACTTCCAGCTCGGGCGACTGCATCGAACCTATAATCCGCGCATCCCGCATTTAAGCGCGCTGCTGGCGGGACAAACCTTGCCGCCGCCGCCGCCGAGCGTCGATTATACCAAAGGCATGCCAGCCAATCTTGGCATGATGCTCAATGATACGTTGGGCGACTGCACCTGCGCCGCCGTCTACCACGCGATTCAGGTCTGGAGCTTCAACGCGCTGAAGAAGATGGACACCGAACCCGACGCGGACGTTGAAAAGCTCTACGAGCTTGCCTGCGGCTATAATCCGAGGGAAGGCGGGGAGGGGCCGGGCGGCAATGAGCAGCATGTCCTCACCTATCTGCTGAAACAAGGCGCGCCGACCGGTCCAACCGGGACGGGCCGGCACAAGATCGCCGCCTTCGTCGAAGTCGATCCACGGAATGTCGATGACGTGAAGCGCACGATCGACGATTGCGGCGTCGCCTATATCGGATTCAATGTCCCCGCTTATATCGTTCCGCCGCCGCCCGCCGTTCCCCCTACCGTGTGGGACGTGCAGACGAACAACGCCGCGATCGTCGGCGGTCACGCGGTCGTTCTCGCCGGATACAACGCCAACGGCGCGCGGCTGATATCCTGGGGGTCATACTATACGATGACATGGGCGTTCTTCGCCAAATATGTCGACGAGGTCTATGCCATAGCCGACGCCGACTGGGTGCAGGCGAAGGGAACGACTCCCGGCGGATTGAGCCTGGCGCAACTCGAGACTCAGATGAAGGCGCTGGCCGGCGGAAGCTGATCGCCGCGGGCGAGCGGCTTCAACGCGGCGATATCCCAATCGCATCGGCGTGGCCGATGCGATTGGGGAGGCCAACACTCTTGCGCGGGCGGGCGCTCGGCGCTGCTCAAAAGCTGAAATGCTCCGAGGGAATGATTGTCGATCCTGAACGACGGGGGGACACGATGTCGTGGTCGCTGGCGTCAGTGCTCAACGGGCATAACGATGTATACCGAATAGCCGCGATCGCACTCTTCAGTTGCGTCGTGCCTTTCGGGATATTCGTCGGCCGCAACAACATCCGCATCGTCCGGCTCGAAATCGTCCGCGACTTGGAAAAGCTGTTCAATTTCGCCAAACGCGACGGGCAGCCGTTGATCCTGCCGTCCTTCGAACTGGTGAAATACAAATACGATCCCGAGTCGAATCCATATCGCCAAGGTAGCGGGCTCGACAAGAACGCGATTCGTTATTACCTGCTTCCCGTCGCTATATATATCGTATTGGCGACGCTGTGTTTTCATATGGCGTTCATGTCGAAGCCGGTCTCGCTATTGGGACTTTGGTCGCCGTTCAGCCGCCCTCCTCCCTTTAGCGAACCGGAAGACAGTCTCAGCGGCGTTTTAACCTACTCCTTCCTGGGGTCGTACATATGGAGCGTCAAATATCTCGTCAGGCGCATCGCCAATTACGACCTGTCGCCGATTTCCTTCTTCCAATGCAACACGCAGATATTGATGGCGTTGTTCGTCACTGCGGCCTTGCAGAACTCCGGACTCCTCGGCGTTATCGGAGGACCCTATCGGGTCGCGCTGGCTTTTGTGATCGGGTTTTTCCCCGATCTGTTTCTTACAGCGTTGATAGCGAAATTTCCCTGGATCAGACTCCGGCGCGTCAGCCCGGCGAGCCAGGCGCTGCAGGAAGAATTGCCATTGGACATGATTCTCGGAATCGATCCGTTCATGAAACTCCGTCTCGGAGAATTTGAAATCGAAGACGTTCAGAATCTCGCCACGCTGAATCCGATCCAGATATTCGTCGAAACGCCTTATGGCCTTTACGAGGTCATAGACTGGGTGGCGCAGGCGCAGCTGATCCTGGCCGTCGGCTCAAGTTGCGCGGGTCGTCTCCGGGAACTCAATGTCCGAACGATTTTCGATTTGGAACGCGGCGTCCACAATCCCGCCATACGGCGGCTGCTCCTGAAAATTCTCACCAACGGTCGCTTTGGGACTGCCGATCCTGTCGATGCCGGGAACCTGCATCAAAGCGATGTTCCGCCCGGATATGCTTGGGATTCCGACAGTTCGAGCAGGGCGACAGGCGGGGACAGTCAAATCGAGCTCAAGCTCGCTTACGAGTTGGACGCCGTTCTCAGTTTCATACGCGACGACCTTCACGTTCGTCGCCTGAGGCAGCTCTGGGATCTGATCAGCGGACAACTAGACAAACGAAGTTCGCAACCAGGCGACAATTGCGCTTCGGCGCCTCGGCTGGCCGACAGTCCATTGCTGCAGACGCGCGCTCTGTCGAAGGCAGGTGGACGATCATGAGAGGGAGGTCATCGCAATCTCACAGTTACGCGGCGGATCGCAAAGGGGCCAAGGGTTGCATCGGACCGATGTGTGCATTCGTTTTATGGATGCGCGACTGAGGATGTCCTAAAACATACCGGCGATCTGTCGGCGCTTTTTTTTCGTCGGGCGTTCCCAAACAATCCCAGGAAAACCCTTGAGCGGAATGAGCTGCTCGCCGGTGTAGGTCCATTCGCGCAGTTCGTCGATTCCGACGTGATAACGCGGCTCCCGCCCAGTCCGATGGTCGAACAGCGCGCGCGGAATATTGACCATATGCGGCGCGTGTGCGCGCTCGTAGAACAGCGGAGCGCCACAGCGTCGACAGAAGCTGCGCGCGGCGCCTGTCGTTTTGTCTTCGTGGCGAGTAATTTCACCCGCGCCCTTGGTGACATGGAAGCGCTTGCGCCAGCTCCCTACGTAGGTGGCGTAGGCGGCGCCGTGGGCGATCCGGCTTGCGCGTGTATGATCGTGCCAGGCCCAGCGCGCTGGAACGTCGATTTCAATATGAACCAGGCCGCAGAGGCATTGGCCGGTCACGCAATCAGACCGTTCGGATTCTTCGTTGTCCATCAGACTTGCCATCCAGATCGATTTCCGACGAAGCTTAAGCGGAGGCGCCTTCGCCCGCAATTTGCCTTCGCCAGCGTATGCCGCGCCCCAGGTCTCGGAACGTCCTGGATTCGTAACCAGGCAGCGATCAGCGGAGCGTGGCCCAGGACCGGCTCTCCAGACCCTCTCAACGGGGCCGGATAGCGCGGACGGGGACTATTCACCTATGCGCCCGAAAGAGAACTTCCCCGGCACGGTCTTGAGGCTGTTTTTCGATTTCGAATATTGATCCTTATCAGCGTCCGACAGCGCCCTGTGCGTGCGCCAAAACGCATCCGAGCGGCTTGGCGACGACTCATTTCCGCGATTCAAAGCGAGCTTCGTCTTGCCGCCTCGCCCATCGCACCATAGTTAGGGTCCGGAAACATCTGAGTTCGCTTGCCTGAAAAGGCGACAGCGGGAGGCTGCCACGTTTATTGCAAAGATTGTTCGATCGGCCTGTGTTCAGGCCGCTTTTTTGGTTGTCGTTATCTCAGGCTCGGTCTGGCCGGGCGCATTGGCGTCCGCTCCGATTCGCGCCGGCATCAACGGCGTGTGGATGACCGAGCATGCCGATGCGAAAATTCGCATCGCCGCCTGCGGCAAGACCTTCTGCGGAACCATTGTCTGGCTCGCCGAACCTGTCGACGCCAACGGGCGGGCCAAAATCGACGTCAACAATAGCGACGAAGCCAAACGCGTGCGCCCGCTGATCGGGCTGACCATTTTCACCGGCCTGACCCCGGACGGCCAGGAATGGCGCGGCCGCGCCTATAATTCCGACGATGGGCAAGACTATGAGGTCGAGATGAGGCTGCTCGACGAACAACATGCGTCGGTCAAAGGCTGCGTTCTCGGCGGCGCTATCTGCGGCGAGCAGACCTTGACGCGAAGCTAACGCCTCAAAGCCACTGGCGGAGGAGTTCATTGCTGGAACGCACGTCGATTTCAACGTCCATGCGCGCCGGGGCATCGGCGCCGCCAGTCGAATGGGTCATCGCACCCGGCGCCGTCGACTATGCTGAAGCTGTCGCCGAAATGGAAGCGCGCGCGGCGGCGATCGCCGATGGCGAAGCGGCCGAACGCGTCTGGCTGGTGGAGCATCCCGCGCTTTATACGGCGGGGACGAGCGCGCGCGAGGGCGATCTTCTCGATCCGCGTTTTCCGGTGCACCGCACCGGGCGCGGCGGCCAGTTCACCTATCACGGGCCCGGCCAGCGCGTCGCCTATGTCATGCTCGATCTCAAGCAACGACGCCCCGACGTTCGCGCCTTCGTCGCCGCGCTGGAGGCCTGGCTGATCGACACGCTGGCGGCGTTCGATATCAATGGCGAGCGGCGCGAGGAACGCGTCGGCGTCTGGGTTCGCCGGCCCGACAAGCCGGCGGGAGTAGACGGCGCTGTGGCCGAGGACAAGATCGCCGCTCTCGGCATCCGCGTGCGCCGCTGGGTGTCTTTCCACGGCGTCGCGCTCAATGTCGCCCCTGCCCTCTCGCATTTTTCCGGCATCGTGCCCTGCGGGATCGCTGAGGCCCATTATGGCGTGACGAGCCTGCGCGATCTCGGGCGCGACGCGACGATGGCCGACGCCGACCGCGCCTTGCGCGCCGCTTTCGAGGCGCGATTTGGCGCGACGATCGGATAGGCGCAGGCCCCGCCTTGTTCAGCCGAGGAATCCCGTGGCCGGCGCATAGGCGAGGCCATGCGCGTCGGCGACCGGCTTGCACGTGATCTTGCCGTCGCAAACGTTGAGGCCTTCGCGCAGGTGGACATCGTCCTTCAGCGCCTGTCTCCAGCCCTTGTCGGCGAGCGCCAGTGCGAATGGCAGCGTCGCATTGTTGAGCGCGAAGGTCGAGGTGCGCGCGACCGCGCCCGGCATATTGGCGACGCAATAATGCACGATGCCGTCGACGACATAGGTCGGATCGGAATGGGTCGTCGCCTTCGACGTCTCGCAGCAGCCGCCCTGGTCGATCGCGACATCGACGATGACGGCCCCCGGCTTCATAGTCGCCAGCATCGCCCTCGTCACCAGCTTGGGCGCCGCGGCGCCGGGGATCAGCACCGTGCCGATCAGCAGATCGGCGCGTTTGACCAGTTCGGCGATCGCCGCCCGCGTCGAGAAGATGGTGCGCACGCCCGTGCCAAATTGCGCGGAGAGCCGGCGCAGAGCTTCGGCGGAGCGGTCGACCACCACAACATTGGCGCCCATGCCGAGCGCGATCGTCGCCGCATGGGTGCCGGAAACGCCGCCGCCCAGAATGATGACTTCGGCGGCCGGCACGCCGGGAACGCCGCCGAGCAGGATGCCGCGTCCGCCCGCCGCCTTCTCCAAAGCATGCGCGCCGACCTGCGGCGCGAGGCGCCCGGCGACTTCCGACATCGGCGTCAGC
The DNA here is from genome assembly GCA_036513315.1 of Roseiarcus sp. GTDB lineage: Bacteria > Pseudomonadota > Alphaproteobacteria > Rhizobiales > Beijerinckiaceae > Roseiarcus. Next base: position 31,113 of record DATBZF010000070.1, read on the forward strand.
AGCGGCAGGCCGCCATGCGGCGAGGTGACGGTCTCATAGGCGATGCAGGTCGCGCCCGAGGCGACGAGATCCTGGGTCTGGGCGAGATCAGGGGCAAGATGCAGATAGGTGAACAGGATCTGTCCTCGGCGGAGCTGCTTGCGCTCGGCGGCGAGCGGCTCCTTGACCTTCACCACCATTTCGGCGCGCGAGAATATTTCCGCTGGCGTCTCGACAATCGAAGCGCCCGCCTGGACATATTCGGCATCAGCCAGGCCGGAGCCGATTCCCGCCGCCTTCTCGACCAGAACCTGATGGCCATGGTGAATGAGCTCTGCGACCGACGATGGCGTCAGGCCGACGCGAAACTCGTTATCCTTGATTTCCTTGGGAACCCCGACCAGCATTTTTCGCCTCCCGCGAATGAACGCCACCATAATCCTCGATTTCCCGCGCAATATCCCACGAATTTTGAGGCATATTCGACAGGTGGCGGCAAACTATGCGAAGAAAGTGTCAAAGCGAGAAATTTTATGCGAATAGAAGAAATCGACGATCGAGACCGCGCTATTCTGCGCCAATTGATGCGCGACGGGCGGCTGACCAACGCCGATCTCGCCGAACGGGTTCATCTGTCGCCCTCCGCCTGTCTGCGCCGCGTCCGCCTCCTCGAAGAGAGCGGTCTTATCGCCGGCTATGTGATGGTGCTCGATCCCGCTGCCGCCGGCCTGCCGGGGGCGGCTTTCGTGTTCGTGACGCTCGACCAGCAGGGCCGCGCCGCGCTTGACCGCTTCGAGGCCGACGTGCATCGCCACGCCGAAATCATCGAATGCTACCTGCTCGCCGGCTCGGCCGATTATCTCCTGCGCATCGCCTATCGCGACGCGCGCGACTTCGAGCGCATCCACACCGATATCCTCACCCAATTGCCCGGCGTCGCGCGCGTGCAATCGACGCTGGCGTTGCGGACCGTAAAGAAAACGACGGAACTGCCGGTTTGAGAGGGCGCCAGGACTGGCAACGCGCCCGATTGCGCTTTACGCGGGCCAGGCGCTTGAATGAGCCGAGCCATTGCCGGCGTCGCAGTGTCCCTGGGGAGCACGATTGAAATGGACGACTTCGTTCTGCTCGGCCTTATCGCGGTCGTTTTTTTTCTGCTCGGCCCGATCGGTTTCTTCCTGACGCTCGGCGCCCGCTCGCGCCTGAGGAATGTGGAGACCCAATTGGCCGCCCTGCTCGCGCGCTTCCCCATCGAAGAGCGCGAGCGACAACAAGCGCCCGCCCCCGCTGTCGCCAGGCAGCCAATAACGCCGCCGCCTCCGGCCGCCCAGCCCGCGGCCGAAAGCGCCGATGAAGCGATGGAGCAAATCCGATTGGCGCTGCTGAAGGTCGATTCGCCGGCGAACCAATCATCGAGCGTTGCGCCGGATGAACCGGAAAAACGCGAAGGGACGGGGCCGGCGCCAGCGGCCGAAACGCCCGCCTCCGAACCCCCGGCCGCGCCGATCGCCGCGGCGCCCAAGAAAATCGGCATCGAGGAGAGGCTTGGCGCGCATTGGGCGGTGATCGTCGGCGGCGTCGCGCTGGCGCTTGGCGCGCTGCTGCTGGTCAAATATTCGATCGAGCAGGGATTTTTTGGCCCCGGCCTGCGCGTCGCCGGCGGCCTCGTCCTCGGCTTCGGCCTCATCGCGGCCGCCGAATATTTGCGTCGCAAGGAAAGGCCGGTCGAGGGATCCTCGCAAACCGCGCCGGTCCCCGCGGTGTTGACCGGCGCCGGCACAGTCGCGCTCTTCGGTTCGCTTTATGCCGCCCATGCGCTTTATAGTTTCATCGGACCGGGCGTGGCTTTCGTCTTAATGGGCGCCGTCGGCCTGGCGACGATGTTCGCGGCGGCGCTGCACGGCCCCGCGCTCGCCGGCCTCGGATTGATCGGCGCGTTGGGCGCGCCTTTGCTGGTGAATTCGGCCGAGCCCAATCCCTGGCCCGCTGTGCCCTTCGTCGCCGTCATTTGCTCGTCCGCTTATGGGCTGGCGCGCCTGCGCCGGTGGCTGTGGCTGGCGATCGCGGCGGCGATCGGCGCGGCGATGTGGGAAGGCCTGTTCCTCCTCAATCTTGAAGGACAGAATAGCATCGACTTCACGCTTGCGAGCCTTGCGCATCTTGTCGTCGAAGCGGCGCTTGTCATCGTCGCCTTCGCGCTTGCGCCGCATCTGAGAGTTCCCCAAGGGGAACAACACACCGATCCGATTGCTTCGGAAGCCCTCATCGCCTGCGGAGCGATGGCGTGCCTCGCTCTTGCTGCGATTTCGCGCAGCGCCGGATCAGGCCCCGGCTGGATCGTCGCCGCCGCGCTGGTCGTCGCGATGCTCGGCCTGACGGGCATCAGGCTGCCCGCGGTCGCGAGCGCGAGCGCGGCGGCGGGCGCCGTCATTCTGGCGGCGCTGGCGACCTGGGGAACTTATGGCGGGCTCGTCGTCGACCCCTATTCCTTCTTCGCGCAATGGCCAACGATGGACGCGAAACGTCTGTTCGTCAGCTTTGGCCTGATCAGTTCGCTCGCGCTTGGCGCCTTGAGCTTCTTGCGGCTCATCAGACCGGCGCCGCTATCGTTCGTGAAATCGGCGATTTATGCCGGCGTTGGCGCCCTGACGCCGCTGGGCGCCCTGTCGATCATCTATCTCCGGCTTGCGCATTTTGAGAACAATACCGCCCTCGCCGCGGTCGCTGCCGGCGTCGCCGCGGCGATGGCGGTCGGCGCCGCGATTTTCCGGCAACGGCGGGCAGCGGAAGGGTCGCCCGCACTCACGCTCGGCCTTGGCGCGCTTGCCGCCGGCGCGATCGCGGCGCTGTCGCTCGGCTTGGTATTCGAACTTTCAGAGGGAACGCTGACGGTGGCGCTGGCGCTCGCCGCGCTCGGATCGGCTTTCGTCGGCGACAGACTTGGCATTCCCGCCCTGCGCTGGTGCGTGGTCGGGCTCGGCCTCGCGGTCGCTGGACGTTTCGTCTACGAGCCGCGCATCGTCGGCGACGCGCTCGGCAAAACGATCCTCTTCAATTGGCTGTTGTTCGGCTATGGCGTTCCCGCCCTCGCTTTCGGGCTGGCCGCGCGCATCATGCGGCGCGCGGGCGAAGATGCGCCGGTGCGCGTCGCGCAGGCCTTGTCGATTCTCTGCTGCGCGCTGTTGCTGTCGTTCGAGATCCGCCACGCGCTGAACGACGGCGACCCTTTCGCAGAAACGAGCGGCTTGATCGAACAGGGCCTTTTCGCCGTGGTTGGCGTCCTGTTTTCTCTGGTGCTGATGGAGCTCAATGCGCGGCGCGCCGATCCGCTCTATTTCTTCGCTTCGCTTGGATTCGGCGCGCTGACGCTGGCGCAGACGATCGCCGGCCTGCTGCTGTGGGAGAACCCTTATTTCTCGGGGGATGCGATCGAGGGCGGCGCCTTGTTCAACGGCCTCATCCCAGGCTATTGCCTGCCCGCGCTCGCCGCGCTGATCCTGGCGCTGCGGGCGCGCGGCCGCCCGCCCGAATGGCGCCGCAAGGCGGCGGCGGCGGTCGCGATCGCGCTCGCATTCGCCTATGTCAATCTGGAGCTGCGCCGTCTGTTTCAGGGGGCGCCTGCGATTTCCTATGATTCGCCGACGGGAGATGGCGAATTATACGCCTATTCGGCTCTGTGGCTGGGTCTTGGAATTCTGCTGCTCGCCTATGGAATCTTTTCGCGCTCCAAACCAGCGCGGCTCGCTTCTGCGGCGCTGGTGTCGCTGACCGTGCTCAAAGTGTTCCTCATCGATCTTGCCGGGTTGGAAGGCGTGTTGCGGGCGCTGTCGTTCCTCGGCCTCGGCGCCGCGCTGATCGGCATCGGCCTCGTCTACCAGAAACTCGTCTTCGGACGCCGCCCCGATGTCGATGCGAAGGCGGCTGCGCCGGCCGCTGAGATATGATAGGAGGACACCAAATCCACACAAAGGCCGCCCCCTTGACCGATACGCCCGCCGACATCGCCAAACTGCCGTTCGAAGCAGCGCTCGCCGAACTCGAAGCCATCGTTGAAAAGCTTGAAAAGGGCGCCGTGGCGCTGGAGGAATCGATCAAAATCTACGAGCGCGGCGAAGCCCTCAAAGCCCATTGCGACAAACTGCTCAAGAACGCTGAAATGCGCATCGAGAAGATCACGCTCGGCGCCGACGGCAAGCCCAAGGGCGTCGCGCCGCTGGACCCCGAGGGATGAGCGACGGCGCGCTGTCGTTCGCCGTCACCGATCAGCCTTCGCCCGACGATGTGGCGTTCATCGAAGACGAACTCGTCGCTTATAACGTCGCCAGGGCGCGGCCCTATGACCGCCGTCCCCTGCATGTGTTCCTGCGCGATGCGAAGGGCCGCACGATAGGCGGCATCACCGGCGAGACCAATTGGGACTCGCTTTACGTCGATTGTTTCTGGTTGCCGGACGATGTGCGCGGCGAGGGCTGGGGCGCGCGTCTTCTCGCAGCGGCGGAGGATGAAGCGCGCAAGCGAGGCTGCCGCCATGTGCGCCTGTTCTCCTTCAGTTTCCAGGCGCCGGGCTTTTACGAAAAGCTGGGATATCGAACCTTTGGCGTGCTGGAGGACTATCCGCCCGGCCAAGCCCAAGTCTGGCTGCGCAAGGATTTGTGAGGCTCCGCCTCAGCCGACCCGAGCGGGCTGCGTTGGTTCGGCGATCTCGTGCGCCGCCGGATCGCTCGCCGCATAGCGCCGCGCAAGAGCCGCGCAGACCATCAACTGGATCTGATGGAACAGCATCAGCGGCAGCACGATCATGCCGACCTGGGCGAGTGGAAACAGCACGCCGGCCATTGGCACGCCGCTGGCGAGACTCTTCTTCGAGCCGCAGAAGACGATGACGATCTCGTCGGCGCGGTTGAAGCCGAGCCGGCGCGCGACGATGACGGTGACGCCGAGTACGATGGCGAGCAGCAGCGCGCAGACGACGACCAACTTGACGAGATCGGCGAGGCCCAGCACGTGCCAGATGCCGTTGGCGACCGCTTCGGAAAAGGCGAGATAGACGACGAGCAGAATCGAGCCGCGATCGACGAAGCCGAGCGCGGCGCGATGGCGCGCGACAAAGGCGCCGATCCACGGGCGCAGGAAATGGCCGGCGAGGAACGGCGCCAGCAATTGCAGGATTATATCGAGCACCGCGCCGGCCGATACGCCACCTTTCAGATTCATCAGCAGCGCGACCAGCGCCGGCGTCAAAAAAATGCCGAGCAGGTTGGATAGCGAGGCGCTGCATACGGCGGCCGCGACATTGCCATGGGCGATCGAGGTGAAGGCGATCGAAGATTGCACGGTGGAGGGCAACAGGCAGAGGAACAGCAGCCCGACCAGCAGCGAATCCGGGAGCACGCCGGCAAGTGCGTAGCGCAGGCCAAGACCGAGCAGCGGAAACAGGACGAAAGTCGCGCAGAGCACGATGAGATGCAGGCGCCAATGCAACGCGCCGGCCAGCGCCGCCTCGCGCGAGAGACGGGCGCCATGCAGGAAGAACAACAGCGCGATCGCGAAAATGGTGACGTAATGCAGAATCGTCGCGCCGACGCCGACCGCCGGCAAGAGGCTGGCGATGACGACCGCTGCGACAATGGCGAGCGTAAAATTATCCGGCCTGAAGGCGGCAAGCGAACGCAGCACAAAATCCCCCATCCCCCGCCGGCTTTCTCGAGGTCGAGCGCGCCCGCGAGCCTATTGAACCATGGCCCAGTTCTCCCTGGGAACCCAAATCGCCGAATCCTCGTCGCCGAAAGGCTCGGCGTCGTTTTCAAGAATTGTCGTTCCAATCCATGCCGAGACGATCGCATCGATCGTATCCTCGGCCGGCTTCAAGGCGCTGAATCCTTTTAAGCTATCGAGGTCGAACTGGCGATCGAACTCGGCTTGCGTCCCAGCAATGACCTTGTCGAGTTGAGCGACGATGTTGCGCAATGCGCCTTTCACCAGGGAAAGGCGCTGTTCGCTCGATTTGTTCCGCCAGTAGATTCTGGTCTTGCTGACTTTGTAGCGCACGCGCTCGTCGGCCTTCATCAGGCGAAGGAGGGCAGGATGCGGATAGATTTCAGCCAAGGCCCGCCTGTGCGCCCACGGCGCCGACGTAATGAGCGCGTAGCCTCTCGCCTTGCACGCCTCATGCAGCCGGAAGCTCACTTTGCCGGGTCGCTCGGCCGAGGGCGAATGGGTCGCGCATTTCTGGGCGCCGAAACGTCTCGACACAGCAATATCCGAGGTCCGGCGGCCATCGATCGGCTTATGCGACAATGGCATGTCGACCGCGATGAGATCGGGCAGACGACCGTCCAGCGTGTTTTCGACACAGCGAAGAGCGAGGTTGGCGCCCTGCCCTTCGCTGCCGCGAAGGCCGCACGCCTGCGCAAATGTTTGAAGGTCGGGGGCGGCGGCGCGCAGCCGCCACCGTCCGTCTTCCATTTCGACCAAGGCATAGCCGCTGGCGTTGCGCTCAGTCCAGGCCGCATCAATGCCGAGCACGGCGGCCATCGCGGCTCACGCCACCTTGTAGGCCGCCCGCTCCGCCTTGACATCAGGCGGTATGGCTTCCTCGATCAGCGCGGCGAGCGCCACGTCCAGAGTCGAGGCGTGCTGCTCGTTCGAACCGAGCCGGCGTATCGAAACGGTGCGCTCGGATGCCTCCTTGCGGCCGACGACGATCAGCGCCGGAACCTTGGCGAGCGAATGTTCGCGCACCTTGTAGCTGATCTTCTCGTTGCGCAGGTCGCCCTCTATCCTGAGGCCGAGCCTGCGCGCTTTGGCGACGATCTCCAGCGCGTATTCGTCGGCTTCCTGCGTGATCGTGCAAACGACGATTTGCAGCGGCGCCAACCAGAGCGGGAAGAGCCCGGCGTAATGTTCGATCAATATGCCGGTGAAGCGCTCCAGCGAGCCGCAGATCGCGCGATGCACCATCACCGGCGTCGTCTTCTCGCTGTTCGCTGAGATATAGAACGCGCCAAATCGCTCCGGCAGATTGAAATCGACCTGGGTCGTGCCGCATTGCCAGTCGCGGCCGATGGCGTCGCGCAGGACATATTCGAACTTCGGTCCGTAAAACGCGCCTTCGCCCGGATTGAGCATGGTCGTCACCACATTGCCGTGACGCGCCTTGATCTCCTCGAGCACGCGCAGCATCACCGCCTCGGCGTGATCCCATAGAGCATCGGCGCCGACGCGTTTCTCCGGTCGGGTCGAAAGCTTCACGATTATTTTATCGAAGCCGAAATCGCCATAGACCGACAGGATCAGCTCGTTGATCTTGTGGCATTCGGCGGCGAGCTGATCTTCGGTGCAGAAAATATGGGCGTCGTCCTGGGTGAACGCGCGCACACGCATCACGCCATGCAGCGCGCCTGATGGCTCGTAGCGATGGACGAGGCCGAATTCGGCGAGGCGCAGCGGCAATTCGCGATAGGAGCGCAGGCCGTTCTTGAATATCTGCACATGGCCGGGACAATTCATCGGCTTCAGCGCATAGATGCGTTCGTCCTCGCTCTCAGCGTCGTCGCCGGCCGGGCGGGCCATGAACATGCTCTCGCGATACCATTCCCAATGGCCTGATATCTCCCACATATGCTTGTCGAGCACCTGCGGCGCATTCACTTCCTGATAATCGGCGGCGAGGCGCCGGCGCATATAGGCGATCAAGGTCTGGAACAAAGTCCAGCCCTTCGGATGCCAGAAAATAGCGCCCGGCCCTTCCTCCTGAAAATGGAACAGGTCCATCTCGCGGGCGAGCTTGCGATGGTCGCGCCGCTCGGCCTCCTCGATCTGCTTGAGATAAGCCTCCAAATCCGGCTTGCTGGCGAAGGCGGTGGCGTAGATGCGCGATAGCATCGGCTTGGTGGAATCGCCGCGCCAATAGGCGCCCGCCACCTTCATAAGCCTGAAGGCGTCGCCGATCTTGCCCGTCGAGGTCATATGCGGGCCGCGGCAGAGATCGAGCCAATCGCCCTGGGCGTAGATCTTGAGATCCTGATCGGCCGGAATCGCGTCGATCAGTTCGATCTTGAACGCCTCGCCTTTCTTCTCGAAGAAGCCCTTGGCCTGATCGCGGCTCCAGACCTGTTTGGTGAACGGCCGGTCGCGCGCGATGATCTCGCGCATGCGTTTCTCGATCGCCGGAAAATCCTCAGGCGTGAATGGAGTCGCGCGGAAGAAATCGTAATAGAAGCCGTTCTCGATGACCGGCCCGATCGTCACCTGCGTCTCCGGCCATAGCGACTGCACCGCCTCGGCCAGAACATGCGCTGCATCGTGGCGGATCAGTTCGAGAGCGCGCGCGTCCTCGCGCGTGATGAACTCGATGGTTGAATCTTGTTCGATCGGATCGGCCAGATCGCTCAAGGCGCCGTCGACGACCATCGCGACGGTGCGTTTGGCGAGCGAGGGCGAGATGGATTTGGCGATGTCGAGGCCGGAAATCCCGGCCTCAAAGGCGCGCTTGGCGCCGTCCTTGAAAGTCACGTCGATCAATGCATCCTCCTTGCTCACTCGCCGATACCAATCGACGTAAGCGGTTTGGGAAGCGGCATATAGCGGCGCAGGGCGGAGAGGGCAATAGGCGGCGGGTTCGCGACATGTGAGCAAACGAACTGAAGCAGACTCCCTCATTATTTGAGTCGACATCCAGCGAAGAGAATCCTCGAAGAGATCACTCCGCCCGAAATCGCCATCGTGCATAGCGCCAGGGCCGCAGCCAGGACGCGCCGTCCGGAAGCGCCGCGGGCGGCGGGTCATAGCCGGAGCCGCCATAGGGATGGCACCGGCAGACCCGCGCGGCGCCGATCCAGCCGCCGGCCCATAAGCCGTGCCTGGCGATCGCCTCGTCCGTGTAATCCGAGCAGCTTGGCAGATAGCGGCATTGGCGCCCGATCAGCGACGACAGCGTCAATTGGTAAAACCGGATCAGGCCATGCGCCGCGCGCCGTGGCGCGAGGACGAGCGCCCTCATGGCGCGGGCGCCGGCGCCGCGCTCGTCGCTTCGATCTGGGCGAGCGCGTCGGCGACCGCGTCGAAAGTCAGCAGCGTCGAGGCATGGCGCGGCTTGTAGTCGCGCACCGGCTCGAGCGCCGCGAAATCCGCCCATTTGCCCGACGGCGGCGGGCCATTGTCCTTCAGCATGCGGTGCATCGTCGCGCGCAATTCGATCAGCTCGGCCGGCGTCGCGCCGATCACGTGGCGCGCCATCAGCGAGGACGAGGCCTGCCCGAGCGCGCAGGCTTTCACGTCATGGGCGAAATCGGCGACGCGGCCATCCTGTAACGAAAGGTCGACGACGACCGCAGAGCCGCAGAGCCTGGAATGGGCTTTCGCGCTGGCGTCCGGCGCCGCCAGGCGGCCAAGGCGCGGGATGTCGGCGGCCAGTTCCAGGATGCGCTTGTTGTAGACGTCGTTCAGCATGGCGGAAGGGGGTCCTTGGGGGCCCGGGTGGCGCGGAAGCCTATCGCTCCTATATAGGACGGTGGAACGGCAATGAAGAGGGGCGCGGCGCGGGCATGGCCCAGAAATCGCCGACCTGTTATGAGGCGGTCCATGAATGATTTTGTGAAGCCTCCGGCCGTTGACGGCGCGGATTTGCGTGTCAAGCCGAGCCGCGAGGAGGCCGAGGCCGCAGTGCGCACCCTCATCGCCTGGGCGGGCGACGATCCGACGCGCGAGGGCCTGATCGACACGCCACGGCGGGTCGTCAAGGCCTATGACGAATTGTTCAGCGGCTACCGCGAGGATCCTGGCATCGCTTTGGCCAAGGTTTTCTCGCAGGTCGACGGCTATGCAGACATGGTCGTCGTTCGCGACATCCCGTTCTTTTCACATTGCGAGCACCATATGGTGCCCTTCTTCGGCAAGGCGCATATCGGCTATTATCCGAGCCATGGCGTCGTCGGCCTTTCGAAGCTCGCCCGCATCGTCGACACATTCGCGCGCCGGCTGCAGACGCAGGAAGCAATGTCGGCGCAGATCGTCGAGGCGGTCGACGATGCGCTGCATACGCGCGGCGTCGCGGTGATGATCGAGGCCGAACATATGTGCATGTCGATGCGCGGCGTGAAGAAGCACGGCGTCTCCACGGCGACGACGCAATTCTCCGGGGTCTTTCGCAAGGATGCCAATGAGCAGGTCCGTTTCCTCACGCTTTTGCGCGCGGCCCGATAGACGACCATGAGCGCGGACAACAAAGCCCTGGAGGAAGGCGCGGTTTTCACCCCGCGCTTTTCAAGCGACGGGCTGATCGCCTGCATCACCGTCGACGCATCATCGGGCGAGGTCTTGATGCTCGCCCATATGAACAGGGAAGCGTTGGACAAGACGCTGGCGAGCGGGATCATGCATTATTGGTCACGCTCTCGCGCGGCTCTATGGCGCAAGGGCGACACATCAGGCCAGGTGCAGAGCCTCGTCGAATTGCGCGTCGATTGCGATCAGGACGCTTTGCTCGCCCGGGTCAATGTCGGCGGCGACGGCGGGGCTTGCCATACCGGCCGACGTTCGTGCTTTTATCGCAGGGTCGAGGACGCAGACGCCGGTCAGCGTCTCACGCCGGCGGTCTGAATTTCGCGGCCGGCCCGATTTTGGCCGTTTTAGAGAGGCTTAACCCTCTTTCGAGTTTGGAGTTACCGTTAACGGGCTGGCCATTTCACCCGTTTAGTCTGGCAATAATCGCGCGAGTCTAGGCGCGAACAAAGTGAGCTGCGTCGGGCATCCAATGTTTGGCTATCCCACACGTAAGGCCGCGGGAGATTCGATCGGGGGCGGTTCGAGACGCCGCCGTCCGTCGATCGGAATCGTGCTTGGCGCGGGCGCCGCGCGCGGCTGGTCGCATATTGGCGCGCTGCACGAACTGATCGCGATGGGCGTCGTCCCCAATATTGTGGTGGGCGCCTCGGCTGGCGCGGTGGTCGGCGGGTGCTTCGCTGCGGGGCGCATGGAGCAGCTCGAGGCTTTCACGCTCGGCCTCACCAAGCGCCGCGTCTTTGGATTGATGGACGTCTCGTTCAGCGGCGGCGGCCTGATCGGCGGCAATAAGCTGCGCGCGCGGCTCGAAGAATCGCTCGGCGGCATCAATATCGAGGACCTGCCCATCCGCTTTGCCTCGGTTGCGACCGAGGTCGGCACGGGTCATGAAATCTGGCTGAAGAACGGACCGCTGATCGATGCGATCTGCGCTTCGTACGCGCTGCCCGGCATATTCGCGCCGGTGCGTTGGGGCGGGCGCTGGCTGATGGACGGCGCCCTCGTCAATCCGGTGCCGATCAATGTCGCCAGGGCGCTCGGCGCCGACAAAGTCATCGCCATCAACATCTCCTCCGATGTGTTGACGCGCGGCACGGCGATCCAGGATCCCCTTTATTTCGCCGAGAAAAAGGAACCGGACGAAGCGAGGGCTGAATCGGACGCCGAGAAAAGAGGCGGCATTATCCAGAGCCTGAGCCGCGGCGCTGGGCTGTTCCGCCGTCCCTTCGCCAATGGCGCCGATGGCGTGCCCAGCATCGCCTCGGTAATGGCGGACGCCTTCAACATTACGCAGGACCGGATCATGCGCTCGCGCCTCGCCGGCGATCCGCCCGACGTCCTCATCACCGCGCGGATGAACAAGATCGGCCTGTTCGAGTTTCATCGCGCCGAGGAGCTGATCGCGCTCGGCCGCGAAGCGGCGCGCAGAGCGATCGACGATATCCGCGAACATATCGACCTCGAGCCGCCGGCGCAGGCTCTGCCCGCCCCGCCCTCGGCCGCCGAGGCGCGCTGAACGAACAGCGCGCCGCTCCTTCCTCGTCCTGTCTAATGCGCGAGAATCGCCAGGAGCAGCAATGCGACGATATTGGTGATTTTGATCGCCGGATTGACCGCCGGGCCGGCGGTGTCCTTGTAAGGGTCGCCGACCGTATCGCCAGTGACGGAGGCCTTATGGGCGTCCGAACCCTTGAGGTGCTTGACGCCGTCCTTGTCGACGAAGCCATCTTCGAAACTCTTCTTGGCGTTGTCCCAGGCGCCGCCGCCCGAGGTCATCGAGATCGCGACAAACAGGCCGTTGACAATGACGCCGAGCAGCGAAGCGCCGAGCGCGGCGAAGGCGGAAGCCTTGGAGCCCGAGATCAGCAGCACGCCGAAATAGACGACGAACGGCGCCAGAACCGGCAGCAGCGAGGGGACGATCATTTCGCGGATCGCCGCTTTGGTCAGCAAATCCACGGCACGGGCGTAATCGGGGCGGTCCGTGCCCTGCATGATGCCCGGCTTTTCCTTGAACTGGCGACGCACCTCCTCGACCACCGAACCGGCGGCGCGTCCCACCGCGGTCATCGCAATGCCGCCGAAGAGATAGGGGATCAAGCCGCCGAAGATCAGGCCGGCGACCACATAAGGATTGGAGAGCGCGAAATCGATCACGCCGACGTCCTTGAAATAGGGCACGCCGGTATCGACGAAATGCTTGATATCGTTGGTATAGGCGGCGAACAGAACCAGCGCGCCAAGGCCCGCCGAGCCGATCGCATAGCCCTTGGTGATCGCCTTGGTGGTATTGCCGACCGCATCGAGCGCGTCGGTGGATTGCCGGACCTCCTTGGGCAGGCCGGCCATTTCGGCGATGCCGCCCGCATTGTCGGTGACCGGGCCGAAAGCGTCGAGCGCGACGATCATGCCGGCGAGACCGAGCATCGTCGTCACCGCGATCGCCGTGCCGTAGAGGCCGCCGAGCTGGTAGGTCGCGATAATGCCGGCGACGATCACGATCGCCGGCAGCGCCGTCGATTCCAGCGAAACCGCCAGGCCCTGGATGACATTGGTGCCATGGCCGGTGACAGAGGCTTGCGCGATCGAAACGACGGGGCGCTTGCCGGTGCCTGTGTAATATTCGGTGATCACGACGATCAGTCCGGTGATGATGAGGCCGACAATGCCGCAGACGAACAGGTTCGTCCCGGTGATCGACTTGCCGGCGACGACGCCTATCTCGCCCCAGCCGACATATTGCGTCGCCAGCGCGAGGCCGCCGATCGACAGCACGCCGGTGACGATCAGGCCCTTATACAGCGCGCCCATGATCGAATTGTTGGCGCCGAGCTTGACGAAAAACGTGCCGATGATCGAGGTGACGATACAGGCGCCGCAGATCGCCAGGGGATAGATCATCGCGGGGAGCAGCGAAGCCGTGCCGGCGAAGAAGATCGAGGCGAGGACCATGGTGGCCACCACCGTCACCGCATAAGTCTCGAACAGGTCGGCGGCCATGCCGGCGCAATCGCCGACATTGTCGCCGACATTGTCGGCGATGGTGGCGGGGTTGCGCGGATCATCCTCGGGAATGCCGGCCTCGACCTTGCCGACAAGATCGGCGCCGACATCGGCGCCCTTGGTGAAAATGCCGCCGCCGAGACGCGCGAAGATCGAAATCAGCGAGGCGCCGAAGCCGAGCGCCACCAGCGAGTCGATAACGACGCGATCGGACGGCGCATGGCCGAGAGGCCCGGTCAGCAGCCAGAAATAGCCGGCGACGCCCAGCAGCGCGAGGCCCGCCACCAGCATGCCGGTGATCGCGCCCGCCTTGAAGGCGATGTCGAGGCCGCCGGCGAGCGATTGGGTGGCCGCCTGCGCCGTGCGCACATTGGCGCGCACCGAAACGTTCATGCCGATGAAGCCTGCCGCGCCCGACAGAATAGCGCCGATGAGGAAGCCGATCGCGACATCCCAGGACAGAAGCAGTCCGAGCGCGATGAAAACGACCAAGCCGACCCCGGCGATCGTGTAATATTGGCGTTTGAGATAGGCTTGCGCGCCCTCAGCGACCGCGCCTGATATATCCTGCATTTTTTGCGAGCCGGCGTCCGCCGCCAGCAATTGGCTGACCGTCACGCCCCCGTAAACGAGCGACAGCACGCCACTCAGCAAAATGAGCCCAATAATCATTTCAGTTCCGTCCCCTTGAGCCCGATCGGCGCGCCACGACACTGGACGAGCCGTTTCAGCGGCTTTCGCCAACATTCCGGCGCCCTCTTGCCAGAAACGAAGAAGTCCCGCAACGCGCCGGGCCGAAATTGTCACAAATTGCGACCAAAGGCCGCCTGAATACTTGCGGGAACGCTCGATTAGGGCTGTTTTCCAAGACAGAATGTCGATTGTCGCCATGGCGCGGCCAAAATCCGTCGCCGCTGTCCCTGTGAGGGCCCGCCGAGTCGCGCCGTCAGTCGATTGACAATGCTCGAGATCGCTCGCTATCTTGGCGCGTGCGTTGCGAGGTCAGGGAAGCCGGTGAAATTCCGGCGCGGTCGCGCCACTGTAATCGGCCCACGCGTTTTTGCGCGCCGGGCTGAGAGTCAGACCCCCCTCGTGATTGGGCACATCTCGAACGGGACGCGAAAATCCCAGGAGTTCTCGGTGACAAGCACCACATTTCCGCCAATCGCCCGGCCGATCGCGATTCCGATTCGCGAAGCGCTTCCCTGGGTGGTATTCGCCGGCCTTATTCTCATGCTTGCGGTCTATTTCGTCGGCGCCGAGGAAGGCGCGACCTCACTGGTCAAGGGCATGTATGTGCATGAATTCGTGCATGACGGACGCCACCTTCTCGGCTTTCCCTGCCATTGAGCCGATCGGCCAGCGCCGAATCGGTTTCAAGCGAAACATCCGTGGGTCCTGGGATTGAGTTCGCCGTGCGACCAGCCCTAATCCGCCGCCGCTAAAGGGAACGCATTATGGTCGGAGCCCTGCTCATCCGCGGGATGGTGGTTGGCGTCATCGCGGGAATTCTCAGCTTTGCTTTTTTAAAATTCGTCGGCGAGCCGGCGGTTGACCGCGCGATCGCCTTCGAAACGCAGATGGACGAAGCCAAGGACAAGGCCAAAGCCGACGAAGCAAGGGCCAAAGGCATGCCCATGCCGAAAGAAGACCCGGAACCTGAACTGGTGAGTCGTCCGGTCCAGGCCGGCATCGGCCTGTTCACCGGGGTCACGATCTATAATACGGCGTTTGGCGGCCTCTTCGCTTTGGCCTTCGCCCTCGCCTATCGTCGCATGGGCGATTTTGGGCCGAGGACGACCGCCGCCTTGCTGGCTGTTTCGGGCATTGTCGCGGTCTATATCGCGCCCAATCTGAAATATCCGGCCAATCCGCCCTCGGTCGGCGATCCCGATACGATCAGCATGCGCACCGGCCTTTATTTCGCGATGATCGCCCTGTCGCTCGCCGCCATGATCGCGGCGTGGATGTTGCGCAATCGTCTGCTCGCGCGCTTTGGCGAATGGAATGCGGCGCTCATCGCCGGCGCCGCCTATCTCATCGTCGTCGTTCTCGTTGCTTTCGCACTGCCCGGCGTCAATGAAGTGCCAGAAGGATTCCCCGCCACCGTACTCTGGCAATTCAGAATCGCTTCGCTCGGTGCGCAGACGATCATGTGGACGACGATCGGGCTGGCGTTCGGCGCGTGGACAGAGCGCGCCGCAGCGGATCAGAGCCGCTTGCGGTTCAAAGCGGCGGCGCTCTAAGCCAAGCCGTCGGTAAGACAGGTCAGCGAAGCGGAGCCGTTGGCGCCTTCGCTTGGTCCGACCGCGGAGAGGTCGAGGCGAAGATGCGCGAATCCTTGCGCTTCATCACGCGCGGCATGAAAGCGGCGCGCCGCCGGCGCGGCGTCCTCTTGTCGCTCGCTTGCGCGCTGCTGTTCATGGCGCCGACGCCGCGTGCATCCGCGCACCGCGAGGGATCGGTTCAGACGAGCGCCAAAGACGGAATCTCCATTCCTGGACTTTCGCATGGGCAGATGGCCGTCATCGCGAACAATCGGGCGGCGATCCTCGATCTTGCCGAGCGCCAGACACCGACCGACCCTGAGATGCGGCGGCTGGAATCCTTCGTCAATCTCCAATATTTTGCCTGTCTGTGGGGTCTCGCGCCTGGCGCCCTCGATGACGAGAACAGCCCCTTCAACGAATGCGCCCATTCTTATCTCGCGGCGACGCGTGCGCTGTTGATGCACATGCGGACGATGCAGGGCGACCACACGGCCGTTCGTGCCCTTGTGGCAAAAATAGAGCTTGAAATGTTGCGCGAGGACGCCTCGCTGGTCTTGTGCCGGTACAGCGACGAGCCGTTCAACACGGCTGAGGTGATCGCGCCGCATTGGCGCGACATTCCATTTCATCCCCCGAGCCTGATGACCTTCGCCGGTCTTGGACTGGCGATGCTCGGCTGCGGATGGATGGCGGCCCGGCGCAAGCCGCGGCCTGGCTGAGCGCAATGCCCGAAACAACCCGCTTGCGATTGGTTTGCCACGCCGCGACGGCGGCAGTGCGGACATCGGCGTTTCCGGCCGACGAACCGATCGACGCGAAGGCGCGGCAAAAGCTGGCCCCGCCGCCATTTCGCCTTGGCCGCGCGGATCGTTGTTGGACGAGCCCGGCATTGCGCGCCCGTCAGACAGCCGATGGCCTCGCGCTCGACGCGGCCGTTGAGCCGATGTTGCGCGATTGCGATTACGGTCGATGGGCGGGACGCTCATTTGATGAGGTGCGCGCGGAAGAACCGGACGCCATCGCCGAATGGTTGCGCGATCCGGCTTGCGCGCCGCATGGCGGCGAATCGATCCTCACATTGATCGAACGGGCCGCGGCCTGGCTCGACAGGGAGAGCAGGACGCCGGGGCGGATCCTCGCCATCACGCACGCCTCCTTCATCAGGGCGGCTGTCGTCCACGCGATCGAAGCGCCGCCACGTTCGTTCTGGCGGATCGACATCGCGCCTTTGTCGCTCGTTCGCCTGAGCGGCGCGCATGGCCGTTGGAGCCTCGCGTCGATCGCGCGGGCGGAGGCGGACGACAGAGATGGCGACGCCGAATCTTGAGCCGACGGAAATCGCGCGCGACTTGAGATCATGCCGCCCGGCGGCCTCGTTGGAAAAATCAGAATTTCGGTTCCGGCAACCCGTTCGTTCGGCACGCCGCGATCAGCGTATTGGCCATCAGCATCGCGATCGTCATCGGCCCGACGCCGCCGGGCACCGGCGTGATCGCACCGGCGCGCGCGGCCGCTTCCGCATAGGCGACATCGCCGACCAGGCGAGTCTTTGGCTTGCCCGCCGCGTCAAGCCCCTCTCCGGCGATGCGATTGACTCCGACATCGATGACGATGGCGCCCGGCGCGATCCAATCGCTGCGCACCATTTCGGGCTGGCCGACCGCGGCGACGAGAATGTCGGCGCGCCGCGCGACAGCGGCGAGATCGCGGGTGCGCGAGTGGGCGATCGTCACCGTGCAATTTTGCGCGAGCAGCAATTGCGCCATCGGCTTGCCGACGATGTTGGAGCGCCCGATGATCACCGCCTCTTTGCCGGCAAGCTTCTCGCCGAGCGCCGCGCAGGCCTGCTCGATCAGGATCATCGCGCCTGACGGCGTGCAGGGAAGCAGCGCCCGCTTCATCTCGCCGATCGACGCCAGTCCGACATTGATCGGGTGGAAGCCGTCGACATCCTTGTGCGGCGCGATCGCCTCAAGAACGCCAGCCGAATTGATTGCCTTGGGCAATGGCAATTGCACGAGAATCCCATGCACGGCGGGATCCGCGTTGAGGCGCGCGACAAGCGCGAGAAGTTCGGCCTCCGAGGTTTGGCGGGGAAGATCATGCTGGACGGAATGAAAGCCGCATTCGGCGGCCGCGCGGCCCTTGGCGCGCACATAGACTTCGCTGGCCGGATCGTCGCCGACCAGGACCACCGCCAGCCCGGGCTTGATTCCGCGAGAGGTCAACGCGCGCGCTTCCTCGCCGACGCGGGCGATGACTGATTTCGAGACCGCCTTGCCGTCGATGACGAGCGCGCCCTTTGACGATGCCGCCATGCCGGGCGCCGAAGCAGAATTCATGAGCTTTGCCCTTAAGCCGGGATGAACGAATAGGTCGCGCTATGACGGGCGATCTCGCCGCTGGCGAGTTCGCGCATCCCCGGCTTTTCCTTGAGCTCGCCGATGAACCCTTCCGGATCGCTGTAGCCGGTCCAGGCTTCGAGACAGAGGAATGGCGCCCCGGGGCGCATCCACAGCGCGAAATGCGGGAAGCCGCCTAGCGCCAGCTCGATCGCCGCGCCGCTCGGTTCGACAAAGCGCAGCCAGCGGCTCGCCGGATCGATGAAGCACAGCGCGTCCAGTGCGAAGAGTTCGTCGGTCAGCTTCAGCGTCAACCCATCGATCTTTATTAGCCGTGTCCGCGTCGACACCATGCCGCCTGGCGCGATGACCGGAATCTCCGGCCGCTCGGGCTTTTCGAACTGGATTTCGCAGCCCTCGCGCGGTCCGTCGGCGAAAGGCCAACGGAAGCCGGGATGCAGGCCGCAGGCATAGGGCATCGGCGGCGCGCCCTTGTTTTCCACCTCGATGGCGATTTCCAGCGCGCTTTCGCCAAGCCGATAATCGATGGTCAACCGAAACGCGAAGGGATAGACGGCGCGCGTTTCGGCATTGTCGTTCAGCGTCAGGCGTACGGCGCTGTCAGACTGCGTTTCGACGGCGAATGTCTCGGCGGCGGCGAAGCCGTGCAGTCCCAAAGCATATTGGCGCCCGTCGACCCGCGCGCCATCGCGGGTCCAGCCCACGACCGGGAACAGGATCGGGCTGATCTGGTTCCAGAAAGCGGGATCGCTCGGCCAGAGGAGCTCGCGCCCATCGATGCGCCAGGCTCGCGCCTCGGCGCCCGCGAGAGCAATTTCGGCGCTTGCCCCGCCATGGGCGAGCCTGATGACATCAATATCGGTCAAAGCGTCAATCCCTTGATATCGGCGGCCGCGATCAAAGCCGTTTTTACCCCCGCCGCGCAAGCGATCAAGGCATTGCCCTTGCGCAATCCGTCTCCAGCGAGAAAGTCGCTGACATAGCCGCCGGCCTCAGCGACGAGCAGATTGCCGGCCAGACAATCCCACGAATTGATGTGGTTCTCGACATAGCCGTCGCGCCGCCCAGCGGCGACATAGGCGAGGCCAAGGGCGCCCGAACCGGCGCGAATGGCGCCAGCGCCGGTCGCGACGATGCGCCCGAGCAGGGCGAGGAAGGCCGCCGATCCCGCACGCATATTCCAGCCGACCTCGATCGTCGCCTTGGCGAGTTCGCTCGTTGCGGCTGTTTTCATGGAAACGCCATTGAGCCAGGCGCCGGCCCCTCGTCGCGCGCAAAAAAGCTCGTCGAGCATCGGATCGTAGATGATGCCCACTTCGACGGCCCCGCCAAGGACGCAGCCGATCGAGACGCAGTAATGCGGCGTGCCGCGCGCAAAATTGGAAGTGCCGTCGATCGGATCGACCACCCAGACCGGCGCCCCCGGCGCGCCGGCAAGACCGTCGCCTTCCTCGCCGATGAAACCGTCTTCGGGAAATATCCCGGTCACGCGCGATTGAATCAGCCGTTCAACTTCGCCATCGACCTCGGTGATGAAATCCTGCGGCCCCTTGAAGCCGACCGTAAAGGAGCTTCGGTCGAGGAAGCGGCGCCGCGCGAGCGCGCCCGCTTCGCGGGCGATCGCGGCGGCGGCGAGGAAACGGTTCTGCAGCGCGGACGCGTTGACGGTCAAATCGTTCTCCTTGGCCGGCAAAGCGGCTATTTTAAAAATGACTGAAGGCGCCACGTTCGAACGCGACAGCGGCGCCGTCGCGGCCGAGGAACAGCGGCGGCGCCGCGCCAGCAACCGCGCGTCCAACCCGCGTCACCGCGACGCCCGCCTTGGCCGCCCCCGTCTCGAACGCGGCGGCCTTTTGCGGCGCAACCGAAGCGAGGATTTCATAATCGTCGCCGCCGGTCACGGCAATCTCAAATAAGGCCGGATCAAGCGCGATGGCCGCGGCGGCGGCGGCGGACAGCGGCATTTTCGCCAGTTCGACCTCGGCGGAAACGCCGCTGACGCGCAGCATTTTTGAGAGATCGCCGATGAAGCCGTCGGAAACATCCATGCCGCCGCTGGCGAACTCCGTGAGCGCGGGCGCCAATTTCTGGCGCGGCTGGGGCAGCAAATAGCGATCGAGCAGAAAATCGCGATGCGCGGCGTCAAGCGTTGGGCCAGCGCCGCGGCGCAGCATCAGGCCGATCGCCGAATCGCCGATCGTGCCGCTGACATAGAGCATGTCGCCCGGCCTGACGCCGGACCGCTGCACCATGCTCCCGCTCTGGACCCGGCCAAGCGCGGTGATCGAGACAATCAGCGGCCCCGGCGTTTTGACGGTGTCGCCGCCAAATAGCGGGCAGGAATAGGCCGCGCCATCCTCGCCAAGTCCCCGCGCAAACGCGGCGAGCCAGTCGGCGGTCCAATCATCAGGCAAAGCAAGCGCAAGCAAAAAGCCGAGGGGTTCGGCGCCTTTGGCGGCAAGATCAGAGAGATTGACGCGCAGAGCCTTGCGGGCGATCGCGGCTGGCGGATCGTCGGCGTAGAAATGCACGCCGGCGACCAGCGCATCCTTGGTGAGAACAATGTCCGCGCCCGCCGGCGGCGTCAGCAGCGCAGCGTCATCGCGCAGGCCAAGGCCTTGGGGCGCCGCGATCGGCGCGAAAAAACGGGCGATGAGATCGTCCTCGCTGGGGCGACTGATCATAGTGTTCGCGTCCTGTCCATCGCGGCTCATGGCCGGTTTGAACTCAATTCTTGACATAGACCCAGGCTTCGACGCCCGATTTCAATCGAACGAGGATGCGCTTGTAGTCGGAAACCTCATAGGCGTCGGCGCCGATGAGTTCGGCCTCGGTAATCGCATAAACCATGCCCGGAACCTCATCGGACGGATTGTCGCTCGCCGCGACGATCGGGTGAAATTTCTTGCCGCTTTTCCTCAACGCCTCCGGATCGGTGATTTCGATCATCGATTGTTTAAAGCCCGGCAGCGCATCGTCGGCTCCCTTCAGCAGGCGGCCGAACGAGGCGATCTGGACGCCTTCCTGTTGCAGCGTGCCGTAGGAAAATAAATAGACCTTCGCCTCGTCGTCCTTCATTGCCGGTACCCGCCGCTCGACCCCATCGCTTCGGCCGCTTATTGCATATCCGCGACCTTGTCCCTAAACCTCGCGCCCAATCTGGCCAGGGAGCCGCAATTTTGACCGACGCCTTTCACCCGCGATCCGATTTTCTGGCGACGCTCCAGCAGCGCGGCTTCATTCATCAATGTTCCGATCTCGCCGGGCTGGATGAAAAAGCGCATTCGGGTTCGCTGGTCGCCTATATCGGTTTCGACTGCACCGCGCCTTCGCTTCATGTCGGCTCGCTGGTGCAGATCATGTTGCTGCACTGGCTGCAAAAGGGCGGCGGCAAGCCGGTCGCGCTGATGGGCGGCGGCACGACGATGGTCGGCGACCCCTCCGGCAAGGACGAAAGCCGCAAATTGCTGACGGTCGAGCAGATTGAAGCCAACAAGGCAGGAATTCGCAAGGTCTTCTCGCGCTTTATGACCTTCGGCGAAAATAAGACCGACGCCGTGATGCCGGACAATGCGGAATGGCTCGCCAAACTCAATTACATCGATTTCCTGCGCGACGTCGGACGCCATTTCTCAGTCAACCGCATGCTGGCGATGGATTCGGTGAAGCTGCGGCTGTCGCGCGACCAGGAGCTTTCGTTCCTCGAGTTCAACTACATGTGCCTGCAGGCCTACGATTTCACCGAGCTGAACAAGCGCCACGGGGTGACGCTGCAGATGGGCG
Source organism: Roseiarcus sp. (assembly GCA_036513315.1). GTDB lineage: Bacteria > Pseudomonadota > Alphaproteobacteria > Rhizobiales > Beijerinckiaceae > Roseiarcus. The sequence continues at coordinate 52,792 of DATBZF010000070.1, forward strand.
GGTCCGACCAGTGGGGCAATATCGTCACTGGCGTCGATCTCGGCCGGCGCATGGGGCTTGAGCCGCTGTACGCTTTGACATCGCCCCTCATCACCACGGCCTCGGGCGTTAAGATGGGCAAGACCGCCGCTGGCGCGATCTGGCTCGACGACGACATGCTCAGCCCTTACGACTACTGGCAATTTTGGCGCAACGCCGATGACGGCGACGTCGGCCGGTTCCTCAGATTGTTCACACTGCTGCCGCTCGACGAAATCCGTCGGCTGGAGGGCCTGCCGGGAGCCGAGATCAACGAAGCGAAGAAGGCGCTGGCGAGCGAGGCGACCGCGCTGCTTCATGGGCGCGCCGCGGCTGACGCGGCAGCAACCACGGCCCGCAAAACCTTCGAGGAGCGGGAGCTCGCCGAGAGCCTGCCGACGGTCGACGCGCCCGGTGCGGAATTCGACGCCGGCCTTGGCGCGCTCAGCGCCTTCGTCCGCGCCGGCCTCGTCGCCTCGACTGGCGAAGCGCGCCGCCAGATTCGCGGCGGGGGGTTGAGGGTTAACGATGTCACGCTGAGCGATGAGAAAGCCCTCATCACCCGTGACGCGCTGAACTCGAGCGGGGTTGTCAAGCTCTCGCTCGGGCGTAAAAAGCACGTGCTGCTGAGGGCGGTATAGCCTAGCGCGCCGGGCGGCGCGTTACAGTTTCGCCTGTCTCGGCCGAACCACGAACGACGCCGCGAGACGTTGTCCCGTCGATGGCGCCGAGGATCCGGCGCAAGATGCCAGGGGCGATCGCGGATAGCGGATTGACGGTCAGCGTCGGACTGCTCATCGAGCCATGCACGCGATAGCTGAGGCCGAAAACGCCGTCGTTGTCTCCGCCACTGAGCAGAAGGCCAACAAGCGGAATTTTCGTCAGCATCGTGTTGACCGTGTAGGCGGGTACAAACGAGCCGCTGAGGTCGACTTGGTTGTGTTCGAAA
>DATBZF010000071.1:0-2996 GCA_036513315.1 Roseiarcus sp.
CCACGCGCACCAAGCTGACTGCTTTCGTGCTATCGGCCGCGATCGGCGCCATGGCGGGCACTCTCATCGGGCAATACAACGGGACGATCTCGCCTGATCTGTTCGACTATTATGTCGGCTTCGTGATGTTCGTCGCCTTGAGCGTCGGCGGCGCCGGTCGTGTGCTCGGGCCTCTGCTCGGCAGCGCTTTCATCGTCGGAATTCCCGACCTATTGAACCTGTCCTCCGGCATCGGCCTGCTTATCGCCGGCCTGATCTTCGTCCTCGTGATCATCCTGATCCCCGGCGGCTTCATGAGCGCACTCGATGCGCTAGTGCGCTGGGTCGCGATGAAGGCGGCGCGACGATGAGCGGGTTTCTCGAGGTCGAAGGCGCCAGCAAGACGTTCGGCGGCGTCCGCGCCGTCGACGCCGTCGATTTTTCCGTCGACGAGGGCAAGATCTATGGCGTGATCGGCCCCAACGGCTCCGGCAAGACGACCCTTCTTGGGTTGCTGAGCGGCACCTATCGGCCCGATCGCGGCGTCATCCGACTGAACGGTCGTCGGCTGGACGGGCTTTCCGCCCACCGCACCGTTCAGGCTGGCGTCGCGCGCACCTTCCAGACTTCGCGCCTGTTCTACCGTTGGTCGCTCGCCGCCAATCTGACGGCCGCGGCTGCGGCAAGGCCGATCGCTCGTGGGGAAGAAGATCATAGCGCACTATTGGGTCTGGTGGGATTGGCCGGCCGCGGCGACGCCGAATGTTTGTCACTTTCAAATGCCGAGCGGCGGCTCGCCATGATCGCGGTGGCGCTGGCGACGCGTCCCCATCTCTTATTGCTCGACGAGCCCGCTGTCGGCATGTCGCCCAAGGAGACCGCGGCGCTTGCCGGGATTATTCGCCGAATCCGAGACGATCGCGGCGTGACGATTATCGTTGTCGAGCACAACATGCATTTCATGATGGGCATGGCGGAGTGGATCATGGCGATGCGCGCCGGGCGTAAACTGGCGGAAGGAACGCCTGCCGAAATACGCGCCAACGCCGATGTCGTCGCTGCGTATCTGGGAGGCTGACGATGGCGCTCCTTGAAGTGACCGATCTTGCCGTATCTTTTGGCGGCGCCTTTGCGCTGCACGGCGTTTCGCTGCAGGTGGAGCAGGGCGAGTCGGTGTCGGTGCTAGGCGCCAACGGCGCCGGCAAGTCGACCCTGCTGCGCGCGCTGATGGGCCGCGCGCCCTGCTTGCGCGGGGCGGTGCGCTGGGAAGGCAAAGACGTCGCCAACGCGCCGACCGATGCGCTTGTCGCGCATGGGCTGGCGCTTTGCCCGGAGGGACGCCAGCTCTTTCCCGCCATGTCGGTCGAGGACAATCTGCTGCTGGGCGCCTATCTCGCGCCCGGCCGCGAAGTGCGGCGGCGACTCGACGACGTCTACGGGCGCTTTCCCCTGCTGCGCCAGCGCCGCCGCGACCTCGCAGGCGGCTTCAGCGGCGGCGAGCAGCAGTTGATCGCCATAGGCCGCGCGCTGATGTCGCAGCCAAGATTGCTTCTAATGGACGAACCATCGAGCGGACTGTCGCCTATCGCCATCGGCCAGGTGCGCGACCTCCTGTTGCAGGTGAGGGACGCCGGCATGGCGATTCTACTGGTCGAACAGAATGTTCGTCTCGCCATCGAAATGTCACAGCGCTGCTATGTGCTCAACCGCGGGCTCATCGAGGCGGCCGGCGAGACGGCCGAACTTGTGAAGGATCCAGTCCTCGCCGACGCCTATCTCGGCGGCGTCAGCGAAGCGATCCTGTCTTAACGGGAAAGCCAACCATCAGCGGGCGGAAGATGAGATGAGCGACGAACCGATCATGAGAGGAGCCGAGCCGTTCTTTTTGCCCGGCAATGACATTGGCGTCTTGCTGTCGCACGGCTTCACCGGCACGACTCAGAGCATGCGCTTTCTGGGCGAGGCGTTGAACCGTTTCGGCTATACGGTTAGCGCGCCGCGCCTCAAAGGTCATGGCGTGTCGCCGGCCGACATGGCCAAGAGCACTGCGGGCGATTGGATTGCCTCTCTGGAAGACGCGCTGCCCGAACTGCGCGCCCGATGCGGCAAGATTTTCATCGGCGGCCTGTCGATGGGCGGTGCGCTGACGCTCTACATGGCCGGGAGACATCCGGACGTATTCGCCGGCGCCTTTCCCATTAACGCGGTGATCCATGCCGATTCGCCCGAGCTTGCCGGGCTCGCCCTCGACCGCAAGTCGCCGGCGATGATCCCCGGTATCGGCTCCGACGTCAAAGACCCCGCAAGTTCAGAACTCGCCTATGCGGAAGTGCCGGTCGCCGCACTCAAAGAGCTGTTCGCGCTGACGGCGGTGACGCGCGAACTGCTGCCCTGCATTGTCTGTCCGACGCTGGTTCTGCAATCGCGCGACGATCATGTGGTGCCACCGGCGAACGGCAAAACCATCGCCAATCTCATCGGTGCCAGCCGCGTCGAATTGGTCTGGCTCGACAATTCCTACCATGTCGCGACGATCGATCATGACAAAGATCGCATCGTCGCCGAGGTCCGGCGCTTCATCCAATCCACAATTTAGTCCTGAGCCGACGGGGCGCTGGCGCGCCTGCATCTGTCTTTGCATTTTGCGCTTCTCGGGGATCCCGATGAATTGCGCGTAACCTCGACATCCTGCATGGCCGCCCTGACGGCCCGGGTCTGCTTGGCGTCAGGGTTCTACATGTTTCGTCCCGGACTTTGATGGCGCATTCTTATCGAGTGATTCGAAGGATGCGCTTTGGGACAGATTCTACACGGGAGCGCCACAACGACGGAGGCGGTCCGTCGAGCGATACAACATAGTCAAGAGAGCCTGAGGGGGCTTGCGAAGCGCTACGGCGTCAACCCGAAGACGGTCGCCAAGTGGAAAGCGCGGTCCTCCGTTTCCGACCTGCCGACAGGACCCAAGCAGCCCAGATCGACAGTCCTGTCAGCAGAGGAAGAGGCCGTCGTCGTTGCAT
>DATBZF010000072.1:0-7457 GCA_036513315.1 Roseiarcus sp.
TCGAGTTGGGCGAGATACGTCGGATCGTCGCTCATCGCCGTCCAAAGCGCGCGGCCGCGCGAGATGGTGAAAGTCGGGTTGAGGGCGAGACCGGTCTTGACTGAGGAACGCGCCTCGTCCAGTCGACCAAGCAACGCGAGCGCGACTCCCAACACAAAATGTGGATGCGGATGGTTCCGGTTGGCCTCGATCGCCCGTCGAAACCACGGGACCGCTTGGTCGTAAAGCCCGAGGTAGTTATTCGCGATGCCCGCGTAGCTCATCCAGGTGTAAGCCATAGTGTCGCGCGGACTGAGGCGCAGAGCCTCGCCAATGTGGGCCTCTGTTTCTTCGGCGCGACCGATGAAAATCTTACCAATTCCGATAAAGGCGTGGGCGCCGGCGAGATTTCGGTCCAGCGCCAACGCATGTTCACATTCGGCGATGCCCTCTGATGCGCGCTTGGTGAATATGTCGACATACGCCAAATACAAATGCGCACGCGCATGATCCGGGACCCACGACAAGGCTTTGGTCAATTTGGTTTCCGCCGCCGCGAAGGCCGCGGCCGGATCAGTCACAAAGAACAATCCGCCTGCGATCGAGTCAGTGCGCGCCGACCAAACGAGGGCGTCGACATTGCCGGGATCGGCGCTGAGCGCGCGATCGAAAAAGCTGCGCGCTTGCGCGATATTGTCGGGGGTTATACCCTTATTGAACCGGGCCATGCCCTGAAAGTAGAAGTCCATGGAGCTTGGGTTCGGGGCCAGTTCCGCCCTTCGCGCCTCGGCGGCGACGAGTTCGGTGTTCAGCGCGCCTGCCAGGCGCGCGACAATTTCGTCCTGCATGTCGAAGAGATCGGCCAGCAGCTTATCGAACCGCTCAGCCCAGAGATGATTGCCCGTCTCGGCGTCGATAAGCTGGACGTTGACGCGCATGCGGTTTCCGCCGTGCTGGACGCTGCCCTCGAGGAGATAGCGGACATTCAGCTCGCGGCCGATCTGCTTCAGATCGACGGCTTTGCCCTTGTAGCTGAAAGCGGTGTTGCGCCCGATCACAAAGGAGCCGCGTATCCGCGAAAGATCGGTCGTCAGGCTTTCGGTGACCCCGTCCACGAAAGGCTCCTGCTCCGGATCGCCGCCGATATTGGCGAACGGCAAGACGACGATTGAGAGGCGCGGCGGGGCGGATTTTTCCGGCGCCGAGGCCGACGCAGGCTTGGCCTCGGCGGGGACGCCGACTTGCAGCGAATAGATGCGGATCGGCTCGGCGATGTTCCTGAGCTGGGTCGGCCCGAGATCGCGGACCGCGAGGTCAAGCCGCCCCTTGACCTGACGATAGGCGTCCTCCGACAGACAGATCGCGCCGGGCTCGCAAATGCCTTCGAGACGCGCTGCGATATTGACGCCGTCGCCCATCAGGTCGCCGTCGGCCTCCTCGACGACGTCGCCCAAATGGACCCCGACGCGGAATTCGATGCGGCGCTCGGGCGGCTGGCGGGCGTTGCGCTCGACCATGCCATTCTGCACCTCGATCGCGCAGCGCACCGCGTCGACGACGCTGCGAAACTCGATAAGGCTGCCGTCGCCGGTGCGCTTGACGACACGCCCACGATGCGTGGCCATCGCAGGATCGATCAGATCGCTGCGCAACGCGCGCAGCCGCGCCAGCGTTCCCTCCTCGTCGGCGCCGGCGAGCCGGCTATAACCGACGACATCGGCGACCAGGATCGCCGCGATCTTCCGCGTTTCCGCCATGGCGCCCTCACGCGCCACACGGATAGCACAAGAAAGGCTTGAGCCGCGCGCCTGTCGATCGAAACCGCTTGCTGATCCGTTTTGACCCTCGAGGAAGCCGGACGGCGATCGCGCCTTAAGAAGCAGTCGTCTGCGGTCGCTTACGCCGCGTGCGCCGAGTCACGCTGGCGGCGGCGCATACGCCTGCGGCGCCGTTCCGGCGCCTCGGCAGTCGGCTCGGGATCGAGCGCCGGCAGGGTGTCCATCACCCGTTCGGGCGGGAAGATGACGATCACTTCGGTGCCGACGCGTAGAGTCGAATTGAGGCGGAATTCCCCGCCGTGCAATTCGACCAGCCCCTTGACGATCGGCAGCCCGAGGCCCGTCCCTTCCTCCGCATTCTTCTGCGCCAGCGCGCCGCGGCCGAAAGAGGACAATACGATCGGGATCTCATCGGGAGGAATGCCCGGCCCGGTGTCGCGGATCGAGAGATATTGTCCCCCGCTCCTGGTCCAGCCGACCTTGATGGTGATCGCGCCGCCTTGGGGGGTGAACTTGATGGCGTTGGTGAGCAGATTGAGGGTCACCTGACGCACCGCGCGCTCGTCCGCCCAGATGCGCGGCAACCCGCTTTCCAGCGCGTCGGTGATGACGAGATGACGTCGCTCGATCCGCATCCACAGGAGACGAAGACATTCCTCGACCACCGCGGTCAGCGAGACCGGCTCCTCCTTCAGTTCGTACCGCCCTGCTTCGACTCGCGAGAGATCGAGAATTTCGTTGATGAGCATCAGGAGATGCTGGCCGCTGGCGTGGATGTCGCTGGAATATTCCTTATAAGCCGGCACCGCGTGCGGACCGAACAGTTCGCCCTTCATCACCTCGGAGAACCCGAGGACGGCGTTGAGCGGCGTGCGCAGCTCATGGCTCATCGTCGCCAGGAACCGCGACTTGGCCAGATTGGCGCCTTCGGCGCGGCGGCGCGCCTCATCGGAATTGAGCTTGGCCTGCTCGAGTTCGGCGATGAGCGAGTCCTTCTCCGCCTGAAACGACATGCTCTGCGACGCCGCGGCGTGCAGGCGCCGCGCGACGACCAGGAAATAGCCGATGACCCCGATCGAGAGCGCCGCCGCCGGCAGCGCCGCCCCGTGCAAACGGGGGGCGTAAAGGAGGATCACGGCAATGATCATCGGCGCCATGCCGGCGACGAACGCGGCGGGAATGGCCGCCGCCAGAAGCGACATCACCGTCGAGACGAGCAGCATCACGACGATGGCGAACGCCTGCGCGTTCGGGTCGCTCGATTGGAGCAGCGCGACGAGGAGATAGGCCCAAGCCGAGCCGCTGAGCGCGGTGGAAAACACGAACTTGCGCCGCCACGCGCCCGCCGTCTTTTCCGTGTCGCTGCTGTCGAGAAAGGCGATCGGCAGCGAATAGCCGATCAGAATCGCGCAGGCGATTAAGGCGATCCAGGTCGTGAGCGGGCCGGCGGCGACCCAGGCCAGCGCGGCGGCGCAGATTCCGAGCGCGACGATCCCAAGCATCGGCGTGGCGCTGCGGTTGATCTCGGCGAACAGACGCACCATCGCGCTCGAATGGCTGGGGATCGCATCGGGCTCGGAGAGCGACCGCCGCGCCTCTCTGAGCTGGATGGTCATCTTGCGCCGGCGCGCGGCGGCTTCGGAATCGGTCTTGCTCCCGGTCCCGCCGCCGCCCAGATCCGCCCCGACAACCCGCATAGCCGCTCGACACGCAACGCACTTACTCGCGTCAATCATGCGGCTCAAATGATTAACGAGCTGCTGACGCAATCGCTTGGAATTGAGCGATTGTTGAGGATAATTTGATTAACGTTTTTCTCCCGGAGGGAGAAGGAGATGGTCTTGGGATAGCGGCATGAAGCTCTACAACTCCAACTTGGCGCCGAGCCCGCGCCGCGTGCGCATCTTCCTGGCGGAAAAGGGCGTATCGATCCCGCGCGTCGAGGTCGATCTCGGCAAGCTCGAGCACAAGAGACCGGAATTCTCAGCGCTCAATCCGTTCCAGACCATTCCGATTCTCGAACTCGACGACGGGACCAAGATCGCCGAAACGATCGCCATCTGCCGTTATATCGAGGCGCTTTGGCCGGAGCCGAACCTGTTCGGCGTAAAGCCGGTCGAACAGGCGACGATCGAGATGTGGCAGCGCCAGCTCGAATGGCGCCTCCTCCTGCCGATCGCACAGGTGTTGCGCCACACCCATCCGCGCATGGCGGAAATGGAGATGCCCCAGGTCCCCGATTGGGCGGCGGCCAATCGGCCGAGGGCGCTTCATGCAATGGCGCTTGTCGATGAGACCTTAAGCGACCGGCCGTTCATCGCCGGCGACCGCTTCACCGTCGCTGACATCACCGGCCTGGCGGCGCTCGATTTCGCCAAGCCGGCGCGCATCGCGATCCCGCCCGAGTTCCTCCATCTCAACCGCTGGCACGAGGCCTTGAAGAAGAGGCCAAGCGCCGCGGCGTGAGGCGCCAGCCCAAACGAAGGCCAGCGCCTCGCGCTCTTTTACGCGCTTAGCGCTTAGCGCTTAGTTGCAGACGCGCACGCCGCCCCGCCACCAGCAGTGGCGGTGAGCATACGGGTGGGCATAGGGGTGTGCATATACGCCGCCGTTGGGCCGGCACCCGCCGTTCGGTCCCCGATGGAAGCCGGCGCCGCAGCCGCCAGCTGTGAGCGCGAACGCGGATGGCGCTTTGTCAGCAGGAGCAAATGGCATCGCTTGCGCCGGCGCCATCGCCGACAGGCCGATAACACCAAAGACAGACGCAGTCAGTATTCGTCGCATGAGTTCGCCTTTCAAGTTGCAGCGCGCCGAGCCTTAAAGAGGCTTCATTGAATGCCGGCTGAATGATTTGTGGCTGCGCCGCCTCATTCGTTAAGGGACGGGTTTAACGCTCTGGCGACGCGCCGGGGGATATGCCGCAAAGACGCCAACGAAGCCTCTCGACAGGTCCTGGCAAACCTGCGAGTTCGACGAAATGGCCAAGTTTCGTTCTTCTTATGTCTGCCAGAATTGCGGCGCCATCACTCAGCGCTGGCAGGGAAAATGCGAATCCTGCGGCGAGTGGAATACGATCATCGAGGAAGCAGCGGCGCTTGGCGTTGGCGGCGCAGCCGCCCGGAGGGGAGCGGCAGGCCGGCCGTTTCCGCTTGAAGATCTGTCGGGCGCGTCCAAGTCCGAGCCTCGTCTCGTCACCGGAATCGCCGAACTCGATCGGGTCGCTGGCGGCGGGTTCGTAGCCGGCTCGGCCACGCTGATCGGCGGCGAGCCGGGCATCGGCAAGTCGACTCTGCTTATCCAGGCTTGCGCGGCGGTCGCGCGATCGGGCGGCCGGGTTGTCTACGTCTCAGGTGAGGAATCGACCGCCCAGGTGCGTCTGCGCGCGGCCCGGCTCGGCCTCGCCGAGGCGCCCGTACAGCTCGCGGCGCAGACGTTCGTCGAGGACATCGTGGCGACGCTCGGCTCGGGCGACACGCCGAAATTCGTGGTCATCGATTCGATTCAGACCATGTGGAGCGACGCCATCGAATCAGCGCCCGGGACGGTCAGCCAGGTGCGCGGCTCGGCGCAGGCTTTGATCCGCTTTGCCAAGGCGAGCAGCGCGGCTTTGCTGCTGGTTGGACATGTGACCAAGGACGGCCAGATCGCCGGCCCGCGCGTAGTCGAGCATATGGTCGACGCGGTCTTCTCCTTCGAGGGCGACGGCGCACACGCTTTCCGCCTGCTGCGGGCGGCCAAGAACCGGTTCGGCGCGACCGACGACGTCGGCGTGTTCGAAATGACCGGCGGCGGCCTCGCCGAGGTGCCGAACCCTTCCGCTTTGTTCCTCGCTGAGCGCGACGGGGCCGCCAACCCTGGCGCCGCGGTGTTCGCCGGGGTCGAAGGGGCGCGGCCGCTTCTGGTCGAGATCCAGGCTCTGGTCGCGCCGACGACATTCGGCACGCCGCGCCGCGCAATTGTCGGCTGGGAGCCGAGCAGATTGGCCATGGTGCTGGCGGTGCTCGAGGCCCACGGGGGCATGAAGCTCGGCCAATACGACGTCTACCTCAACGTCGCCGGGGGCTTGAGGATCATGGAGCCTGCGGCCGATCTTGCCGCCGCCGCGGCGCTCATTTCGTCGCTCACCGGCGCGAGCCTGCCGCGCGATGCCGTCTATTTCGGCGAAATCGGACTGTCGGGCTCGGTGCGCGCGGTCGCGCATGCGGGCTTGAGGCTCAAGGAGGCCGCCAAGCTTGGATTTACGCGCGCGTTCGCACCGCAGTCGCCGCGCGCCAGCGGCGAGCCCGTCAATATCGCCACCCAGCCGATCGATAATGTGGGCGCGCTGGTCGCGCTGATCGCCGCGAGCGCGGTCGAAACGCGAGCGGAACGCGCCAAATCTCCGGCCCGCAGTGGGGTGACGAACTGAGGCGGCTTGGCTATAAGGCGCTCGCGCCGGCCGCCAGAGGCGCATAGGACGTTGGACCGTCGCGACGAGGTTCTCTCGCAAATGCCATCTTATCTGGATCTAGCGGTTCTCGGTATCGTTCTCGTCTCGGCGCTTCTGTCCATGATGCGGGGCTTCACGCGCGAGGTTCTCGCCATCGCCTCGTGGGCCGCCGCCGCCGCCGCCGCCTATTACTTCTACCCCATAGTCATGCCTTACCTCACTCCCTATATCCATAAGGACGTCATCGCCCAGGCGGCCGCAGCGGCCATCGTGTTCTTCGTCACCTTGATCGTCGTGTCGCTGTTCACGGTTCGGCTGTCCGACGCGATCCTCGACAGCAAGATCGGCGCCCTCGACCGGTCATTGGGTTTCGTGTTCGGCGTCGCCAGGGGGTTCCTCCTTGCCGTCGTCGCCTTCGCCATCTTCAATTGGCTGGTCTCGGAGAAGCAGCAACCGGAATGGGTCAAGAACGCCAGGACGCGGCCGGTCCTCACCGAGACCGCCGATCGAATCGTCGCCTTGCTGCCGTCGGACGCGGCGCAGACGATCAACGGCTGGATCCAATCGCGCGCCAATGCGGCGACGAACGAGTTCGCGCCGACAAACGACGCCGCCGCCTCGCGCCCGAAAAACGAGGACGATCAACCGATTGCGATCCCGTCTCCGGCGCAGAAAAAACCCGATTCTACCGCGGGAGGGACTGGCTCCACCCTGGACAAGCAGAAGCTCGACGCCTTGATCAACAAGAACGCTCCCTTCGCTCCGGCGCCAAGACAGTGATGCAGACAGCGCCCGAAGCGGCCTCGTCGAGCGAAGCCAGCTTCGATCCTGACGGTGACCGGCTGCGCGAGGAGTGCGGCGTCTTTGGCATCTTCGATCATCCCGACGCCGCCGCGATTACCGCGCTCGGGCTGCATGCTCTGCAACATCGCGGTCAGGAGGCCGCTGGCATCGTCGCTTTCGACGGCGTCCGATTCCACTCGGAGCGCCGCCAGGGGCTGGTCGGCGATCACTTCTCGAGCGGCGCGACGATCGACCGCCTGCCGGGCCGGTCGGCGATTGGCCATGTGCGCTACTCGACGACCGGTGAGACCATATTGCGCAATGTTCAGCCGCTGTTCGCGGAACTTGAGGCCGGCGGCCTCGCGGTCGCTCACAACGGCAATCTGACCAACGGGCTGACGCTGCGCCGAGAGCTCATTCGCGGCGGCGCGATCTGCCAGTCGACCAGCGATACGGAAGTCGTGCTGTTGCTCGCCGCGCGCTCGCGC
>DATBZF010000073.1:0-5451 GCA_036513315.1 Roseiarcus sp.
TGCGATGATTTGCACGCGCTCGAGTCGACAGGCAAACTCGATGCGCTTCTGGCAGGCTGAACGATGATCAAATATGCGCTCGGCTGCGCCGAAGGGCACGCATTTGAGAGCTGGTTTCCCGACAGCGCCGCCTATGACAAGCAACGCAAACGTGGCCTTATCGCCTGCCCCGAATGCGGTTCAACACGGGTCGACAAAGCCATAATGGCTCCGGCCGTCGTCGGCGGCGAGCGTGCGGCTCCTGTCGTGGGACCTGAGATCGTCGTCGATGATCGACGTCGCCAGGCGCGCGAGTTCTTCCTCCGCATGCGCCGCGAAATCGAGGCCAACACCGACGACGTCGGCGCCAAGTTCCCGCAGGTGGCGCGAGCCATCCATCTCGGCGACGAGCCGGAGCGCGCGATACGCGGGCGCGCGAGCCTCGCGGAGGCCAAGTCGTTACTGGAGGACGGCGTCGGCGTGCTGCCGCTGCCAATGCTGGAAGACGAGCTCAATTAGTCTGGCTGGCGCGGGCCGGCAGGTCTGGCCGCTTATCCATTACCTTACGTCAGCCGAGTTCAGAATCGCGTGCGAGCGATCCGCCCGTTACTTCTCGTCTAGGCGGAATTCCTGAGCCTCGATAACCGTCGTGCCGATCATCGTCCGCACCGAGACACGGAAGGGGATCAGCACGCGGTCGCTGGCGATCGGCGCCAGCCAGACTTCGAGGTCCTTGTTGTCGGCCATAAACTTGGTCGCGGGCCGATCGCGGCTATGACCGGAGATCGGAACGTAGCGGGCCGCGCAAACTGCGACCGGGCCCTCGTAACCCTTCGCCGACACCGTGCGCTCGCCGACATAAGTGAGGTTGACGTCGAACCGCGTGTAGCCGTCAAAGATCGCCACCGTGCGGTTGCACGCCGCGGGCGACAGAATCGGTCCCGAGGCTGGCGCTGGCAGGATCACCGCGCCGACAGGATCAACGACGTTGCGCTTGTCGCCGGGTCCGAGCGGAACTCGGTCCGGCTTATCTTGAAACGGCGGCGAGATGTCGATGCCGGTGACCGTGTTGCCGGCGAGCGCCATGCGAATCGTGCGCGTCATGTTGGAGCTTGAGGCGATGGTGGCGAAAGCCGCTGGCGACACATGTCCCTGGACAATCGCGCCCTTGCCCACAGAGGCGCCGTGCGCATTGGTGAATAGCTTGGCGAGACCCGTCAATTTGGCGTCGCCCGCGATCGTGTAGCTCGTCGGGGTAAGATCGGCGTTAAGGTTGACCGAGCCGATCGGAAGGCCAATCAAGGACACGCGATATGTCGCGTGCAGCACGTCGGCGCGCGCGCCCACGGTCCAGACGAGCGCAGCCGTCATCCCGACAGCTGCCCGCCGCAAGCGGGCCTGAGGCGATCGCGGCGCCATCGTTTCCAATCTCCAGTTTCGGTGTTTGCAGCGCCTTGGACGGCGATTGCGCTCAAATTCCGGCGCCGATGCGCCGACTCACAGGCAAACCACGCCACCAAAAAAGTCATCCACGGCTGCTGTCAAGACCTTGCGGCGGCCCCGCGCGCGGACATAACATCGCCTCCATGGTCGAGACGGTCATATCCATCCGCGCGGCGCGACTCGGCGACGAGGGCGAAATTGCGACCGTGCATGATGCTGCGTGGCGCGAGGCCTATCGCGGCGTTATTCCCGGCCGGGAGCTCGAGCGGATGATCGCGCGCAGGGGTCCGGAATGGTGGCGACTCGCGATCGCGCGCCGGACGCCGTTGCTGGTGCTGGAATTTGGCGATTCCGTCGTCGGCTACATCAGCTATGGCCGCAATCGGGTTCCCGCGCTCGGCTATGGCGGCGAGATCTTCGAACTCTACCTGGCGCCGGAGTGCCAGGGTTGCGGCTTCGGGCGGCGAATGTTCGACGCTGCGCGGAAGGATCTGGCGGGCCATGGATTATCGAATCTTGTCGTCTGGGCGCTCGCGGACAACGACCGGGCGGTCGGGTTTTACCGCCGGCTGGGCGGGCGTGTCCTGCGCCGCGCGCGCGAGACCTTCGGCGGTCAGCAACGCGATCGAATTGCTTTCGGCTTTGGCTGAACGTTCGCCCGCCGCTAAGAGAGGAATGATGCGCCGCCGATTGGGAGGACAAGCGTGAACCTGAACGCTGTATCGATCGGCAAGAATTGTCCCCACGATGTCAACGTTGTCATTGAGGTGCCGATCGGCGGCGAGCCGATCAAGTACGAGATGGACAAGGAGAGCGGGGCGCTGCAAGTCGACCGCTTCCTTTACACCTCGATGCGTTATCCGGGAAACTACGGCTTCATCCCCCATACGCTCTCGGGCGACGGCGATCCCTGCGACGTGATCGTCGCCAACACACGCGCGATCGTTCCCGGCGCGGTCATGAGCTGCAGAATCGTCGGCGTCTTGATCATGGAAGACGAAGGGGGCGGCGACGAAAAACTGCTGGCCGTGCCGTCGGCGAAACTGACCAAGCGCTACGCGCACGTGAACACTTACTCCGATTTGCCGTCGATCACGATCGAGCAGATCGAACATTTCTTCGCGCACTATAAGGATCTCGAACCCAATAAATGGGTGAAGATCGTTCGATGGGGCGACGCCGAAGAGGCGCGCGCGATGATCCTGGAGGGCATCGAGCGGGCTAAGAAGGCGAAGAGCGCTGACAAAGCCGAAAGCTGAACGGTTCACACAAAATCAATAGAGCCGGCGCGAAGCTGGCCTTCGAATAAACGGTCTAAGGAGGAAACGATATGCGCAAATACCTAGGGCTGGCAGTGGCAGGGCTGACTGTCGCATTTGCCGGCCATGCCATCGCTGCCGAAAAACTCAAGATCGGCTTTTTGCCCGGGGTCGTCGATCCATTCTACCAGGTGATGCAGCTTGGCGTGGAAAAGGCGGCCAAGGATCTTGGCGCCGAGGTCGTCACCCAAATTCCGCCGACCTGGGGCGTCGCAGCCCAAACGCCGCTTCTCGATTCCATGATTGCGCGCGGCGACCTCAATTACATCATCACCGCCGCGACCGACAAAGATCAGATGATCGGCCCTCTGAAGGCCGCCGTAGACGCCGGCATCAAAGTCATCATCGTCGACAGTTACATTGGCGATGGCGACTACGTGAACGGCCCGGTCAAATTCCCCATCACCTACATCGGCTCCAATAATACCGAGGGCGGCCGCATCGCCGCCCGCGGGCTGGCCAAAGCGATCGGCGGCAAGGGAACCGTTTACATCAATTCGACCAATCCCAATGTGAGCTCGGTCGAGGACCGCGAAAAGGGTTTCAAGGAGGCGATGGCCAAGGACTTTCCGAACATCAAGGTGCTGGGCCCCGATTACAATCTTGACGACCCCAACAAGGCGACACAGGAGACGGCGGCGGTGCTGGCGCGCGAACCCGATCTCGCCGGCGTGTTCGGCACTAACGTGTTCAGCGCGCAAGGGGCGGGCGCTGCGGTCGTCAACGCTGGCCTTGGCGGCCACGTACAGGTCGTCGCCTACGACGCCACGAAACAGGCGATCGAATTGATGGACCAGGGCGCGGTGTCGCTGGTGCTGGCGCAAAAGCCGTTCGACATGGGCTATATGGCGGTGCAGTTCGCCGCGGCCGACGCCGCCGGCGTCACCAGCCTTCCGCGCCGCGTCGAGACCGGCTTCGCCATCATCGACAAGAACAACGTGAAGGATCCGGCGATCGCCCGCTTCATCTACCAGGTGCCCGGCAAATAACGCCCGCTTGCGTTCTCTTCTTCCGCGAAATCCGTCGATAGACGGGCGTCTCTCGGCGCCCTACGCGGGAGAAGAGCTTGCCTCAGGCCTCGACCTGGGCTGGCGGGATCGCCCGCCAGCCCAGCCTCTAGTTTCCATGACCGCAATCTCAAATGACCGAGGAACTTCCTAGTGACCGAACGCGCATCGAGGCTCACCCTCACCCGCGCGTCCACTGCTCCCGCCGGCGCGCGTACCCGCGCTCAGCGCGTCGCTCTTTTCTTCAGCCGCGTTTGGGCGTGGGCGTTCCTCGGCCTCATGGTCTTGTTCTTCGTGGTCTCGGTGCCGTTGACGACGGGGGGATCGGTTAATTTCCTCACCATCCGCAATTCCCAGAATATTCTGGTCGCGATCATCCCGGTGCTGCTCTTAGGATTGGGGCAGACCTTCGTCATCATCGCCGCCGGCATCGATCTCTCTGTGGGCTGGGTCATGAGCCTCGCCTCGGTGCTCTCCGCGCTTGCATTGCGATCGGCGTTCCATGCCGGCGTCCCGCTTTTCCCCTCGGTCGTCATTGGCCTCATCGCCGCCCTGGCCGGCGCCGCGGCGGTCGGCCTCGTCAACGGCGTCATCATTGCAAAACTGAAGGTGCCAGCATTTATCGTCACGCTCGGCACATCGTTCATCGTGCGCGGAATCGCCTATCTCATGAGCGAGAACACGACCGTGATCGGCTTGCCGCCCGGCATCCGCGCCTACGGCAACGACGCGCTCCTTTACTATATCCCGGGCCAAGGCGGCGGGCTCACTTTCCTTCAGCGGCCGGAAGTTAGCGGCGAGCTCTTGCGCCGCATGGACATCATCCTACCCTATCCGGTCGTCGTAACGGCGTTCGTTGTCGCCTGGGCGATCTTCCTGCTCCACAAGACCCAATTCGGGCGCCACACCTACGCCATCGGCGGGAGTATGGACGCCGCGGTGCGCAGCGGCATTCCCGTGGATCGCCAAGTCATTCTGATCTACATCCTGTCGGCCGCGACATCCGGGATCGCGGGGTTTCTGTCGACGCTGCGATTCACGGCTGGCTCGGCGGTGATCGGCGATCCGCTGCTCTTAAGCTCGATCGCCGCCGTCATCATCGGCGGCGTCAGCATGTTCGGCGGCGCCGGAACCGTGATCGGCACGGTGATCGGCGCCCTCATCATCGCCGTGCTGACGACCGGGCTCGTGATGCTCAACGTCGATGCTTTCTGGCAGTTCATCGTCGTGGGAACCGTGGTCATCGTCGCCGTGCTGATTGATCAGTCGCGCGACCTGATTATTGGCCGCACGCGCGGAGGCGCCGCGCAATGAGCGAGGCCCTGCTCTCCGTCCACAACCTGACAAAAATCTTCGGCGGACTCGTCGCGGTCAACGACGTAAGTTTCGACGTCGCGCGCGGCGAGGTGGTGGGCCTGCTCGGCGACAACGGGGCGGGCAAGTCGACCCTCATCAAATGCATCTCCGGCGTCCATGCGGCGGAAGACGGCGAGATCGCCTTCGACGGCCAGCCAGTCCAATTCGCGAGCCCGATGGACGCGCGCCGCGTTGGGATCGAGACGATCTACCAGGACCTGGCGCTCGCCAACAATCTCGACGTCGGCGCAAACATTTTCCTCGGCCGCGAGGTCAAGACGCGCCGCTTGGGCGGGCTCATCCAGACGCTCGATGACAAGCAAATGCGCGAGCAATCGCGGCAGACG
>DATBZF010000074.1:0-10371 GCA_036513315.1 Roseiarcus sp.
AATGATGGCCTTTCAGGCCACCGCCGAAGGCGGCGACCGCTTTCGCGGTCGTCATTGACAAAGGTCTCAGCGGTGAAACACGCTCCGCCATGCGAAACGATGGATCACACTCGACCGTTTCAGTTGTCGTTGGTCTCGCGCTGGCGCGGCCCGCGCCTTCTTCCTGAGAACCGGCCCGGACGAATGCTGTTGACGCTTTTGTCTCCTATCCCGCACCTCCTCCCATATTGGAGGCCCGATCAACGAAATTGTGAACCTGCACATTTGCGACGCGTCGGCCGCGCGTCTTCGCCGACAGAAGAGCGGTCGAGAACGCCCGCGATCCCAAGCGGATCCGTTCAGGCTTTCGCCCCGATCCGCTTCCAATAGAACATCGCGCCGGTCAGCCCGCCATGCGGCTTCAGCGCATAATCGGGGATGGTTCCCGCCAGCACGAAGCCGAGCTTCTCATAGAGCCCTGAGGCGCCCTCGTCGGCGGCGGTGTCGAGCGTCAGCAGCATGCGCTCGCGCGCCGCGGCCTCACGCTCGATCGCCCGCATCAGAGCCGAGGCGACGCCGCGGCCCCGATAGATCGGGCGCGTCATCAATTTGGCGATTTCGGCGCGATGAAGCTGATTGGGCGGCATATCGAGGATCAGGCTGACCGTTCCGGCGAGAATATCGCCGTCGAAGGCGCCGAGGACGATCCGCTCGCCGCGATCGGCCGCCGCCAGCGCGCTCATCCAGAAAGCCCCCGCCACGGCCGCATCGAGCGGGTGCAGGAAAGTGACCGAGCCGCCATGTGCAACCGTCTCGATCAGCATTTCGCTCAACATTTCGTGGGTTTTCGGCGATGCGCGCAAGGCTTGGATATCGATCGCGGACACGGGGCTAGCTCCGGGCGAGGACGACAAGATAGGTGCAGGGCGCGGCGCCCTCATTGGCGAGGGTCACCTGCGAAGGCGGCCCGAACCCGAGGCAATCGCCGGCGCCAAGCACATGCTTTTCGCCGCCTTCGGTGATGGCGAGTTCGCCGTTTCGCACTGAGATCGCCTGGCGGATATGCGCATAGGACGAAGCCGGCAATTCCACCTTTTGCCCGGCCGGCAATTCGACCTCGACGATCTCAAGCGGATGGTCAGGCTGGCTGAAGACCTGCTTGCGCAAATAGCCGGTGGCGGGGTCGCGCCAGACCGGCTGGTCGGCGGCGCGCGACAGGCGCCGCCGTTCGCCCTCGGCTCTGATGAGAAGCCCTGCGAAAGTGAGGTCAAAGGCGCTGGCGAGCCGCACCAGCACCACCGCCGTGGGGCTTGCTTCGCCGCGTTCGATCTTGCTGATCGTCGCCTTGGCGACGCCGGAGCGCTCGGCAAGATCGGCCAGCGACCAGCCGCGCGCGTCACGTTCCAGCCGCAGGCGGCGCGCGATTTGGGCGCTAGCGTCGTCTATCAAAGTGGGCATTCGTCGCTTTTAGTGGATTGCCCTGTCGCCGGCAAGCCCGCTCGCCCGCGCAGGTCCATCCCGCGGAAGTCCCTCGATGACAAGGACGGTGCGGGGGCCGGCCCGCGTCGTCGCTGAATGTTGTCTTGTCCTGTCCCGGGGATAGGATGGGCGAATGGAACACACAAGCCACCCGAGATTATCAACCGGCTCAACCGCGCCGACGGACATTTGCGTTCGATCGTCGGCATGATGGCCTTGAATCGGCGATCGGCGGCGATGGCCGCCCCTCGCGCGCGACGCTGGCCGAATGCAAGGCGACCGCCAGATATTTGTGAGACGCCGCGATGGATTTTCCACCCAATTCCGGACTTCTGCTGATCGGCGCCGTTGGCGTCGTCGGCGTCCTGCACACCATTGTCCCCGATCACTGGGCGCCGATCGCGCTGATCGCGAGGCAGCGCGGCTGGTCGAAGGGCGAGACCGCGCGCGCGGCTCTTCTGGCCGGAACCGGCCATGTACTTTCGACGCTGCTGATTGCCGCGATCGTCTGGCTCGCCGGGATCGCGGTCGCGACGCGCTTCGGCCATTTCGTCGAGACCACTGCGAGCATCGCGCTGATCGCGTTCGGCGGATGGGTAGCGATTTCGGCTTTGCGCGAGATGCGCGGCGGCGCGCATGGTCATGCCCACAGCCACGGCGGCCACGGACATAGCCACGACTTCTCGTTTCTCGCCGGCCACGACCACGCGAACGGCGGGCGCCATTCGCACGAGCCCGAGTCGCGGCGCATCGAAACCGGCCATCATCACGGCGGCCATTCCCATGCCTTTCGAACGACGTTCGTCGAGCACGGGCATGTCCATCACGAACACGGGCGCGACGACCCGCGTTCGGATGAGGACGAGGCAAACGCCGATCCCCTTTACGCGCCGTTGCGCGGCGATAGCGCGGTGCTCACGCGCCATGTCCATCGGCATCGCCATGGCGCCGGCGCGGCGCATACGCATTGGCACGACCACGACGCCGCGACGGCGCATCCGATCTCGCCTGAGACGGAGGCGCCGCCGCCGTTGCATGCCCACAAACACAGGACCAACGCGCGAACCGCCTTGCTGCTGATCCTCGGTTCGTCGCCGATGGTCGAGGGCATCCCGGCCTTCTTCGCGGCGGGAAAATATGGCGTCGGCCTGATCCTGGCGATGTCGGCGGTTTTCGCGGCGAGCACGATGGCGACCTATGTGCTGCTCTGCGTCGCTTCGACGGCCGGCCTGCAACGGATCAGCCTTGGCGCGTTCGAGCGCTACGGCGAGGTCCTCAGCGGCGCGTTCATCGCCCTCGTCGGCCTCGCGTTCTGGATCTGGCCCGTGCTTTAGCGCGAGCGGCCTTGGTGGCGCGCAAGCCAGGCTTCCGCGCCGCGAAGGTCGAAGCCGAGCCCGGCGCCAAAGGATCGCACATCGGCGACCGGCAGGCGCCCGTCCAGCGCCTCGCCGATCGCATAGAGCGTGAGCGAGCGGGTCCCGCTCTTGCAATGGGCGAGAACCGGGCCGGCGGCCGCCGCCACGGCTGCCTGGAAGGCGCGCACGTCGTCGATCGTCAGATCGGCGCCGGCCACCGGAATATGGCGGTATTCGAGGCCGGCGGCGTGGGCGGCGACCTGTTCGGCGGAAGAATCGGGCTGGGCCGGTTCTTCGCCGTCGGGCCGATTGTTGATCAGGGCGACATAGCCCTGCTTGGCGAAAGTCTCGAAATCGGCAAGGTCTGGCTGCGTCGCCACCGACAGGGTTTCAGTGACCTTGGTGACTTTGGCGAATGTCATGCGGGCGTCCTGAGCGTGATCATGGCGATGGCTTATCTAGTGCGGCGTGGATTGCAAGGCGAGGGATGGGGCGATCGCCACCCGCCTGCCCCACACTTCACCCGACCTCCCGCACCGCCCGCGACAACGTCCGCAAATCGCGCCACGCCGCCCGTTTTTGCGCAGGCTGACGCAGCAGATAGGCGGGGTGGAGCATCGGCAGCGCCTTGATCGTCGCCTCGCCCAGCGCATAATCGTACCATTGCCCGCGCGTCCGTGTGATGCCTTCCTTCAGGCCGAGCAGGGTCTGCGCCGCCGAGGCGCCGAGGCAGACCAGAAATTTCGGCGCGACAAGTTCGATCTGGCGGCGGATGAAAGGCAGGCAGATCGTCGTTTCCTGCGGCGTCGGCGTGCGGTTGCCGGGCGGACGCCAGGGCACGACATTGGCGATATAGACTTTGGACCGGTCGAGTTCGATCGAAGCCAGCATGCGATCGAGCAATTGGCCGGCGCGGCCGACGAACGGGCGCCCGATCCGGTCCTCGTCGGCGCCCGGCCCCTCGCCGACCAGCATGATGCGGGCGTCCGGCGCGCCGTCGGAAAAAACCAGCCGCGTCGCGGTCGCCTTCAGGCCGCAGCCGTCGAATTTTTCGAGAAGATCGCGCAGCTCGTCGAGATTTTGCGCGCCCGCCGCGATCGCGGCCGCCGAGCGTCGCGCATCGTCGGGCGCCGCCGCCGCATGTGCGATTGGCGCAGCCGGCCTCAGCGGCGCGACAGGCGCGAACTTGGGCTGGGGCGCGGGCCGCTCGACGAACCGATCGTGCGGCGCCTCGTCGAGCGCCATATCGACGCCCGCCTCCACCCACCAGCGCAGCGCCGCCTCGGCCTCGCGCACGGTGAGGCCTGGCGAATCAACCCCAATGGTTTTTGACGGCATCAGCAGCCTCGAACACCGATCATTCAGGCGTCATTGCGAGGGAGCGAAGCGACGAAGCAATCCAGACTGAGCCCTGGTAGCCTCGTCTGGATTGGTTCGTCGCTTCGCTCCCTCGCAATCACGGATGGCGGCAGTTTCAACGGTCGTCGCGACATTTAGCATGACGTCTCCGGCGTCCGAAAGGCCAGTCGACTTTTTGGAAAGCCCGGTCCAAAACTGCGCTTGTCATCAGAGCGGGGAATGCCTTTCCTCGCTTTCTTAAGTTTTATCGTCGGGGGACAGGAATGGCCGAGGAATCCGAACTGCCGCCGCGCGAATCGATGGATTTCGATGTCGTCGTCGTCGGCGCTGGCCCGGCCGGCCTCGCCGCGGCGATCCGGCTGAAGCAGCTCAATGCCGATGTTTCGGTGGTCGTCGTCGAAAAGGGCTCCGAAGTCGGCGCCCATATCCTGTCGGGCGCGGTGATCGATCCGATCGGGCTCGACCGGCTGCTGCCCGACTGGCGCGCCGATCCCGACCGCCCGCTGAAGACCGAAGTGACGAAAGACCGCTTCATGGTGCTTGGCCCCTCGGGCGGCGTCACGCTGCCCAACTGGCCAATGCCCAGGCTGATGAACAATCACGGCAATTTCATCGGCTCGCTCGGCGCCACGACGCGCTGGCTGGCGGCGCGGGCCGAAGCGCTCGGCGTCGACATTTATCCCGGCTTCGCCGCCACCGAAATGCTGTTCGGCGCCAATGGCGAGGCGGTCGGCATCGCCACCGGCGATATGGGCGTCGGCCGTGACGGCAAGCCGAAGGCGAGCTTCACCCGCGGCATGGAGCTGCGCGGCAAATATGTGCTGCTCGCCGAGGGCGCGCGCGGCTCGCTGACCAAGCAGATCGTCGCCCGCTATCACCTCGACGAAGGCCGCGATCCCCAGAAATACGGCATCGGCATCAAGGAGATATGGCAGGTCGATCCCGCCAAATTCCGATCCGGCCTCGTCCAGCACAGTTTCGGCTGGCCTTTGGGCTCCAGCGCCAGCGGCGGCTCGTTCCTCTATCATTACGACGAAAACCTCGTCGCCGTCGGCTTCGTCGTCCATCTCAATTACACCAATCCGACTTTGTCGCCGTTCGACGAATTCCAGCGCTTCAAGACCCATCCGCTGATCGTCGACACGTTCCTCGGCGGCAAGCGCCTCGCCTATGGCGCCAGGGCGATCAGCTCGGGCGGCTGGCAATCGGCGCCCAAGCTCAGCTTTCCCGGCGGCGCGCTGATCGGCTGCGCCGCCGGCTTCGTCAATTTCGCCAGGATCAAGGGCTCGCATAACGCCATCCTGTCGGGCATGCTCGCCGCTGAGAAGATGCACGAGGCGCTCGCCGCCGGCCGCGCCAATGATGAATTGACCGCCTATGAGGAAGCCTGGCGCGCCTCCGACATCGGCCGCGATCTTTTCAAGGTCCGCAACGTCAAGCCGTTGTGGTCGCGCTTCGGGCTGGCGGTCGGCGTCGCCCTCGGCGGCCTCGATATGTGGACCAATGAGCTACTCGGCTTCTCGCTGTTCGGCACGCTGAAACACGGCAAGGCCGACTTCGCGACGCTCAAGCCTCTCTCGGAAGTCACGCCGATCGTCTATCCCAAACCCGACGGCCGGATCACCTTCGACAAGCCGTCCTCGGTCTTCCTGTCCAACACCAATCACGAAGAGGATCAGCCGGTCCATCTGCGCCTGAAGGACCCGACGATTCCCATCCGCGTCAACCTGCCCGAGTTTGGCGAGCCGGCGCGGCTCTATTGCCCGGCCGGCGTCTATGAAGTCGTCTATGGCGACGAAGCGGCGCGCAAGGATCCGCGCTTCGTCATCAACGCGCAGAACTGCGTCCATTGCAAAACCTGCGACATCAAGGACCCCGAGCAAAACATCGACTGGACCGCCCCCGAAGGCGGCGGCGGGCCGAATTATCCGAATATGTGACGGGACCGGCGGAGGGTCGGGCCATGCGCTGGGGAAGCCAGACAATTCCAAATTTTTCCAAGAAAAACGTTTGGATTGACGAAAAAAGCCCCGTGAAATCCTCGATAAGCCTTGGATGTAAGCGCGCCGGCGGCGACGCATAAAATTGCGGAAACCAGCATTATCAGTGCTTTAGCCTGTATTTTCCTTCCGCGGGGCTGTTTGCCGGTGCTGCCCGCCACGCGTCGCCATGAATCCCTCCGCCGAGACGTCGCGCAACCGAACGCTGTTTAAGAATGCGGCGTGAAGACTGCAATGTCCAGAAAATGTTTCTGAAATAAAGAAAGACCGGCGGTTTCCATGGGGTTCCCGTCGGTTACGCCTGCGAGACAGCAAAGCCACCGCCCCGCTGCCATCGCCGTGCTCGCTGTCAAGTCTAGGCGAATGCGAAGCATTCGTCCGGGCACCCGCTTCGCGGGCGGCTTCGCCGGTCTTGACCGCTCCGCGCGCCGATGGCCGTTTGCCTTCATGTCCTTTGGTGAGCGGCGCGGCCTTTTGGGCCGCACCGTTCACCAAAGGACATGGCAGCCATTTGCCGCGCCGCCGAGACGCAGTCATCCCGAAGGGACCGTAACGAAGTGAAGGAGCGGCGCAGCCTGCGGACGAATGCTTCGCATTCGCCTTGACTTGAAGGCGTCTCGGCGGCGTGGCCCGCGACGCGTCAGGATTACGATGACAGTAAAGCCAAAATTGGCAGCGCGCCGCTGTGTCCGGCGACCGCCCCGCCTTCGGCCGGGAGCGCCGTCCGGAATCTTGCCCAACCGGGCAAGATTCCGGACGGGTGTTTGCGGAATCCTGCCGTTTTTGCCGGCGCCGGCAAGGCGGATTTTGGTCTCTCGAAGATTATTTTATCTTTTTATTTCAGCACCTTGATTCGAGTTTAAAGCTGTCGTCCGCCGGCCTTTGCCTCCCCTGGCGCGCCCGTTGCACTCCGTCACGGCAAGCGGGCGGCGCGGTGACCCGCGCCAAGCCAGGCATCAATGAATTGCTACGCGATTAACGGGCGTGAAAATGGACAGTGACCGCTTCCGGTTTCTCTACCGCCAAGGCGAGGGAACCATCAATCGAACCGAATTCTGGCAGGCCTCCTGCCCGCCCGTGGCAGTCGCCGCCGCGCTGATGCTGTCGCTTTTCCTCATTGCGCCGAGCAAGTCGAACGATTTGTCGCTCGCAGGCGGCATTCGCGTCACGGCGGCTTTTGCCTATCTGATGTTCTGTCTATTCGCGCTGTTCCTCTGCGTGATCTCCCAATATTTCGTCAGCGCCAAACGCTTCGCCGATCGCGGCAAACCGCCGGCGCTGGCGGGCCTCGCGCCTTTCGCGAACTTTCTCGCCAGCAACGCCCATTGGTACCTGCCGGTGCGGGCGGCCCAGGTGCTCGACGCGGTGGCGGCTGTAATTGCGGTCTGGACGATCGTCGAACTTGGCTTCATGGCGGGCAAGCCGCGGCCGTCCCTTGGCCGGCCCTGACCGCTCTGCGCGTCGATGTCCGTTCGCCTTCATGTCCTTTGGTGTGCGATGCGGCCGTTCGGCCGCGCCGCGCACCAAAGGACATGCAGGCCGCTTGCCGCGCCGACGAGACGCAGTCATCCCGAAGGGACCGAAGCGTAGCGGAGGAGCGGCGCAGCCGCTTGACGGCGTCTCGGCGGCGTCGCCCCTCGACGCGTTGGGATCAGCGACAGCAAAGTGGGCTATCACGCTTGCCGAAGTTAGCGACGCATACGAGATGGCCTAAGTAACCCGCCCAACGAATTGAGCGCCCCGTCACGTCGAGGGCGCAGCCTCCGCCGCGTTCGCCGCCGGGCGCGCTCTGCGGACGGGCCGCCCTGAACGTCCGATCGGCTCGAGCACAGCGTTGACCGGATTAGGCACGTGCTCCAGCATGGCGCCGCTCGTCGCATCCACCGCCACGCCGACGAGCCCGCCGAAGATCAAAACATTACCGGCCATCCCCGCCGCGCCCGCGGCGGCGACCCGCGTCCTGACCGGGATTTCCTGGGTCTTGTAACCGGGCGCCGCGATCTTGACGGTGAACTCGTCCTTGCGTCCGACAGTGAAGGTGCACGGCGTCGTGCAAGCCTGAGACAGCGAGGTCGTCACTTCAGCGTTGGGCGGCTCGGAAGTCACCGTGATCTGGTCGGTCGTACCGCGCGTCACCGTCGCACAGCCCGCCATCGTCAACGCAAACGACGTCGTCAAAAAAATGCGCATGTCTCGCCTTCGAATGATTTCTAGCGGAATGGATCGTTGTTAAAATGAGAAACGGTATATCGATTATTTGCGTCGCGGACTAAATACGATCGCCCCACCGACTCCAGGCATAATGATTATGCGCTAAAACGATAGACGATATATTGGTTCTTCGCCTTTGCGACTGTCGCTATATTGACTGCGCAATATCAGTGTCAAGCGCTGAGTTTGCATGGCGAAGCGATGCGGGCCCCGCCTGCGGCCGACAGGATCACGGCGACGCTTTATTATGTCCTCTTCATTCTCCTCCTCCGCGCAGGCACGGCGGCGGACGAAATGAACGGTAGCGAAAACAATGCCGCCGTCCCGCCGCCATCGCCGCGCTCGCCGTCAAGTTCGCCTTCATGACGCGCCGACGAGGCGCAGTCATCCCGAAGGGACCGAAACGAAGTGTAGGAGCGGCGCAGCCTGCGGACGAATGCTTCGCATTCGCCTTGACTTGACGGCGTCTCGGCGGCGTGACCCTCGACACGGCGATGGAGCGGACGACGGCGCCCATCGTCGCGCGCATCACTCCGCCAACACCGAGCCCTTGCGAAACCCAGCTCCCAGCTCCGCCACTCCCGCGCCATCGCCCCCGACGCCTGGCCGCAACGCGTAAGCGCCGTCGCCGATGAGGGCTACCGAGATCAGGCCGACGATCCACAGAGCGGGGAACTCCCAGCCGCCGTTCGGATTGGTGAAGAAGAACCCGGCAGGCCCGTGCACGGCGGCAATCGCGCCAAGCAGGATCGGAATGAGGGCGACGGCGGCGATGCGGCTGTAGAAGCCGGCGACCAAAGCGACGCCGCCGACGACCTCAGCCAGCATGTCCAAGTAAGCCAAAGTAGCGGGAAACCCGAGGCTGCCGAAATATTGAACTGTCCCGGCGGGGCCGAATACAAAGAGCTTCAGGCCGGCATGGGCGAGAAAAAGGCCGCCGAGCGCCACACGCAGAAGGGTGGCGGCTAAAGGCGCGGTGCGCATGTCAATCATCGGGATGCTCCAGGCTCTTGATGCGCCCGATGGTAAGGCATCGATGCCGTGCGATAACTCATCGAATTGTCATCGCAGCTCACACCAAGGTGTTAGATGCGCGACCGCGTGACTGCAATCCATGACGGAATGAACTGTTGGAACTCACGGCTCGCCGGCGCCAAAATTGGAATTCGCAATTCGCTCTATCGGCGATCGATGCGGCTCACCGTTTGGCCGATACTATGATCCGTGAAAAGAAAATTATCTGAACCTGGCGGATCATCATTTTGCAAAATGTCTGCAATGTCGGCCTCGGTCACTTCGGTACAATGCGCGCCCAAATGGTAGGCGTTGTAACCTTGATCAAAGAACAGACGAAACGTCTCGCCAAATTTTTCATTGGTCCGGCCAGTCAAGGAATTTCTGAGAATAATCTCGACGATCCAGATTGGCGGGGGTGAACGCTTGAGGACCTGTTGCGAGCCCTGCAGGACCTCGAATTCGTGCCCTTCCACGTCAATCTTGATCAGCATGCGCTCGCCGCCGAATCGGCCGCCGAGCAGAATGTCCAACGTTGATACCGGCGCCGTCTCCGACCGGGCGTCGCTGGAGGCGCTCCAATTCTTCACGAAAGACGCCACGGCGCCAAACCCGTAAATATTTCGCAATCCCGGCTCGTTGCTCAAGCCCAACGGAAAGACCTCAACATTGCCGTAATTGTTCTTCAACAAATTGGCGTAGAGGAATCGAAGATTCTGCCACAGAGGCTCGACGGACAGAACTTTCTTATCGCGAGATCTGGCGATGCAGCTGTATATGCCGACATTGGCGCCCACATCGACACATATCGTTACGAATTCCAGCAGCCGTTCGAATTCCCGCCGTTCATTTTGCTCATAATTCGGGTCGACAAACTGCGGGGGCGACGAGAGCCAAAAGCCGTACGAGGTTCTTCTCGGTTTCGCTATCCACCTGAGGTCACGGGCCATACGATAGGACCGGCTCAGGGACGG
>DATBZF010000075.1:0-43797 GCA_036513315.1 Roseiarcus sp.
GGTGTCGTCCGGCTGGGCCAACACGGCGCTTGTCGGTCAGGTGACTTCGCACGGCGGGGCCAATAGCCAGTTGACGCTGCAGAATGGCTTCGGCAACGCCGCTCTGACGGGTCAGGATTCGTCCGGCGGCGGTCAGAATACTGCGGCCACGATCCAGACGGGCTGGGACAATACCGCGATCACGTCGCAAGGGACCCACTCCCTGGACAATACTGCGGTGACCGCGCAGTTCGGCGCGCACAACTTTGCTCTGACGGTTCAGCACTAAACCGATCAAGGAGGCGGCTGGCGCATTGCTGGCCGCTTTCTCGCCCGACGCACTTTTATTGGTGTGCGGACAGTGAGACCTTCAAGAGATTCAATCTGGATTGCGGGTTTATTGCCTCTGATTGGGATGGTCGTCGGTTCCGGCGTCTATCCGAATTCGGCGCATGAGGCGCGCGCGGGTTCTTTGAATGCGGACGTCAGATGCCTGATCCGCGCCACGCCCGGTCCTGATTTTGTTCGTCTTGAGGCGATCGCGCAGTCGGTTAGACCCGTCTCCGGCCAATACGCCTTGTCGATCGTCAAGCAAAGCTCGACAGGGTCAAGCCACAATATTCAGAGCGGCGACTTTTCGCTGACGCCTGACCAAGAGCAGATACTAACCACCACCGTATTGGATGGTTCGGCTCAAGGTCATTACACAGCGAAGTTGTCCCTCACTTGGGATCAAGGGAGAGTTTCATGCAGTTCACCTTGAATGTTAACAAGTGTTGGAAAACCAAAGTCGTCGGCGGCTTAGCCGCTGTATTGTTTGGTTCGTTGGCAATGCCGGGAACCGCCTTTGCTGACTCGGCCTTTATCGGTCAAGTTGGTTCTGGCATGATAGGCAGAGCGCCGATGATCGGGTTCTCCGGGGGTGCGCCGGGAAACTCATCGCTGCCCCCCGAGCTATCCAGTCCGAAACGCGGCGGCGCTGATATTGCGGGCGCGCTCATAATTGGGAACTATAATCGAACCATTCAACTCCAGGCAGGATCCCGCGACCGCTCGGCAATCGGAATTCTGGGAGGTAGAGGCGATAGCGTCAATCTGTTGCAAGCAGGCAGCGGTCTTCAATCGAGCGTCCTGCTATTAAATACGAATGGATTACATCTCAATCTGCTCCAACCTCCCGGCTCTGCGCCATTTCATTTGATTATCGCTCATCTTCCCAATGGCGGTTGGTTCGTCAGGCATTAACGAAATCGAAAGCGACCGATAGCCTCGCCAGCAATGGCGTTACCCTGTGGCCACAGTCGCGATAATTCCCTCAAAGATTGCCTCGATCGCGATGATTCGTCGACGCGAGACAAGGCCTTCCATTGCGCCTCCGTTTGCTTTTGGCTAGCGTCACGACGGGCTAGTTGGTCAATTCCATATGAGTTGTGTGAGGGAAGGAACCATCCGATGAAGGTTTTCACGCTTTGCTCAATCGGCGTCTTGGCTTTGGCGACAGCCATTTCGCCGGCGCTCGCGTCCCAATTGGCTTATACGCCCGTCAACCCGACCTTTGGGGGAAATCCCCTGAATGGGACGTTCCTGCTCGGCACTGCACAAGGCCAAGGCTTCGGCGCTAAATCCGGCCAGGCCGCAAGTTCCCCTGACCTGTCTGGACTAACAAACGCCCTGAGCGGGCTCTCCAGCACGGCGAACCCGACTACAATCAACACCAATACGCCAGCTAGTCCTTAAGTTTTTTGAGGCCTAACAAGTTGTCTGGCCGCATTTAAGCGAATTCCACAAAGGCATAAATAGTAACCATGTTATATGCTTGGAGTAAATCGGCGTGCGCCGTTGCGCTCATGGTCGGCCTAAGCGGCTGTATTTCTGGCGGCTTGAACGATCCGCTTGCTGAACAGGCCTCGATGATCCCTGATACGAAGACGGGGGTCGTATTGGCTAATCTTCCTAGTCCCGCACAGCCTTTGGACGTTTCGGTTTATAGTTTTCCCGACCTGACCGGTCAGAACAAAGATAATGATAACTTTGCGGAATTCTCGAGGGCGGTCACGCAGGGCGGCGCCGCCATCCTAACCGACGTTTTAACGAAAGCCGGCGGCGGCGAATGGTTCAACGTCGTTGAGCGCAACGAACTCACCGCGCTTCTGCAGGAACGTCAAATTATTCAGAACACCAGGGTAGCGCTGTATGGGAAGAACGCTGAATCGTTGCCGGCGCTTCGCTTCGCCGGCGTGATGCTGCAAGGCGGCATCATCGGCTACGACACCAATGAAACCTCGGGAGGCGTCGGCGCGAACTGGTTAGGCATAGGCGGCAACATACAATATCGGCGCGACGTTGTGACCGTCGCACTACGCGCGGTCAGTGTGCAGACCGGGCGCGTTCTCGCCTCCGTTACGACAACCGAAACGGTTTATTCTGTTCTTGTTCAAGGCTCGGCTTTTAGATACCAGGCAGTAAACGAATTACTCCAGGCGGAGGCAGGCATTACCAAAAATTCCCCCGTCACTCTTGCGGTGCGGGAGGGCATTCAACTGGCGGTTTATGCACTGATCTTTGAAGGCGTTAAGCATGATCTGTGGAAATTCAAAGATTCGGCTGCTGGCGCATCTTTCATGCGAGACCTTGACCTCACGGGGAAAGCTGTGAACGAAGCGCCGATTTCTCCGGCGCCTAATTCTGTTCCACCGTCTCCGACGGCTTCGCTGGCGACACCGCAGACTTCTGCGGAGGTTGCGCAGCCACCAATTATCGCCCAGCCTGCGGCCGCCGCAACGGTCGCCATTACGCCCGCCCCATCAATTGCGACGCAGCAACGTAACGACGCAGCCCCATCCGCTATTCCCACGCCGCCGGAGCGACCGGCAGTCCTTCCGCAGACGGCGCGGGCTGGCGGCGAAGTTTCGTTTGATCGATAATCAGTCGACCGTGAAGAACGCGCTCACGTAACGTGGGGTGATATTTTGGTCGGTCGGGGCAATTGTGGCGGCAAAAGGCAGCTATTACTGCAGTTATAGATAATTTGATCGCGACGTATCCCTTGCGAGTGAATCGCGAAGAGGATTGGCGCATTCAGGTCGTAAGCGGGCGGCCGTCGTATCGGAGAACATTTGGCCCGCTAATTGCTTGGAGAAAATCGCGGCGCCGGAGACTTTGCCATGAAGTGGAATGCATATTACTTCGACACGCTCAGCGCCGCATCGAGGGCCGCCCGCGTGACCACGATCGAAGCAGACGACGAGGACGAAGCCGGAAAAATTGCGATCGCCGCAATGGGTCGCAGTATGCGTGTGCATGTTACGCGGCCCTTGTGGACCGGGGTAAATTCGGCAGGCCATGCGGGAGATCTATCCCAACGAAAATACGCCCCTCAGGGATAGTCGTCGGCCACCGGATCGCAAGCCGGCGGCCGCGCCCCTCGTCATCATGGAGCGCCTCCGCCGCCGCTATTGCGCGCGCGCTCCTTCGACAGCAGCGGCGTGCACCGCTCCAGAGGCGCATCTATCGTGCTGTTCGTTCTTGGCGCGCTCAATATGACGCAGCTCAGGGGCTCGGATCGCGGAGATCATGTGACATTTATGATATCGAGGCGACATGTTTCAAAAGCCGCCATGCTCGCGATCGCTTTTGTATCATTTGCGACAGTATCCCGTTCTTCGGAATTTCGCGAAGCGCTTTGGCCTGTTGTTCAGGCATGCCGTGTCAACCATGACTTGACCGGAGCGGCGTTCCCTTGCCTGGAAGTGAACGTTTCGGGCGGCGCTGACCGAGGTTATGTGATCTTGCGTCCACCTTTCGGGCTGGAAGACTTCATTCTGGCGCCCACCAGAAAAATCGCGGGCGTCGAGGATCGGTCGCTCCAGGCTGCCGATGCGCCAAACTATTTCAACGACGCATGGAACGCCCGAGGTGTTTTGGCGACCAAAGCGCACCGGCCGCCTGAGCGCGACGAAGTGGCGCTCGCAATAAATTCTGGTCTAAAACGAACCCAGGACCAATTGCACATTCATATCGGCTGTATTTCGACGCGCGTAAAAGGCGAGATTCAAGCGATTGCGCCCGCGCTGTCCGAGACGCGATGGCGGCGCCTGGGCAGACCAATCGGTGGGCTGCTGTTCTGGGCGCGGCGCATTGATCAGGAGACACTCGCGGGCGTGAACCCATTTCGCCTGGTCTCGGCGGATCTCCCGGATAGCGATGAGATGCGAAGCGTCACGATCTTCGTTGCAGGGACGCGGTCGGACAACGGATCCGGCGGCTTTATTCTTTTCGCGACAATCAATGATCGTCTTCCCGGCTTTCGATCGCCTGCCAGCGACCTTCTTGATGGATCTTGTTCGTCGTGAGGTTCAGCCAGGCTCAAGGCGACGCCCATATGTGATTTCCGCCTCTGAGGACTCCAAACGTTCAGCATCGCCTTTGAACTTCCCCGTTTCAAATTTAGCCCTGGCGAAGGCCTCATTGACACCCCGAGACAGCGGCGCCTTCGCACTGAAGAGCCGCGCGGGCGAAAAACACCCGTGCGGAGACGTTGCCGTTCATCAATCGAAAAATGGACGCCCCGACCATCCTCAAAAGCGGGAAGAGCGATAGAATAGAACGATATGATTTGCTCCGGCGACACTCTGTTATTCACCATAACGACGTCTTTACCTTGCAATACCCGTAAAATTTTAGGCTATATTTGACAGCCGAACGCGCGCGTGCCTCGCGCCCTCTCGGTCAGGGCCGCCGGGCCCCGCAAACGCTCGGCGGCCCGCCATCGCCGCGCGAAGGCACGATAGTTTGATGATGATGACCATTACTGGCGTCCAGCTCAAAGCCGCCCGCGAACTGATCGGCCTTTCGCAGCTGGCGTTGGCCGTCCAATTTCAGTTGGGGCTACGCACGGTCATTGATTTCGAGGTCGGCAGAAAACCGCTCTCCCGGCAGACTCTCCGTCATCTCAAATGCGCGCTCGAGGCGGCAGGCTTGGAGTTCGCGAATGGCCGACCGAGCGTGAGACTGCGGAAGGTCCCCCAATGAGCATCTCGCCAGCCCAACTCAAAGAGGCCGGCGGCGCCAGCGTAAGATCAAGGAAGGGAAAATGACGCGCCCTACACGCCGATCCGGCCGTTGGACCCGATCAAGCATGACGGGATATCTGGAACTGGCGACATTGGCGCTTGCCCTCTTGCTCGGACTGGTCCTGGCCGAACGGTTTCTGTGAGGGATTAGCCGCCGCGCGCTCGGTCAAGGCCTTTGGCGAAGCTGAAACGAGCGGCGCGCCGGCTCAAATGTGAGAGAACAGAGCGCCGCCTGGGCGCTGGCTGTGCGGCCGACCGCTTGCCGCGGAATTCGGCCCGTCGACATCGGTCAGCCCCAGATCCAATGAGGATAGAGATTGCCGGCCAGAAGAACGAGCAGGATGATGATTCCCACGGCCATGATCCGCGCGAACCATGGATCGCTCGGGGAAGCCGGTTTCTCTGGCTCCACAAAGGTTATGCGTCTGGGTCCCATGCACTAAGCATAACGGCAATTTGTAACATCTGACTTAATGTTGAGAGGGCTTTCAGCACTGGAGCCGGTGAGAGCGTCGGCGCGTCGCTATCGCTTGTCTCCGCTGCCCGCATGCACCTGGGCGCCTCGCGTCAGCTTCATCCTCTCGCCGCCGCAGTCAAGAAAACCGCGAGGCAATAATCTATGGGCCGTAGCAAAAATGGAAATACCTCGTTTGAGCAGAGGTCTCGTTGGATTCGACCTGCTCCCCGCCCGGTCACGGTTCGACGGGGTCACCGCGTTGTGAAGAGCGCGCGCCAGCCGAGCGAGATAAGATTGCGCCCAGCCGCGAGTTTGCCCCCAGATTGTCGCGGTCAGGGCCGCGATGGTCTGGACTTCCCTCGCGGCCCGACTTCCTTCAATCCGCCCTTGCGTCGCGTTCTAACGCCGGTGGGTTACTCCGCGTCGCGCGCTATAACACGTTATTGAACTTGAATTTTTTCGGAAATCTTACGCTTTATACCAAGGCCGATGGGGCGCGTTGTGGAAATGCCCTGCGGCCAGGGCCGTCGAGGCGACACCATATTCGGCGGCCCTACTGGCAAGCAAAGCGGGAGACTTCGATGAGAGTCACTGAACTGCCGCACGTATTAGGCGCCAGCGAGGGCTATGACCCCCGCGGCAATATTCTTCGGATTGTTACCGATTTGCCGCTCAGATCCGGAACGCCGGGCCATAATGCCAAGAAGCTGATGGGATTGCGCAAAGCAATCGAAAGAATAAGGACGACGGACCCGTATCTGAAATATGATCATTTTGAGCTGACCAATGAGGGCGCGGCGCGGATGGCAGGCGGCTCGAAGAATGGGCAAAACGCCAGACACTGAGCGGCGGCCATTTCCCGATTCGGTTCTCCCCGCTCGGCGGCCTCGCAGACCGCGAGCGCGGCCCGCCTTCGTTCTCCCACATGGATATCTGTGAATAACTGCGGCGCGCGGAGGCGGCGCGACCGAATCGACAACACGCGCAAAAATAATCGTCTAAATTCGTGCATTCGTTAACTGGCGAGGTGGCCCGACCAGCCTTGATGCCGTTCTAATGCCGAATGAATCAAGTTCGATCCAGAGGCAACCATGATCATTGCGATTGTACTTTTGACTGTGTCGACCGTCATCGCTGTTGCTGCTGTTGTGCTCTGGCTTGATGCGCCAGCGGCCGCCATCGACGATTGAAAGGCGGCGCAATGTCCGCACTACGGGTCGCGGCGCATTTGCTCTTGTTTGATTTGCCGGTCAGTCGACATTGAAGGGAGGGTCGGGCGCGGGGGTGAGGAAGGCGAAATGACTATCACCGCCGCCGCATTCAGAGCGGGCGCGTGGCATCTGCTCCGACGCTCGAGGCCGGCGCTCGCGGATCAATGGTCTGTCATGATTTACAGCATTGATGGGGGCGCGGAATCGCGTGAGATCATGAATGACTTTCCCTCCACCTTGGCGGCGGTCAAAGCGTTCCGGGAGAATGCTGCCCGGCATATTCTCTATGTGCTGGTGCCGGTCCACGCGACCACGGGAGAGCGGGACACATTGTGGGAGAACGGCGCGACGCTGTGTAGTTGAAGGCCGCCGCGCGTGACGACGCGACAGCCGACGCGCTGGCTTAAATCCCGTCGCTGGTCGCAATTGCCCGCTTTAAACCAGGCCTCAGGCCATTGGCGGATTGCTGAAGACCCGCTTTCCCGAGCCTCGATTGCCCCGAGCGCAATGGACGCTGCCCTGGCGGCTGTGGCGCCCGCCGGGCGCTGAAAGCGGAAGGGCTTATCTAGGCCTTCGTCTGACAGCCTTGATAGTGCTATAAAGGCGACGCTCTGAAACCCGCGACATCGGAGGATGTTAGCATGGTTCGGAATGTTCCGATCGTCATGGTGGCGCTTGTCGCCGTCTGCACCACGCCGTGCCTCGCGAAAATCACGAGGACCAATGCACGGACGCCTATCCTGACGCGTCAGCCCATTTTGGAATTGTCGCGCTTTTATATTGGCGCGAAAGAGGGCGTCGCCTGGCCGAAAAGATCGCAGGCCTTCCCGAGCGAGGCGCGATTTGAAAATGATGTAGGCGCGAACGCGTTCATGCGCTTTGCCGGATTATCGCGCGGTGTTGCGATCAATCCTGATCCGAGCTCTGCATTCGAAGACGGGTCGTATGGCGAAGTCGATTTGAGGGGATCCAGCGACCCCCAGGCGACAGCCGACAGGAAGAGCGCGGCGCTAACGGTCGACCTTGAAAAAGGACTTTTGAAAATCGGTATGGATCAGCTCGGACGCGACGCGGCGCCGGGCGCGGGGAAGCAAGCTGAGCCTGCTGGCGTCGTCGCCCCGCAAGGCGATGCAGCGATTCCCGGCGCCATCGCAAACAGACGTTCGGCCGCCTTCGATGCTTCCGAAGGCACATTGCTCGATCCCCTGCTTAACAGAACCTATGACCTGAACTACTCCAAAACAGTTCCTTCGTTGAAGTAAGAAGCAATGCGGCAACCGAGATAGCCGAGCGATGCGCGCCTCGCCGATCTGGGCGAATTTCCGTCACTGGGGCGATCAGGAGGGATCATGCGCCCGTGGCGGGCGCCGCCCGCGCCGCGTTGGCGGAATGGGCGAGGGATACTGCCGCTGCGCCTGGGTAATCTGCTTCAGGGCCTCCGCATATTTGGTCAATTCGTCGGCGACGCATTGAAGAGCCGCATCGTCATCACACGCCCTGATTGCCTTTTGCGCTTCGCGCGACAAAGATTCGATGGTCGGTCGCTCCTTCTGCGCGCTCGTTCGCATTTGCGGGGCGACCGTCGGCTCCTCCGTTCTGACCCTTGGCGACTGCGCCCAAGACATGGGCGTCACAATTTCCAGAAACCCGGAGCCAAGTAACAGAACAATTAGCCGATTGAGCGGAGTTCGCGCCAAATCACTGGCTCCGGCTTAGAGGCGCTGTGCGCGGCTTCGCGCGCGCGAAAACGATTTTGGTCCGGGTTCGATTTCGGCGTCCCCCTAGGATCAAAAGCGACAAAAGCGCCGGGCGCCGAAATAATGGCGCCATCGCAGCCAAGTCTCAACGTGCCGTAGGCCCGCAAGGCTGTCTTGAGAACAGAATTAGGTTGCAGCACTCCGCCTTTTGGAACCCCAGCACGTCATGCCCGGTCTTGTGCCACGGCTGTCCGGTTTAGCTAAAAAGTCCCGTCACGCGAGAGAATCTAAGTGAAACAGAACCTCTCGGCGTCTTGGCCGGGCTTGTCCCGGCCATCCCAAGGCGAATGCGTAGCACTCGTCCGCACGCCGCGCCGTTGCAAGAAACTTTCGAAGTTGGCGCCTTCCGCACGGCGTGGATGCCCGGACAAGCCCGGGCACGACGCGCGGTGGTTGTGTGCGACTTAAGATTTACAGCCGGTCTTGCTGAACCGGACAGTCGTGGCCTTGTGCTGGGCATCCACGCCCAGAAGCCATCGCCAGGAGAGGCGAGGCGCATCTAGCTAATTGCCGTCAAGAATGGTGAGTTTCCGGGTTCCGGTCTTAAGATTGAACTCCAGGTTGGCCTTCTTTGATGGACAGCAGTGAGGGTCATCAGGCAGCCATCGGTTGCCGTAAAGGGTGAGCGTGTCGTCGGAGAAATACGCGTTTGTCGCAAGGAAACTCATGTCGGCTATGCCAGCATCGGTGATGAGGCGCGCCACGCCGGCGCGGTTGATGACAAGATATTGGCCTGACCCGTTGCCGCCATTGCACCAGCCTGTATTGACGAGGACGGCGCTATCCGTCTGGCTTATCGGCACGAAAACAGCCGAACCGATATATTGCCAGTCATCGTTATTGCTCTTCGGGCAAGACGCATAAAGCGGAGCGAGGCCGCCTCCATGTGATTTGAGGCTGTTTGATACGGCCGCAAAGGCGCTTTGGAGGCCGTCAGCATGCGCTGTGCCGGCAGCGCCCATGACGGCGACGAAGAGTCCGGCAGCCGCTAGCTTCATGCCATGCCTCCGACGATCTGCGTTTGATATTCTGTGGCGCTATAACATGGCGCCGCGCAGCTTCCCAACGCGCCGGTTGGCGGCCATCAGCTCCCCAGGCGGGTTTCTGTCCAATATCTCCTGGACAAAAAAAACCGCCCCCGGGGAAGGAGGGCGGCCAAGTTCATTGGGGGTCCTGCGAGCTTACGGTCTGCTATCGGGCGCCGGGCGGGCTTGATTTCCACGGAGAGGCCGTCTTCGTCGCCTGAGCTTCTGCTCGCGGATCGGGGCCTTTGGAGGCAGCGTCATGCCGTTTATGACCCGCCGTCGGAGGCGAGGCTCTTGCGCCCAAGATGGCGATGAATCGACTCGACACCGAGGCCCTTTCTCGTATGGTTGAACGGTCCATCTACGCGGGGGGTCAGCCGTGATTTTCAAAACTCAGGATGACTATTCAGCCTTCATAATGGCGAATACTGATCATCCAGCCCATGAAGCGGTGCGAAATCGGCTCTTGAAAGAGCGACGGGAGAACGATGCGAGATTGCGCACGCCTGTCGCGCGTGAGGCTCAACCGGTTCGGCCGGCAGTCTCTGTCCAAGTTCGCGCCACCGCCTGACGATTGGAGCGCGATACAAAACGGCTGCCGGCATGAACCCGCGGCCATCGTGAGGGGCTGAGCGCGCGAGATGTGATCAACGCCACATCGGCGCGTTCGAATCAGCTCTATATTGCAAGCTTCGACGACCGGTTTTTGTGAACCGTTTCCCTCATGGAGGGCGTCATGAAGAAGTTCGTTTTCTCGCTTCTCGCAGCCGTAGCCGTAACCGGAGCGTTCATCGCCGAGGCGGTCGCCGCTTTTCCGCCCAACGACTGGCATCCCGCCGAGAAGAGCCGCACGTTTCATTGAGAAGAAAACGGCCGTCGGCGCGCAAGCGGCGGCCGTTGCCACGTTTGAGTTCGGGGGCGAATAAACGCTGTAGCCTCGGGGCCTAGGGGCGTCGGGGATTCGCCGCGAATGCCGGTCGTCTTCATTCCCGCGAGATTGGCCGCAGTTACGCTCGGTCAGCGCCGCAAGCGCGGAGGATTCTCTCGCGGCCCGCTCTACCGGTCCTTGCGCGACCTCTGACAGCCGGGGTCATCGGCCGCAAACCGGCGAGCCGGCGTTGCCGTCGTTGGCGCCTCCCCTGAATCAGAGTTGTGGCCCTCGGAGCAAAAGCTGGCGAAGGCCGGCGCGTTGGACCCAATCGGCGCGGCATCGCATAGACGCGGCATCGCATAGAAAAGACGCCGCGTTAGGTGCCCATCACATCGCGCATCGCGCAAGGGAGCGATAGGGCCGCCGATGGGCCTGGCCGCGTTAGCGACCAACATCGTCGCCGGATTTGGCGACTTTCAGCCGAACAAATGAGCTTAATCTATCGACAATTATTTTCCTCTAACTTTCGACGTTCTGTCTCGGGCTATCGAAGCTTTGGTCGCAGGGTGCATCCGTGAAAAGACGCTCCATCGAGTTTGCCGAGGAAGACCGCCATTTGGCGGCAAACGTCCGGCTAGGCCTCGCGGTT
Source organism: Roseiarcus sp. (assembly GCA_036513315.1). Classification (GTDB taxonomy): domain Bacteria; phylum Pseudomonadota; class Alphaproteobacteria; order Rhizobiales; family Beijerinckiaceae; genus Roseiarcus. Next base: position 11,022 of record DATBZF010000075.1, read on the forward strand.
GCGACACTCATGGTCCTTGCAATGGTCCTCTTGGTGGTCCGCTGGTTCTGACGATCCGAGCAGGTTAGGAGAGGAAATGACCGTCACGGCAACCTTGCGAAAATGGTCGCCGGTGAAGTTGGTTCTGCGGGCGCGCGTCGCCGCCACGGAAATGGCGCGCCATTTCAAGAGCGGCGCCGGAACGGCGACGACCGGAATGATCGAGGACGTGAGGCCGAGCCAGATCGAGACACGCGATGAAGGCTCTGGCGTGCCGCCGGCCAGCCAATCGGCGTCCGGGCTCGAACAAATCGCCCTGGAGCTCGCCCAGATAAACGCACGTCTGCTGCGGGCGGAAGACGCGGCGAATCAATGGAGGCGCCGAACGGCGGACAAGTTCAGCGCGGCGAACCACAAGTGAGCCAAGCGTGCGGCGGGTGGTTTGAGCTTGAAGGAGCGACATTCGTCGGCTTTGACCAACCGATTGGACCGGCAATCCAGACGAAAGTCTAACCCGGACGCAAAAGCGAGGCGGACGGCTTGTTTTCGCGGCGGCATGGACTACAACAAACGACCTAGAAAAAAAGGCCACCCGAAGGCGGCCTAAGTCTAGGGAGGAAACGCCCAAGGAGGGCATGCGGCGAGTGATCGCCGCATGCCCACAATAGGGCGCGCCGCGTTAACAGCCAGTGGCGAAATCGCCGAAGCGGTGCATAACTGTCGTTAAACGCGTCGGCGTGTCTTTCCTGCATCAGGCCGCTCCCAACATCGCCGCTGAAAACCCGCTTTTGGATAGTCGATGCCGTAGCACAGCCAGTGCGAGGGCCGCGTCGGGTCCAACCCGGCGCCTCGGTTTGGACAATCTATGCGGATATACCGCAGTAACGCGGTAATCGGGAACGACGATTTGCCGGCCTTCCGATGGGTCATCCCATCGGGTGCATAGTGAGCCAAGCGCGCCGGCTCGACAGCAGCTTCTTCACAAAGTATTCACTCTGCCGTGGCCTTAAGTAGGAAGCTGATGCTGTGAGTAAAACGGTCATGCCGTTGCGATTCTGTACAAACGGTTCAAGCCTCTGAAGTTAAAAATGGATCAACAGCAAATGACGGAACCCTTCGTTTACGAGCAGGCATTTCACCGCAACATCGGATGGTTTACACGGGAAGAACAGCAGTTGCTGCGCTCGAAGCGTGTCGCCGTTGGCGGTCTTGGCGGTTGTGGAGGGGCCCATGTGACGACCTTGGCGCGTCTCGGGGTCGGCGCGTTCACGCTTTCCGATTTCGATCATTTCGAGCTCGCTAATTTCAATCGCCAGGCCGGCGCAAAAATGTCGACGCTCGGCAAGCCCAAGCTGGATGTCGTGCGCGCCATGGCGCTCGACATCAATCCGGAATTGCAGATCAAGTCATTCCCCGAGGGCATTCTGGAAGGACAAATCGACGCCTTTCTCGAGGGCGCTGACATTTATGTCGACGCGATCGACATTTTCGCCCTTGAAACGCGCCGCAAAATATACGCGCGCTGCCGCGCGCTCGGAATTCCCGCAATCCTTTCCGTTCCCGCGGGAATGGGAACCGCGTTTCTCATCTTCTCGCCGACCGGCATGTCGCTCGAGGAATGGTTTCGTTTCGAGGACGTCGAGCCCGCCAAGCGGCTGGTGAACTTCATCGTCGGGGTCACGCCGGCGGGGCTGCACCGTTCTTATCTCGTCGACAGGTCGTCGGTGAATCTTGAAACGCGCGATTTCCCGTCGACCGGCCTCGCCTGCGAGTTATGTGCGGGCGTCACCGCGGCTCAGACTGCAAAAATTCTGCTTGGCCGAGGTAGGATCGAAGCGGTTCCGACCTATCATCATTTCGACGCTTACAAATGCGTTTACAAGAAAAGCCGTATCGCTGGCGGCAATCGCAACTGGCGTCAGCGCATCAAACTCGCTTTCGGCTATAGGGAGTTTGCGAAATTGTCGAAAATCAGCGGCGACCGTGACCAAATAGTCTACGGCTCGCCTGCAGTTTAAGGCGAGCGGCAAGGCTGACGCGATAAGCGCTTTGGCGCTGGCGCCGGGGGTTGAATGGGGGCGCCCGCCCGCCCTCTTCAATGTCGCGGAACATCCTATTTCCTTAAGCTTTATGCGTCATGTTCGGGTGCGACATCCCTCGATACGAGGTCCGGACCCATGGCCAAATTGCGCACCCAGCTCATCAACCTCGCGATCCGGGGATTGGTCAAACGGCGGCTTGCGGCGTGCCGGACGCCGCTCGATGTGCGCAAGGCTTTCAACGGCACGCCGCCGCTTGCGCCGCGAGGCGTGCGCTTCTCGCCAGTGACGCTTGGCGGCGTTTCCGGCGAATGGGCGGAGCCAAAGACTGGCGCCAAGGGCTTTGGCGCTTTGCTCTACCTGCATGGCGGCGGTTATGTCGGGATGTCGGCGCGGACTCACCGGGCGATCACCGGCGGCTTCGCTTTGCGCGGCTTTCGCGTGTTCTGCCCCGATTATCGGCTGGGGCCGGAGCATATATTCCCGGCGGCGCTCGACGATGTCGTTTCAGTTTGGCGCGCTCTGCGCAAGCAGGTCGAAGGTCCGATCTTCGTTAGCGGCGATTCGTCCGGGGGCGGCCTCGCCGTCGCCCTGTTGCTGACTCTGCGCGACCAAAGGGAGCTGGCGCCGGCCGCCGCTTGCCTGTTCTCGCCATGGACCGATTTTGCCGTCACCGGCGCTTCGCAGACAATCAACCGCGACCGTGATCCGATGCAGGTGCCTGCGTGCTTGCGAATGCTCGCTACAGCCTATGTCGGCCAAACCGATCCGCGCATGCCGCTCGTTTCCCCGATTTATGGCGATCTTGCAGGCTTGCCGCCGATGGTTATCTTCGTCGGCGCCGACGAAATCCTGCTCGACGATTCCAAGCGACTTGCGGAACGCGCGCTTATGGCGGGCGTCGGCGCTGATCTTCGCATTTATCCCGACATGCCGCACGCATGGCCGCTGTTGAGCGCGATCATGCCCGAGGGTCGGGAGGCTTTGGACGAAGCCGCCACATTCCTGCAAGTGGCGGCGCTGCGCGCCATCAAGATCGACGCTCAGGCTTCCTCTCAACTGGTCGCGGAAGCAGAGCCCGCGGGAGTTCGAGCCCGCCAGCGCGGCTGAGCATGATCGGCGGGTCCGCCAACCGCTTAACTCCCGGTCGCCGCATCCACCTCGAACTTGTGATTGCGGCGACGGGATCATGCGCGAGGACGTGGGCGATAAACAGGACGCTGGCTGAAAGACGATAAATTCAATCCGCCATGCAGCGACGAATGCCAGCTTGCGCTCGGGTTTCGGTGGCGGCTAGCGCGAAAAGGAGAGCGGCCGCTTTCGCGGCCCTCGTCAGTACTTTATGAAATATTTGATGTTTTTGGAGCGGGCGAAGGGATTCGAACCCTCGACCCCAACCTTGGCAAGGTTGTGCTCTACCACTGAGCTACACCCGCATCCATGACGGCAAGACCGTCAGCGGCGCTTATGCCGCAAGCCGGCGCGGATTGCAACTGCCCTGCGAGGCGCCGCCAAAACGGCCATAATCCTAGCTTCAACAATCTCGTAAACACGGCTGAGTGAGTTGAAGTTTCTTTGTTGGCATGCGATGCGGAAGCATTTTGCGAGGTCGTCTCATGAACGAAAACGTCGATCCCGCCCGGGTCGAGGCGAGGCCACAGTCGCCGCCGCCGCCGACCCCGTCGCCGGTTTCGCCGAACCATGCGCCGACTTCCCCGCCAGGCGCGCCGACGCCGCCCAAAACGCGCCGGCTGGCAAAATGGCTGTTCATGCTGGCGATCGCTATCGCCGCCTATTTCGCCTGGCAGCATTTTGAAGATATCGCGCCAAACACCGATGTGGCCACGGCGCCGGCGACGGCGCCCAAGTCCGGACGCGGCGGGGGCGGCGCCAATGGGCCGCAGACGATCCGCGACGCGGAGGCGACCACCGGCGACATCCCGCTCTATGTCGACGCGCTCGGCACCGTCACTTCGCTCGCCACCGTTACGGTCCGCACGCAGATCGCGGGAAACTTACAGCAGATCGGTTTCGAGGAAGGCCAGATCGTCAAGGTCGGCGATTTTCTCGCCCAGATCGATTCGCGTCCCTATCAGGCGACATTGGCGCAGGCGCAAGGACAATTGGCCAAGGACACCGCCCTCCATGCGCAGGCGCAGGCCGATCTCGCCCGTTTCGTGATCCTGGGCAAACAGGATTCGATCGCCAATCAGCAGATCGACGACCAGAAATTTCTCGTCGCGCAGGATCTCGCCGCCATGTCCAGCGATCAGGCGCAGATCGACGCGGCCAATCTCAACATCGCTTATTGCCGCATCGTCGCGCCGGTCAGCGGCCGCATCGGCCTGCGTCAGGTAGACCAGGGCAATTACGTCCAGGTGACCGACGCCAATGGCATTGTGGTGATCACGCAGCTTCAGCCGATCAGCGTCATTTTCTCGACGCCGGAAGATAATCTGCCGCAGATCCAGGCGCGTATGAAGGCCGGCGCCACCTTGCCGGTGACAATCTTCGACCGCGCCAACGTCAAACAGCTCGCGACGGGATCGCTGACCACCACCGACAATCAGATCGACACCACCACCGGCACTTTCAAATTGCGCGCGAGTTTCGCCAATGACGACGGCGCCTTGTTTCCCAACCAGTTCGTGAACGCCCGCCTGCTGGTCGACACGCTGACCGGCGCCGTCATCGTGCCGAACGCGGCGGTTCAGCTCGGTCCGAACGGCAATTTCGTCTATGTGGTGAAGGACGACAGCACAGTCACTGTGCGCGCCGTCAAGATCGGGCCGGCCGATTCCGGCCGCACTTCGATCTCCACCGGCCTCACGGCGGGCGAGAGGGTGGTCATCGACGGCGCCGACCGGCTTCGCGAAGGCGCGAAGGTGGTGGTGCGCAATGGGTCCGCCGCCGGCGCCAAGCCGGCGAGCGGCGGCGGGTCCGGTTCAACGTCCGGCCAGGCCGACCCAGGCGCCAAACCCACCGATTCCCAGCAACCCGACCAGGCGGGTCAGCATCAGCATCGCCACCGGAAGGACCAGGACTCGGGCGCAGCGCCCCCAGGCCAGGCTCCCGCCGCGAGCTCTTCCCCGTAACGCGCCAGAAAGCGGAAGCACCTTGCCTTGAACCCTTCGCGCCTTTTCATCGAACGGCCGGTCGCGACTTCGCTGCTGATGATCGCTATTCTGCTGGTCGGAATCGTCGCCTATAAATTCCTGCCGCTATCGGCTTTGCCCGAGGTCGATTATCCGACGATTCAGGTGCAGACTTTCTATCCCGGCGCCAGCCCGGAGGTGATGACGTCGTCAGTCACCGCGCCGCTGGAGCGGCAGTTCGGCCAGATGCCCTCGCTCTCGCAGATGTCGTCGCAAAGCTCGGCGGGCGCGTCGGTGATCACGCTGCGCTTCACGCTGGACATCGGCATCGACATCGCCGAGCAGGAAGTGCAGGCGGCGATCAACGCGGCGGGCAATCTGCTGCCGGCCGATCTGCCGGCGCCGCCGATCTACGCCAAGGTCAATCCTGCCGACGCGCCGATCCTGACGCTCGGCGTGACGTCATCGACGCTGAAGCTCACGGACGTCGAGGACATTGTCGAGGGACGCATCGCGCAGAAACTGGCGCAATTGCCGGGCGTCGGCCTGGTGTCGATTTCCGGCGGCCAGCGCCCGAGCGTGCGCATTCACGCCAATCCGCTCGCCTTGGCGGCCTATGGGCTCAATCTCGACGATCTGAGGACGACGATCAGCAATCTCAACGTCAATACGCCCAAGGGCAATTTCGACGGGCCGTCGCAATCGTTCTCGATCAACGCCAACGACCAGATCAAGAGCCCCGACGATTATATCAATTCGGTCGTCGCCTATCGCAACGGGGCGCCAGTCAAGCTTGCCGACGTCGCCACGGTCGAGCAGGCGCCGGAAAACGGCAAGCTCGCCGCCTGGATGAACAAAACGCCCGCGCTCATCGTCAACATCCAGCGTCAGCCCGGGGCGAATGTCATCGCCGTCGTCGACAGCATCAAGGCGCTGCTGCCCACAATCACCGCCGCCATCCCCTCCTCCATCGCCATCACGCCGCTGACCGACCGCACGACGACGATCCGCGCCTCGGTCGAGGACGTCGAATTCGAGCTTGCGCTGGCGGTCGGCCTGGTGGTGCTGGTGATCTTCCTGTTCCTGCGCAATATCCCGGCGACCATCATTCCGAGCCTGTCGGTGCCGCTCTCGCTGGTCGGGACTTTGGCGATCATGTACCAGCTCGGCTTCAGCCTCGACAATCTCTCGCTGATGGCATTGACCATCGCCACCGGCTTCGTCGTCGACGACGCCATCGTGATGATCGAGAATATTGCGCGTTTTCTCGAAATGGGCGAGACGCCTTTCCAGGCGGCGCTCAAGGGATCGCAGCAGATCGGCTTCACCATCATCTCCCTGACGATATCCTTGATCGCGGTGCTGATTCCGCTGCTGTTCATGGGCGACGTGGTCGGCCGGCTTTTCCACGAGTTTGCGATCACGCTCGCCGTCACCATCGTCATTTCGGCGATCGTGTCGCTGACGCTGGTGCCGATGCTCTGCGCCAAACTGTTGAAGCCTCAGCCAGCCGGCGAACATAGTTCCTCGCATGCCAGCGGCGGGCGTTTCTTCCAATTCCTGGTGCGTCTCTACGGCCGGACGCTGAGCGTGGTTCTCGATCATCAGATCATCACGCTGATCGTCGCTTTGGCGACTTTCGTCGTGACCGGCTATCTCTATGTCGCCATTCCGAAGGGATTCTTTCCTATCCAGGACACCGGCGTCATTCAGGGGATCACGCAGGCCGCGCAGACGACGTCCTTCGGCGCCATGGCGACTCATCAGCAGGAACTGGCCGACGCCATCCTCAAAGACCCCGATGTCGTCAGCCTGTCCTCCTTCATCGGCGTCGACGGCTCCAATGTCACGCTCAATTCCGGCCGATTTCTCATCAATCTGAAGCCGCACAGCGATCGCAAATCGACGGCGAGCCAGATCATCCGCCGCCTGCAGCAAGAGACCGCTGAGGTCGCCGGCATCGCCCTGTTCATGCAGCCGGTTCAGGATCTGTCGATCGACACGACCGTCAGCGCGACGCAATATCAATTCACGCTCGCCAACCAGGATCTCGCCACGTTGCAGACCTGGGCGCCGCGATTGCTGGCGCGATTGCAGAAGGCGCCGGAGCTCGCCGATGTCGCGAGCGACATGCAGCAAAGCGGGTTGTCCGCCTATCTCACCATCGATCGGCCGACGGCGGCGCGTTTCGGCATCACGCCGGCCACCGTCGACAGCGCCCTTTATGATGCGTTCGGCCAGCGCATCATCTCGACCATCTTCACCCAGTCGAACCAATATCGCGTCATCCTCGACGCCGATCCATCCTTGCAGCGTTCGGTCAATTCGCTGAACTCGATCTATCTGCCTTCCTCGGCCTCGACCACTGGCCAGGTCCAGCTATCGGCGATCAGCCATATCAATATCCAGCCCTCGCCCTTGCAGATTTCGCACTTAAGCCAATCGCCGGTGACGACGATTTCCTTCAACCTGGCGCCCGGCGCATCTTTGGGCGCGGCCGTCGACGCGATCCAGGCGGCCGAGCGGGAGATGAACCTGCCGGCGAGCTTCGCCACCGCCTTCCAGGGCGCCGCATCGGCGTTCCAATCGTCGTTGTCGAACGAATTGCTGCTGCTGCTCGCCGCCGTCGCCACCATGTATATCGTATTGGGCGTGCTCTACGAGAGCTTCATCCATCCCGTCACCATCCTGTCGACATTGCCTTCGGCGGGCATCGGCGCGTTGCTCGCCCTGATGATCGCCGGAGCCGGCCTCGACGTGATCGGCATCATCGGCATCGTTCTGCTGATCGGCATCGTCAAGAAGAACGCGATCATGATGATCGACTTCGCGCTCGATGCGCAGCGTAATGAGGGCAAGAACGCGCGCGATGCGATCTACCAGGCCTGCCTGCTGCGCCTTCGCCCCATTCTGATGACGACGATGGCCGCAATGTTCGGGGCGCTGCCCTTGATGCTGGGAACCGGCGTCGGCTCGGAATTGCGCCATCCGCTGGGTCTTGCGATCGTCGGCGGACTGGCGGTCAGCCAGATCCTGACATTGTTCACGACGCCGGTCATCTATCTCATGTTCGAGCGGATCGGCACGCGCCTTGGCGCCTCGGCCGCTTCCGGCGCCGTCGCGACGGAGGCGCCGTGAACAACAATATATCAGCCTTCTTCATCGGGCGGCCGGTAGCGACGACGCTGCTCACCATCGGCATCGCGCTGGCCGGCGCTTTCGCGTTCAAACTCCTGCCGGTCTCGCCTTTGCCACAGGTCGACTTTCCCACCATATCGGTGCAGGCGACGATGCCCGGCGCCAGTCCGGACACGATGGCCTCGAGCGTCGCCGGACCGCTCGAAAAGCACCTCGGCCAGATCGCCGACGTCACCGAAATGACGTCGCAGAGTTCGCTGCAGAGCACGCGCGTCACCTTGCAGTTCGGGCTCGACCGCGACATCGATGGCGCCGCGCGCGACGTGCAGGCGGCGATCAACGCGGCGCGCGCGGACCTGCCGACCAGCCTGCGTTCGAATCCGACCTATCACAAGGTCAATCCCTCCGATTCGCCGATCATGATTATCGCGCTGACATCGCCGACGCGCACGCAAGGCCAGCTCTATGACGCCGCCTCCAATGTCATGCAGCAGCGGCTGTCGCAGCTTACCGGCATCGGCGAGGTCGATGTCAACGGCAGCGCCCTGCCGGCGGTTCGCATCGAGCTCAATCCTGGCGCGCTGTTCAAATATGGCATCGGCCTCGAAGACGTGCGCGCCGCGCTCGCTTCGGCCAACGCCAACAGCCCCAAGGGCGCGATCGAGGACGACGACTTCCACTATCAGATCTACACCAACGACCAGGCCAGCCGCGCCGATCAATATCGCGACCTCGTCGTCGCCTATCGCAACAACGCCGCCGTCAAGCTGACCGATGTCGGCGAAGTGCTCGATTCGGTCGAGGACCTGCGCAACGCTGGATTGGCCAACGGCAAGCCATCGGTCTCGGTGGTTCTCTATCGCCAGCCGGGCGCCAACATCATCCAGGCGGTCGACGCCGTTAAGGCTGAATTGCCTCGCCTCTCGGCTTCGCTGCCCGGCGACGTCGACACCGCCATCGTGGTCGATCGCTCCAAGACGATTCGTATTTCACTGGCCGATACCGAGAAGACGCTGGTGATTTCGGTGCTCCTGGTGACGCTCGTCGTCTTCGTCTTCCTGCGCAATCTCCGCGCGGCGGCTATCCCGAGCATCGCGGTGCCGGTGTCGATCGTCGGCACATTCGGCGCGATGTATCTTCTGGGCTTCAGCCTCGACAATCTGTCGCTGATGGCGTTGACGATTTCGACCGGCTTCGTCGTCGACGACGCCATCGTCGTGCTGGAGAACATTTCCCGCCATATGGAGCTTGGCGCGACGCGGATGCAGGCGGCGCTGATCGGCGCCCGCGAAGTCGGCTTCACCGTCATCTCGATCAGCATTTCGCTGGTCGCGGTGTTCCTGCCGATTTTGCTGATGGGCTCGATCATCGGCCGGCTGTTCCGGGAATTTGCAATCACTTTGTCGATGGCGGTGGCGATTTCGCTGTTCATTTCGCTGACTGCGACGCCGATGATGTGCTCGCGCTTCCTGCCCAATCCGGCCGAACATTCCAACGGCTGGTTCTATCGCGTGACCGAAGGCGGCTTCGAGGCGATGCAGAATTTCTACCGCCGCACGCTCACCGTGGCGCTGAGACATTCGCTGATCGTGGCGATTGTCCTTCTTTCGACCATCGCCCTCAACGTCTATTTGTTCGCCAATATCGCCTACGGCCTGTTCCCCGCCCAGGACACCGGTCTGCTGATCGGCAACATCCAGGGCGACCAGAGCATTTCATTTCAGGCGATGAAGCCGAAGCTTGCGCAGTTGCAGGCGATCGTCCAGGCCGATCCGGCGGTCGACAGCGTGGTGGGCTTCACCGGCGGCCGGCAGACCAATTCCGGTTTCGTGTTCGTCTCATTGAAGCCGCTCGCCGACCGGCTGGTCTCGGCCGATGTCGTCGTCAACCGGCTGCGCGGCAAACTCGCAGAGGTTCCCGGCGCCCGCCTGTTTCTGCAGGCGGCCGCCGATTTGCGGACCGGCGGGCGGCAAAGCAACGCCATGTATCAATTCACGCTTCAGGGCGACGATACGAACACGCTCTATCGCTGGGCGCCGCGGCTGACCGCGGCGATGCAGAAGATCAACGTTCTGACCGACGTCAACTCGGATCAGCAGCAGGGCGGCCTGCTGGCCGATATCAATATCGATCGACCGACGGTGGCGCGGCTCGGCCTCACGCTGAATGCGATCGACAACACGCTCGACGACGCCTTCGGCCAGCGCCAGGTGTCGACCATCTATGCCGCGCTCAACCAATATCACGTCGTGATGGAAGTGGCGCCGCGCTATTGGCAGGATCCGGCGATCCTGAAACAGATATGGGTGTCGACATCAGGGGCCAATCCTTCGGGATCGCAGACCACCAACGCCACCGCCGGCACATTCACCGCCTCGGCGGCGGCGGCCAGCACAGCCGCGACGATCGCCGCCGATTCGGCGCGCAATCTGGCGATCAATTCGATCGCGGCGACCGGCCATTCCAGCACCTCGTCCGGCGCCTCGGTCTCGACCAGCCAGGAAACGATGGTCCCGCTCGCCGCCTTCGCCAGTTTCGGATCGGCCTTGACGCCGCTGTCGGTCAATCATCAGGGGCCGTTCGTCTCGACCACTATTTCGTTCAATCTCGCGCCGGGCCACGCGCTCAGCGAAGCCCAGCAGGCGATCAACAATGCGATCGTCGATATCCGCATGCCCGCGACGGTGCGCGGCTCCTTCGCGGGAACGGCGCTGACCTATCAACAGTCGCTGGCCAACGAGCCTTTGCTGATCGCGGCCGCTTTGGCTGCGGTCTATATCGTGCTCGGCGTACTCTACGAGAGCTACATCCATCCGCTCACCATCATTTCGACCCTGCCCTCGGCCAGCGTCGGCGCGCTGCTGGCGATGAAAATGTTCGACACCGAATTCACGATCATCGCCTTGATCGGCATCATCCTGCTGATCGGCATCGTCAAAAAGAACGCGATCATGATGATCGACTTCGCCCTGCAAGCGCAAAGAGGAGGTCTCGCGCCGCCTGAGGCGATCTTCCAAGCCTGCATGTTGCGTTTCCGGCCGATCATGATGACGACCTTCGCGGCTCTGCTTGGCGCGCTGCCCCTCGCTTTTGGCGCCGGGGAAGGCTCCGAACTGCGTCATCCACTGGGAATTTCGATTGTCGGCGGCCTGATCGTCAGTCAGGCGTTGACGCTGTACACCACGCCGGTCATCTATCTCTATCTCGACCGACTCAGCCGATGGCTGGGACGCTTCTGGAGCCGGTTTTATTACGGCACGTCGGGCGGACATGTCGCGGGAGTGGGGTGATGGGGCGCGTCAAGGGGCGATGGCAGGCGCTGACCGGCGCTCTGCTGATGCTGAGCGGCTGTACCGTCGGTCCTGATTATATAAAACCTGCCGCGATCGTTCCCGCGCAATACAAGGAAGCGAAAGGCTGGAAGCTCGGCACGCCGCGCGATGATTTCGCCAAAGGCGATTGGTGGAAGCTGTTCCACGATCCGCTGCTTAACGAGCTGGAGGCGCAGGTTTCGGTCTCGAACCAGACATTGAAGGCGGACGAGGCCAATTATCGCGAAGCGCAAGCGCTGATCGCCGAAGCGCGCGCCCAATTATTTCCGACCTTGAGCTTCGATCCGTCCATCACGCGCTCTTCCCCCGGCGTCACGACGCTCAGCGCCGAGGCGAGCGCGAGCTGGACGATCGACCTTTGGGGCAAAATACGGCGCACGATCGAAAGCCAGGTCGCCGGCGCGCAGGCCAGCGCCGCCGACCTCGCCAATGCGACGCTGTCGATGCAATCGGCGCTGGCGACCGCCTATTTCGAACTGCGCGAGACCGATTCCCTGCACGATTTGCTGGACGACACCGTCGCCCAGTACAAACGTTCGCTCGACATTACGCAAAACCAATATTCGGCGGGGACGGCGGCGCGCTCCGACGTGATCACCGCGCAGGCGCAATTGCTCGCCGCCGAGGCGCAGGAGATCAATACCGGGGTCGCCCGCGGCCAGGACGAACATGCAATCGCGATACTGATGGGCCGGCCGCCGGCGGGCCTTTCCATCCGGCACGCCAAGCTGGCCGATAGCGTTCCCGGCATTCCGTTGCGCGTGCCTTCGACGCTGCTCGAGCGGCGGCCCGACATCGCCGCGGCCGAGCGGACGATGCAGGAAAACAATGCGCTGATCGGCGTCCAGATCGCCGGCTATTACCCCGACGTCACGCTGTCGGGCCTCGCCGGCGTCGTCGGCAATCCGTTCAAAGGCGGGTTTGGCGCGACAAATCCGATGTGGTCTTACGCTTTGTCGATCACCCAGACGCTGTTCAACGGCGGCCTGACCGCTGCGCAGGTCGAGGCCGCCCGCGACACTTATCAATCAAGCGTCGCCACCTATCGTCAGACCGTGCTGACCGCCTTTCAACAAGTCGAGGATCAGTTGGTCGCTATCCGCGTGCTGGCGAAGGAAGCAGGCGTGCAGGTCGAGGCGGTCAAGGCGGCCGAACAGGCCGTGCAGATCGCGATCAACGAATATCGCGCCGGCACCCAAAATTTCACCACCGTCGTCACCGCCGAGGCGACTGCGCTGGCGGACGAGGAAGCCCTGCTGACGACCAGGGAGCAGCGTGTGCTGGCGGCTGTGACCCTGATCGTCGCGCTTGGCGGCGGCTGGGACGAGGCGAAACTGCCGCCCGAATAAGGTCGGCGCTCCCTCAGGCGAAGAGCTGAAAGCGCCGGGCGATCTCTCTGGCGGCGATCGTCTCGGCGATCGTCAGCGCGCCGCCGTTCGCCGCGCGGGTCGCGCGCACGGCGGCGACCAGCGCCGGCGGACCGGGTGGATCAGCCAGCGCGCCTTCCTCCCCGGTCAAGAGCAGATCCATGCCGGCCGCCGCCTCATCGTCGCCGCTTTGGCCGAGCGCCAGCATCAAGGCGAGCGCCGGCCTTGGCGCCGGCGCCAGCCGCGCCACGCGATAGGCGTTCAGATAGCGTTTGACGCCGCGCGGCGTATTGGCGGCCAGCGGCGCCAGCGCGGCGAGCAGCGTCGATTCAGAAGCGCTCAAAGGATCGGCGAGCTGGGACTGACGCGCGTCATTGGTCATCTCCAGCGGGCGCGGCGGCGGGGCGGCGCCCATCAGCCGCGCGATCAGGCGCCCGCTATTGGCCGCGCCGGCGACCCGCGCATTGAAGGTCAGTTGAAAGAGCTTGTCGAAACGTTCGCGCAACGGTTCCGGGCCGCCGACCGCCGGCGTCAAAGCGACCGGATCGCAGGCGACCGCCGCGACAAAGCTCGGGCCGAGCAGGGAATGAGCTGTTTCGATGAGGTTGAGCGCCTGCGCCGGCGTCAATGCGTCGAAATTATCGAAGGTCAGGAGCAGTCTTTCCGGCGCAAAAGCGACCGCCGACGGCGCCGTTGGCTGGGATATCTGCGGCCCGAGAATGGCGCGCGCCGACAGCATGGCCGGCGAGGCGACGGCGGGCGCACGCCCCGCCTGGGCGCTGATCAGCTTGCTGAGGGCGGCGAGGAAAGCCCGCGCCGCCGAGGCGCCGGCGAGCGCAGGCTCCACGAACAATGGCGTCGGCGCACGCTCGGTGACCGCCACGCCCCGCACATTGGCGCGCTTTTCGGCGGCCTCGGCGTGTTTTGCCGTCGTCTCCGTCTCGGCGGTCAGCGCGGCGACGCGGCGGTTCAGGCGCGCCGAAGCGGCGTCGAGATCGCGCTGGCGTTCGCCAACGTCATGGTTCAGCAGCCGCGCGCCACGAAAAAGCATCGCCGAGAAGAAGATCGCGCGCCACAAATTCGTGATCAGCGCGATCGCGCCCAGAACGACCAGCCCGTCAAGCACGTAGCCGACGAGGTCGCGATGGCCGCGCAGCCAATCGGCGGCGAAAGTGAAAGGAGGAGAGCCGAGGCCGCTGAGCCAATCTATCACCGGCGGCGCGCGAAGCTCGGCGGCGGCGAACGCCAGCACGAAAAACAGCAGCGCCGCCAGCAGCAATCGTCGCTGGCTGCGATAGCCCCAGATCGCGCCCAGAACGACGCCGAGGCGCGAGCCCCAGCCGGCGCCCGCCAGATCGCGCACCAGATTCTTGAAATTGACCGTCGAATCGCCGCCGGCCAGATCGAACCGACGCAGCCGCGCCTCGATCTGGCCGCGCGCGCCGCGCGCATAGGCATCGACCCGCGATCCCGCCGTCTCGAACAGGACATTCTCGACGAGGCGGGCGCGGCGCGCCTCGACCTCGTCGCGCGACTGGCGCTCGGCGTCGAGCCTGCGGCGGGCGTCGTCGTGTCGCTCCAACGCCTTATTGGCGGCCTGATAAGGGTCGGCGCCGGCGTGGGCGGCTTCATCCGCCAAGGCGGAGTAATTGAGCCCGTCATGGTCGCGCCCGAGCGCGGTGAAGGTGGCGGCGGCAATGGCGCTGGCGGGATCGCCTGATATGGCGGCCGCATCGATGGGGACCGTCACGATCCGGTCGACGAAAATCCCCGGCGCCGCTTTATCCTCGCCCACCACAAGACCGGCGACGGCGAGGCGCAGGCGTTCGAGCGCAAAACTCTTGCCCGAGCCCGACGGCCCGACAATGCCAATCATCAAAGGCGTCTGCGTGTCCCGATGCGCGCATGTTTGGGCGATCGGCTGGATCGCCTCGCGCATGTCGAGAAGGTCCGGACCGTCGTGGCCATCGGCGACAAACACCGGCCCGCGTTTTTCGCCGGAGGCCGGAACAAGCTGGAGAATTTGTCCTGAAGGATCCGCAATAGGCCCGCTCAAAGTCGCCTCCGTCGAAACGCCGCCATCCCATAAGCAGCGGTTGGGGCGCAATTATGGGAAGCCTGACGATGGCTTTGGTCGCCATTGGCGCCGCGGTCAAGCGCAAAAGGCGGAATGTCGCAGCCGCGACCCTTATCCCCACCCGCGGCCAGGGATCGCCTATTGGACAGGCTCAGGGCCGCTCGCCCCTCGCGATCCTTGCCCCGAAGGCGTTCACCGCGGGAAGGAGATCAGCGACGGTGTCGATCGTCGCATGGGCGCCCGCCGCGGCGAGATCCCCTGCGACGCGCTGACGGATAGCGTCGCGCTCTTGCAGAGACAGCGCGCCAAGTTCGCTCTCGCTCAGGCCGCAGCCATTGCCCGACAAGGTGACGCCGACCGCCCAGGCGCCCGCCGCGACCGCTTCAGCGATGCCCGGCTCGGTGTCGTCGACCTTGACGATGCGCCAGGGCGGATAGACGCCGAGATCGGCAAAGCTGCGATACATCATCAGCGGCGTCGGCCGGCCGGCCACGAGATCGCCCGCGCAAACGAGATTGTCGGGCGCATAGCCGGCCTTCGCCGCGATCGGCGTCAGACGGGCCATGATGTCGCGGGTGTAGCCGGTCGTCGAACCGATCTTCAGGCCAGCCTCACGCAATGTCGCCACCACAAGCAGAAGACCGGGAATGAAATCGGCGTAATCGGCGACGACGGCGGCGTTGAGCGGCGTGAATTGCGTATAGACGGCGTCGATATCGGCTTCGCTCGCGGGCGCGCCATGCGCCTTCTTCCAGCGCGCGGCGATGTCCTCATTGGCGAGCAGCGCGGCGATATGGTCGCGTTTGGGCAGGCCCATCGGCCCGCGCGCTTCGGCAACGGAAATCGCCACGCCGAAACGCGCGAAGATTTCGACGAAAGCGCCCATCGGCGCGCGCGAGCCGAAATCGACCGTCGTCCCGGCCCAATCGAAAATCACGGCGCGCAATTGGCTGAGGTCGTTCACGAGGCCTCCTGTCAGCGTTCACTTGAAGAGATCGGCGACGACTTCTTCGCCGATCGCGAAAGCGGTCGAAGCGCCGGTTCCCGACGTGACGATTGCGATGCGCACGTTGGCATAGGGCGCATCCACGAGCATCAGCCGGTCGTCGGCGCTGGCGTAAGTGCCCATCCAGCGCTCCTCGATCGCAGGCCTGTCGCCAAACAGGGCCTGATATTCGTCGAGGATCAATTCGTCATAGGCGTCCGAAGCGAAAGGATCGGGCGTGTCGGCATAGACATGGCTGTCGCCGATCACCATCGAACCATCCGCCGCGCCGACGACAATAAGATGAACGCCGGCGGCCAGATGGGCGCCCTGTTCGCGCTCGAGAAGCGCGCGCAAAGGCGCGGCTTCGGCAAGCTCGGCATAGCCGAGATAGCGCACCAGCGACAGATCGGTCATCACCGCCCGGGAAAGCCTGACGTTCGAACGCGCGCGCATCATCTGCAACTTGCAGCGCGTCAAATGGTAAGGCGCGATGCGCCCGGCGAACAAGGTGTGGAAATCGTCGCCCGCGCAGACGATTGTCGCGCCGGCCGCCACCGCGCCGCGCGAAGTGGCGACGCCCTCGGGCGTCACGTCGAGCGCCGCCGTATTGCGCAGGAAGTCGACGCCATGCGCGCGCTCCAGCCAGGCGGCGAGACGCGGCAGCGCTTCGCGCGACTCGACGCGCCGATCATGCGGACTTTCCAGCACGGCGGCGAAAGTCCCAGACAGTCCAGGCTGCAGGCGCGGCGCCGCGGCGCCGTCATGGAGACGGCAGCCGGCGCCGGTTTCGCTTCGCGCAAACGCCTCCAGAACGCGCGCCGCCTCGGGTCGCCTGGCGACGACGAGCAGGCCTTGATGGACGATCTGGATACCCGCCGGCGCGGCGATCTCGTCCCAGACGTCGCGCGAGCGCATCGCGCGGCGCCAGCAATCGCCGCGCTGCTGGCCGGTGACGGTGACGAAGCCGAAATTGCGCACCGAGGCGCCATTGGCCTGCGCATCGCGGTCGATGACCACGACCTTCCTGCCGGAACGGGCGGCGGCGAGCGCGCAAGCCTGGCCCAATATGCCAGCGCCGACCACCGCCAGATCATAGGTCTTGCGCATCGAGGGGCGCGCTCCGTGGCGGAAAGATTAGCGCTTGGACGCCGTCTTGCGGCGCGGATCGAGAACGGCGAGCCGGCGCCCATGCGCGGCGCTGGCCTGTTTGGGCAGCTTCTCCGCTATGCCGTAGATGCGCTCGCGCCGATCGAGTTCGCCCATCACGTCTTCCGGGCTGATTCCGCATTCGGCCCAGATGACGGCCAGATGATAAAGTACGTCGGCGCTTTCGAGAATGACGGATTCGCGATTCATCTGCACCGCGTCGAGCCCGACCTCGATCGCCTCTTCGGCGAGCTTCTTGGCCATCTTCTGCACGCCGTCGCGGAACAATCGCGACGTGCGCGACAGCGCTGGATTCCGCCCTCTGGCGGCCAGCACCGAAAAATAGAGACGGTCGAGAGAATCACTCATGGGCTGATAATACTCGCTTCAAAGAATGAAGAATCGGAAAATTTCAAGGCCGCGCCTGGCGAACGGGGCAGACAGCCGCCGGCGCTTTTCGGTCGGCGCCCGGCGGGACGAACAATGCATAGATGGGGAAACATCACAATTTCGTCAATCCGAGAATTGAGGCGGCGCTAACGCGGCTTGGCTGGTTTGCATGCTTGCGGCTCTATCGCGCCGCCGCCGAGCGGATCGGCGCACGTTCCAGCCCGACGAGCAGCACGAGGGTCGTGACGACGAGAACCATCGTCAGCGCGGCGCCGGAAAAGATATCGCCGCGATCGGTCTGGCCGAAAATTGCGACAGGCAAGGTCACCCAGCCGGGGGGATAAACCATCACCGTTGCGCCAAGTTCGCCCATCGACAGCGCGAAGCTGAGGCCGAAGGCGGCGACGAGATAGGGCGCGATCAGCGGCAGCGTCACATGTCGCAGGCGATAGCCGGGCCGCGCGCCAAGGCTCGAGGCGACCTGCTCGTAGTCAAGCGGCAGGCGCGCCAGGCCGGCCGACACGTTGCCGAAAGTAAAGGCCGAGATCAGCACGAAGTGTGCGATGAGGACGATCGCCGTCGTGCCGTTGAGCAACAGCGGCCGCTGGCTGAAGGCGACGAGCAGACCGAGGCCGACCGAGACGGACGGCACGGCGCTGGGAATGAAAAACAATAGCCCGAGCGGCCCGCTCCAGCGCTCGCCCTGTACGCGCAAAGCCAACGCCGCCCACGCGCCCGTCACCAGCGCGAAGAGACTGGCGACCAGCCCGGTGACGACGCTCGCCCAGACCGCGTCGCCCGAGGCGCCGGTGAAGACTTCGGCGTAATGTTCGAGCGTAAATCCGGTCGGCAGCGCGCCGTTCCATTGTCGCGACAGGCTCGCCACAAGGATGACGGCGAGCGGCGCCAGAAACAGGACGGCCAGCAGCAGCGCGCCGAAAGTCCAGACGAGGATGCGGCCGGAGCGGGACCACACGAGCATGGCCTAGCCTCCAAGCCGACGCGCGGCGAAACGGTAGAGACCAAACAGGCCGAGCGACAGCGCGACATTGACGATGGCGATGATGCAGGCGGTCTGGTAGTCGGATTCCTGAATCGCCTTGTCATAGACCAGCAACGGCAGGGTGATCACGCCCTTGGCGCCGATGAACAGCACGATGCCGAATTCATTGACGGTCAACAGCAGGCAGAGGCTGCCGCCGGCGATCACCGCCGGCACGGCGGCAGGCAGGATGACCTGCCGGACGATGCGCCACGGCCGCGCGCCCAAGAGGCTCGCGACTTCGATCTGGCTGCGGTCGACCAAGGAAAATGAAGCGAGCAAGGGCCGCAGGATGAAAGGCGTATAGACCGTCACCTCGGCGAGGATGACGCCCCAGGCCGAATAGAGGAAGTCGACCGGCGGCAGCGCGAGATGGAGGCCCTGCATCAAGGCGCCGTTGAGAATCCCCGCCGACCCATAAAGGAATGTGAAGGCCAGCGTGACCAGGAAGGTCGGCAAAGCGATAAAAGTGTCGATAAGCCGCGCGATGAAATTGCTGCCCGGGAACGGCGTAAAGGCGAGGATCAACGCAAGCGCAACGCCGAGGATGACGCAGCCCATCGTCGCGGCGATCGCGATTTCAGCGGTGTTGAGCAGAGCGTTGAGGAAAAAACGCGACTGCAGCACCTGCAACGCCTGCGCCATCGTCCAGGCGCCAGCCTCGTCGGTGAACGCCTCGCGCGCGATCAGCGCGAGAGGATAGAAGAACAGCAACGCCAGGATCAACGCGGGCGGCGCGATCCACAGGCCGCCAAGATTTTGCCTCGCGCGGCGCGGCGCGGCGACGATTGCGTCAGACAAGAGCGTCCTCCGCGATCAGGCTGGCGTCATCGGGGGCGAAGAACAGATCGAGCCGGCCGCCGCGCTCGGGCAGCGGCGGCAGGCGGGTGGTGACGACCCGCATCGGCGTATTCTCGACATCGGCGACGAGATGCGTCAGCTCGCCCTGCCAATGCACCTCTTTCAATATGCTTGAAATCGCGTTGCAACGTTCTCCCTGACGCGCCAGCGTGACATTCTGGGGCCTGACGCAGAGCAGGCGCTTGGCGCCCGCCTGTTCGCCCGTCGCCGCGGCGACGAGGCTGGTCGCGCCGGCGCGCGCCTTGACGAAGCCGCCGGCCGCGCCCGCCTCCTCGACAACGACCGGCAGCAGATTGGCGCGCCCTAAAAATTCGGCGGCGAAGCGATTGGGCGGGCGCCGATAAAGGTCGCCGGTCGGCCCGTGCGCGCTGAGCGCGCCATCGCGCATGATCGCGATTTTATCGGCGAGCGTCAGCGCCTCGCTCTGGTCATGCGTGACATAGAGAATGGTGAGTTCGGGCAGATCGCGATGCAAATTGGCGATCTCTTCGACCATCGACCGCCGGATCTGGGCGTCCAGCGCCGATAGCGGCTCGTCGAGCAGCAGCACGCGCGGGCGCACCGCCAGCGCGCGCGCGATGGCGACGCGCTGCTGCTGGCCGCCCGACAATTCGCGGGGGTAGCGCTTGGCATATTGCGCCATGCCGACGATGCGGAGCGAATCGGCGACGCGCTCGCCGATCATGGCTTTGGGGGCGCCCCGGGCATTGAGGCCGAAGGCGACGTTCTCCTCGACCCGCATATGCGGAAAGAGCGCATAATTCTGCACGACCATGGCGAGGCCGCGCTCATAAGGGGGCAGATCGGTCACATCGGTCGCGCCGATCACAATGCGGCCGCTCGCGGGCCGCACGAAGCCCGCGACGGCGCGCAACGCCGTGGTCTTGCCCGAGCCGGACGGGCCGATCAGCGCCAGAATTTCGCCCGCCGCAACCTCGAGCGTCAGCGGCTTCAACACCGTAAGGCCGCGATAGGCGACGGTGACCTTGTCGAAGTGAACATTCGACCGCGCAGGCTGCGCCGCCGCGGCGCCGCTCAACACCGTCGCCGGCGCGCCGACCAGTGCGGAGGCCGACATTTCAGCTCCCCGTGGCTTGCCGCCAGCGCGCCACATCGGCCGGCAGGTCTTTCAGCACCTGGGCCCAGTCGGGCGACCACAACGTCACGCCCTTCATCGTCTCGTGCAGTTTGACATAATTGGCGTCGGTGGGGGTCACGTCCTTGCGGACGGGTTCGCCGATCGCGAGCGATGACACGGAAGCTTGCGCATCCTTGCTCAAAAGAAACTCGATGAGCTTCTTGCCGTTGTCGGAATCGGGCGCGCCGGCGACGAGCGCGACGTAATAGGGCAGCGGCATCGCCGATCGTTCGCCGTTCGGGCCGGCCGGCCAGAACACGCGGATGTTCGGATTGTCGCTCATCTGCGACAGGTTTCATCTGCAGATCGCCGTTGGCGACATAGAGTTCGGATTTGTTGACCAGCGCCGTCAGTTTGCCGGTCGAGGCGGACGGGCCGACATTGTTGTCCTGCAACTTTTTGAGATAGTCGAACGCCGCATCCCGGCCGCCGAAAGAATGGATGACCTGCAGCATGACGGCGGTGCCGTCGCCGGCCTGACCCGGCGTCGAATATTGGATCTTGCCCTTGAACTTGGCGTCGAGCAGGTCGGCATAGCTCTTCGGCGCCTCTGTAAGCGTCGCCGCATTATAGATGAAGTTCATGTAATTATTGACGAGCGGCTGGTAATTGTCGTCGCCGCCCGCGATCACCGACGCGGCTTCCGGCGTGAACTTCTGCAGCAGGCCCTCGGCCTCGGCGCGCTGGATGAAGGGCGGCAGGGTGACGAGCACATCGGCCTGCGGATTGGACTTCTCCTTGGCGACCCGTTCGACGACGCCGCCGGAGCCGCCCTCGATATATTGCACCTTGACGCCGGTGGCCTTGGTGAAGGCGTTGAATTCGGTTTCGAACCAACTGCCCTTGCCGTCATGCAGGCCGTCGGCCGAATAGATGGTGACGACATCCGAAGCCGCGCGCGCGGGCGTCGCGACGAAGGCGGCCGAAAGGAGCAAAGCGCCCAGAAGAGTTTTCATTGGCGTATCCCCGCATGTGCAAGATTGAGAGTGCTCGGGTAGGCCCGTTATGTGAACGTTGCGTGACGCTCGCCCGCAGGGGGAATTTGAATCCCCCAGGTATTTCAGACTTGCGCGGACAAATCGGCAAGAGCTTCGTCCAAAATCGTGAATGCGGCGTCGAATTGATCTTGGCGAATGGTCAGCGGCGGGCAAAGCGTGACGACATTGCCGCCGCCAAGCTTGAAGCTCAAACCGGCGGCGAGGCAACGATAAAGCAGGCGATCGGCCAGAGCGTTGGCGGCGCCGGGATCGGCGCCGTCGATTTCAACGCCGAAATAACAACCCAATCCGCGAATGGCGCCGATCGCGGGATGGCGGGCCTTCATCACTGCGAGCCGCGCCATGCCGACGCGGCCGAGTTCGTGGGCGCGCTCCAGCAGCCCTTCCTGTTCGATCGTCTCCAATGTCGCCAGCGCGGCCGCGCAAGCGACCGGGCTCTTCTCATGAGTGTAATGACCAAGCGCCGCCTCGGGCGCGCAGTCGAGCCTGTCGTTGGCGAGGATCGCGGCGAGCGGCATGACGCCGCCGCCGAGCCCCTTGCCGATCGCCAGAATATCGGGCGTCGCGCCGAGTTGCTCACAGACATACATCGTTCCCGAACGGCCAAGACCGCTGGGGATTTCGTCGAAGATCAGCAGCGCGCCATGGCGCGTGCACGAGTCCTTCACGCGCGGCCAGAAATCGGGCGGCGGCGCCTCCACCGTCGTCCAGCGCATCGGCTCGGCGATCAGGGCGGCGACGTCGCCCTGCACTTCAAGGGAATAGTCGATATAATCGGCATAGCGCTCGAAGGGCCTGTCGGCGCCGAACAGGCGGGGCGCGAGATGGAGCGGCGGCAAATGTTCGGCGCCCGGCGACATCGGCCCCAAATTCTGCCGAAACAAAGCCTCGCCGCCGATGGCGATGGTGTCGAGATTGGCGCCGTGGAACGAATCCCACATCGACAGAGTCTTGTGGCGGCCGGTCGCGTAGCGGGCGAGCTTAAGCGCCATGCTGATCGCCGCCGCCCCGCTCGGCGCCAGCAAAATCTTGTTGAGCGCGCCGGGCGCGGTGTCGACCAGTTTGCGCGCGAGCGCGATGGCGGCGCCATTGGTGAAGCGGCGTGGACAAAACGGCAAGACGTCGAGTTCGGCCTTGATCGCGGCGACGACCTTCGGATGGCCGTGGCCCAATTGATGCACGCTGTTGCCGTGAAAATCGAGGATGCGCCGCCCCTCGACATCGATCAGCATGGCGCCCTCGGCGCGCTCGATCGCGTCGAGACAAGGGGTGGAAAGCGACTGGCGCAGGAAGTAGCGCTCGTCCTCGTCGAGCAGCGCTCTGGTCGCCGCGCTGAGACTTTCGCGCCACTGGCTCCGCAAGGGGGAGCTGTTGACATCGCCTTCGCTGGGGGCGGGTTTGCCAGGCGTCATGGCGTCGTTCCCTTCCAAAGCCGACCGCCGGGCGCGATCCGATGACCATCATGCGCGACAGGCGGCGCTGCTTAGCATATTCTCGCGATCCGGCGACGATATGACGCCGTGAATCGCAATCCTGTTGCGCATAGGATCGCCGCGCCTGGAGCGCTAGTTGGAATCACGCGCCGTCATTGCGAGGGAGCGAAGCGACGAAGCAATCCAGACGAGGCTACCTGGGCCCAGTCTGGATTGCTTCGTCGCTTCGCTCCCTCGCAATGACGGCGCGGCGCCTTCTTTTTCTACCCTCTTGTTCTAGACTGCGAATTTCCGCCGCCTGGGGAGTCCATTGAACATCGAAATCCGTCAACCGAAATCGCCCGAGACGCCCGCCTCCGCCGGGCGGGGAACGACGATCGCCACCGCAACGCTGGGCGAGGCCTGGCTCGATGTCGCGCGGCTGATTTTGGCGCATGGCGCGGAGAGCACGTTCGACGGCCTGCCCCTCCTCGAAGTCGCACTGGTCACTCTCGATATCGCGCGGCCCGATCCGGACGATGGCTTGATCGCCGCTCATGCGAGCCCGGATTGGCTCAAATGGATGCGCGCCAATTTCACCGATCATTCGCGCGTCGCCGCGCTCGGCGACGCCAGAAGCTATGCGAGCCGTCTGTTCGACTATGCCGGCGCCGGGCGCGACCAGATCGCCTGGGTCGTCGACAAGCTGACGAGCGACCCCGTCGCCAGCTATGCGGCGATCACCACATGCGAGCCGCTGACCGACACAAGCTATATCCCCTGCGTCAGCCTGCTCGATTTCTGGCGCCGTTCGGGCGCGCTCGAGCTCGTCGTCTACGCCCATAGCATTGACTTCGGCAAAAAAGGATTCGGCAATCTGGTGCAGCTCGCCCAATTGCAACGCCATGTCGCCCAGCGCATCGGCGCGCCAGTGGGCCCCCTCGTCATGATCGTCAAATCAGCGACGATCTATAAAAGCGAGATCGGCCTGATGCGCGAAACGCTCGTCGCCGCGCATGGCGAGCCGTAGGCGGCGCGGCGGCGCGCCTCAATGGCCCGCAAAGGAGACGAGGGTGCGCACCGGCACGTCGAGCTTGCGCAACCTGTCGGCGCCGCCGAGATCGGGGAGATCGATGACGAAACAGGCGGCGAGCACATTGCCGCCCATTTGCCGGAGCAGCTTGACAGCGGCTTCGGCGGTGCCGCCGGTGGCGACGAGATCGTCGACCAGAATCACGCGCTCGTCCCTGGCCAAAGCGTCCTCGTGCATCTCCATTTCGTCGATGCCATATTCGAGGGAATAGCCGACGCTGACGCGCTTGAACGGCAGTTTGCCCTTCTTGCGGATCGGGATGAAGCCGGCCGACACCTGATGCGCGACGGCGCCGCCAAGAATGAAGCCGCGCGCCTCAATGCCGGCGACCTTGTCGATTTTGCCGCCCGCCCATGGCTGCACCAATTGATCGACCGCCTGGCGAAACGCACGCGCATCGCCGAGCAGCGTGGTGATGTCGCGGAACATGATCCCTTCTTTGGGATAGTCCGGAATCGAGCGTATGGCGGATTTGAGATCGTTTTCGATCGCTGCGGAAGTCATGGACAGGACTCTATTATTGATGCGGCCGGCGGCCTGTCCTGATTGTGCCTTTGTTTGCGCGCGGGTTGCAACCTGCCCCGCGCCATGCCGTCACGGCCGCGAGCGCGCCGGTCGTCGGGCGGGCCTTGGCGGCGTTGAAATCGCCTGGCGCGTACTCGCCAACAGAGCTGATTTATTGAACCTTCGCGCTTGCCTTGGCGGCGGCCCGCTTCTTTCGCGGCGCAGCGCCGGCGGCTGGCTTTCGGCTCGGAAGTCTTGCGTCCTCAGCGATTCGTTTGGCCATTTCCCAATGACGATGGTCCTGACCGATCGGGCGTCCGTCCTGCTCCCACAGGTGATAGGCGGTTTCGCGAATGCGGTGTTCATCGATGGTCGTCGTTGCCGTGTCCATTCTCGATCTCCAGATTGTCGATGTTGATATGGCGCCTCAGCGACTTTTGGAGGCGCTCGATAGACTGGCGCGCGTCCACAATTTCTAACTCTCGCGGCCAGACGCGTTGCGCGCCTTTCAGCCTCCCGGCATATGGTTAATATTTGGTTAACAAGCCGATGAGCGCGAGCGGAACCTTTGCTTTCGACATGCGTTTGGCGTTGGACGGGAAGGTTAGAATTATGACCAATATTCCGAATGACAGAAGGCCGCTGCAAGGCCGCAAGGGCGATTACAGCTTTGATTATGTGACCTTTGGCCTTCTCGCCATTGGCGTCATCTGGGCGATCGTCGAGATCGCGCTCCGTTACGTCTAGCCGCCCCGCGCCTGGCGCGGCAGTTCCGCCGTCAACATGTAATTGACGCCCGAATCAGTTGAGCGCTGCAAGCGACGAGAACGAAGGTTCATCGTCACGCCGCTGACGTCGGTAACACGAAACGAATTTCTTTCCAGTGCGGATTGGATCTCGCCAGGGCTGAGGAACTTGCGCCATTGATGCGAGCCGCGCGGCAGCAACCCTAAAATATATTCGCCGATGGCGATCGCGAAGGCATAGCTCTTCAAGGTGCGGTTGATCGTCGACAGCACGATGAGGCCGCCGGGGTTCACCAGGCCCGCGCATCGGTCGAGAAAGACGCCGCTGGATGCGACATGTTCGATCACCTCCATCGCCAGCACAACATCGAATTTTTCACCGGTCTCCAGCAGCGCCTCGATCGTATCGCAGCGATATTCGACTATTATGCCCGTGTCCCTGGCGTGACGCGTCGCCACGTCGATCGCCGTCTCCGCCGGATCAAGCCCCACGACCCTGGCGCCCAATTGGGCAAGCGGTTCGCATAAAACGCCGCCGCCGCATCCGATATCGAGAATCTTAAGATCGCGAAGGCAATCGGCCCGCTCGGGATCGCGCTGAAACTGCCGGCACGCCGCGTCCCGGATGTAGGGGACCCGAACCAGATTGTAGCGATGCAGCCAGCGCGCGACGCTCCGCCTGTCCCACCAATGCCGGGCCGCGGCCTCGTAATGCGCCAATTCGGCGGGATCAATCGTGCAATCGGTGGCAAGACTCATGGCTGCGCCCCACTGACCCCGTTTGCGAGGCCGCAGTTCGGACAACGCGTGAGGCCCCGATTGGTTCCGCGGCGAGGCGCGGGGATTTTCGGGGCATTCTGACCGAAACTGGCGACCGACCGCATCGCCATCAGAACGATTTGAACACGGCTGCCGGCAAATACAGAAGGAGCGAGCAGGCGAGGAGGACGAGCAGCGCCGCCAACGCCAGATCGAAGCGTACGCCTGGACCGGGCTCCAGATCCTCGGCGTCGATCTGCCGGGCCGTCCTGAAGAACCGCGCGGCGGCGATGACGATCATCGCCATGCCCATCAGCACGAACGCTATCCCGGCGACATCGGCGACGTTGCGCCCCTGCGCCGCTTCTGCGCCGCCGGCGAGCCTTGGCGCAGCGTAGCGGATGAAAAGATCGAAGCGTTCGATCAGGAACCCGAAGGCCATCACTGCGATCGCGGTCCGCACCCAGGCGAGAAAGGTCCGTTCATTGGCGGCGTGGTCGCTGTAGCGTTTGATCATCAATGCCTGCCCAACGCGTTCGGCTCGCGCTTGCGGGCCAGGATGCAAGAACATTAATCTCTGGCCGCGCCTTGTGCCAGGCAGTCCGCCGCCACCATTGAAAGCCAATCGCCGCGCCAGCGCCAGTTCGTCACAGCGCCGCGAATGAAATGTCCCTGACATGATCAGCGATCGCGAGGCCAGCGGTGAGGCCCGGCGATTCCACGCCGAACAGATTGATCAGCCCGGCAACGCCATGCACGCTTGCGTCATCGATCCGGAAATCGCTGGCCGGCTCGCCAGGTCCAGACAGTTTCGGCCGGATTCCGGCATAGCCCGGTTGCAGCGCGCCATCGGGTAAATCCGGCCAATAGCGGCGCACGGCGGCGTAGAAGCCCGACGCGCGGGCGGGATCGACGGTATAGTCGATCCTGTCGATCCATTCGACATCGGGACCAAAGCGCGCCTGGCCGGCAAGATCGAGCGTCAAATGCGTGCCAAGGCCGCCGGGGACTGGCGCGGGATAGATCAACCGCGAAAACGGCGCGCGGCCGCTCAGCACGAAATAATTGCCTTTGGCCAGACGAACCCTTGGCGCGCGCTCCGGCGTGATCTCGCGCACGGCGCGCGCGACCTGCTCGGCGCCGAGGCCCGCCGCGTTGACCAGCGTCCGGCAGGAAAGAGCCATCGGCTCCTCGCCGCCCGTCTCGACGACAAGGCTTGCGCCGTCGGCGTGCGCGCGAAGAAAGGGCGTGCGAAACGCGAATGCGGCGCCGGCAGCCTCGGCGTCGCTGCGCAAAGCGAGCATGAAGGCATGGCTGTCGATGATCCCGCTGGAAGGCGAGTGCAGCGCCGCCGTGCAGCGAAGCGCCGGCTCCATCCTGTTTGCTTCCTGGCGCGACAGCTGCCTGAGATCGTGAACGCCGTTGCCTTCCGCGCGCGCCTTAATGGCAAGAAGCTGCGCCGCTTCCCTCTCGTCGGTCGCCACGATCAGCTTGCCGCAAAGCGAATAGGGGACATCGTGCGCCCGGCAATAATCGACCAGCGCCGCTTTGCCCGCGACGCAGGCGCGCGCCATCAGGCTGCCGGCGGGGTAATAAATGCCGGCGTGGATGACTTCGCTGTTGCGAGACGAGGTCTCCTCGCCGATTCCGGCATTGGCCTCGATGACGATGACCTCCCGCCCGGCCTGCGCCAGGGACCGCGCGATCGCCAGCCCAATGATTCCGGCGCCGACGATGAGAGCGTCGATCCTTTCCATACAACCCCATTTGCTTGCGCCGCGCGCCGCCCAACCTCATATATGAAAGCAGCGCCGGGGCGGGAACCGTATCAACGAAAGCGCGTTTTCTTCGACCTGGGCGAAGGTGAGAAAATCGCGATGTTGCACAGCGATGTCAGAGCGAGAGCCGGGTTCCGCCCGATTTGCATCGAGGGCGGCGAGCGTCCGTGGCGCGTTCGGGCAAGTTTTCCGTCCGGAAAGACGATCGACATTGGGGAATTCAACGCCGAGGCGGCCGCGTTGGAATGGATCGCTCTCAAATCGGCGGAATGGCTCGAACTCCTCAAATGTGAACGCAATCTGCATCGCACAGGCCTTTAGAAGGGAGGCGGTGATGAACCGACGTGGATTTGAGCAGCGCGCGCGCGACAAGAAGAGCGAGATCGCAGGCAAGCATGGTAGCGCGGAGGTTCGCACGTTGCGAAAAATCTACGGCAAGGCGTTCGCCGAGGGTTTTTCCGACGAAGCCCGCCTGTCGGACGTCATCGAACATCTCGACGCCAAATCGCTTGCGGAGCTCAGTGGCCATCACGACGATGGCAGTTTGGAGCGCCGCATCGCCAAACCCGCCCGTTTCCTCAACCTCACCCATGCTGGTGGACTGGTCGGATAAGCCTGGCGGATAGGGACGCGCGGATATTCGCGCGTGATCCAAGGCTGCCCCAGCACGTCATGCCCGGCCTTGCGCCACGGCTGTCCGGTTCGAGTCGTCGAAGACATTGGCGCGCCGAACTCCCTCCCCCCTTGTGGGCAGGGTTGTCCGGGGAAAACGAAAAGTTGTGCAAACGGAGATGCAATTAGCTTGTGTACCGTCCTCCGTCGTCATGGCCGGGCTTGTCCCACGGCTGTCCGGTTGCGCTAAAAAGTCCCTTCACGCGAGAGAATCTAAGTGGAATAGAACCTCTCGGCGTCTTGGCCGGGCTTGTCCCGGCCATCCACGCCGCGCCGTTGCAAGAAACTTTCGAAGTTGGCGGCTTCCGCACGGCGTGGATGCCCGGGACGAGCCCGGGCACGACGCGCGGGGGTTGTGTGCTACTTAAAATTTACAACCGGTCTTGCTCAACCGGACAGCCGTGGGCTTGTCCCGGCCATCCACGCGGCGCCGCTGCAAACAAACTTTGATGTTGGCGGTGGCTTCTGGGCGTGGATGCCCGGCACAAGGCCGGGCATGACGTGCTAGGGTTGCAAAAGGTGAAGTATTGCAACCGAATTCTTTTCCCCGGACAGCCCTGCCCCTTGTGGGGGAAGGGAGTTGGGTACGTCAAAGCGCAGGAACATGCGCCGACCCTCGCGCCGCGCCGGGCGATCGTCCGGTCATGCGTTTGAAGGCGCGGCTGAAGGCGGCCTGCGAGCCATAGCCGAGACGCTGGGCGGCCGCGTCGATCGGCATCCGGTCCCGCCCGATCCATTCGGCCGCCAGGCGCATCCGCAACTCGGCGACATAACGCAGCGGCGTCTGCCCGGTGACCGCGAGGAACCGTTCGGCGAAGACGGAGCGCGAGCTGCCCATTTCCAACGCGAGCTCGGCGACCGTCCAGTTCCGCCCGGGATCGCGATGCATGGCGCCGATGACGCGGCTCAAGCGGGGATCGCGCAAAGCCTCGACCCAGCCGGTCGCCTCGCCGCAGCCGCATTCCACCCAGCCGCGCACGATCGAGGCTGAGACGACATCGGCCAGCCGCGCCAGAATGCCGGCCGAACCCGCGCGCTGCGTGCGCACCTCACGCTCCATCGCCTCGAGCATGGGAGAAATCTCCGGCTGCCGGTCGAGCAGCGTGTCGACCCGCATGATTTCGGGCATCAGCGCGACCAGCGGTTGCATGCCGCCAAGATCGAACGCCATGCAGCCGCTGAAGACCAGCGCATCCTTGGTCCGGCAGGTCTCCTCCGGACAGGCTGAGATCGCGCTGACCGCCTCGCAAAGCACGGTCGCCTCGAATGTCGAGACGTCGCGGCCCGGCAGGTCGGGCGCCGAGACAAGATCATGCGCGCCGCCACGCGGCAGCAGAACCGCGTCGCCGGCGCCAAGGATCTGAGTCGCCCCATCGGCGCCGCGAAGAAAGGCCGCGCCGCAGGCGACGAAATGAAACTGCGCCCGCCCTGCATCGGCGCCGAAGCGGACGCCGAAAGGAGCGGCAAGCCGTAGCCGCCGATATTTCAGGCCGTTGAGCCGCATGCCGAGCAGCAATTCGCTGACCAGATCAGTCGGCGGTTGTTTGCGGCGCCGCACATCGAAGGTTTCGGACGAATGATCAAACATTCTGGACTATGTAACATAGATCGTCCGAAACTTCCACCCTATCTCTGTTGCAACGCAATATCGCTTCGGAAAAGGGCTGCAAATGAGTGAATCGATCAGCATTGCCATGGCGCCGCCGGCGCGGGAGGCCCCGGCATGGGGCGCCGTCTCCTCGATGATGCTCGGCGTGTTCGGCCTGGTGACGTCGGAATTCCTGCCGGCCAGTCTGCTGACCCCGATGGCGCGGGATCTGGGCGTCACCGAGGGGGCGGCGGGACAGGCGGTGACGGCGACGGCGATGGTCGGGCTGACGACGAGCCTGCTGGTGGCGACGCTGACGCGGCGCGTCGACCGGCGAAACGTTCTCCTCGCCTTCTCGATCCTGCTGATCGCCTCGAACCTATTGGTCGCCTGCGCGGCGAATCTGCCGCTGCTCCTGCTGGCGCGGGTGTTGCTCGGCGTGGCGATCGGCGGGTTCTGGACGATGGCCGTCGCCACCACGATGAGGCTGGTTCCCGAGGCCCTGGTTCCGCGCGCCCTGTCGATCCTGTTCAGCGGGGTCTCGGCGGCGACGATCTTCGCCGCCCCGTTCGGCAGTTACGTCGGCAGCATCGCAGGTTGGCGCGCGGTCTTCGTGATGGCGGCGGGATTAGGCGTGCTGGCGTTCGCGGTGCAATTTGCGACGCTGCCGCGGCTGGCGCCGCACGGCCTGACGCGCCTGCGCACGCTGATCGACGTGCTGATGCGCCCGCGGATTGGCCTCGGCGTCGTCGCGATCGTCCTGGTGTTCGGCGGCCATTTCGCCCTGTTCACTTATATTCGCCCCTTCCTCGAAACCGTGACGCATGTCGGGGTGAGCGGCATGTCGGCCATTCTGCTGGGCTTCGGCGCCGCCAATTTCCTTGGCACGCTCCTTGGCGGCGTGATGCTGGAACGGGACATGCGCCTGACGCTGTTGCTGGCGCCGCTGGCAATGGGCCTGATCGGGCTGACGCTCGCCATGATCGGCGGCGCGCCGCTTGCCGATGGCGCGTTGATCGCGTTGTGGGGGCTCGTCTTCGGCGCCGTTCCCGTGGGCTGGTCGACCTGGCTGACCCGCATGGTTCCCGACGAAGCCGAGACCGGCGGCGGTCTGATCGTCGCCGCGGTTCAACTCGCCATCGCCGCCGGCGCGGCCGCCGGCGGCGTCATCTTCGACGCGCGCGGCGCAACCGGCGTCTTCACCGCCGGCGGCCTCGTTCTGCTGCTGGCGACCGTGATCGTCCTGGCGGCCGTTCAGCCCAAGGCGATCGAAGCGACGGCGTGAGGAATCGCGTCCGACGGATGCGCCTGGAGCTGCTAGCGGCCTCGGGCGCGTTGTGCAAGACCGCGTTCATCACGCGCTCGCCGGCGCCAGCGCCGCCTGCTCTCTCGGAAACGGCCTGAAAGTCAGCGAGATCAGGAAGGCGCCGAGGCCGACGCCCCAGGCGCCGAGATAGAGCCAGCCGTAGCCGCCGGAAGAATCATAGATCAGGCCGCCGGCCAATGGCCCGATCGCCATGCCCAGACTGGCGGCCATCGCTGTCCCGCCGATGACGGTCCCCATCATGCGGAGCGGAAAGTTCTCGCGCGCCAAAACGGCGTAAAGAGGCATCACGCCGGCATAGATAAAGCCGAATATTGTCGCCACGGCGTAAAACGCGCTGAGCTCGCGCACGAAGAAATAAGCGAGCGCGCCGAACGCCTGGGCCAGCAGGCCCAAGACGAGAACGCGCTTGGCGCCGAAGCGGTCGCCGAGGATTCCGAAGGCGATGCGGCCGCCCATGCCGGCGAGCCCTTCGACGCTGTAAATCGAAACGGCGGCGACCAACGGAATGCCGCAGCTCACGGCGTAACTCACCGTGTGGAAAATCGGGCCGGAATGGGTGGCGCAACACAAGAAATTGGTCAGAGCCAAGATGATGAACTGCGGCGATTTCAGCGCCTGCCCGCGCGACATCGCCGATTGCGGCTCGGCGCCCGGGGAAGCAGCGACGCTCTCCCTCTCCAGCGCAGGCGGCCGGCGCACCAGCAGAGATGCCGGGATCATCACGATGGCGGCCAGCGCGGCGATCATCAGCATCGACGTTCGCCAGTCATAGAAAGTGACGAGCCGCGCCGCCAGCGGCGAGATGACGATCGGCGCCATGCCCATGCCGGCGGAGACGAGCGAGACGGCAAGGCTGCGATTAGTATCGAACCAGCCGGTCACGCAGGCCATCATCGGCGCGAAGATCGCGGCGGCGGCGCCGCCGACCGCCAGGCCGAAGATGAGCTGAAAGGCGAGCAGCGATGTCGCGCGGCTCGCCAGGGCCAGGCTGGCGCCCAGCATGACCGATCCGAACATCACCACCGCGCGCGAACCCAGGCGGTCCGATAGCGCCCCCCAACCCATGCTCCCGAACGCCATGGCGATGAAGCCGATGGTCATCGCGCTGGAGATTCCGGTGCGCGACCAGCCGGTGTCCTGCGAAATGGGCAATATGAAAACCGGCAGCGAAAACATCGCGCCGATGGCGAGGCAGCCGAGCAGGCCGCCGGCGGCGACAATCACCCAGCGATAGGAAGAAGCGTTCATTTCCGTCTCCGTTCGAACGGCGGCGCGGCCGGGCGCGCCCGTCTCCCGGCGGCAAACCC
>DATBZF010000076.1:0-35451 GCA_036513315.1 Roseiarcus sp.
ACGAATCAAGGTTCAGCGACCCGATCCTATCGAAGAGACGCGATGACCGCCCCAGCGCCGGTCCGACGAGCTCCGCAATATGCGGAGCTCCGCTCGTCGGACCTCTTTTGAAATCCCCACCACCTATTCGGACGCTACCCGTCGACGCCAGGCGCATTGCCTGCATCGGCGGCGCAATCGCGGCAAAACGCCCGTTCGCTTATGGCGTTAGAGCTGGCCGGAGCTTGGCTCCAGATCCGGAATTGAATCGCCGCAACCATCGTCCGCTTGACTCTTCCAGGCATTTCGTCAGACTGGAACAAAGAGTGAACGATTATGGCCGAGCAAAATGGCGCAGGGCGGCAAAGCGGAAAGCATGGCGCATTTACGCAGCGCCATCGCCGGAATCGAGGCCCATTCCGGGCCCGTTCCTGCGCGCGCGCCTCTGAAGCTTTCGCTGGCGCGCTCGCTCGATGGGGCGCTTGGCGGCGGATTGGCCGACGATTCCTTGCACGAGATCGCGCCCGCGCAAGCAGGCGACGGGGCGGCGGCGATGGGTTTCGCTTTGGCCTTGGCGGCGCGGTTCGTCGCGGCCTCGCCGCGCTCGAAGGCGGCGTTGCTCGTCAGCGAGGATTTTTGCGCGCGCGAGACGGGCGCTCTTTATGGGCCGGGGCTTGCCGCGCATGGACTCGGCTCTGGCCGGCTCGTCTTCGCTCGCACGCCCGATGCGCCAGCCTTGCTGTGGACGATGGAAGAGGCGCTCAAGAGCGGCGCGCTGGCGGTCGTGGTCGGCGAAATGTGGAATTCGGCGCGCCATTATGGCCTCGCCGCTTCGCGCCGTCTGCTGCTTGCGGCAAGGGCGGGCCGCGCGCCGGCCCTGCTTATTCATGGCGGCGCTTTTGGGCGGGCCGGCGCCATTTCCAGCGCCGCCGAAACGCGTTTCGAGATCGCGGCGGCTTCCAGCCGACCTCTTGAGCCGGCGGGCGGGCGGCTGGACCTGCCGGGTCTGCCCGCCTTTGCGGCGCGGCTGCTGAAAGCCCGGCTGCGCCCTTCCGCTCAGGGGCCGCCGACGCATGGGCTCGATGAGGCGCGCATTATCCGCCTTGAATGGAATGGCGTTGAAAGGTGCTTTCGTGACCCGACGATTTCTCTCCCTCTGGTTCGCGCGTCTGTCGACGGATCGGGCGCGAGCGCGGCTTAGGGCTGAAACCGGCCGGGGCCACGCGGCGCGCAAAGATGAAAAAGCCGCCCCGCTCGCCACCATCGCCAAGATCAAGGGCGCGCAGAGACTCGTTTGCGTCGATCCTTTAGCGTCAAGCCTCGGCCTTAGCATCGGCCTGTCGCTCGCCGATGCGCGTGCGCGGCGCCCCAATCTTATCGCGATCGAGGCCGCGCCCGAAGAAGAAGCGCGGCTGCTGGCGAAGCTGGCCGATTGGTGCTCGAGATTCACCCCGCTGGTTGCGCTCGACGACGCCGACGGGCTCATGCTCG
This sequence comes from Roseiarcus sp., assembly GCA_036513315.1. Lineage (GTDB taxonomy): Bacteria > Pseudomonadota > Alphaproteobacteria > Rhizobiales > Beijerinckiaceae > Roseiarcus. The sequence goes on from DATBZF010000076.1 coordinate 1,471, forward strand.
ACATCGTCGGCGTCGCGCATCTGTTCGGCGGCGAAGAAAAAATGGCCGGCGAGATCGAGACGCGTCTTGCCGCGCAGGGCCTCGGCGTCTCCTTGGGGATAGCCGATACGCCGCGCGCCGCCTGGGCTCTGGCGCGTTTTTCCAGCCAGCGCATCGCCCCGACAGGCCTGACGGACAGGCTTTTCGCCAAAATCTTTCACGATCTGCCGGTGGCCGGGCTGGGGCTTGACGAGAAGACGGTCGCGGATTTGAACCGCGCCGGCCTGCGGCGCATCGGCGATATCGCGCTGCGCCCGCGCGCGCCAATCGCCGCGCGCTTCGGCGCTGACGTGATGAGCCGTCTCGATGTGCTTTGCGGGCTGCAGCGCGGCGCGATTTCTCCCCGTTTCGCCGCGCCTGATTTTTCCGCCGAGCGACGCTTCGCCAGCGCGATCTCAAGACGAGAAGATGTCGAGGCGACGATTGCCAGGCTCGCCGAGGATCTTGTCATTCTGCTCGATCGCCAGGCCAAGGGCGGCCGGCGGTTCGAAGTCCGTCTGTTCCGCGTCGACGGCGCCATGCGCCGCATTGGCGTGGGGGCCGGCCGGCCTCTCAATAATTCTGAGACGATCGCGCGGCTGTTTCGCGAACGTCTCGATGCGCCTGGCGAAGACGAGATCGACGCCGGCTACGGCATCGATCTCGTGCGCCTCTCCTGTCTCGTCGCAGAGCCGCTCGCCTCCTCGCAAAAGGAGCTCGAACAAGCCCATGAAGGCGAGCGTGAGCGCAATCTTGCCGATCTGCTCGACCGGTTGAGCGCCCGGCTCGGGCCCCGCCGCGTGACGCGGCTGGAATTCATCGATACCCATATTCCCGAATTCGCGGTCGCCGCTATTCCGGCATCGGCGCGCATGGCGCCCAGGGTTCGACCCGCCTTGCTTTTAGAGGAGAAAGAGACGCCATCGCGGCCGCTTCGTCTGTTCGAGCGGCCGGAATTGATCGAAGCGATCGCCGAAGTCCCCGACGGGCCGCCGTTGCGTTTCAAATGGCGCCGCGTCCTGCACGAGATCGCCGCCATCGAAGGCCCTGAACGCATCGCCGCCGAATGGTGGCGGCGGACAGATGCGCTGACCCGCGATTATTTCCGCGCCGAGGACACGCAGGGACGCCGCTTCTGGCTCTACCGCGAGGGATTGTACGGGCGGGAGACAATCCGCGCAAAATGGTTCCTGCATGGGTTGTTCGCGTGAGGTCGCAATGATCCGCGCCGAGCCGCGCTTTGCCGAACTCGCGACGATGACGAATTTTTCGTTTCTGCGCGGCGCCTCGCATCCTGAAGAACTGGTCGCCCAGGCGGCGCATCTTGGTCTTGCCGGACTTGGCGTCGCCGATCGCAATTCGCTCGCCGGCGTCGTGCGCGCCCATGTTTTCGCCCGCGAGAACGCAAAATCGATCGGCGCGATGCGTGTCGTCACGGGTGTGCGGCTGGTCTTTGCCGATGGGACGCCCGACGTTCTCGCCTATCCCCAGGACCGCGCCGCTTATGGCCGGCTCTGCCGGCTTTTGACGACAGGCAATCTGCGCGCGCCGAAGGGTCAATGCCATCTGACTCTCGACGATCTCCTTGAACATGCGCAAGGCCTGCAGATCGTCGTGATGGAGGAAGCGTCCGTCCCTTCCCCTGCTGATGTGCGAAAAGACAGCCTGCTCCGGCTGCGCGACGCTTTCGTCGATCGTCTCTGGCTCGCCGCCGCCATGACTTATGACGCTCATATGCGCGGCGATCTGGCCGCGCGCGTCGCCTTGTCGCGAAAGATGAAAATCCCGTTGCTGGCGACCAATGACGTCCTCATGCATGTTCCCGAGCGGCGCGCGCTCGCCGATGTCGTCGCCTGCATCCGCGAGGGCGTGAAGATCGACGACGCGGGGCGCCTGCTGGACGCCAATGCCGAGCGCCATCTGAAAGGCCCTAACGAAATGGCGCGGCTGTTTCGCGAGGCGCCGGAGGCGCTTGAGGAAACGATCCGCTTTCTCGGCGGCCTGAAATTCAGGCTTGATGAACTCGCGCATAATTATCCCGAGGAATTGCGCGAAGGCTATCCCTCGCCGCAGCAGGCGCTGGAGGCCTTCGCGCGGGAGGGCGCGCGTCTCAGATATGCCGAAGGCGTCCCGCCGAAAGTTACGCAAGCTCTCGACGATGAACTCGCGCTGATCGCGCAGCTCGAATATGCGCCCTATTTTCTGACCGTCCACGACATCGTGCGCTTTGCGCGCTCGCAGGGCATTTTGACCCAGGGGCGGGGCTCGGCGGCCAATTCCACTGTCTGCTATTGCCTGGGGATTACCGAGGTCAATCCTTCAAAACACGACCTGCTTTTCGCGCGCTTCATCTCCGCCGATCGCGGCGAGCCGCCTGATATCGACGTTGATTTCGAACATGAGCGGCGCGAGGAGGTGATGCAATATATCTACCGGCGTTTCGGACGGGAGCGGGCGGGCCTGGCGGCCGCCGTCATCACGTATCGCACCCGTTCGGCGGTCCGCGAAGTCGCCAAGACCTTTGGACTTTCGGATGACCTCATCACCGCTTTGACCAGCACCACCTGGGGCCATAGTTCAGGGGCGATCAAGGACACAGAGACGCGCAGCCTCGGACTTGATCCCGGCGATCCGACATTGGCGACGACGATCAGACTGGCCGGCGAACTTTCCGGCTTTCCCCGTCATCTGTCGCAACATAGCGGCGGCTTCGTCATCACCCGCGACCGGCTCGACGAAGTCGTGCCGATCATGAACGCTGCGATGGAAGATCGCACGACGATCGAATGGGACAAGGACGATCTCAACGCCCTGAATATTTTGAAGGTCGATGTGCTCGCGCTCGGCATGTTGACCGCCCTGCGCAAGAGCTTCGATTTTCTCGACCGACATTATCGCCAGCGCCTGACGCTGTCGGCGATTCCCGCCGAGGAGGCTTGCGTCTATGCGATGATCCAGCGCGCCGACACGATCGGCGTCTTTCAGATCGAGAGCCGCGCGCAAATGTCGATGCTGCCGCGCCTCAAGCCGGAAAACTTCTACGATCTCGTTATCGAAGTCGCCATCGTGCGTCCCGGCCCGATCCAGGGCGATATGGTGCATCCTTATTTGCGGCGGCGGCAGGGAATCGACGAAGTCGTCTATCCCTCCCAGGAACTCGAAGCCGTTCTCGGCAAGACCCTCGGCGTGCCGCTGTTTCAGGAACAGGCGATGAAAATCGCCATTGTCGCCGCAGGGTTCTCGCCCGAGGAAGCCGACCAATTGCGCCGCGCCATGGCGACATTCAAACGCGTCGGCACGATCGGCTCGTTCGAGACGAAGATGATCGAGGGCATGACGGCCAAGGGCTATGATCGCGATTTCGCCGCGCGTTGTTTCAAGCAGATCGAGGGTTTCGGCAGCTATGGATTTCCCGAGAGCCATGCGGCGAGCTTCGCGCTGCTGGTCTATGCCTCGGCCTGGATAAAATGCCGCTATCCCGACGTCTTCTGCGCGAGCCTCCTCAATGCGCAGCCGATGGGTTTCTACGCGCCGTCGCAGATCGTGCGCGACGCCAGGGAACATGGCGTGGAAGTGCGGGAAGTGGATGTGAACCTGTCGGACTGGGATTGCACGCTGGAGGAGGCGGGCGATCGACAGGAGAAGGGGCCAGGCCTTCATCGCCGCCACGCTTCGATGGCGGGCGATATATGCGCGACCCATGCCGTTCGCCTGGGCTTTCGTCAGATTATCGGCATGAGCGAAGCGGACATGCAAACGCTCGTTGGCCGGCGCGGCGCCGGCTATGATTCGATCAGGGATCTCTGGCTGCGCACCGGGCTCAATCCCGCCGTCCTGGAGCGGCTCGCCGATGCCGACGCGTTTCGCTCGCTAGGTCTCGACCGACGCATGGCGCTATGGGCGGCGCGGGGGCTGGGCCGGGTCGGCGACCAGGACGATCTGCCGTTGTTTTCCGCGAGCCGTCCGACGCGCGGGCATGAGCCCGACGCCAGATTGCCGCCGATGCCGCTGGGCGCGCATGTGGTGGAGGATTATCGGCGCCTGTCGCTGTCCCTTAAAGCCCATCCCGTCGCCTTCATGCGACGGCGGCTGGAAGCGCGCGGGATATTGCGCAGCGACGCATTGGCGGAGATTGCGTCGGGCAAGCGCGTCACCGTCGCCGGGCTCGTGCTGGTGCGCCAGCGCCCCGGCACGGCCAGCGGCGTCATTTTCATGACGATCGAGGACGAGGCGGGCATCGCCAATATCATCGTCTGGCCGAAAGTCTTCGAGCGGCTGCGCGCCATCGTCATCGGCGCCCGCTTCGTCGCCGTGACGGGCAAGCTGCAGAGCCAGGACGGCGTCATGCATGTCATCGCCGAACGGCTGGAGGATTTGACGCCGATGCTCGGGCTTCTGTCCGAGCGCGGTCCGCAACTCGACGTTGTCGGCCCCGCCGATGAAGTGCGTCGTCCGCCGCCCGCGGGCGGCGACAGGCGGGGAAGAAAGGCGTCGCGCGCATTGCTGGTCGCGCCGTCGGCGCCTATCGCGGAGACGATCGAGACGGAGGAACGCGATCTTATCCGCGCGATGCCGGGCGGCCGGAACTTCCATTGAAAAAACGGGATAACCTGGTTCCGAGCCTATCGGCCGCCGCCGCGCTTCAGCGCATCTTCAAGCCGCATCTTCGCCGAGCCCGGCTTGAGCGGCTTTTGCTGGCTTTCATGGGGCGCCCAGCCGGCGAGCCAGACCATATCGAATGTCGCGCGCAGGCGGCCATCACTGTCGGCGAAGCGTTCGGCATAGATTTGCGCCGCGCGGAACAGGACATCGCGCCGCAAGGGCGCACGGCTGCGGGCGATCAGGGCGTTGGTCGCGCCCATCGCGCGCAGATCTCGCATCAGGGCGAGCATATCGCCATAGCGCGTGACGGCGCGATCGAGATCGACGACCGGCAGCGCAAAGCCGGCGCGTTGCAACAGCGCGCCCAAAGCCCGGACGTCGACGAAAGGCGCGACGCGCGGCGCGGCGCCGGACAGAATCTCGCTCTCCGCCGCGGTCAGGCTCTGGCGCAGTTCGTTCAGGCTTTCGCCGCCCAATATGCAGCAAAGAAACAGTCCGTCCGGCCTCAAAGCGCGACGGATCTGGATCAATGCGCCTGGCAGATCATTGACGCCCTGGAGCGCCAAAATCGATATGACGAGATCGCAGCTTGCGTCGGCGAGCGGCAAGCGCTCGTCGTCGACGACGATGCGGGGATAGATCCCCTCGCCAACGCCGAATTCGGTCGGGGCGGCGCGAACGATAAAGCCGATCCTGCTGTCGCCGGCCATCGCTCGGGCGGCGTGCGGGCCGGGCGTTCCCAGATCGACCGCGATTGCGAATTCGCGCTTGACCAGCGTGAGCCGGTCGGCGAGTTCGGCCGCCGCGCGACGCAGCAGAAAATCGGCGCCACGCTCGGCGTCGAAGGTCCGCAAAGCCCGCTCCAGCCGCGCGCGAGCGAGCGAACGGTCGAATATTTCGTGGACGATGGGCTGGCCGTTGGCGGACACGCCGCGTTTATGGCCGCGCGCGCCTCTCGCGTAAAGGCGGGGCCTCGGCTAGGGTCCCAACATGGACTCCCCGCTCGCTGACGCCGATCTGCTGCCGCCTTGGGCGCACGCTTGGCCGCGCTTGGTCGGCGCGATCGCTTCGCTCGGACGCATCGCGCTCGATGCGATCTATCCGCCGACTTGCCTCGCTTGCCGCGCCGCGACCGCGCAGACGGGCGCGCTTTGCCCGGAATGCTGGCGCCATATGCGCTTCATCGAGCGGCCCTTCTGCGAGCGGCTTGGGACGCCGTTCGAGCAAGATTTGGGCCCCGGCCTGCTGTCGCCCCAGGCGATCGCCGACCCGCCGGTTTTCGCCAGGGCCCGCGCGGTGGCGCGTTTTGAGGATGGACCGGCGCGCCGGCTCGTGCATCGGTTGAAATATTCCGATCGCGCCGAACTCGCCAGACCGATGGGGCGCTGGATGGCGCGCGCCGGCGCCGATATTCTTAGCGGCGCCGACGCGCTGGCGCCCGTGCCGTTACATCCGCTGCGCCTGTGGACGCGGCGCTTCAACCAGGCCGCGGCGCTGGCGCAAGCCGTTGCGCGCGAGACGGGAACGCGATGCGACCCCTTTTTGCTTGCCCGCGTCAAAGCGACGCAGAGCCAGGTCGGGCTCAGCCGCGCTCAGCGGGCGGACAATGTCCAGGGCGCCTTTCGGGCCCCTAAGGAGGCCCATGCCCGGCTGAAAGGGCGTCGCGTCATCCTCGTTGACGATGTCCTGACATCTGGAGCCACTGCAAACGCGGCGGCGCGCGCCCTGCTGCGCGGCGGAGCGGCGCAAGTCGATTTGCTGGTGTTTGCGCGGGTTGTGACATCAGCGTGACACCCCATATAATGATACGTTTCTTCTAGACTGTGGAGCGAAGGCCTATTCCGATGCCGCCAATCACAATCTATACAAAGGCGTCCTGCCCCTACTGCCACGCCGCCAAGGCTTTGCTGCGCAAGAAGAATGCGCCGTTCGAAGAAATCAGCGTTGATGGCGACCGCGATGCGCAGGCCGCGATGGCGGCAAAGGCGGGAGGCCGATGGACGGTGCCGCAGATTTTCATCGGCGAGCGCCACGTCGGCGGCAGCGACGACATCCATTCGCTTGATGCGGCCGGCGGTCTCGATCCGCTGTTGGCGGCCTGAGCATGATCAAATATGCGCTGAGCTGCGAGAACGCCCATTCGTTCGAGAGCTGGTTTCCCAATAGCGAGAGTTATGACGTGCAAGCCAGGCGCGGCCTGATCGCCTGTCCGGAATGCGGTTCGGCGCGTGTGTCCAAAGCGATCATGGCGCCCGCGATCGTCGGCGGCGACAAAAGTCGGCCGCGCCAGGAGGCGACCGCCGCCCCCGTCGCGCTGCTCGACGAACGGCAGCAGCGGCTGCGCGAAATCGCCCGTCAATTGCGCCAGGAGATCATCGCCAATAGCGACGACGTCGGCGCGAAATTCCCCGAGGAAGCGCGTGCGATCCATGACGGCGACGCGCCGGCGCGCTCAATCCGCGGTCAGGCGACGGCCGAGGAAGCGCGCGCGCTGATCGAAGATGGCGTCGGCGTCCTGCCGCTGCCTTTCCTGCCTGAAGAGTTCAATTAGAATTCTCGCCCGGCCTTTGCCGCCGAGCACGCTACTTGCTCGCCTCGACGCTGAATTCGGACGCCTCGATGACCGTCGTGCCGATCATCGTGCGTACCGAAACGCGATAGGGCAGAAGCACACGCGCCGATTCGACAGGGGCGAGCCAAAGTTCGATGTTCTTGTTTTCGGCCATGAACTTGGTCCCCGGCCGGTTAGGTCGATGGCCGGCGATCGGCACGTAGCGGACCGCGCAGACCGCCACGGGGCCGTTGTAACCGGCGGCCTTCACATGCCTCTCGCCGACATAGGCGAGGCGCACGTCGAAGCGGGTGTAGCCGTCAAAAACCGGGATCGTGCGGTTGCAGGCGGCGGGACCGACAAGCGGCTCGGCGCCGGGGACCGTTATCACAAACGCCCCGACGGGATCGACCACCCCGCGTTTGTCCTGGTCCCTTATGGGGATGCGGTCGGGCTTGTCTTCGAACGGCGGCGAAATGTCGACCGCGGTGACGGCGCTGCCGGCCAGGCTCATGCGCATCGTGCGCGTCAATGAGGGATTGGCCGCGGTCACGGCGTAGGTCGCCGGCATGATGCGGCCGGCGACGATGGCGCCGGTGGCGCTCGCCGCGCCCTTCGAATTGGAGACTATCGTTGCGAAGCCCGACAATTTGGCGTTGGCGTCGATGCGATAGGAATCGCGGCTGAATTGTCCGACCGTGCTCGCCGTGCCGATCGGCAATCCGAGCAGGCTGACGCTATAGGTGGCGCGCCAGGTATCGGCATGCGCGGCGGCGGTCGACGTCAGAAAGGCCAGCGTCCATGCAAGGCGGCTCGCTCGCCGGGAAGCCGAAAATCCTAGCGAATGCGCGGACATTTAAAGACATCTCTGAAGGAAGGATTGATTCGCTTCTAACATCCGTGGCGGCAAAATCCGACCCCTTTATGGCTGGAATGACCCGCTGAAGAGGGCTTACCGCAAGTTGGCCGGGCTTTGGACCTAAGCGGACTTCGCGAGAGCCGCCGCTAGCGTCGCACCACTTCGAGGGCCGTCCGCGCCTGCCATCCCTCGCGCTCGAGTTCGGGCGTCAGATGTTCTTCTCGCGGCCACCCGACGCAGAGATAGGCGATGAACGACCAATCTGGCGGGATATCGAGGATGGCGGGAATATCGCTGGGGTCGAGGATCGAAACCCAGCCGACGCCGAGCCCATGCATGCGCGCGGCAAGCCAGAACGTATGCAGCGCGCAGATCGCCGAATAGCGGCGCGTCTGCGGCATCGTCCGCGCGCCGAGCCCGTGGCCCTGCGGCGTTTCTTCGTCGCAAAAAACCGCGAGATGAACGGGGGCCTCGCGCAGCCCTTCGAGCTTCAGCCGCGCATAGGTCTGCGCCCGTTCGCCGTCGTAAGTCGCCAGCGCCGCGCGATTGGCGGCTTCGAAATTGGCGGCGATGGCGGCGCGCCGGCTGGAATCGTCGACGCGCGCCCAGCGGGTCGGCTGGCAATTGCCGACCGACGGCGCAAGCCGGGTAAGTTCCAGCAGGGACGCCAGGAGTTCCTCTGGGACCGCGTCGCTGCGAAAACGCCGAACGTCGCGGCGCCAGGCCAGCAATTGGCCGAAACGCGCCTGAAACGCTGCATCGAACAAGGGTCGATCCTGAGGGCGAAGCGGAGCGGACATCGAAATGGAACATTCCTGGCGCGCGGGCGTTGGCGCGCCGCTCCTCCATACTCCCCTTTGCGCCAACCTCGCAAAGCGGTCTTTCGTCGACGCGCGGGAACGCCTAAGAGACGCCCCATGAACGAACCGCCTACCGCACGCCTGTCCTTGCCCGTTGCGACCCTCATCGGGCGCGCGCCGACCTTGCGCCATGTCATCGGGACGCCGGGCGGATCGTGACGACCAGCCCGATACATTGGCCGCGCGTCTTTAGCATTCTGCTCGTCGGGCTCATCGTCCTCGGCGCCGTCGCCGCCGCTCTGGCGCCCGGCCTGCTGCCGGCCGGCGACCGGCTCGGCGCGGAGGGTCATGTCGCGGCGGCGGCGGCGATTTTCATCGGCAGCTACCTCGCTTTGGCGATCGGCAGAATTCCCGGCCTCAGCATCGACCGGGCCGGCATTGCGCTGGTCGGCGCCGGCCTGATGGTCGGCTCGGGCGCCCTTTCGCTCGACGATGCTTATAGAGCGGTCGATCTCGACACCATCGTCCTGCTGCTCGGCATGATGATCGTCGTCGCCAATCTCAGACTTTCCGGCTTCTTCGCGATCGCCAATGCCTGGGTGGTGGCGCGCGCCAAAGGCCCGCTGGTCCTGCTCGCCGGCGTCGTTCTGACCTCCGGACTGCTGTCCGCCTTCCTGGTCAATGATGCGATCTGCCTGGTGCTCGCGCCGCTGGTGCTGCGCTTGACGATGGCGATGGGACGCAAGCCCGTTCCCTATCTGCTGGCGGTGGCGATGGCCTCGAACGTCGGCTCGACCGCCACCATCACCGGCAATCCGCAGAACATCATGATCGGCAGTTTCTCGCATATTCCTTATCCGAGTTTCGCCATCGCGCTCGGGCCGGTGGCGCTGGCCGGGCTGGCGGTCACGATCGCGCTGATCGTGCTTTTCCATCGCGAGGAATTCGTGGACGCGGCGCCGCTCGCCGCCGTCCCGCCTGCTTTGCGCTTCAACCGCGCGTTGGTCATCCGCTCGCTGATCGCCACCGCGTTGATGATTGCGCTGTTCTTCGCCGGCCAGCCGCCCGCCAAGGCTGCGATCATCATCGGCGCCCTGCTGCTGCTGACCCGGCGGGTGAAGAGCCAGCGCGTCTATGCCGAGATCGACTGGTCGCTGCTGCTGATGTTCGCCGGCCTGTTCATCATCGTCGCGGGCGCGCAGCATGCGCTGCTGACCCCCGATGTCGTCGCCGCCGTCGGTCGGCTGCATCTCGATCAATTGCCTGTCCTGACTGCCGTCACCGCGGTGCTTTCCAACCTCGTCAGCAATGTGCCGGCGGTGCTGATGATGAAGCCGTTCGTCGAGCCTCTCGCCGATCCCACCCGCGCCTGGCTCACGGTAGCGATGGCCTCGACGCTGGCCGGCAATTTCACCGTGCTGGGATCGATCGCCAATCTTATCGTCGTACAAAGGGCGGCGGCGTCGGGGATCGCCATCAGCTTCTGGGACTATTTTCGAGTCGGCGCGCCGCTGACGCTGATCACGCTCGTGCTGGGGGCGCTGTGGTTGGCGTGGACGTAGGGTTTCGAACTCACCCGTAACGGACGCCGACTGTGGCGACAGCTACTCATTGATTGCATGGAGGCGATTATGCGCGAGAGGAATTCGAACTCAAGGACGAGCGCGAAGCGCTCGCCGCCTTCGGCGGTCGCCTGAAAGGCGATCCTTGACTTCGAATTCCTCTCGCGCACACGCTCCGCCATGCAAACAATGAGGGAATCCGCCCTCGGTCATTCGCTCCATCCGCCGCAAACGCCCGCCCGCCCTTCCCCTCGCCGCGCAGGCGGGATAAGGGAGGCGCCACGCTTTCCCCCAACCCTCCGGAACCATGAACGAACCTGACCCCGTCGCGCGCCGGCGCACTTTCGCGATCATCTCGCATCCCGACGCCGGCAAGACGACCCTCACCGAAAAGATATTGCTGTTTGGCGGCGCCATTCAGCTTGCCGGCGAAGTGCGCGCCAAGGCCAACCGGCGCCAGACCCGCTCGGACTGGATGGGCATCGAGCGCGAGCGCGGCATTTCCGTCGTCACCTCGGTGATGACCTTCGAATATGCCGATTGCGTCTTCAACCTGCTCGACACGCCCGGCCACGAAGACTTTTCCGAAGACACTTATCGCACGCTGACGGCGGTCGATTCGGCCGTGATGGTGATCGACGCGGCCAAGGGCATCGAGGCGCGCACCCGCAAATTGTTCGAAGTCTGCCGCCTGCGCGACATTCCGATCGTCACCTTCATCAACAAGATGGACCGCGAGACGCGCGATCCGTTCGACCTGCTCGACGAAATCGAGAAAACGCTGGCGCTCGACACTGCGCCTTTGACCTGGACGATCGGCCGCGGCCGCGCGCTCGCCGGCGCCTATGACATACGCGCCAAAACGCTGCGCAAACTGCAGAAGGACAGTTCCGACATTTCCGTCTCCGGCCCCGACGATCCCGCCATCGCCGCGCTGCTGCCCGAGCACGAACGGCAAGCTGCGATCGAGGAGCTGACGCTTGCCGTCGAAGGCTGCCGCCCGTTCGACAAGGCGGCGTTTCTCGAAGGACATCTGACGCCGGTCCTGTTCGGCAGCGCCTTGCGTGATTTCGGCGTCAAGGACCTCATCGACGCCATGGCGGAATTTGCGCCGCCGCCACGCGCGCAGGCGGCGGACGGGCGCATCGTCGCCGCCAACGAGCCGAAGATGACCGGCTTCGTTTTCAAGATCCAGGCCAATATGGATCCCAACCACCGTGACCGCATCGCCTTCATGCGCGTCTGTTCGGGCAGGCTGTCGCGCGGCATGCGGGCCAAGCTGGTGCGCACCGGCAAGTCGATCACGCTGTCGGCGCCGCAATTCTTCTTCGCGCAGGATCGCTCGCTCGCCGAAGAGGCTTTCGCCGGCGACGTCGTCGGCATTCCCAATCACGGCCTGCTGCGCATCGGCGATACGATGAGCGAGGGCGAGGATATCGTGTTTCGCGGCGTGCCGAGTTTTGCGCCGGAAATCCTGCGCCGCGTCAAGCTCGCCGATGCGATGAAGGCCAAGAAGCTGCGCGACGCCTTGCAGCAGATGGCCGAGGAGGGCGTCGTCCAGGTGTTCCTGCCGCATGACGGCGCCAGCGCGATCGTCGGCGTCGTCGGCGCATTGCAGCTCGATGTGCTGACCGAGCGGCTCGACGCCGAATATGGCCTGCCGGTTTCTTTCGAGCAGAGCCGCTTTGAAATCTGCCGCTGGGTCAGCGCCGATGATCGCGCCGAGCTCGACAGGTTCGTCAATTCCTATCCCTCGTCGATGGCCGCCGATCTCGACGGCGCCCCCGTCTTCATGGCGAGTTCGGCGTTCAATCTGCGCTACGAGACCGAACGCTGGCCCCAGATCGCCTTCACCGACATCAAGGATTATCAGAAATCCAAAGGGAAGTAGCGTGGGCGGCGGTAAGGGCCAAAGAAAAAGGCTTGGATTTCCAAATTTTTCCAAACCTTTCCAATTTTTCTTATCTAGATTAAATGAATAATATCAATAATTTAATGTCGAAAAAGTTTGGAAATCGCTTTTTTCGGAACGATGCGGCTTCCTCTCGAAATTGAACGCGCCGCTGGAGAGCGACTGGCCCCATACTAGCAAATATATGGATTTTCAGAAAGAGATTGTTTTGAGGCGGGCGATTTGATCGACGGGCGCCCCGCCTCGCGACGCCCGCCAGCCGCCGGGCAGTCCGACGGCAAGCATGCGCCGTCAGGGAGCGCGCACCCCTTCGCCCCGCTTGCGGGGAGAAGGTGGCGCGAAGCGCCGGATGAGGGGCGGCGCAGACCTCTGACGAGAGGGCGCTAAGTTAGCGCCTATGGGCGCCTCGCCCGCTCCTGCGAGGCTGGTTGAAGAAAGCCGGCGTTCAGAGACGACCGGGACGGTCGCGATCCCGCCGCGTCATGCGCCCGGCACGATCCCCTTCGGCAACGCGCGTGCATGCGCCGCGAAGCGCACACCAGTCGCCTGCATAAAGCGGCGTTCGAAATCGCCGCGCTGGAACTGGCGGACATCCTCCACCCGGATCTGCGCGCCATTGCGTGAGTAGATGAAACCACGCGCCGTCATTGCTCTGCAGGTTCACAATTTCGTTGATCGGGCCTGCAATAGGAAGGAGGTGCAGGATAGGAGATAAATGCTTCAACATCATTCGTCCGGGCCGGTTCTCAAGGCGCGGGCCGCGCCAGCGCGAGACCAACACCAACTGAAACGGTCGAGTGTGATCCATTGTTTCGCATGGCGGAGCGTGTTTCACCGCTGAGACCTTTGTCAATGACGACCGCAAAGCGGTCGCCGCCTTCGGCGGTGGCCTGAAAGGCCATCATTGACAAAGGTCTCAGTGGTGAAACACGCTCCGCCATGCGAAACGATGGATCACACTCGACCGTTTCAGTTGTCGTTGGTCTCCGCCCGCCCGACGATGGATTTCTCGCTCGGTTTAGGGCTCACTTGCCTTGACGCAGGCGTTGGCCCAAGCTTGCTGCACGCCTTCGAGTTAGGAATGCATTCGATGAAACGGCGAATGGCTACGATCATGGTTGGCGACATCGTCGGCTACTCCGCGATGATGGAGAGGTCGGAAGAGGAGGCTCTGGCGCGATTGGTCGCCTGCGATGCCGTGGTCGAGCGAAACGTGACCACCTTTGACGGCCGAATCTTCAATAAGGCGGGGGATGCGACGTTGGTAGAGTTCGCGAGCCCCATCAATGCGTTGCGCTGCGCAGTCGGTATCGGCGTCGACTTGGCGACGATTAAAGAAGAAAGCGAAGCGCCGCTCAAGATGCGGTTCGGCGTTCACCTCGCCGACGTTGCCGAGCGCGACGGCGACCTGCTTGGCGACGGCGTCAATTTGACAGCGCGGTTGCAGCAAGGGGCCGCGCCCGGCGCAATATGGGTGAGCGGGTCGCTTTTCGACCAGGTGCGACGCAATTCCCCATTCATATTCGATGACCTTGGCGAGCGTACATTCAAGAACTTATCCGAGCCTGTCCGGGTCTATCAGATCCGCGGCGAAATCGGGCCGCATCGTCTTCTTGCGACGCCGACGCGCCAAGCGGGCAACAATGCAAAGCAGCCTTCGTCGCTCGCCGTAATGCCCTTCCGGGTCGCGGCAGGCGCGGACGAAGATCAGCGGTTCCTTGCAGAGGGTTTGACGGAAGAGCTGATCGTTGAATTTGGGCGTTTTCGCCGGGTTCATGTCGCTTCCCGTAGCGCGAGTTTCGGGATCGCCGGCTCCGCTTCGGACCCCGTCAAGATCGGTGATGCGCTGAGGGTCCGCTACGTGCTCGATGGCCAAGTCCGCAAAATTGGCGGGAACATCAAAATTGCGCTGACGCTCTCGGAAACCGAGGTGGGCACGGTTGTTTGGAGCGATAAATTCACGCGCGCGTCCGAGGAGCTTTGGGATGCGCTCGAAGGAACGGCCGCAAAAATCGCCGCGACGGTCGTCGGACGGCTGGAGGACGCCAGCTTAATCGCACTGCGTCGCCGGCCGCCGGAGACTTACGAAGCGTTTGAGTGCGTGCTTCGCGGCATCGATTATCATCGGCTCGGCGGCGTAACAGACGACAATGCGCGGCAAGCGGTCAAATGGTTCTCGAAGGCGATCGAGGCCGACCCCAATTACGCCCCCGCCTATGCGTGGCGGGTGTGCGCGGCGTCTTGGTTACCGGAGTTCGATTTCGGCGAGGCCTTGAGCAGCGCTCGGAAGGCAATCGAGCTCGACCCTTGCGACGCAGAGTCAAACCGCATCCTTGGCTTTTTGGAATTTCTCAACGGCAATGACGAGACGGCAAAAGCGCTGATGGTGCGCGCGCGGCAAATGAATCCGTCCGACGCCTACATAACTGCGCGCTCTGCTGCGGTTATGACCTTCCTTGGAGAACCAGATACCGCCCTCGCGCTAATGGATGAAGCGGAAAACCTCGATCCCTTGCTGCCGGTTTTTTGCGTGGAGGAACGCGGCGTCGCCCTCTATGCGCTCGGTCGCTATTTGGAATCGCTAGAGGTTTTTGAGTTTCTGGTTTACCCGACCTATCGGTCGCGCCTTTATCGCGCCGCGTGTCTAATGGCCCTCGGTCGTGTGGCCGAGGCGAGCAAACTCTGCAACGAGGCGGTCGGAGGCTATCCTGGCATGAGTGTCGCGAAGTTCCTCGACAAAGAGCGTTTTCGGGACGTCGGGTTGCGAACGCAACTCGGGGAGCGTTTGGCGCAAGCCGGTCTTCCGGCCTGACAACAAACGGAAGGCATTGGCCCGCGAGGTCTCGCTAGCGACTTGGTGCGGTTTGCGACGTATCGCGCTTAGCGCGCGTTTCCTTCGATGCTTCGCGATCGCGATTTTTGGCAAGCACTGCCGGATGGATCGCACCCATCCGGTGAGGGCCTTGAAGCTCAGCGCAGCGATGAAAACGCCGCCTGCATTTCCATAGCGAATAGCAACGGCTGCTCCCAAGCGGCGAAGTGACCGCCCTTGTCGACTTCATGGAAATACGCGAGCGTCGGATATGCGCGCTGCGTCCATGTCTTCGGCGCGCGATAGATCTCGCCGGGAAACACCGTGACTGCGACCGGGATCGTGATCTCGGCCGTCTTCTGCGCGGCCGCGCTGAAGTTATTGTTGTTGTTTTCCCAGTAGAAGCGGCTTGAGGATGCGCCGGTACCGGTGAACCAGTACAGCGAGATATCATCCAAGATCTCGTCCCTCGTGAGCACGCACTCCGGCTCGCCGCCGCTGTCCGTCCATTCGGCGATCTTTTCGTACATAAACGCGGCCAGCGAGACGGGCGAGTCGCAGAGCGCATAGCCGATCGTCTGCGGACGCGTCACCATCAGCGCGCCATAGGCCGCGTTGCGAGTGAAGAACTTGCCGAGCGTCTCGAAGGCTGCCCTTTCCGGCTCAGATAGGCTCGGGGGCGCTGGGTCTCCGGCGTTGATGGCCTTCACGTATTCGGCGGGGATGGTCGGCGGCATGTTGACATGGATGCCCAAGAGGCCTGCGGGCGCCTGGCGGGCAAGCGCGTCGGAGATCACCGAGCCGTGGTCGCCGCCCTGTGAGACGTATCGGGCATATCCGAGCCGCTTCATCAGGACGTTCCAGGCGCGGGCGACTCGGTCAGGGCCCCAGCCGAGCTCGCGCGGCTTTTCCGAGAAGCCGTAGCCCGGGATCGACGGAATGACGACATGGAACGCGTCTTCCGAGCGACCGCCGTGTGCGACCGGGTCTGTCAGCGGGCCGATGGTCTTGATCATCTCGAGGATCGAGCCGGGCCAGCCGTGCGTGATGATTATAGGCAGCGCATCGGGGTTGCTCGAGCGGACGTGGATGAAGTGAATGTCGAGGCCATCGATCTGCGTGACGAACTGCGGGAGCGCGTTCAGGCGCCGCTCGATCTTGCGCCAGTCATAGGACGTAGCCCAGTAGTCGCACAACGCCCGCAGTCTGGCGAGCTGCACGCCTTGCGATGCATCGGCCACCGTCTCGCGATCGGGCCAGCGCGTGGCGTACAGTCGGCGACGAAGGTCCTCGACAGCCGATTCGGGAACGTTGATCTGGAACGGCCGGATAGAAGTGTCGTCGGGCAAGCTTCCTTTAGTTTCCGGGGCCTGAGCCGAGGCTGCGTTCGCTGCAACCGGAAGGCCGAGGCCGATGGCTCCAATCAGCGAACGGGCGATGAAGTCTCGCCGGCGAATGCTCGAATTGGTGATAGACATGATCGTTCTCCTGTTTCATCCTTCTCCTGTTTTGCCGCCATACAAAGCCCATGGGGATTCAGCGGGGCGGGCGCCAGCGGCAGGCTTCAATCCGTTTTCGGCTCGGCGCCGCTCGAAGGCTGCTCAAAGCCTCCCGATCGCTACGCCAACGTGACGTTGGCCGCGATTCCTTTGCGGGCCATCTTTGAATAGGGGCAGATCTGATGCGCGCGATCGACGAGCGACTGCGCGACATCCTTGCCGAGGCCGGGCAAGCTGACCTCAAGCCTCGCTGTGAGGAAGAAGCCATCGTCGCCGAGGTTTAGATCGACCTCGGCGTTGACGGCAGTCTCGTCGGGAAGCTTGACGCCCGAATCCTTGGCGGCGAGGCTAAGCGCGCCTTCGAAGCAGGCCGACCAGCCAGCCGCGAACAACTGCTCCGGGTTCGTGCCGGGGCGTTTCGAGCCGGGCGAAGAAAGCTGAATATTGAGCTGCCCGTCCGCACTCCGCGCCGCGCCGTCGCGGCCGCCGGTTGTATGGACTTGCGCGGTGTACAAGGTCTTCGAGGACATTTTTTGCTCCATCGTTGAAGGAGTTTGAAGGACTGGAACAAGAGATAGGTTGCGACGATGTGGCGCAAATGTCATATAAGCGGCGTTTTAGGCCACGACGGAGCATTCCATGCAGCGCATCGGTTTCATCGTCTATCCCGGCTTCAACGTGCTCTCCCTGGCGGCGCTCACCGTTCTGGAGTTCGTCAATCGGGGGACGAACGCTCCCGCCTACGGTGTGGAAATCTTGTCGGAGGTCGGAGGTCCGGTGAAGAGCTCGATCGGGGTCACCGTTGAGACTGCCCGGGTCACCACTTCGGACTACGACACTCTCATCATCGGGGCGGGGGCCGAGGTTGCGACAACTTCATCCAATCTCATCGAGATTCTACGCGACGCGCCCCAGAAATGTCGGCGCGTTGTCGCCGCCTGTACCGGCGCGTTCGTCCTAGCCGAGGCGGGCTTGCTCGACGGGCGCCGCGCAACGACCCATTGGTTTTACGCGCGGGATCTCGCGACACGCTTTCCCAAGGTGAAGGTAGAGGCGGACCGCATCTTCATCGCCGACGGGCCGATCTGGACGTCGGCCGGCGCCGCCGCCGTAATCGATCTTGCGCTCGCCCTGGTCGAGCAGGATCTCGGCGCAGAGGTAGCGAGGACCGTGGCGAGGAAAATGGTTGTTTACCATCGGCGCGCGGGCGGTCAGTCGCAGTTCTCGGGGCTTCTCGATTTGGAGCCTAAGACGGACCGAATTCAGCGCGCTTTGACCTACGCACGGCGAAATCTCCATACGCCGCTCTCGGTCCCGCTACTGGCGAAAGCTGCAAACCTCAGTCCCCGACAGTTCAGTCGAACGTTCCAGGCCGAAACCGGGCAGTCGCCGGCCAAGGCGATCGAGCGGCTCCGCATCGAGGCTGCCCGACTGATGATGGAGCAAAGCCGTCATCCCATGGAAGTCGTCGCTCGACAGACCGGCTTTGCCGATCGCGATCGGATGCGACGGGCTTTCGTGCGCGCCTTCGGAGCACCGCCACAGGCCATACGCCGGGCGGCGGGCGGGGAAACGATCGACATCGGGGAAAGCGCCATCACGCCTTGACCGTCGGCTATTCTCGATACGAAATGTCCTAAAACGCTGCCTATCTGACATTTGAGCTGTCTCGTCGCCTACCCACCTTCAGTCCAACTGATCGGTGGAGAACGAGTCATGTCCGTGGACGCCGCCATTCTTATTCGCCCGGAGATCCGCACGGTGGATGGGGTCGCGATTCGTGACGCGCGCCGCGAGAGGGATTCCCGCCAGGGGTCCGATTCGCTCCGCCTGAGTCTGTGGCCGGAAGGCCTTCACGCTTTCGACCCGACTTGGCGGCGGCTCGCCAAACACACCAGTCTCGTCGCTGACGATCTGCCCGGCTTCGGTCGCTTCGAGCATCTTGACGCCCTCACGCCGCCAAAAGCCACGGGGCCGAGGGGTATGCCGCGGAATGTGCCTCTTGGTCGGAACAACGCCACTAGCCCAGGCCATTCGGCAGCGACTGCTCAGAGCCAAGCGCTCAAGCGCGGCCGCATCGGAACCGCCATCATATAAAGGAGACGATCATGAACCTCACTGGCAACACCATCTTCATCACCGGCGGCGGCTCAGGCATTGGTCGCGGCCTAGCGGAAGCCCTTCATAGGCTTGGCAACGAGGTGATCATCTCCGGTCGCCGTCGCGACCGTATCAACACTGTGATCTCCGCCAACCCCGGGATGAAGGCGATCGAACTCGACATCACCGATCCGGCAAGCATTGAGCGCGCGGCGGAGCGTTTAATCGGCGAATACCCCGACCTCAACGTCCTGATCAACAATGCTGGGATCATGGAGTTCGACCGAGCCGCCGGCCCGCTCGATGACGCGCTCACGGTCGCCACCATCGCGACCAACCTGATGGGCCCCCTTCGGATGACGTCGGCGCTTGTTGAACACCTTAAAACGCGCAAGAATCCAGTTGTGGCTTACGTTAGCTCGGTCCTCGGCTTCACGCCGCTCGCCCAGACCGCAGTCTATTCCGCGACCAAGGCGGCGTTGCACTCCTACGCGCTCTCGCAACGGTTTCTGCTGAAAGATACAGGCGTGCGAGTGCTGGAAATCGCTCCGCCATGGGTGCGGACCGAGCTTCTTAATAGTCAAGACGCTGAGGCGGCCATGCCGCTCGACGACTTCATCGCAGAGACTCTAGCGGCGCTTACGTCCGGAGCCGACGAGATCCTCGTTGAGCGAGCCAAGCCGCTGCGCAATAACGCGGGCCCCCTGGAGCACGCTCTTGTCGATCAATTTAATGGTAGGTGGCTGGACATGGTCGCAAAAGCGGCGGCCTAACGCGATCCCAAAAGCTAGAGTGCGTGGCGACTAGCCGGTCCCGACTTTATTCGTCTTTGAAGCTTGGCTGAAACGGAATGACGGCTTGGCGACTAAAACCGGTCGAACGGCCGCAGACTGGTTCGCGCAGGCTGCGTCCGCCGCCAATATGAGGTGCGGTGCGGTCCCATTAGGGGTCGGACTTTGGATGCTCGCGCCCGTCAGCTGTCAGAACATCGGCGCGGCAAAGGCGCACGCGCTGCGATAAGCTCCCTGAAGCCCTCCGCGGATTCGTCAATCTCGTTGCGATCCGCCTATCTGCTGCTTAAAGACATACTTCGCGGGCGATTCAATCCTTCTTCTGAGCCGCCTGCTTGTCGACCCGAGTATCGACGGCGCCGGCCTTCGCGAAGAAACCTTGAAGCATATCGCGGAACCAATCGGCGCCCTGGGCGCTATTTGAAAACCAGGCGTTCATAAGTCCTTCAGGCGAGAACTTCTCGACCTCCGCCGTCATCCTCTTTTCCACCTCCGCAAGCATGGCCGCTTGCATAGGCTGTACGTCAGGCAGTCCAAAGTACTGTCTCGCTTCTAGCGGCGTGCAGTCGATCTCGATTGTGACCTTCATTTTCCAGACCTCATTTGAAATCGCTCTCGCTTCAATCGATACGTCCTCGCGTTGTGTCCAATACGGCGCATGCTGCGCAGGGTTGATCGAATTTGCCTCTTATGAGTCGCCTGCGGTGACAGTGAGATCGACCATGATTTCGGCCGCCAGCCGTTCCAGGGTTTTGCGCAAGTCATCGCCGGAGAGATCGTCCGGCACGCGAAGTTGCGCTGACGCGCGGAACAATTCCGCGCCCGAAAAAGGGGCGCCTTCAATGCTGCTGGCGAATTCTTCGATGTTGACGCCTAACTGGCTCAGGGCCCGGGTAACGTCGCGGACAATGCCCGGGCGCTCGTTGCCGACGAGTTCCAACTTTACGGTCTTGCGGTTGCCTGGGGATTCGGCGCCAGAACTCCGTTCGACTACGACGCGGAGGCCCGCCGCCTCGAGATCGCGTAAGGCGGCGGTCAGGCCCGCGATGTTCGATTCTGGAATCTTGACAAGCACGATGCCCGCAAATTCGCCCGCCAGATGGGCCAGTCGGCTCTCCAGCCAGGCTCCGCCGGACGCGGCGACTTTTGCCGAAATTGCGTTCACAAGACCGGGTCTGTCATGACCGATGAAAGTCAGCACAATAGACGTCGTCATTTCCGACCCCTTCGCGACGTGAGGCGAATGCCCATCTGGCAAACCGTTCGACTGCCTCGCTATCTTTGCACCGGTTGGGGCCAATGAGTCATCTCCCGGGCCCCTAAACCGCCTGACGGTAACATTGACCGTCGAATGACCTGCATCGGCGCTGTCATGTCTGGACGGCGCTCGCTGATCAAGAGTTTTCTTGAGGCGCTGCGTTTGATGGTGGGGGCGGTCGTGTCTTCGGCCTATCAATGCGGGGCAATGGCTCCCGCGGACCCTATTGTCCACTGATCCTTTGCCGTAAATCACGTTGACGCGCTCGACTGGGCAGACAGTGCAACGGGCTTCGACCGTCAGCCGACCGCGCGCCGCCGAGGCCGCGCCGGCGGCTGTTTCAGCTAGGCCGAGGGGCTGCGCTTGTCGAGCCAATACACGAGTCCCAGAATCCCGACTATTACAAGCACGACCGGAATTATGACCATCGTCGCCTCCCTTGAGTCCCCCTCTTGATTATCAGCGCCTCTTTTCGCGAGGGCGCAATGCCAATAATTAGCTGACCATTGACTGCCTCGGGCGCTCGCGTCTCGTCTCCGGGGGCGGATCGAACACGGCCTGGCGTCGATCCGGGGTCAGCGTTCCTTTGTCATCACGCTGGCAATTTGTGTTGCTGCAATATGACAGTCGTGAAAGCGCTCTATAGCCAAGCCGGTTCACCCTGAACCAGCTATGGAGCGAGAACATGACGATTGAGGAACGGGCGGCGCGCGTCTGGCTTGTCGCCGCGTCTGTCGCGGCTTTCGCCGCCTTCACTGTCCAACCCGCCTATGCCGACCGCAACACCCTCTGGAATATCGTGAACCTCAAATGCCTGCGCCATCTGACGAAATCCGAAGCGCCAATTCCCTGCGACAGCGTCGATGTCTCGTCCGGTTGGGACCGTGGCGTGGCGCTGCTGAAAGACATGAACGGGCCTGGACGGATGCTGGCGATTCCGACGCATGTCGTCACCGGCATCGAAGATCCCGTCCTGCTTGCGCCAGACGAACCTAATTATTTCGCCGCCGCCTGGGCGGCGCGGGCGAATGTGGCGTTTCACCTCAGGCAGGCGGTGCCGCGCGAGGCGCTCGCCATCACAGTCAATTCGATGATCGCTCGCGATCAGGATCAGCTCCACCTGTTTGTCGACTGCCTGGACAAAGATGTCGCCGCGACGCTCGCATCCTATGCGGATTCGCTGGATACGACGTGGCGTCCGATGAAGACAATGCTGAAGGGCAGGCCCTATTGGGTCCGCAGGCTGGATTCGAACGATCTTACCGACCAGTCGCCGTTTCGCCTGCTCGCCGACGGCATCGATGGCGCCAAGACTGAGATGGGGCGCTGGTCGCTCGCCGCGGTCGCCGCGAATTTCACCGGCAAACCAGGGTTCATCCTGCTTGCCGACCATGCAGACCAGGCCGCCGGGGGCCATGCCGAGGATCTGCAAGATAGCGCGTGCGCGATCGCCAAATCCAAGACCTGAATCACGCACTCGCGCATTGCGCGTTTCGAAAAGCGGCTTCATCGCTTTATATTTTCCTGGTTGACGCGTCGTCGCGACGGACCTCGTCCCGGGCGACAAAACTGGCGATGTGGCGAGGCGCAAACCGCGCCTCGTTCGCATTCGTTCTGTCATCTTTAGCTGGAGATCAGCGGGTCAGTCGCCGCGGCAATTGTTTTTGCAAAGATTATCTCGTCACGCAGCCATCACCTTTGCGTCAACAAACAGAGAAATTGACGCCCTACATTCGCTTGGCGGGGAGAAATCCTCACTGGAGCAAGAGGGGTCGAATATGCAAAAGAGTTCATTTCAACGGGGCAGTCTAAGACGGCAATTGCTTGCTTGCGCCGCGGTCAGCGGCCTGGTCTGGAGTTCAATCTCACCGGCTTTCGCCGCTCAAGGCGAAAAGCCGACGGCTTCGCCTATCAAACACGTGATCGTCATCATCGGCGAGAACCGCAGTTTCGATCATGTGTTCGCGACCTACAAGCCGGTCAGGTCGGAAGAAAAAGTCCTGAACCTTTTGTCGGAAGGCATCGTCAAAGCTGACGGTTCGCCCGGCGTCAATTACGGCAAGGCCCTGCAATACAGCGCCTCGAACTATTTCACCTATGAAATCGCGCCGACCAAGGCGCCCTATGTCGTGCTTCCGCCGGCGCTCGTCGGCGGCACGTCGACGCCTTACGCGTGCCAGTTCCTCGGCATCACGACGGGTACGACCTGCAATACGCCGGCCAATGTCGCCAAGCTCGAAGCCGCCAATGTCGAAAACGGCCTCGCCCCCGAATATTTCCAATATCTGCTGACCGGCGGCACCGGACAAACCAACAAGACGCCGGATCAGCGCGTCAGCTACGACGGGCAGGGCGCGACCACGCTTCCGCCGGGGCCCTATCAGCTCACCAATCCGAAATACCCCTATGACGCCTATGCGGCGAGCCCGGTGCATCGTTTCATGCAGATGCAGCAGCAGCTCGACTGCGACGCGTCGAAGGCCAAAAAGGGCGAGGACTTCGGCTGCAAGTCGGACCTCTATCCCTGGGTTGAAGCGACGATCGGGGCCGGTTCGAACGGCGCCGCGCAACCCGCCGGATTCACCGACGCGACCACCGGAGAGGGGTCGACCGCGATGGGCTTCTACAACGTCCAGAACGGCGATGCGCCCTATCTCAAGTCTCTCGCCGACACATATTCGATGAGCGACAATTTCCATCAGTCGGTCAAGGGCGGCACGGGCGCCAATCACATCATGCTGGGAACGGCGGATGCGATCTGGTTCTCCAACGGCGCCGGCAAGCCGATCGCCCCGCCCGACAACCCGGTCAATCCCGCGGCGCCGGGAACGCCGGTTGTCGGTTTCAGCAGCGCCTTGAGCGAAATCGAAAATCCCGATCCGCAGCCTGGAACCAACAATTATTACACGCAGGACGGTTACGGCGGCGGCAGCGGAAAGCCGAATGCGACCTCGCCCGCCGCGAACTACGGAGGCGGCTCGTATGTGAATTGCTCGGATGAATCGCAGCCGGGCGTCGGCTCAGAGACCAACTATCTCAAAGGCCTGCCCAATCCGGTGAAGCCGAAGTGCCAGGACGATCACTTCTATCTCGTCAACAACTACAATCCCGGCTATTTCGGCGACGGCTCGAACGCGTATACCGACACCAATCCGAGCAATTACGTCTACACGATCCCGCCGTCGAACGTCAGGACCATCGGCGATCTCCTTCTCGCCAACAACGTGTCGTGGGTCTATTACGGCGACCAGTTCAACGAATATCTGAAAGACAAATACGACGCGAGCCCGACCGACGAATATTGCAACATCTGCAATTGGGCGCAATATTCGACCGACATCATGACCAATGAAGCGGTTCGCACAGCGCACCTGAAAGACACCGCGGATCTCTACACGGGAATCGCGGCGGGCGAGCTTCCGGCGGTCACCTATGTCAAGCCCAGCGGCTTGGTCGACGGTCACCCCGCTTCTTCGAAGCTCATTCTCTTTGAGGGCTTCGTCAAGAAGATCGTCGATGCGGTCGAGGGCAACAAGAGCTTGGCGGCCGATACCGCGATCTTCATCACCTTCGATGAAGGCGGCGGTTATTGGGACTCGGGCTACGTTCAGCCGCTCGACTTCTTCGGCGACGGCACCCGCATCCCGATGATCGTGGTGTCGCCGTTCAGCAAACGCGGCCACATCTCGCATTCCTACACCGACCACGTTTCGATCTCGAAGTTCATCGAGCGGAACTGGCGCCTGAGCCCGATCACCAATCGCAGCCGCGATAATTTGCCCAACCCGCTGGCTGAGGCGAATCCCTACGTGCCGGTCAATTCCCCGGCGGTTGGCGACCTATGGGACCTCTTCGACTTCGACAGGTGATTGGCGAATAGGCCAGGACAAGAAACGGCCAACATCGCTCGTGAGAGCGCCGGCCCGCTGAGCGGGCCGGCGTTTTCATAGGGTCAAGGCCGTCGGAAGCCGCTTCGCAACGAATGAGCCTCGCGGGGACGCCAACCAACCCGCAAATGGAGAGCATTGTGTCCCGATCCATTTTCCGCTCGATCGCCCTTGCCGCGCTGAGCCTGACTTTCGCCGGCGTCGCGCGCGCCGAGGATATCGCGACCTATGAAATCACCCTCAAGAACCACAAGTTCACGCCCGCGGAAATTCATGTGCCGACCGGCAAGCCGTTCATCGTGCTCGTGACCAACGCCAATGATGACGCCGACGAGTTCGAAATGCTGTTGCCGGCAGTCGAAAGGCCGCTGCAGCCCGGTCAGCAGGGCAAAGTGAGGATCAGGCCGCTGGGGCTGGGGCGCTTCCCGTTCTTCGGCGAATCGGATCCCGATGAGGAGCGTGGCGCTTTCATCTCCGAATAGGCTGCGCAGAGGTCAACGGCGGCCGCCGATGCGCAGGATTCGCCCGCACGCACAAAGGCGCTTTGCATTTGCGTTGACGCGAAAGGACGCCGCTTCGTACGGCGATAAACCTTCATTGATCTCTTGGCGGCAATTTTGCGCGGAAGGAGATCGAACTCAAGGGTGCGCGAAGCGCATCGCCTTCGGCGACGACCCCCGTGGGGTCGCCCTTGACTTCAATATCCTTCCGCGCCCTCGCTTCCGCCGAAGAAATCGATGGAGGAATCCGATCTCGACGCTTTTGAGCGTCTGCCGTCGAGACGCCAAGCGAGTCCGCTTAATGCCAATGCGCTCCAGAGCGTGCCGCTTTCCATCGGAATCAATCTCCGTCATTGCGAGGGAGCGAAGCGACGAAGCAATCCAGACTGAGCTCCGTCAGCCTCGTCTGGGCTGGTTCTTGAGGCATGCGCGGAGCAATCCGCGCCTGTCGTTTCGCGGCTTAGTCTGGATTGCTTCGTCGCGTCGCTCCCTCGCAATGACGGAGAGTGATTCCAATAGCAAGCAGCACGCTCTGGCGTTGTTGAGGTTTGTTTGCATGCGGTCGTGCGCGGCGGCGATCTCTCGCCGCCCCCATTCAACAACCCACCGATCGGCTCGATCCTTTGGGTCTTCAAAGCCCGCGACGCCCCGCTCAGTTCAAGCCAAGCACGCCGCGCAATTTGGACAGGTCTTCAGCCAGAGCGGTGACCGGGCCCTTCAGCGCCGTGCGGTCCGCCTCGGTGACCTTGTCATAGCTTTCCCAACCGGCGCCGACCTTATATTTGGCGAGGATGGCGTCGACCGTCGCAAAATTCTTGTCGACGGTCGCGGTCAGGGCGGGATCGGCCTTGGCTGTCAGAGGATGCAGGAGATCGACGATCTTCCTGGCGCCGTCGACATTCGCCTGGAAATCATAAAGGTCGGTATGGCTGTAGCGGTCCTCCTCGCCGGTAATCTTGGTCTTGCCGACCTCCTCGATGAGCGCCGCCGCGCCGCCGACCATTTTTTCCGCCGGGATCGTCAGCGTCTTGATACGGGCCTGCAGTTCGGCGACGTCCTTGTTGAGCTTGTCGGCGAGCGGGCCGAGCCCTTCGGTGCTCTTCTTTTCGAACAGTCCGTATTCGATGCGATGGAAGCCGGTGAAACCGTCGTCGGCTTCCTTCTTCTCGTGATCGTCGGCGCGGGAATCGATGCTGCCGTCGAGATCGTTGAATAATTCGGCGATCGGTTCGATCGTCTCGTAATTGACGCGGGTCGGCGCGTAGAGCGACTGCGCCTTTTTGAGATCGCCGGCCTTCACCGCCGCGGTGAACGCGGCGGTGGTGGCGACGAGACGATCAACGCCCTTGGCGACGAAAATCTTGTAATTGGAGACCGGCGTGACGAGATCCATCGGCGCGGCTTGCGCGGCCATGGCGAGGCCGACGCTGGACGCGCCAATCATAAGAGCGATGCGTATCGATTTCATGGTGTTTCCCTCAACTTGACTTTCTCGGGGTGGAAAGGGCGCGATCGCCCGGCGGCTCGGTGGCTTCGATCAGCGATTGGCCGAGATAGGAGCCCGGCGCGGGCGCGCCAGGCAGGGCAAAGAAAAAGCCGCCGCCAACCGGCTTGATATATTCTTCCAGAGGCTCCCCGTTCAGACGGTTCTGCACGGCGACAAAACCGCTTTGCAGATCGGCCTGAAAGCAGATGAACAGCAGGCCCATGTCGAGCTGGCCCGATTTGCTGATTCCGCGCGAATAATTATAGGGCCGGCGCAGGATCAGATTGGCCTGGCTCTGCGCCGTGCGCGGGTTGGCGAGGCGGATATGCGCGTCGAGCCGGATGCGCTCGCCTTTCGGATCGCCGGCATAGTCGGGAACATCTTTCTCGGCGGTCATCGTCAGCGGCGCGCCGGTCATCTTTTCGCGCCCGATGATCGTTTGCTGTTCCTGCAGCGGCGTGCGATCCCACCGTTCCACGAAATTGCGGATGATGCGCACGACCTGGTAGCTGCCGCCCGCCGTCCAGGCCGGCTCTCGCGAGTCGGGCGCCACCCACACCAGGCGGTCCATGGCGCCATTGTCGGCCGGGTTGGGATTGGCGGTGCCGTCCTTGAAGCCGAGCAGATTGCGCGGCGTCGACGGCGGCTGGTTGGCGGCCGGAGGCCTGGAATTATAACCGTCGATCTTCCAGCGCACCGCTATCAGATCGGGGAAATTTTTGATGACGTCGCGCAAGGCGTGAATGCCGGTGTCCGGCGTATCCGAGCAGATCTGGATCATGAGATCGCCGTGGCAGGACTCAGGCTCCAAAGCATCGTTGGCAAATTGCGGCATGCGCTCGAGATGGCCAGGCTTGGCGCCGGCGAGCCCGAAGCGGGCGTCGAACAGCGACCCGCCAACCGCGACCGTCATCGTCAGATTGCCGGGCGTGACGATCGGCCCGAGCAGGCCGGAATCGAGCGCGGGAAATTTCGGATCGACTTCCGGCGCCGGGCCGCCTTGCGTGAGAAAGGCGATTCGCTCGGTCAATTTGCGCAACAGCCGCTCGAGATCGCCGCGCGTCGTCGCAAGCACATCGAAGGCGACGACGAGGCCCGCCGGCGGCCGCGGGGTTGTGATCCCCGACTGATGCACGCCATAGAAAGGCTGGCGCGCCGCCAGCATCTGATCGGGCTCAGTCTCCTCTCCCGTCGGCGACGAGGCGGCGATAGCGGACCCTTGCGTCAGGCCGCCAGCCACCGCGCCGCCGGCAAGCCCGAGGCCCAACATCATCTTTCTGCGATTGGGGGATGCAAGAGGCTTGCCTGAAAGCCTGTTCTGGGGGGATCTTTCGTCCATCGGCGGGCTCCTTTCCCGTCAGCTCAAGCCAAGAGCGCCACGGATCAACGCGAGTTCGCCTGAAAGTTTCTTCGCGACGTCCTGAATCGCCTTCCGATCGTCGGCGCTGACACTGGCGGATGATCCAAATGCGCCGTCCGCGTTCTTGTATCTGGCGAGCGTCGCTTCAAGCGTTGCGAAATCCTCGGCAAGCGCGCTGACGAGCGGGCGATCCGTCTTGACGAGCAAGGGGCGGAACAGATCGACGATCTTCTTGACGCCTTCGAGATTGGCCTGGAAGTCCGAAAGACCGGCGCCAGCGGGCGATTGGCCGGCATTGCCGAATTCCTCGGAAACAGCCGCGCCCATAGCCTCGGCCGCGCCCGCGATTGTCGGCGCCGGAGTGAGCGATGCGCCATCGAACCGGGCCTGCAGGGCGACCACATCGGCAACGAGCTTGTCGGCGAGCGGGCGCCAATCGCGCGGCTGCGCCTCCGCAAAGAGATCCCACTCCAGTTGACGGAAGCCCATGGCGGCAGGGTCCGACCGCCCTCCGTCGCGGTCCGCGGCGCTGGATTCGGCCGCGCCGTCGAGATCCGGAAAAAACACCGCGATCGGCGCTATTCGCGCATAGTGAGCGTGAGTCGCGGAAAACAAACCGCGCGCCGAGTTATAATCGCTTGACTTCAGCGCCTGCGCGAGGCGCCGCGTGTCGTCGACCAGCGCGTCGATTTCATAGCTTGCATAAACCCGATATTCGGCGAGCGGTCCGATCAGATCGGCCTGCGAGGGTTTGTCGTCTGCGCCGGCGAGCGCTGCGACGTGCAGCCTGCCCTTGGGATTGCCAAGCAGCCCACAGGTGATGTCATAATCGCCCGGCGCCAGCCGGGTCGTCAGTATCTGCGTGAGCCCCGGCGCGATGTTCTCCCGCTCGTAGACGACCATGACGCCATCAAGAATTTCCCATTCGAGCGGGCGGGAGCTCGCATTGTGAATCGAAAACGTCGCCTGGCCGCTCACGACGCTCAATTCATTCGGCTCGCATGCCGAGCCGGTTACGGTCATCGCCAGGGGAGCGGCCGCCGCGGAGGACCCGGCCGCATTTGTCGGGGACGAGATTGGGCGCACGTCAGCGTCGACGGCGCCGCCCACCGCGATCACGGGCGCGATGGTCGCAAGGCCAGCGATGATGATGCGCAGACGGGTCAATGGATAGGTTCCTGCGGGGACGTTAGAGGCGCTGTTTGACGAGTTCACGACAGGACGGGTCGAGTGTGGCGCCCCCCGGCAACGTCACGAACTCGACCGATGTCGCGAGTTCTCTTCTGGCGAATGAATTCCAACGGCCGTCGAACGCGCCCATCGCCTCAAGGTGCGATCCGCCAAAGAAAGTTCACTCGCCTGCGCTGACCCGCGGCGGCGGATGTTGTAGTCTGTCGAGGTTCGACAAGGAGCTCTTCATGACCAGGTCCGCTCTTTTGGGGAAACAATGCGCTTGCGATCGCCGGGATCGTTCGAAGCGTTGGGCCGCGTTCAGCTTTGTCGCAGCGCTCCTGTTGGCGGGATTTTGCGGCGCCTCGCCAGCGCGCGCCGACGCGATCGGGGCGGGCATGCAGGCTTATGCGCGGCAGGACTATACGCGATCGGCTGCGGTTTTCCTGCGCCGCGCGGAGCTTGGCGAGGCGGTCGCGCAAACCTATCTCGGCTATATGTACGCCAACGGCCGGGGGGTGCCGCAGGATTTCGTCGCGGCGACAAAATGGCTGCGCTGCGCCGCCGACCAGGGCTATCCCGATGCGCAGTTCCTGCTCGGCTTGATGTATGACAAGGGCCATGGCGTAGCCCAGGATTTCGTTGAGGCGGAAGTCTGGCTCAATCTGGCGGCGGCGAAGTCGGACCGCCGTCAGCGCGATTACTGGACGCGGATTCGCGACGCGGTGGCCGCCAAACTGACGCTGGACGAAGTCGCCGAGGCGCAGAAGCGCGCGTTGGAATGGACGCCGGTCCAGGAGCGATAGAGTGGAGAACGATTGATCGGCTGGCGGCGCCGCGGCGCCTCTGGAGCGTTTTGGCGCCGGATGGGATCATTTCGCGCCCGGACGGAGAACGCTCGAGAGCGTTGAGTTCGATATCCCTCCGCGCAAAATGGCCGCCAAGAGATCAATGAAGGTTTGTCGCCACGCGTGACGGCGCGCTTCCGCGTCTATTTGAATGCACAACGCACTCCGGCGGCGCGCCTTAGCTCCACCATCGCGCCCAAGCCCAACAGATCCAGATCGCCGGGGCGAAGAAGGCGCCGAAGGGCAATCTGGCCAGCGGGTCGAGTGCGCGGCGGGCCTGGATATGGCGCGACAGAGCGAAGCCGAGCGCGGCGAGCGCGGCGATCTCGACGGCGATCGGCAGGCTCGGCCAATCGAGCCAGACCCCGGCGACGCCGGCCAGCTTGACATCGCCAAGGCCCATCCCCTCCCGCTCTCTGAGGCGGCGATAGGCGAGGCGGAAGACAAAGAACAGCGCCGCCATCGTCGCGCCGCGGATGACGGCGTCCAGCGCCAGCGTCAGCTTTTCGCCGCGATCGTCGAAGCCGACGGCAAGCAGGCCTAAGCCAATCGCGAGCGCGCTCAATTCATCGGGAATAATGAAAAACCGCCAGTCGATGACGGCGATCGCCAGCATGTTCAGCGCCAGCGCGGCCCCTGCCGCACCGGTAACGCCCGGAACGACATAGAAACTCGCGCCGACACAGAAAACACCGAAAGCGCCGATCGCCGCGCGTTTGAAAAAGCCGTGGCCGCCGTCTGCGCGGCTTTTTGCCGCCGATAGCCTCGTCAGCATGTTCACTGCAGCGATCTGGCGCCGATATTGAGCGCGGCCGGCAACGACACCGCGCCAATCTTGCCGCCACGCATTTTCGTGCGCAATTCCTCGGCGACCCGCGAGGCGTCGGCGCCGTCGCGGATGATCTGCGGCCGGATGAAGATGATCAGTTCGGTGCGCACCGTCGACCTTCCGGTCGCCGTTCCGAAGGCCGCGCCGACCACGGGTATCTGGTCAAGGATCGGAACGCCCGAACGCGAATTCGTCTGGGTGTCGCTGATCAGGCCGGCCAAGAGGACCGTTTGCCCGCTCGCGACGGAAATCTCGCTCTTCACTCTTCGTTGCGAAATCGTCGGCGTCAATGAGGTGCTGTTCTGTGGCACGCTGCTGATCTCCTGCTCGATGTCGAGCAGGACATTGCCATTGGAATTCACCCGAGGCTGGACGTTCAAGATGATGCCGGTATTTTTGTAGTCGACCGTATTGACGATCGTATTGCTCGCGCTCAGCACGGTCGCGCTGCCTGTCGAGATCGGCACCTGATCGCCCACTTCCAGCGTCGCGGCCTGATTGTCGACGACGACGAGCGACGGATTCGAAAGGATTTTCACGTCGGTCAGCGCGTGCAGGGCGTTGATGATGAATTGCGGCGTCGGGCTGGCGCCGACGATGAGATTGAGCCCCGGAGGCGCTCCGCTGGAGGGCGTCGGCGTGCCGGAGATCGAATTGATCAACGAGCCATACTTGCTGGAGAGATAGAATTGCACGCCGTAATTCAAGGCGTCGTTGAGCGTGACCTCGGCAATGGTGACGTCGATCGCGACCTGCAATTTTGGGCGGTCGAGTTCGTTCAGGGTGCGTTCGATCGTTCGGTAATTTTCATTGTTGGCGTAAATCAGAATCGAATTGTTGACGGTGTCGGCGGTAATGCGCACGCCTGGCAGCAGTGGGGGCCCGCCGCCCCCCTGACCGGCGGCGGCGAAGGCGTTGCTGAGAGCGGCGGTCGGAATGGCGCCAAAGGGGCTCGTTGACGCCGTCTGGGCGCTGCCGCCTGTCCCACTGGCGCCGCTCGCGCCATTCGTTCCGGCGGCTTGCGCTTTCGGGCCGCCGGTCAGGCGGTCCGTAACCGAAAGCGCCGCGGCTCCGGAGGACGGAGCGATCTGGTTGGTCGCCGAATCAACCGTTCCACCGCTACCGCCATTGACGAATATGTCGTTGAGCAATTGGGCGATCTGTTTGGCGTCGCCGTAGCGGACCTTGTAGACTTTGACGCCGGCGCTGGCGGAGTTCGGCGAGTCCAGCCGGCTGATCCACATCGACGCCGTCCTGAGCAGTTCCGGTTTGCTGGCGACCACCAGGATGGCGTTCTGCTGCGCCACCGCCTGGAATTTCACCAGGCCATGGCCCATGCCGGCGTCGCCGGAATCCATGATCTTTTCGAGTTCCGCGACGACCGGCTCCGGCGCGCTGTTCTGGACGGGATACATGCCGACCGATTGTCCGCGCATCCAGTCGACGTCGAAACTGCGCACCGTGTTCACCGCCGATTGACGCTCGGAGCCATTGCCCACCACCAGCAGCAATTGTCCGCTCGGATCGCTGCGGATCGCGCCGGGACGGGCGGCGAATCCCTCGAGCAGCTTGGCCAATGTCGGGCCGGAGACATATTGCAGGGGAATCACCGTCATGCCGTAGCCGGGTTCCGGGCCATTGGCGCCATCGGCGCGATCGGTGGCGCCGACGATGGAATCGGCCGAAGGGGCGATGCGATAGCCGGTACTGTCGCGCAGCATCGCCAGATTGTTCGCGCGCAGCGCGGTCTCGAGAACGAACAGCATGTCCTTCTTGGCGATCGGACGTCCCGAGGACAGGCTGATCGTGCCCTGCACTCGGGGATCGATGACATAGCCGACGCCCATAATGTCGCCGAGCACGACCTTGACGACATTCGCCACCGGGCTGTTTTCGAAATTCAGCGCGAAACCATCCTTGTCTTCGGCTGGCGCGGTTTCCGTCCGCGCGGCGTCCGCGACCGGTCCGGCGGCGGCGCCGAAAAATGAGAATGATTTGGCTTGCGGTTGATTGGCGTCGGGTTGCCGCGTCGCCTGGAGCGAACGCGGTTGCAGATCAGCCGAACGGATCACGTCGGCGGCGTTCTGCGGCTGGTCGGTGCGCTGCTCCAGCGAACCCGTGCAAGCGCTCAGCGCCAGGAGGGCGGACGCAGCAAGCGCAATCCTGAAGACAACACGCGAGACGCTACCGCTGACAGGCGACACACTTCCATCCAGTGTTCAGGAAGAGTCAAATCTTGTATTTTCTGGAAACATCATTAAAAAATACGGGTGTCAAGAATAACAATCACGATTACTGTCGTATAGTTGTCATCATTACTGTATTGGTATTGTAAGAAACCGGTCATGAAACTTGCACAGAAAACTGACGAGGGGTCACCGGAGGCCCGCGATCCCGTCGAAATCGCAGCGGAATTTCTGGAGCATCTGCTCAGAGAAAATCTGATCGGCGTCGCGCTCGCCCGTGAGGCCGCGAACGAGTCCGGCAGCCGATTGGCAATGTCGCTTCGCCGCGTTTGGGAGGCCAGCGACATATCGGCGCATGATTTTGCCGACGAAGTCGCCGCCTTTTTTCATATGAGGCGTCTGACGCTGCCGCAATTGATCGGCGCGCGACCGCTCATCGAGCGTTTCACTCAACGGTTCCTTCGCGAAACCGCTCTCTTTCCGTTCGACGAAGGAAAGGGTCGGTTCTGTCTGGCTGTCGGCGACCCCGGCGATCTCGCGGCGCAAAGAGCCGCGGAGCTCGTGCTTGGCGCGCCCGCCGAGATCGCGGTGGCTTCATTCGAGGATATCGCAACCGCGTTGGCCGAGCGTCTCGGCCCGGACGAGCAGCGGACTGCCGAGACGTCGGAGGGCAAAGCCGCCAGCGCGGACGAAAGCATCGACAGCTTGCGCGACCTCGCGAGCGGCGCGCCTGTGGTGCGCGCGGTCAATGATCTCCTTGAAAAGGCGGTCGAACTGCGCGCGAGCGACATTCATATTGAACCGCTGCGCAAAGGGCTCGCCGTTCGCATGCGCGTCGACGGATTGCTGCGCGTCGTTCCGGCGCCCGCCGAGGCTCTGCCGCAGGCGCTGATCTCGCGCATAAAGAT
This sequence comes from Roseiarcus sp., assembly GCA_036513315.1. Classification (GTDB taxonomy): domain Bacteria; phylum Pseudomonadota; class Alphaproteobacteria; order Rhizobiales; family Beijerinckiaceae; genus Roseiarcus. The sequence goes on from DATBZF010000076.1 coordinate 35,409, forward strand.
TCTGGCCGGCCTCAACATTGCCGAAAGGCGCCTGCCGCAGGAC
>DATBZF010000077.1:0-20928 GCA_036513315.1 Roseiarcus sp.
GCCATCCACGCCGCGCCGTTGCAATAAACCTGCGAAGTTGGCGCCTTCCGCACGGCGTGGATGCCCGGGACAAGCCCGGGCACGACGCGCGAGGGTTGTAGGGGACCTGCAATTTACAACCGGTCTCCCACCCACGCCGAGACGTTGCTCATACCTACGAGAGGTCGCGGCAACCTCCCCGCGTGGATGGCCGGGACAAGCCCGGCCAAGACGGCGGTTGGCTTAGCGCAGCTGTGCGTTTGACCGGCGAGCGCCTGATATCAACAACTTGCGATGCAGGTTTGTCTCACGTCGCCCGTCGGACGTTCGCTCCGCAAAAATTTGGATTTCCAAACTTTTCCCAAATTTCTCCAAATTATTTCCAACTCTCCCCAAAACCTTCTTCGGAATGAGTCCGCAATATCAATAGCTTAAGGCCAATAAAATTTGGAAAACGACGCTTTAGAAAAATTCCGGCTGGATCAATCGTCTTGCTCTATCCCCACGCCCACGCCGCGCCAGTCGAAAACCGATCTCACACCCGATAGGATGCAACCGAAATCCCGGAATGTCGAGAAAATGAATCTCCAAAACATCCCCCTCCGCGCCATCGTCCTCACCGCCCTCGCGTTTCTGCTTCCGCTCACGGCTCTGCACCCCGCATCGGCTGCGCCGCCGCAAACAAGAGCCGCTTTCGCCTTCCTGATCGACGACACGACCGGCGCCGTCCTGTTCGCAAAGAACGCCGACGCGCTGATGTCGCCGGCCTCGACGACAAAAATCCTCACTGCCGAGATCGTCTTCCGCGAACTCGCCGAAGGCCGCCTCAAGCTCGACGATATTGCAACCGTCTCGCCGCGCGCGGCGCGCGAGGGCGACGCCGAATCCGGGGGGTCCAGCATGTTCGCTCAGGCGAACACTGAGGTCCGCATCGAAGACCTGCTGCGCGGCCTTCTCATCACCTCGGGCAATGACGCCGCCATCGCCCTGGCCGAGCGCGTCGCCGGCGGCGAGGAGGCCTTCGCCGCGCGGATGAACAGGGAAGCCCGCGCGATCGGCATGACCCGCTCGCATTTCGCCAACGCCTGGGGCGACGGCAGCGGCGCCCAGAAGGTCACCCCACGCGACATGGCGCGCCTCGCGTCCTACGTCATCCACACCTATCCGCAATATTACCGCTATTGCGGCGAGGGCGAGTTCACCTGGAATAACGTCCGCCAGCTCAACCGCAACCCGCTTCTGGCGATGAACATCGGCGCCGACGGCGTCAAAACCGGCCACCTCGCCGCCAGCGGCTTCGGCCTCGTCGGCTCGGCCGTGCAGAACGGCCATCGGTTGATCCTGGTCATCAACGGAACCCGGTCGGAAAAGGAGCGCGCGAGCGAAGCGCTCAAGCTGCTGGAATGGGGGTTTCAGGCGGTGGGGTCGTAGAGGCGGCGGCGCTGGTTGGCTTGCGCGGGAATGACACCAAAGGTCAAGCTAAATTCATCGTGCGCCAGCCTCGCTCGCCGCTCGCCCGCCACCCCCGACTGGACCCCACGCCCATCCCGCGCGATAAGCCTCCTCCCGCATCGCCGGCCTCGCATCCCGTCACCCCCCAGGCGCTCCCATGTCCGTCCGCCCTCAGACGCGAAACCTCGCCGGCATGGCCGCACTCGCGCTCGGCATATTCGTCTTTTCGACACAGGACGCGATCATCAAATCGATCAGCGGCGATTATGCGGTGACGCAGGCGATCGTCATCCGCAGCCTCGTCTCGCTGCCGATCCTGGCGGCGATGGTGCACGCCGAGTCCGGCCTTCGCAGCCTCGTCAGCGCAAACTTCTGGGCGCTCAGCGCGCGGGGCGTGATCCTGCTCGGCTCCTACACCGCTTATTACATGGCCTTTCCGGCGTTGCCGCTGGCCGAGGCGATCGCTCTCTTCTTCGTCTCGCCGATTTTCGTCACGCTGCTCGCCGGCCCCTTGCTCGGCGAAAGCGTGAGTCTTCGGTCGTGGCTGGCGGTCGCCATCGGCTTTGCCGGCGTACTGTTCATCCTGCGTCCGGGCAGCGCTCTGTTCGAGCCGGCGGCGTTGCTCAGCCTCATCAGCGCCGCCGCTTATGCCTCGGCGATGATCTTCGCGCGCAAGCTCGGCGTCTCCGAGCCCGCGACGGTGATGGCCTTCTATCAGAACGGCGCCTATCTCCTCGGCGCGATCGTCATCGCCGCAATTTGCGCAGGCCTGGGCCTGACGAAACTCGGCCATCCCTCGCTCGATTTTCTGGTGCGCCCCTGGGCGCTTCCTACCTCTAAGGATTTTCTGCTGATGGCCGCCTGCGGCGTGATCGCCGCCATCGCCATGTCGCTGCTCACCCAGGCCTATCGGCTGGCCGAAGCCAATCTCGTCACCGTGTTCGAATATACCGGCATGATCTGGGCGCCGCTCTGGGGCTTCCTGTTCTTCGGCGAAATCCCGCGCTGGACGACGCTGATCGGCATGGCGCTCATCGTCGCCGCCGGGCTCTATTCCCTGATGGGCGCTGCGGCGAGTACGAACGTCATTGCGAGGGAGCGAAGCGACGAAGCAATCCAGACTGAGCCCTGATAGCCTCGTCTGGATCGCTTCGTCGCTTGGCTCCCTCGCGATGACGGCCGATTCGCGCCAGCAAGCCGGCGTACAGCCCCGCCCCATCCCGCCGGCGCCCTACTCGGATCCGATGTGAGCGCCCTTCTCCGCGACCGAGCGTTTCATCAACAACACGACGAACACAAGCGCCATCATGACGACGGCCAGCACCCAGAACACATCGAAGTAGGCGAGCGACGACGCCTGTTGCTGGCGCAAGTTCGCCAGGGCCTGCAAGGCCAGTTGCTGCGCGGCGACCGGATCGCCGGTCAGTTGCAGGAATCGTTCGCTCGTCTGTTCGAGGAAGGAACGGGCGGCCGGGTTGAAGGGATCGAGCCATTCGCCAAGCCGGAGGGTGTGGAACTGGTCGCGGCGCTCCTGCACCGTTTGCGCCAGCGAGGTGCCGACGCTGCCGCCCTCGTTGCGCAGGAGGCTCAACAGACCGACTGCCGCCCCGCGCATGGCGACGGACGTATAGAGATAGGCCGCCATGTTCGCCGGCGCGAAGCACATCGCAATCCCTATGATCAATACCACCCGCGGCCAAACCGCCTGTCCCGGACTGATGTCGAGGTTCAACTGCGACATCCAGTAACTCCCGGCGGCCATGGTCAGGAGACCGGCGACAATCACCCACCGCGCATCGACTCCCCGGCCGAGCGCGCGCCCCACGAACGGCATGGTGATGACGGCGAAGATGCCGGCGGGCGACATCACCAGTCCGGCGCTGAGCGCATCGTAGCCGAACAGCGACTGCAGCAAGGCCGGCAACGAGGTGCTGGACGCATACAGCACCGCATAGGCGGTGAAGATGATGAAGCAGCAGGCGGCGAAATTCCGCTCGCGCAGCGGCCGGAAGTTCACCACCGGATTGGGATGGCGCAGTTCCCAGAATATCAACCCGGCAAGGCCGACGACAAACAGGATCGTCAGCGTCTGCACGCGCCACGACGGGTCGCTGAGCCAGTCCCACTCCTGACCCTTGCTGAGCGTCACCTCCCAACAGACGATGACGATCACCAGCAGCGACAGGCCGACGCCGTCGAAGCTGAACGGCTTCTTCCGCAATTCCTTGCGCTGCTCCACGAGGTAATCGGGATCCCGGAGCATGATGAAGCAGGCGCCGAAGGCGAGGATGCCGACGGGGACATTGAGCAGGAACACCCACCGCCAGGAATAGCTGTCGGTGATCCAGCCGCCGAGCGTCGGGCCGACCACCGGCGCGATCAGCGCAGCCAGGCCGAACAGCGTCATCGCCATGCCTTGCCGTTCGGCCGGGAAGGCGTCGAGCAGCACGCCCTGGCTCGATGGCTGAAGACCGCCGCCGGCAAGGCCCTGGAGCACGCGGAACAGGATCAGTTGGGGGAGACTGGTGGCCATGCCGCACAGCCCTGAGGCGAGCGTGAATACGGCGATGGAAAGCAGAAAATAATTGCGGCGTCCAAGACGCGCGATCAGCCAGCCGGTGATCGGCAGGATGATCGCATTGGCGGCGAGATAGCTGGTGATGACCCATTCGCCATCATCGACCGTGGCCGACAGCCCGCCCGCGATATAGCGCAACGCCACGACGGCGATCGTGGTGTCGAGCACTTCCATGAAGGTCGGAACCACCACGACGGCGGCGACGACCCAGGGGTTTGCCGCCGCGCGGGATCGCACGTTCAGCGGCGCCGCCGCCACGGCCGCGTCGCTCATTGTGCGGCGCCTGACGCGCCGGCGTCGGCGCCTACGTTCGAAGACTGCGGCGCATGGGTCTGGAGAAACTTCCCGGCGTCCGGTCCGGTTGGCGGCTCATTGAAATAGACGTAGGGAACGACCGAAGCGCCGATGAACAGAGGGGCCTTATCGGGGTCGTAACCGACGAGATCGATGCGGACGGGCAATCTTTGGACCACCTTGACGAAATTGCCTGTCGCGTTCTCGGCCGGCAGCAAGGCCAGAGTCGATCCGGTGCCCTCGGTGAACCCCGATATCCGGCCCTTGAAGACGCGCTTGTCGCCGTAAATGTCGACGATGAGATCGGCAGGCTGCCCGATGCGCAGGTCGCGCAACTGCGTTTCCTTGAAGTTGGCGTCGACCCAGATTTCCGTGAGCGAGCGAACCGCCATCAGGCTCTGGCCGACCTGGACGAAATTGCCCGGATTGACATTGCGGCGGGTGACGGCCCCGTCGATCTCCGCGACGATGTCGGTGTAACGAAGATTCAGCTCGGCCTGCGCGAGATCGCGCCGGGCGGTTTCGAGTTTCGCCTCGGCCTGCTTGACGGCCGGCGCATGGGTCGCCAACTGAGCGAACGTGCTGTTGATGTCGCCCAGTTTTTCGAACTGTTCGAGCATCGCTTTCGGACTCTGGTCGAACAAGTGTATGACGCCGAGCTGGGCGGCGCTCTGAATGAGGTCCGCCTGCGCCTGGAGGACGGACGAAAAGGTCTCGTCGAGATCGGGCGGCGTCTCTGCGAGATCGCCGCCATGCTCAGGTTGCGCCGGCAACCCCAGCGCGGCGCGCACCTGATAGACGGCGGCCAGAGCCTGGGCGACTCCCGCGGCGGCCGTCGTTAGTTCCGCCTGCCGTTGGTCGTATACCTCGCGCGACACGTCGGCGTTGACGACGAGCTTCTTCGCCCGATCGAATTCAACCTGCGCCAACGTCACCGCGGCCTTGGCCTTGTCGACATCGGCGATCCGCTGGCGCAGCAGCGCGACCTGGCTGTCGACGCCTTCCACGGCGCGTTGCAGGCTCCAGCGCTGGCTCCACGCCTGCGCTTCGATCGCTCGCGCCGCCGCGGTGGCGGCTTGCAGGTCGGCGCTCGCAGTGTCGACTTCCGCCTGCTTCTCAGAAACCGCGATCCGGAAGGGCTCCTTATCCAATTGCGCGAGGAGATCGCCCTTGCGCACGCGGTTGTTGTCATCCACCAGAATGCGGGAAATCTGTCCCGCCACGCGGGGCGCCACAAACGTCACGTGCCCATTCACATAGGCGTCGTCCGTGGAGACGGTGTTGAGCATTTCCTTCACCCACGGAATGCCGAACGCCGCGAGGGCCGCCAGGACAGCGAGAATGACCACGCCGGCCGCGAGCTTCCGCTTCCACGGCGTCTTTTGCGCCTCCGGCGGCGCGGCGCGGGACTCCGGCGGCGTCTGCGCGGAATTCGCGTCGCGGACCGCGGCAGCTTCTCGCCGCGCCGAGGATTGCGCGTTGATCGAGTCGGGCTTGTTGCTTTGCTCGGTCATATCGGACGCTCGTTCCCCGAACCGAATAGGCGGCGTGGAAGGGCAGGCGCTCTGCCTGCACGGAAAAAATATCTTGGCGGCCCGTGGGAGACGGCGCATTCTGGTGCTGGAGGATCGTTCCCCGCCGCGCGCCATCGCCCGGGCCGCCCGCGAACCACCTATAGATTCCGAGGCTGGCCATCGGAAGCATATGGACGACCTAAGAAGCCCATATGGACGTGCTAAGAAGCTCATACGCGGGGATATCAGCGACTCGCCGCGCTCACCCTCGCCAGCCGTCTCGCCATCGCCGGGCTCTTGCCAAAGTATCTCAAGAACGCGCGACAGAAATGACTTTGGTTGGCGTAACCGCATATCGCCGAAATCTCGGCAAGCGTTTTGTCTGAATGTTCGAGGAGGTTCTGCGCCTTTAAGGCGCGCTCCTGCATTAACCATTGATGCGGCGTGTGTCCGGTCGACTGCCGGAAAGCGCGGATGAAATGCCGGGCCGACACGCCGCAGGCATGGCCGAGTTCGTCGGCGGTCGGCGGATCGCCGATGCGGTCGAAGAGAATGTCCTTGGCGATGCGCTCCTGCCAGGACGCGAGCCCGCCGCGCCGGCGTGCGATCGGCGAAATATCCGAGTAATTGTGGATCAAGTGGGACATCAACAGAATAGAGACTTCATCGACCAGAAGCTGCGAACTCCGTTCCGGGTTCTCGAAGGCGAAGTCGATGATATCGAGCAGGTTCGTAATGACGTGATCGCTGAAACCGGGGTTCGGCAGGCGAAGCCTGATTTCGGACTTTCGGGCCATGCTCTCAGCGACCGCGATCATCCGCCGCCGCGGCAGGTAGACGCGCACCATGTCATAGCGCCCTTCGACCTCGACCATCGGCAAGTTCGAAAGGTCGAAAAGGGTGGCGCCGCGGAAAGGTATGTCGTGCCGCTGCCGCCCGCCGAGCCGCCCACTGACCGAGATGTTGGTCGACGACCTGCGGTTCAGGTGCAGGGTATAGGCGTCCTCGGGCGTAACATCGCCGAGGCGCGTCCAGTGTTCGGCGCGTAGATTTGCGAAGCTGACTTGCGGCGCGGCATCGGCCAGCCCCGCCGTCAGACTGCCGCGCACGGCGCTGTGAAACCGCCTGCGCAGCCATTCTCCTTCGCCGCTGGACTGCATGGCTGACCCCGACGGAGCGGACACCGAGGCTATCGCGCGAAAAGGCGAATGGCAATCTTGCACAGAATTGCCATTCTGGCGCGAAAGCGACACGAATTCCCGCCGCTGGGCAATGTAACATTGATGCGTACGGGCAAGCCCAATAGATCTCGCCGGCGAGCGGATGCCCAAAGCTATGGCTTCCGCCCGAGAAATCCCCGCGGGACAAGCGATCCTGCAGACGATGGGAGAGCGCCATGAGCCAAGCCACCAAGCCGAGCATCGTCTTCGCCCACGGACTTTGGGCGGATGGCTCATGCTTTCAGAAACTGATCCCGACGCTGCAGGCGGAGGGGCACGAGGTGATCTGCTCGCAGCATGGACTGGACTCGCTGAAGAGCGACGTCGACTGCGTCACCCGCTGCTTCGGCCGGGTCCGCGGCCCCATAGTGCTTGTCGGCCATTCCTATGGCGGCACGTTGATCACGCATGCAGGGACCGACGAGCGGGTCGCCGCCCTGGTCTATATTGCAGCGCTGGCGCCGGATGAGACCGAGACGTCGCAAGGCCAGCAGCAGAAGTTCCCCGTCACCGATGTCTTCTCCCATATCGAGGTCGCCGACGGACGCATCTGGCTCCGTCCGAGCGGGGTCAGCGCCTTCGCCGGCGATCTATCCGAGGCGGAGCAGAAGCTGGTCTGGGCGACCCAGGCCGTCCCCGTGCCGGACCTGTTCGGCCAAAAGCTCGACGGCGTCGCCTGGAAGTCGAAGCCGAGCTGGTACATCGTGGCGAGAGAAGATCGGACCGTCCATCCCGACCTCGAGCGTTTCGCGGCCAAGCGCATGGGAGCCAAGACGGTCGAAACGCAGACCAGCCATGTACCCATGCTTTCGAAGCCGGATGTCGTCATCAATGCGATCCGCGAGGCGGCGAGCGCCGTCGCCGCGAAATAGGGAGGCCTCGACCATGCCAATGATCGACATCTACGCAACCATCGGCACATTCGCTGACACGCGCAAACTTGCGGCCGACGCCGCCGCTGTGGTGAAGGGCGTCGAGAAGGTTCCCGACATCCCGATGTTCCGCCAGAACACCGCGGCCTTCGTCCACGAAATGGCCACCGGGGCGATCGCCAATGTCGACGGCGACGGCGCCTATGTCCGCGTTCAGGTGCTCACCAACGCCGGCGCGCTCGATCGCGAGAAACAGCTCGCCGTCGTGTCTGAGCTCACTGATCTTGTCGCCGCGGCCGCCGATGATCCGGACCTGAAGAAGCGCACCTGGGTCCTGCTGACGGAAGCGGCGCCGGGCGGCTGGGGGCTGTGGGGCCACGCCCATACCAACGATGAACTCGTCGGCGCCGCGCGGGCGGAGATTGCGAAACTTCGCGGCGGATGATGGCGACGGCCCTGGCTCCTTCGTCATGGAGAACCACATGACCGCAACATCGCCCGCACAAAACAAGGCGCTTGTTCTCGAAGCCTTCGACACGCTGTTCAACAAACGCGACTACGCCGCCGCAGAGCGCTTCTGGTCGGACCGATACATCCAGCACAGCGCCCATATTCCGCCGGGCCGCGATGGCCTGTTCAATCTCGTTCGCGCCTTGCCTGATACGCTGCGCTATGAAAATCACATCATCCTCGCCGGAGGGGATTATGTGATCGCCCACGGCCGTTTTTCCGGCCACGGTCGTCCCGCGTCGTGGATCGCCGCCGACATCATGCGCTTCGAAGACGGCAGGCTCGCCGAGCATTGGGACGTTCTTCAGGACGAGGCGACCGCGGCGCAATCGGTCAGCGGCCTGCCGATGTTCGGCGAGAGGTTCCCCGCGTGAGCGCGGGGCGGGCGTGTCCAGTTCAGTAAGTCCAGTTGCCCAACCCTCACGCGTCATGGCCGGGCTTGTCCCGGCCATCCACGCCGAGCGGAAGCCGCTGGCTTAAAAAGTTACTTGCAACGGCGCCGCGTGGATGGCCGGGACAAGCCCGGCCATGACGTCGAAGGGTGGCGCACAATCATGTGCCTTTATGCTTCCGCAATTTTCGTTTTCCCCGACAACACTGCCCCTGAGCCGCGCGAAGCGTTCCGCGATCGCCGAAGCCTCGCAATGCGCCATCCTACGCCCTACCGCGACCGCCACCCTTCAACGCCGTAGCGCGGGCAAAGCAGCCCATCCGTCGGCTGCCTGACGAATCTGACTGTCTTCTCGTCGATCCGCCATGCGGTCTCGGCGGCAAGTCCTTCGGCGCCGCTCCGCTCGGTCACGACGCCGACCACGCTGTCCGACATGAGTTTGCCATTGAGCTTGCAGACGCCCTCGAAGGCCGGATGGCTCGGCGAATGAGGCGGGATCTGCAACGCGTCATGGACGACATTCGTTTTGTCGTTTTCCAGCACGACATATTCCTTGCCGCAGATCGACCAGGTGATCGAGGAAAAGCCGTTGTCGTCCGAGGCGCCGAGATCCTTGAGGCCGATATCCTTGTGGCGCTCTTCCGTTTTCACAACAGTGTCGTCGGAATCGCGCTGGCCGATCAGCGCCTTGACGATATCGCCGTCGCACCGGACCTTGTCGAAGGCGTCACGCGCGGAGACCTGCGAGGCGCCCAGCAGGGCGAGAATGGCGATGCCGATGATGCGCTTCACGTCGTCCTGCCGTTGGCTTGTCTTTCCGGAGTTCGCGCTTTACGGGACGCGCGCCTCGCGTCAGGGCGCCGCCAGGCGCCCGATGCTATTCCGCCTCTTGCTGATGGCCGCCCGACAGCGGCACGAAGGGGATGACCTTGCCGCCGAAAATATCTGATCGCGCGACGGTCGTCGCGCCGTCCGCCCCGATCGTCTTGACCGCTTTGACGATATGCTGCGCGCCCGGCGGCCCGACAGGAATGACCATGATGCCGCTCGGGTTCAACTGCTGCAGCAGCGGTGGCGGAATATGGTCGATGCCGCAGGTGACGATGATCTTGTCGAAAGGCGCCTCCGCCTCCCAGCCGTAATAGCCGTCGCCGCTGCGCGTCGCGATATCGCCATATTCGCGGTAGCCCTTGCCGATCAGCGCGTCATAGACGCCGCGCGTGCGCTCGGCGAGTTCGGGAATGATCTCGATCGACCAGATACGGTTAGTCAGATAGCTCAGCATCGCCGACTGAAAGCCGGAGCCGGTGCCGATTTCCAGCACCTTGTCGCCCGGGCGCACGCCAATCGCGCTGGTCATGCGGCCGGTGACGCCCGGCGGCGTGATGGTGACGCCGAAGCCGATGTCGAGATAATGCCCGACATAGGCTTGCGCGCGGTCCTGGGGCAGCACGAATTCCTCGCGCGGCGTCATCAGGAAGGCGCGCTTCTCGGCGGGCGTCCAGAGATCGTAGAAGGAGAGGAGCTCCTGGTAGCGATCGAAACGGCGGCCGAGGAATGAGGCGTCCTCGCCGCGATTGGCCGCCATCCATTCGATGAAGGCCGCGCGCTGCGCCATCGGCGGCCATAGATTCGGCCCGAAGGGCTTGGGCGCTTCGGCGCGGGCGGGCAGGGCGGCGGCGAGCCCGGCCGCTGCGCCGATGAGAAAATCGCGTCTGCGCATGACGTTTCCCCTTGCGCCGCGTCGCGAAGAGGATTCTTACGCCCGCGTCGATGGGACGGCAATGCTGCGTACGGATGTCGGCGAAGGTCGACGCGACGAACTCCCTCCCCCCTAGTGGGGGAGGGCTGTCCGGGGAGAATTAGGTTGCAGCACTCCGCCTTTTGGAACCCCAGCACGTCATGCCCGGCCTTGTGCCGGGCATCCACGCCCAGAAGCCATCACCAACCTCAAAAGTTGTTTGCAGCGGCGCCGCGTGGATGGCCGGGACAAGCCCGGCCATGACGTCGAGGGGTAGTGCACAACCTAATGAGGCGGGGGAGGGGAGGGATCCAGAGCTCGCTTCTCGTCGCTCGAATCCGTATCCGCCGAGCGCCAATCGCCTCAACCGCCAGCGGTCGCCGGCCCTTCGAAATCATGTCGGGCAGCCGTGCCGGCGCGGCGGCCGCCCGCCGCCCCGGTCCGATTGCGCTTAGGCCTTCAACGCTCCCGAACGCTTCGCCGTCCAGGTCGCCACATAGTCCATGAGGCCGGGCGATAGGCAATCATAGGGTTCGAGCTTCAGCTCCCGCAATCGGCCGCGAATGCCATCCATGCGGCCGGGATCGACGCCGGCCTCGATCACCGACGAGACGAACGCCGCAAAGCCCGGCGCCGCCCAACCTTTCTCCTGGAACCTTTCGGGATGAATGAAGTCCAACCCCTTGAACGCATGGTCGCGTTCGACCGGGCCATACATGTGAACGCCGCATTCGGTGCAGGCGTGCCGTTGAATCAGCGCGCTCGCATCGACCACTTTGAGCTTGTCGCCGTTTTCAAGAACTTCGACATTCTCGTGCGGCGCGACGGCGACCACCGACATGACGGCGCCGTCCGGCTTCCAGCATTTGGTGCAGCCGCAAGCGTGATTATGGGCGATCTGTCCCTTGATGCGCACCTTGACCGGCCGGCTTTGGCAGAGGCAGACCAGCACGCCTCCGCCAAAGCCTGGATCAGTCGGCTTCACGCCGCCGTCAATCTGTGGATGAAGTTTCACACTCTCAGGCATGGTTTCCTCCTTGATTTGGGTTGCCGATATTTTCGGCTTGCCCGACGTTTGTTCGTAGACGCTTTGCCGTCCCGCTTGCAATTGGCGGCCGCTCGTAGCGAGCCGATCGATGGCGCGCGCGGTCACGGGCGCCGCGCTCAACCGGACGGCGTGGAAGGTGCGCCCGCTATCTGATATGTGTCAAACGGCCTCGCCGCCCTTCAGCGTCGACAGAAACTCGCCGTGCGTCATCGGCCGGGAGAACATCGGATAGTTCTTCTCCACCGCGACGCGCTGTTCCTCTTCGCTGAGGGTCGCCGTGCAATCCTTCAGCGTGACGACGTCATAGCCCTTTTCATAGCCGGTGCGCATCGTCGACTCGACGCAGCAATTGGTCAGAAATCCGCCAAGCGCGATGGTCGAGATTCCCCGGCTTCTCAAAATGAAATCAAGGTTGGTCGTGGCGAACCCGCATAGGCCGCGCTTGCCCTCGATGACGATGTCGCCGGGGGCCGGCTTCAGCACGTCGACGATTTCGGCGCCCCAGCTTCCCTGGCGGAACGAACGACTGTCGACCACGCCTTTGAGAATGCCGTACGGCGTCGGGCTGAGCTCGTGATAATCATCCGTGAAAGTGATCGGCGCATAGACGATGGTCGCGCCGAGCGCCCGCGCCTGCTTTACGGTCTCCACCGTATTGGCCAGCATGTTGCTGGCGTCCATGACAGGTTTGACGGCCTGATGCAGCGTGCCGCCTTCGCTCGTGAAATCGTTCTGATATTCGATGAGAACGACTGCCGTCGATTTCGGATCCATCTGTTTCGCTCCCGATTCTTCTCATTCGGAGCCCGCGCCGATCCGGGATCGCGCGCGGCTTCCCCGCTATATCTAAATCAATATGACGCTGGAGGCGAGGGCTGCGCGCTCGCCCTTGAAGCCCAAAATGGCCGCCAAGAGATCAAAGAAGGTTTGTCGCCAAGCGAAGCGGCGCGCTTCCGCGTCAACTCAAATGCAAAGCACTCTGGAGCGTGCCGCTTTCTATCGGAATCGCTCTCCGTCATTGCTGTGCAGGTTCACAATTTCGTTGATCTGGCCTCCAACAGGAAGGAGGTGCAGGATAGGAGACAAAAGCTTCGACAGCATTCGTCCGGGCCGGTTCTCAGGAAGAAGGCGTGGGCCGCGCCAGCGCGAGAACAACGTTTGCATGGCGGAGCGTGTTTCACCGCTGAGACCTTTGTCAATGACGACCGCGAAAGCGGTCGCCGCCTTCGGCGGTGGCCTGAAGGGCCATCATTGACAAAGGTCTCAGCGGTGAAAGAATTGCCTCCATGCGAACAATGGCTCAATAGCGAAGTCAGTAGGGGCGACAAACCTGTCGAAGCCGCTGTCTCGCATCCTGAACCTCCTCACATATGGAGACCCGATCAACGAATTCGTGAACCTGCACAGCAATGACGGCGAAGCGGTTTCAATAGAAAGCGGCACGCTCTATCGCGCGTCACTCGATAGATCGCGGCTCAGGCCTTCGCGCCGGCCCATGTTCGAAATTGGCGATCAGCGCCGCCAGGGCCTCCGGCTGCTCGCTGGTGGTGAGATGACCGCCAGGCAGCCGTTCGATCCTGAGGTCGCGCTTGCCCAGCCTTTGCTCTGCGAGGTCGACCTGCCGATGTTCAAACGGGTCCTCATCGCTGCCGCCTACCAGGAACGGGAATTTGCCGCGGTAAGCCTTGAAGAGGGCGCCGAAGTCGAGCCGATCGCCTTGCGCTTTGTGATCGGCGGCGAAGCCCGCCGCCGCCGCGAGGTAAAACAGGCCGTCGTGGCGGCTCATGGCATTGTAGAGGTCGCGCACTTCCGCCTCCGCGACCTGATAGCTTTTGGACCACATCACCGCGGTCATCATTTTGAATATCGCGAAAGAGCGGCCGAGGCCCGGATAGGCCGGTTTGGGCAGACGGCGCAGGACCGGCGTCGTATACCAGGGATGGGAGTGACCGTCGGTGAAGAGCCCGCCATTGAAGATGAAAATTCCGCGTATCTCCGGTCCGCCCGCGGCCTCGCCCCGCTCGATGCGCTCGAGCCGGCGCCGCAAATGTTCGAGCACGACCAGCGAGGAAAAGTCGAAGGCGACCACAACCGTCGACTGAACCGAGAAATGACGCCAGACCGCTTCGACGAGATCGGTGCGTTCGGCGGTGGAATAGGGATAGTCCTTGGGCTTGTCGCTGTCGCCCATGCCGAGATAATCGAGGAAGAGCTTGGGCATCTCCGCCGCGTCCGGCAAATGCGGCAGGACCTTCGCCCAGCCGAACGAGCCGTCGGGAAATCCCGGCAGGAAGGAGACGGCGTGCGCGGCATCGCCCTCCCGCCGCAAGAAAATCCTGGCAGGCGCGTCTGACGCTGCAAGAATCGCGCGCGCCCTGGCGTCGTAGCCGACGCGCTCGCCGCCGGCGAACCAGGCCGTGGCGGCAGGGACCGCATGCGCGGCGACTGCCTGGTCGATCGCTGCGTCAGCAAGCTCGGGCATGCCAGCTCTCCTGTTTTACGCGGCTCCGCCATTCGCGTCACGCCGCCGCCGGGCGCCTCGACGGGCGCGCCAGCAGATAGAATGCGGCGCCATGCGTGATCATCAGCAGCGGCACATAGAGGATCGGGATCGCATAGGCGGCGCCGAGCTGCCCGGCCATTCCGGGAAGGTCGAGCGCGGTGGCGTGGTAATAGTCGACGATGATGTCGCCTGCTCCGACGAGATTGAAGGCGACGACGAACGCCCAGAAAAGCGGCCGGATCCTGATGGTCACAAGCGCCAGCATCGCCAGCAGGCCGGTTGCGAAGTCGAGATATGCGGCGAACGGGGCGAAGCCGGCCGGCAGGTTGCCGACGACGCCCGGCAGGATGAAGACGAGCCCGAAGAAGCGGAAGCTGTGCAGGGTGGCGATGGCGCGCTGCGCGCTGACCGGGTCCATCGACTTCAGCCACGGCCAGACATAGGCGCTGAAGCAGAGCAGCCAGGCGACATAGCCAAGAACGAGATGGATCAGGAAGATGAGGTTCGGCGGCATTTTGAGTACCTGTCAGAAGCTGATTTTTTGGGACCCGCGGAGGTCAGCGCTGTTCGGCGCCCCTCGCGAGTTTTCCTGCAGCGTCATGGTCGGGGCCGGCGCGCTCCCGCGGCGCTTGTCGCAATTCGGCGACGCCCCGTTCGAGGGCATCGATGCGCAGGTCGTGGTATTCGGCGCTCGACATTTCGCAGGCCTCGATGAAACGCCAGAGCCGGCGCCAGAGTCCGGCCGTCGGCGCCGGCGCGGCAATATGATCGGTCATGGCGCTCTCCTCGTTCAAACGGGCGCGGCCTCGAACACCGCGGTCAGGATGCCGAGCCGGCCTTCCATGAGACTTCGTCCGAGGTTAGCGGCCAGCGCTGCGAAATCCGGCCCCATCACGACGCCGAGATTGAGGGAAGGCGGCGGCCCCGACGCCCGCAAATGCGCAAACCAGGCCTTGGCGGCCTCGGTATCGTTCCGCCATTCCAGCGTGCGGAAGCCGGCCGCTTCGATCGCTTCGCGCGTCGCGGCGGCGGTCAGCAAAAAGCTCGTCGCCGGCGTTCGCGCCCAGGGCAGCGGATAATGCGGCTCGTCGCCGATCGACACGACGTCGAAGGTCGCGAACCTGCCGCCTGATTTCAGCGCGCGCCTGATCTCGCGGTAGAGCCGCGCCCTATCGAAGATGTTCATCGCCACATGCTGGAGCAGGGCGATGTCGAAAGCGCCATCGCCAAACGGCAGCGCCAAGGCGCTGGCGGTCTCGAACGTCACATGGCCGGTCTGCCCGGTGCGCTGGGTCAGATAGCGCGCGGCTTCGACGAAGGACTCGCTGAGATCGACGCCCTTGACCTCACAGCCATAGGTCGCGGCCAGAAAGCGCGCCGGCCCGCCGACGCCCGCGCCGATGTCGAGCGCCGACATGCCGGCGGCGATCCCCGCCAGTTCAGCGAGTTCGGCGGTCGCCGCGAGGCCGCGGGTATGAAACTGGTCGAGGCCGCCGAGTTGCTCGGGCGTCAGCCGCTGATCCGCGGGCCCGAGGGCGGCAAGCGCGCTCTTCAACCGCTCAGTCAGGCCGGCGGCTTGATAATGGTCGCGCACTTCATCGAGGCGGTCGGTCATGGCAAGGCTCCTGTTAAGCGTTGGTTCATTGTCGCGGCGCCGCCTACAGGCTCCGGAGGAAGTCGATCATCGCGGCGCTGACTTCCGGCGCACGTTCCTGTTGGGTCCAATGGCCGCAGCCCGGCAGTTTGATCGGCAGCCGCAGCTTGGGGACCAGCGTCGACTGCCTGGCGATGTCTTTGGAAAAAGCGGCGGCGACGAAATCGCGCTCGCCCGCCATGTAAAGCGCGGGAACGGCCACCGACGCTCCCGCAAAGGGCGCCATCAGCGCCCAGCCGCGATCGATATTGCGCCACCAGGCGAGCGGGCCATGAAATCCGCTGCGCGAATATTCCTGGACATAGACGTCGATATCCGAATCCGTGAGCCAGGGCGGCAGAGAGGGCGGATCGGTTAACAGGCCGCCCTTGCGCGGCATCATGCCGGCCGCAAGCCCGCCAGCGTTCGCGGACGGCGCCCTGTCGCCGGAGAGCGCGGTGAATTGAGAGCGGAAGGTCAGGCGCGGATCGCGCCCCATTCCCGTCTCCGCCTCGGGACTCCCAAGGAAAAGCTGGTAGAACACGGCGTCCTCGGTTCGCGGCATCAGCGTCGTTGGCGGCCCTGCATCGCCAAATCCGCGCGAGCGGAACGGCGGGCTGAGCGCGATGACGGCGCGGAAGCGGTCGGGGCGCAGAAGCGCCGTTTGCCAGGCGATCGCGGCGCCGATGTCATGGCCGGCGATCACCGCTTGTTTCGCGCCGAGCGCGTCGACGAGCCCCACCATGTCGCCGATGTTATCGAGAATCGTATAATTCTCTGTCGCGGCCGGGCGGTCGCTTCGCCCGTAGCCGCGCAGGTCCGGCGCCACGGCGCGGAATCCGGCCTTGGCGAGCGCCGGGAGCTGATGACGCCAGGAATACCAGCATTCGGGAAAGCCGTGGCAGAGCACGACGAGCGGGCCTTCGCCCTGTTCGGCGACATGCAAACTGATGCCGTTCGCCTCGATCATGCGATGCGTCACATCAGGCATCGCCGGATCGACCCAGGATGCCGGCTCGGCGCCAGTCCCGCTGGGGTCGGCGGCGCTGGCCTTCAGCCACGGCGCGAGAGCCGCGCCGGCGGCGAGCGCGCCTCCGGCGAAAAGCATGCCGCGTCGGGAAAAGGTCGCGTCTCGCATCGCATCGCTCCGTAGATCGTCGCGCATCCAGGTCTGGCTGCCCGCGTGCCGCTGATTGATGGATCCGATGTAGGGTCGCTTCCCCCATGCGACTATTCGCGATAATGTCGATGGGGTATGAAGCAGAACTTCACAGTCAGGCACGGCGCGCTCGACGGCGTCGAGGCGTTCCTGAGCGTTGCGCAGCATCGCAGCTTTCGCAGAGCGGCCGTTGAGCTCGGGGTGACGCCGTCGGCGATCAGCCAGGCGGTACGCACCCTCGAGGCGCGCGTCGGCGCGGCGCTGTTCATCCGCACGACGCGCAGCGTCGGCCTCAGCGAAGCTGGCGGACGCTTCCTTTCGCGCGCCAAGCCCGCTTTCGAGGAGCTTGTCGCCGCCGGCGAGGTCGCGCGCGACCTTGGGCAACGGCCGACCGGATTGTTGCGCCTCACATCGCCGCGCGCGGTGGTGCCGATCCTGCTCGAAAAGCTGATCGCATCCTTCTGCCAGGCCTATCCCGAGGTCGAGGTGGAGATCGCCGCAAGCGCGGACCTCATCGATATCGCCGCCGAAGGATTCGACGCCGGCATCCGCATGGGTCAGTTCATTGACGCGGATATGGTTGCGGTCCGGCTCTCGCCGCCCTTCCCCTTCGTGGTCGTCGGCAGCCCCGACTATTTGCGCCGGCGGGGAAGGCCCGAGCGTATCGAAGATCTGCGCCGGCATGCCTGCCTGCGCATGCGCCGCTCGAACGGATCGATCGCGCCCTGGTCCTTCATCAATGGCAACGAGACCGTCGAGTCGATCGTCTCAGGTCCGTTCATCGCGCACGATTATCCGACGCTGCTCGGCGCGGCGATCGAGGGCATGGGACTTGCGCAAATGCCCGGCCCGCCCGCTCAGGCGGCGATTGCCGACGGCCGAGTGCAGTCGTTGCTGACGTCGTTCGCGGTGACGGCGCCAGGGATTTTTCTATACCACCCCGGCGGCCGTCAGGTCTTGCCCAAGCTGCGCGCCTTCATCGAGCATGTGAAGAGCAATTCCGGCGCTGCAACGCGAACGCGTCGAGGCGGCGAACGCAACGCCACCGCTTAGGACGCATCACGGCTGTCCGGTTCGGCAAGACCAGTTGTAAAGTTCAGGTCGTTCACACCCCTCATGCGTCGTGCCCGGGCTTGTCCCGGGCATCCACGCCGTGCGGAAGCCGCCAACTTCAAAGGTTTCTTGCAACGGCGCAGCGTGCGGACGAATGCTCCGCATTCGCCTTGGGATAGCCGGGACAAGCCCGGCCAAGACGCCGAGATCAGTTTCCTCCATTGATTTCTTGGCGGAGCGAGTGCGCGGAAGGAGATCAATGAAGGTTAGTCGCCGAGCGAAGCGGCGCGCTTCCCAGTCAACGCGAATGCAGAATGCTTTAGGACGCGTGGGCCTCCATGCGTTCTTGTCGCCGTCAGCGGCTTCCGCCTCGCTATTGCGCAAGCTTACCCGCGAGGAATTCGCGCAGATCGGATTGCGATCGTTCGGCGGCGCTTGGATCGTATTTCACGCGCATGCCGAGAAGGCTCTTAGCCTCGGCGAAACTCGGATCGTCGAAGAGATGCGCGGCGCCGGGATAGACGATCAGCTTCAATTCGGAACTGCCGCCCGGCTGCGCCTTGGCCAGCTTCTCGCAATCGGCCGCCGGCGTCACCTCATCAGCGGCGCCAATGAGAATTGCGGTCGGAATCGTCAGCCGCGCGCCAGCCTGGTTTTCGCAGGGCGGATAGAAGGCCGCAGCGGCTTTGAAGCGGAGATTGTCGGGCACGGCGAAAGCCGCGGCGAAGCGCGACGAGGCGATGGTCAGCGCGGTATCCGCGCCCTGGGAATAACCGATTGCGCCGATCCTTCTCGCATCGACGTAAGATAGCTTCGAGAGATAGAGCAGCGCGCCGAAAGCGTCGGCTGTTGCCGCGCTGAAATCGACGGCGCAGGTTTCCTTGAGTCCCCGCGTCGCGAAATCGTCGACGAACAGCGCGACATAGCCCCAGCTTGCGAACCTGTCGGCGATGGCGCGCCGGTCCGCCGGCAGACCCAGGCAGGAATGCAGCAACGCCACCGCCGGAAAAGGGCCGTCGCCTTTCGGCCGGGTGAGATAGCCCTGGATATCCGGCTTGCGGCCGCCGTCGCGCTGCTGTGCGGTTTGCGTTCGCGGCGCGGCGCTGGCGAATTTCACCAGCTCTTCGGCTGAGGCGGGCGAACGCCCGGCGAGCGCGGCGAGGACGGCGACGAAACATCGGCGGGCCAGAATGCGCATGCGCCCGCACGTCACGGCGCTTCCAGCGACCTGGCGACGCGAAAGCCGAGCCAGACGTCCCTCGTGTCGATCGCATAGGCGAGGCGGCTAGCGGAGCGCAGATATTCGCCGTCGTAATCCCAGGAGCCGCCGCGAATGACGCGGGAGCCGCAATCGCCGCTTGCCCAGGCCGAACCGTCGCCCGGCGCGCCCTGGTAATCGTCGTGGCCGCAATCCTCCGTCCATTCATAGATATTGCCATGCACCTGGTAGAAGCCCCAGGGATTGGGCGCGAAGGAATCGACCGGTTCGGTGCGGCCGCGATATTCGCCTTTCGCGCCGCCGCCATAGGGAACGCCGTCGTAATTGGCCTCGGCGGTCGTGATCGCGCCGCCCCACCAGAACGGCGTCGTCGTTCCCGCGCGCGTGATATATTCGCGCTCGGCTTCGCTGAGCAGGCGATAGGTTTTGCCGGTCTTCCCGCTGAGCCAGGCGAGATAGGATTTGGCGTCGTTCCAGGAGACGTTGATCGCGGGCCGGCTTCCGCGGCCCCAGCCCCGGCTGTCCGGCTTGTAGCCCCAGCAGGCGTTGTCGGCGACGCAGGCGTCCCACTCGTCGAAGGTGATCGCATAGCGGCCGACTGCGAAATTTCGGTTGAACGTCACTTTGTGCTGCGGGCCTTCCCCGGAGGCTCGTCGCGGCTCGTTGCTTGGCGAGCCCATCAGAAAGGCGCCCGCCGGCGCGACGATCATCTCGGGGCATTGGCTGCATTCCTGGAACATATCCTGCGGCTTCAGCGCGCGCTCGCGCCCGCGCGGCAGCGCGGTGACGATGATCTCAGGCGCCGCCGCTGTATCGGTTGCCGGCGCGGCCGGACTTGGCGTTGGGGAAGGCGCCGAAGCAATCGTGGCGCGGTCGGGCGGAGACGCGGCAGGCGGCGACACGGGCGCGGGCGGATTGGGCGAAGCGGCGGGCGTTGATGGCGCGCTGGCGACGATCGGCGCGGGCGCCGGCGTCGGCGACGACCGAATGAGCCATGCCGCGCCGCCGATCGCCGCCAGGGCGATCAAGGCCGCCGCCGCCAGCGCGGGGCGCGCGAGCGCATGTTGCGGGCGCGCTTTTGAAAGCGGGGGCAGGCGCGGTTCCCCGTTCCGCCGCGCCGGCGCCTGTTCGGTCGCCGGCGCGGTCGCCGCTTCGGGAAACGTCTTGACCAATTCGTCGATCGCTTTTTCGCGCGAGGCGAAGCCGTCGAGCCAATGCAGGTCAGAGAGCCGCACGCGCAGGCCGTGCTTAGGCTGGACGTTCTCGATGCGGAAGGGAATGACCACCTTGTGGCTCTCGCCGGCGAAGGTCACTTCCCGGCGGATATATTCGCTGGCGTTGCAATGTTCGGAGAAGATCAGCAGCATTGCGCGGCTCGACTCGATCGCATTGGCGATTTCGTCGTCGAACGGCCGGCCCGGCCTGACGTCGCGCGGCGCGATCCAGCAGTTGAGGCCCCGCCGTTCGAGCTCCTCGACGATCGCCATGGCGGCGTCGCGATCCTCGCTGACATGGCTGACGAACAGGAATATTTCAGCCGACGCCATGCCCCCGAACCCTTCGCCGCCCCGATCCCGATCAGCCTAGCATAAGCCGATCTCCCGGTCGGCGGCTATGCACAACCCCTTCGCCCCGCTTGCGGGGAGAAGCAACTATCAGATGGGGTCGATTAAGCCGTTATGATTTTCCATGGTTGGTCTCTTTGTAGGACGGCGTTTGCGTAGATGATCATTTTTCTGACGCAGGCGACGATGGCGACGGT
>DATBZF010000078.1:0-31516 GCA_036513315.1 Roseiarcus sp.
GGCGGCCGGCGGCGCCTATCCCGCGCCGCCGCCCGTTCGCGTCTACCGCCGTTACGCCGGGCCGTATCAGCGCCGCGTCTACCGCGAACCCAATTATGTCCATGCCACCGCGCCGCCGCCTGGGCTGATGTCGGACCAGCCAACGACGATCGGCGGCTATCCCCTCGGCTATTAGGCGGCGATCGGGCGACAGGCGTCGACATCGTTCGCATCGATGTGCTCAATGGGCGACGGAATGCCTGTTCGCCGGCCAGGGAGAGGAGCCATGTTCGAGACGACGGTCGCAGGAAGCTTGCCAAAGCCGATCTGGCTCGCCGAACAGGAGCGCTTGTGGCCGGCATGGCGCCTCGAGGGCGCGGCGCTGGCGGCCGGCAAAATCGACGCCACCGTGCTGGCGGTGAAGCTGCAGGAAGACGCCGGCATCGATATCGTCAGCGACGGCGAGCAGGCGCGCGTGCATTTCGTGCATGGCTTCCTCGCCAATCTCGACGGCATCGATTTTGCGCGCAAGACAGTCATTGGCATCCGCGCCGACCGATACAAGGCCGAAGTGCCGACCGTCACCGGTCCGATCCGCCGCAAGGGGCCGGTGCATGCCGCTGAAGCCGGCGCCGCTCGCGCGCATACCAAGCGCAAACTGAAATTCACCTTGCCCGGCCCGATGACCATCGTCGACACCATCGCCGATGAGCATTATCGCGATCGTCCGACGCTCGCCCATGCTTTCGCGGCGGCGCTGAACGAGGAGGCGCGCGAGCTCGAAGCTTTGGGCGTCGATGTCGTCCAATTCGACGAGCCGGCTTTCAACGTCTATCTCGCCGAAGTCGCCGATTGGGGGATCGCCGCGCTGGAGCGCGCCGCGCAAGGCCTCAAATGCAAAAGCGCGGTCCATATCTGCTACGGCTATGGCATCAAGGCCAATATCGACTGGAAGGCGACGCTCGGCGCGCAATGGCGTCATTACGAAGCGATTTTCCCGGTCATCGCGCGCAGCGCCATTCAGCAGGTGTCGCTCGAATGCCGCAATTCGCATGTGCCGATTGAAGTGATGGGACTGCTCAAGGACAAGGATGTGCTGGTCGGGGCGATCGATGTCGCGTCCAATGCGGTCGAGAGCCCCGAGGAGGTCGCCGCCACGATTCGCCAGGCGCTCGCCTATGTGCCTCCTGAACGCCTGTTTCCCTGCACCAATTGCGGCATGGCGCCAATGTCGGCGTCGATCGCCTATTCCAAGCTCGCCGCGCTTGCGGCGGGCGCCGAATTGATGCGCAAAACGCTGTAGCGCCGTCGCGCTTCAGGCGCGCCCGCCTTCCCAAATTCCCTGATCCCCTGTAGCAGCGGGGGTTGACAGCCAAGGGAGTCCCGCTTGCCGATTGCGCATGCCGACCGTGAATGGATCGCCAGATCCGTCGAAATTATCGAAGCCGACTTCAATCGTTCGGCCGACACCCATCTCATCAGCGCGCCGATGCCGGCGATCGGCGTCTCGCTCTATCTGAAAGACGAATCGACCCATCCGACCGGCAGCCTCAAACACCGGCTGGCGCGCTCGCTGTTTCTATACGCGCTGTGCAACGGCTGGATCGGCCCGCGCACGCCGATCATCGAAGCGTCCAGCGGCTCGACCGCCGTCTCAGAAGCCTATTTCGCGCGCCTGCTCGGTCTGCGCTTCATCGCGGTCATGCCCCGGTCGACCTCGGGCGAAAAAGTCGCGCAGATCGCCTTCTACGGCGGCGAAAGCCATTTCGTCGACAGTCCCGGCGAAATCTACGCCGAGAGCGCGCGGCTCGCCGCCACGCTCGGCGGCCATTACATGGATCAGTTCACCTTTGCCGAACGCGCGACCGACTGGCGCGGCAACAACAACATCGCCCAATCGATTTTCGAGCAAATGGCGCGTGAAGCCCATCCGGTTCCCGCCTGGATCGTGGTCGGCGCCGGCACCGGCGGCACTTCGGCGACGATCGGACGCTATATCCGCTATCGCCGGCTGACGACGCGCCTGTGCCTCGCCGATCCCGAGGCGTCGGTCTTTCATCGCCACCTCGCGGACCGAAGCATCGCGACGCGGTCAGGCGCGCCCTCGCTGATCGAGGGGATCGGCCGGCCGCGTTGCGAACCATCCTTCATGCCCGAATTGATCGATCGCGCCTATGCGGCCCCCGACTCGGCGAGCATCGCCGCGGCGAGAGTCCTGTCACGCCGCATCGGCCGCTCCTGCGGCGGCTCAACCGGAACCAACCTCTGGGCCGCCGCGCAGATCGCCGCCGAAATGGCTGAGCGCGGCGAGCAAGGTTCGATCGTCACGCTGCTTTGCGATTCCGGCGAGCGCTATCGCAGCACCCATCTCGACGATACCTGGCTCGCCGCGCGCGGCATCGACATTCGGCCCGCCGAAGAGACGATGGAGCGGTTCTTCGCGACGGGCGTGTTTCAGGCGCCGTGAGCGCTGGGCGGCCGATGGGGATCGTCGGCTCGCACATTCCGCATTTGCGTTGACGCGCAAGTGCGCCACTGCGATCGGCGACAGCCCTTCATTGATTGCATGGAGGCGATTTTGCGCGAGAGGAATTCGAGCTCAAGTGCAACGCGCTCTAACGTGGCGCCAGGTTTTGCAATTGCCGCGCCTGAGCTTCGGCCTGCGCCGCCCGATTGCGCCATTCCTGGGTCGCGGTGCGATAGAGGCTGCATGCTTCTTCCATCGCCCGCAGCGCCGACGTGAAGCCGGCAGTCCTCGTCGCGGAGGGCGCTTCATAATCCCCGGAGATTTGCAGAATGTCGTCGCGCAATGATGCAAAGCGCCATTGTTCCGCCGGCCGCTCGAACAATCGCCAAAAGGCGCGCCGATAGGGTTCGGGCAAATCGTCGGGGTTGAGTTTCGGCACGCGCAGCGGCGACAGATTCTCGACCTCGCCGCTGATCGTCTCCTGCGCGAAGATGAGAAACGACAGGAATATATTATGCGGCCATCCGCAGTCCCTGGAATCTCTGGATATGGCCCCGTAATCGATCAGCCTGGCGCGCCCGTCCGGCCCGATCAGGACGTTCCAGGCGCGCACGTCATTGTGGTAGAGGCCGGCCGCCTCCAGCGCCGCAAGCTGCGTGACGACATCGGTGATTACGGCACCGGCGTCGTAGGGCGCGCGCGCGCGCATCCGTTCGATGAGCAATGCGCCGGGCCATTGTTCGCGAACGAGCCAGGCTTCGTGCTCGCTCTGGCCGTGCAGCAGCAAGGCCGGCGCTTCGAAGCCGGCGGGAGGATCGCTGAGGAAGGCGACCTCGTTGCGATGGTCGCGCATATTGGCCGCGCGGCAGCGGACGAAATCCAATTGGAAGAGCTTCGCCATCCATCCGCCGCCGAAGAAATAGCGGCGCGTGCCGAAATTGGCGCCATTCTCAAAGACATGCGATTCCGGCAGCCATCGGTCGAACCGCTCCATGCGCCCGTTCAGCCGCCAATATTGGCTACTGGCGAAATAGAGCGGGCGCGCAATGGCGGACAAATGCGTGGCGTTTTGCCCAAGTTCGATGACGAAACCGAAGCCGGCAAGGATTTGTCGGGGATTGGCCGGCTGCGAGGCGGCCCAAGCCGGCGGTTCGCTCGCCAGCGCCAGTTCGAATATTCCGGCGCCGACTTTCTCCGCGAGCACGGCGAGCATTCTTTGCACGCTGACCGCGCCGATGCGGTGAATGATGTGATGGAACACGCTGAGGCCGAGCACCAGATCATATTGATCCGGCTTCAGCGCATCGAGCGCATCCTCGACGCGCGCGGTTTCGAAACTGGCCTTGAGTTCAGGGGTTTCCCCCGCCAGAGCCTGGCAGACAGCGATATTGCCTTGCTGGAAGTCGACGCCATGCACCGAGGCGCCGAGCTTGGCGAGGCTCAGGCAGAAGAACCCCTGCGCGCAGCCGAGATCGAGGACGCGCAAGGGGCGACCCAGTTGCGCCGCCAAGGCGCGGTAGACGTCGAGGATAGGCTGGAGCCTGTCTTCGGAGCTTCTGGCGGCGTTCTGCGAGAGGTTGGGATGGCCGAAGATCGGTTGATAGACTTCCGGAATCGCAGCGACCAGCCGGCCGACATGAGCGCTCATCGTCGCATAACCCCAAGCGATCGCCCCTTCGCGGGGGACGAAAACCAGCGCATCGGCGCCCGATCGGGACTTTGAGCGCAAGCCTCTTCGATAGCGGCCGACCCTTGCGCGACGCTGACGTTTCCGGCTTTCGCGTTGGACGCGATCGGCCCGTCAATGATCTTTCGTCACGACGAAAGACGCGTCCGGCCGGCCGCTTTCATGGACGACGATGTGAGCGTTGGTCGGTCCGTCGCGGGTCAGCACGGCGCCTCCCGTGGCCCAATCGATCGCCACCGTCGCGCCGCCACGCGACAAGACGGCATGCGTTTGGCTGAGATAATCGCCGCGCCAATAGACGCCGATCAGTTCATTGCCGGCGAAGATGAGTTGGGCGCCGTCGCCGCCTTGCCAATTGCCGGCCCATTCGCCGTTCCAGCTCAAAGGTTGCTGCGCATAGGCGGAAGGAACCGGAGGAGCCAGGCCTGCGGTCAATGCGAGGCAAAAAAGTCCGGCTGCGAAAAATCTCATGGCACGGTCCCCGTTTGCCGTCACACAGGCTTGTGGGCGGCGTTTACGGGATGCGCGGCGAGCGGGCGAGCGACACGGCCGGGCCTTACGCGCTCTTGTGCATCGCCCGTTTCATCAGCGCATTCTCCATCCGCTCCGCCATATCCCTGAGATAGGGATTATGCGCTTCCCTACCCGCGCGTCCGGCGTCGAGTTCGCTCTGAAAGCCGTCGCGCAACGGCCAATGTTCGCCCAGCAATTCGAACCCGGATTCCTCGATCGCGGCGATGGCATGGTTCAATTGCTTTTCGGAACGGCCGACCTTGGACAGGACGATGACGATCCGTCCCTCGGCGCCCTGTTTGGCGAGCTTGCGCGCCAGCGCCAGGGTCGGGCGCAGATCGTCGCTCGAAGTTCCCGTCGGCAAGAACACGACATCGCTGTCCTCGGCGAGTTCCTTGCTGGTCTCGTCGGCGAGGCCCCTGGTGTCGGCGATCAGCACGTCGATCTCTTCTTCGCTCTTATGGAGCTTTTTCAGGCTCTTGAATGGCCGCGCATCGATTTCCGGCTCGATGCTGTTGCGCATCCGCGTGGCGTTCCATTCGACACAGGTGAGCTGTTCGAGATCGAAATCGGCGAGCAGGGTCTTGTGGCCGCGATGGGCGGCGCCGACCGCCAGCAGTCTCGCCAATGTGCTTTTGCCGACGCCGCCCTTCTGGCTGACGAAGCTGATGAGGTGCTTTTGCTTGTGGCCCTTGGTCATGATTTCCCCCGCCGCTTGGGCGAGAGCTAATACCAAAGCGCGCCGCCGGGCAATCGCTCGCCGGCGGGTGTCGCCGATGCCTCATCCCTGCTCGCCGATACGCAGGCTTTCCATCAGCCGGCGATGGCCATCGGGAATGGGAACCGGGCGTTGCGTCGCGCGCGCGACATAGACATGGGTGTAGCCGCCCTGCGCGGCGGCGAGCGGCGCGCCCGCCTCGAACGCCGCCAGACGATAGCGCACCGAACTGCGCCCGAGATGCTCGACCGCGACGCCGATCTCGATCCTATCGGGAAAAGCGAGACTGGAGAGGTAGACGCAATGGCTTTCGACGACGAGGCCAATGGTGGCGCTGGCCGCTGGGTCGAGCAGGCCAGCTTCTACGAGAAGGGCGTTCACCGCCGTATCGAAAAAGAAATAATAGGCGGCGTTGTTGATGTGGCCGTAAGCGTCATTGTCCGACCAGCGCGTCGAAACCGGGACGAAGCGGGCGAAGGCTACACGCCCCAGCGGCGCGGGCCTTTCCGCCTTCGCCTCGGCCATCGGGGCGCGCGGGCTCTTCAGGCTGTCGGGCCGCGCAGGCTGGCGACCGCGCGCCAGGCCGCGGCGACCAGGGCCCAGGCCAGCAAGGTTTTGACGATTGTCGCGGCGAAGAACGGAACCACGCCGCCAAGCCACGCCTTTTCAGGTCCGACCAGGACGGCCAGCCAGGCATAGCCGAAGGCGAAAATTACGAGATGGCCCAGCACCATCGCCGCGAGCAGCCAGCTCAACGAGCGATCCCAGCCGCGCTCGGCCAGCCAGCCGACCAGCGCCGCTGCGACGAAAAATCCCAGGAGGTAGCCGCCCGTCGGCCCCGCCATATAGACCGGGCCGGCATTGAGGCCGGCGAACACCTGCAGGCCGAGCAGGCCTTCGGCAAGATAGAGCGCGACGGTCGCGGCCGCGAGACGCGCGCCGAACGCCGCGCCGATGATCAGCACCACGAGGGTCTGCAACGTCATCGGCACGGGATAGAAGGGAACCTGCGCCTTGGCCGACATAGCGAGCGCCAGCGCGCCGCCGATCGACAGCGCCGCGAGGCGGGCGAGGCGGGAAGCGGCCTGTTGCGGCCACAACGTCGCGGCTAGAGTGGGGCGCCGATTGTCGTTCATAATCCCTCCGATGAGCCCGAGCGCGCCAGCAAGTCTCGCCCGATCAACGAGGCAAGTTCGCTCTCTTCGCGCCTCATGCGTATAGAGGAGCGGCCTGCGCCAAACAAGCGGCGGCGCAGGCTCAAGTTGAAACCGACGGAGGTCTGATGAGCGAAGCGCAAGACGAGGACCTGATCTTCGAAGGGCCGCCTGACATGTCGAGCGGCCGGTTGATGCGCGTCTCGCCGCTCGTGCGCCGCCTCATCGCCAATAATCCCTCTGCCTTCACCTCGACGGGAACATGCAGCTATCTCGTCGGCGAGGAAGAACTCGCGATCATCGACCCCGGCCCGCTTGACGAGGCGCATATCGAGGCGTTGCTGCGGGCGGTGGGCGGCGCGAAACTCGCCCATATCCTCGTCACCCATACCCATCGCGATCATTCGCCGGCGGCGACGCGCCTCAGGGAAGCGACCGGCGCGGCGATCCTCGGCGCGCGGCCCTATCAGCCGCGTCAGGGCTTTACCGGGACGCTGAAGGGCCTCGATGCTTCGCACGACCTCGCCTATGCGCCGGACCATGTGTTGGAGGACGGCGCCATCGTCGAAGGGCGCGGCTACACATTCGAGGCTTTGGCCACGCCCGGCCACGCCGCCAATCATCTGTGCTTTGCCCTGCGCGAGGAGAAAGCTTTGTTCTCCGGCGATCATGTGATGGGCTGGTCGACCTCGATCGTCGCGCCGCCTGATGGATCGATGGGCGATTACATGGCCTCGCTCGACAAATTGCGCACGCGCGGCGAGACGATCTTCTGGCCCGGCCATGGCGGCCCCGTGCGTGAACCGCAACGCTGGATGCGCGCGCTCGCCCACCACCGCCGCCAGCGCGAAGCCTCGATCCTCACGCGGATCGAGGCGGGCGATGTCGAAGTCTCGAAGATCGTCGCCAGGGTCTACGACAATCTCAATCCGGCTTTGGTCGGCGCGGCGACGCTGTCGACGCTCGCTCATCTGGAAGACCTGGCCAGCCGGGGACTGATCGCGATGGAGGGCGATCTGGGACGCGATGCGCGATTCAGCCCAGCCGCCAAGTAAGAGTCGCGCAGGCGATCATTTCTCCTGCGCCAGCTCCTGCACCGCGCCGGCGAATTTTTCGATGCGCTGCGCGTTGGCGCCGAAGTCATGGCGCCAGATCCGCGAGGCCGAGCGGATGTCGATTCGCGACTGGTTGGCGTCGGGTTTGATGCGAATGGCGATGTCGTCGACGAAGCCGAGAAACAGCGACCTGTCGCTGGCGTCGATATGGCCGACCCTTTCGCGCACGCTCGGCGCGATGGCGTCGACAATGCGCCAGCCGCGCGCCTTGGCCGCCTCCAGCGCGAGCTGATAGGCCTCATTGGCTTCCAGATCGACGAGGATCGGCTGGATCCTGGGATAGGCGCGCTGTTGCGCCTCGCGCGTTTGCGGCGAAGACTCTGGCGGCGTGCGGCCGCCGCGCGCCTCCAGCGCCTTGACCGAGCGCAAAAAGCTCGGCGGCGTCTCGAGATCGGTCGAGATGTCATTGATGGCGGGCAGGGCTAGCGCGCGCCAGGACAGGAAAGCGGGATAGGCGAGCAGGGCGAGCGCGAGGACGAAGCCGATAGAGGCGATGCCCGCCCCGCGCCGGCCGGTGCGCCAGATGACGACCGCCGCCGTCGCCGCCAAAAGCCCGGCCAGACAGGCCAGCACCAGCGAAGCGCCAAGCACGGCGAGGGCGCCGGCCGGCTCGACGGCGCCCGCACGCGACAAGGCCGAGCCCATGGCCGCCACCGCGGCTGCAAAAACGGCGAGGCGCCGGCTCCAGATCGCCGCGCGCGAATAAGGTTCTTCAAGAATCAGGCGGCGCATGGAGCTCGGACGATTGAGGCGCCGCTTTTGTTCAACGGCGCTGGCGCGGCGTCAATGGCGGGCGGCGGACGCCAACTTCCCGCAGCTTCAAGTTCGGCGCACCGGACGAGCGCCGCGCGCACCGATGATTGAGAGGAATTGTTCGCGAATCTGCGAGAACAGCTTAGGCGGCAGCATTCCATAGGCGACCGAAGCATCGCTCGCGCCGGGAAGTCGGCGCAGATCTGGGCCCGGCCAGATAAAAACATTCCATTCGGAAAGCACAACCCATGCGCGGTCGCTATCAAGACCCAGACGTTCTTTGACTTTAGCGGGAATTTCTATCGCCAGGCTTTGATCGTCGGGCGGCGTATGGGTGATGGGCAGCGCCAGGACGCGAGTGTCCTTATTTTCATCCGTACGAAGTGCAGCGACGATCGCGCAAGGACGGTCTTTTTGACCTTCATCGCGCCCCTGCAATAGCTCACGGTACCAGAGATAGCTGTAGCGAATGACCAGCCCGGGGACCGGTTCGGGCAGCGCCACTGTGGGTCACTTCAATT
This sequence comes from Roseiarcus sp., assembly GCA_036513315.1. Taxonomy (GTDB): domain Bacteria; phylum Pseudomonadota; class Alphaproteobacteria; order Rhizobiales; family Beijerinckiaceae; genus Roseiarcus. The sequence continues at coordinate 8,908 of DATBZF010000078.1, forward strand.
CGGCATCAAGACCGGAGAAATCGTCGGATACCTTGGCCTGGCGCACCGCCTCGATCCATTCCTCGGGAAGTTCCGTGATGAGCCCAACCTGCCTGTCTCGCCGTTTCAGGCGCGCCCATTCTTCCGCCGCCATCACCACGAGCGAGTCGCGCCCGTGCTTGGTGATGATAACGGGCTCGTGTCGGGCTTTATCGCTCAGCATGCCGAAAGCCTGCTGAAATTCACTTGCGGTCACTTTTGTAGGGCGCATGTCGCCAAAATCTCCATTTTAGCTATTATACCCAAAATGGCGACAATCTCAAGAAGTCGGGCGCTCCACCCTCACGCGGTCGGCAGCCGATAGTCCCTGAACGTCTCGCGCAGCTTCATCTTGTTGATCTTGCCCGTCGCGGTATGCGGGATTTCCTTGACCAATTGCATGTCGTCGGGCAGCCACCATTTGGCGATCCGGCTTTGCAGGAAAGCAATGACGTCGTCGCGCTCAGGAACGCAGCCGTCCTTGGGCACGACGACCAGCAGCGGGCGCTCGTCCCATTTGGGATGGGCGATGCCGATGACGGCGGCCTCCAGAATGTCGGGATGGCCGACCGCGAGATTCTCGATGTCGATCGAGGAAATCCATTCGCCGCCCGATTTGATGACGTCCTTGGCGCGGTCGGTGATCTGCATATAGCCGTCGGGATCGATGGTGGCGACGTCGCCGGTGTCGAAGAAGCCGTTCTCGTCGAGAATGTCGCCGCCCTCGCCCTTGAAATAGGCGCTGGAGACGGCAAAGCCCGCCACTTTGAGCCGGCCGAACTTCTTGCCGTCCCAGGGTAGTTCACGGTTCTCATCGTCGGTGATTTTCATCTCGACGCCGAACGGCGCCCAGCCCTGTTTGGATTTCAGCGCAAGCGTCTCTTCCAGCGGCAGGCCGGCGAGATTGGGCTTGATCGAACCGGTCGAGCCGATCGGGCTCATCTCGGTCATGCCCCAGGCGTGACGCACTTCGATGCCGTAATCGACCTCGAAGGCGCGGATCATCGCCGGCGGACAGGCCGAGCCGCCAATCAGGATGAACCGCAGGGTGGAGAGCTTCTTGTTCTCCTGCTTGAGATAATTGAGCAGCAGCAGCCAGACGGTCGGCACGGCGGCCGTCACCGTGACCTTCTCATTCTCCAGCAAATCGTAGACCGAGGCGCCGTCGAGCCTGGCGCCGCACATCACCAGTTTGGCGCCGCGCATGGGGCAGGAGAAAGCAAGCGACCAGGAATTGGCGTGGAACATCGGCACGATCGGCAGGACGACATCGGCGGAGACGACCGGCAGGCCGTCATGGCTCGCGCAAGCCATTGAATGCAGCACATTCGAGCGATGGGAATAAAGGACGCCCTTCGGGTTGCCTGTCGTCCCCGAGGTGTAGCAAAGCCCGGCCGCCGTGCGCTCGTCGAACTCGGCCCAGCGGAAATCGCCGTCGGCCTCGGCGAGCCATGTCTCGTACGCCACCGCGTTGCGCAGCCGGGTCGCCGGCATATGAGCGGAATCGGTCAGGACGATATAGCGTTCGACACTCGGCAGCTTGTCGGCGAGCGCCTCCAGCAGCGGCACGAAAGTGAGGTCGACGAAGACGATGCGATCTTCGGCGTGATTGATGATCCAGGCAATCTGCTCGGGGAACAGGCGAGGGTTGACGGTATGGTAGATGGCGCCCAGGCCGACGATGCCGTACCAGGCCTCCAGATGACGAAAGCCGTTCCAGGCGAGCGTCGCGACACGGTCGCCCAGCTTGACGCCATCGCGGGCGAGACGCTGCGCGACGCGCAGCGAGCGATCGCGAACCTGGCCGTAATTGCTGCGATGGATCGGCCCTTCGATCGTGCGCGACACCACTTCGCGCGCGCCATGTTGGATCGCTGCGAAATCGATGATTTTGTGCAGCAACAGCGGCCAATCCTGCATCAACCCAAGCATCATTCGCCTCCCCTGCGTCGCGGCTGGACACGCCGCAGCTCGAAAAACTGTCGCGGCGTCAAGCCTTTGCGCCTAGCATGGCGCCCGGCGCCGGGCTTGGCAAATTGCCGGACGCCTGATGTGTCGATAGCATGAATGGGCGAGGCCACAAGGGGATTCGCGGCAGGGAAAGTTGCGGATGGCCGGTGAGACAGGCGAGAGCGACCCGCTGAGGGTCTGGTTCCGATTGATGCGGCTGGAGACGCGCATGCGCACCGCCGTCGCCGACGGCCTGCGCGAAATCGGCCTCTCCGTGCCGCAATGCGATGTGCTGACGACGCTGACCGAGCAAGAAGGCGTCAGCCAGCAGGACCTCGCCAAACGCCTTTATGTGACCAAGGGCAATATTTCAGGGCTGATCGACCGCCTCGTCGCGGCGGGCCTGGTCGAACGCCGGGCGATCGCCGCCGACAAGCGCCAGCACGCGATTTTTCTCACCGCCGCCGGCCGCGCCGCGGCCGAACAGGCGATCGCCTGCCAGCGCCGCTTCGTCGCCCGCACCATCGGCCGCCTGCCGCCCGATCAATTGTCGACGCTGGAGCGCCTGCTGGTGGCGACGCGCGATCTGGTGCGTGCGCGCGGGGAGTGAGGGTGAGGCGGAGCGCGCGCGTTGCCCAAGGTGAACATTCGCGATATAGTCACGATAGTCATAGTAGTCATAGGATGCTTTCGATGGCGCGCGGCGCTCAAAAGACTGACGACACGTGGACCGTCGCCGGCGCCAAGGCGCGCCTGTCCGAAGTGATCGCGCGCGCCCAGAGCGGGCCGCAGACCATCACGCGCAACGGCAAAGCGAGCGTCGTCGTGGTGTCCGCCGACGAATGGGCGCGCAAGGATGCGCGCAAGGGCAGCCTCGCCGAATTCCTGCTCGCCTCGCCGCTGCGCGGCGCCGAACTCGACCTTGACCGCCTGCGCGACAGGCCACGCCGCGTCGCGCTGTGAACTATCTTATCGACACCAATGTCTTGTCCGAAGCGCGGCGGCCGGAGCCGAACCGTGCAGTCATCGAATGGCTACACGGGGTCGACGAAGATCGCGCCTTCATCAGCGTCATCTCGCTCGCCGAGATCCGACGCGGCGTGGCGCTGATGGACAAAGGTCGCAGACGCGACGCCCTGATCAAATGGCTGACGCATGACCTTGCTGAACGCTTCGCCGGACGAATCCTCGCAGTCGATGAGCGGGTTGCCTTCGCCTGGGGCGATCCGCTGGCGGAGGCCAAGCGGCGCGGCGCCGGCCTTGCCTCGATGGACGGTCTCCTCGCCGCCACGGCCCTTGTCCATGATTTGACCCTGGTCACAAGAAACCTCCGTGATTTTCAAGCTTTCGATGTGAAGCTTTTCGATCCATGGAAGGGCTGAGCGCCGACGACTTCGCGAGCGTCATCGCGAGGGAGCACAGCGACGAAGCGATCCAGGCTGGGCTCCGCGCACGGTCGCTTCCTCTGCATCTCAAGCGAAAGTCGACGCAGAGATCGCGCTATTCCGGATTGAATTTCTCGGCCAGTCGAGTCGTTACGACTATAGAATGGCGACCTCGACGAGGTGCGTGGAGCTGCGTCTGGATCGCTTCGTCGCTGCGCTCCCTCGCGAGGACCGAAGCGCCCTGACCGTTAGGCTCGGCTTGATTTGTCTTGTATTGTGCAGGTTCCCCCTTCTCTTGGGGCGCGGCATCTTGTTTCGAGAAATGGTCCCCGACCATGTCCAGAACACCCGTAGCGAATCCGAATCCGCCCGCCCTGCCCTGCGACACCGGCGCCGTCGCCGCCTGGCTGGTCGATGGCGCGCGCTCGGCTTCGAAATCGGAAGACGTGCTGACTGAAATGTGCGTGCGCCTCACGCATTGTGGTCTGCCTTTGTGGCGGGTGGCGGTCTATGTCAACACGCTGCATCCGCAAATTTTCGCACGCCGTTTTTTGTGGAAACCGGGCGCGCATGCCGATGTCGCCGAAGCGCCCTTCGCCTTCGCCGCCAATGCCGGCTTTCGCGACAGCCCGATCACCCGCATCCGCCAGAGCGGCGAGACGATCCGCCGCCGCCTCGCCGATCCCGATTGCCCGATGGATTACGAGATCCTCAAGGAGATGCGCGCGGAAGGCGCGAGTGATTATCTGGCGGCGCCCCTGCCCTTCACCAATGGCGAAATCCATGTCGCCTCATTCGTGACACAGCAGGCGGGGGGTTTTTCCGATGCCGAGATCGCCGCGCTGGAGACGATCCTGCCGCCGCTTTCGCGGGTCGCCGAAGTGCGCGCGCTGCGCCGCACCGCGGTCAATCTGCTCGACGCCTATGTCGGCCATGATGCGGGCGAGCGCATCCTCGATGGGCGTATCCAGCGCGGCGACGCCGAGACGATCCGCGCTGCGATCTGGCTCTCCGACCTGCGCGGCTTCACCAGGCTCGCCGACACGATCGCGCCGCAAGCGCTGATCGAGCGGCTCAATATTTTCTTCGATTGCCTCGTGCCGGCGATCGAAGCCGAGAAGGGCGAAGTGCTCAAATTCATGGGCGACGGCCTGCTCGCGATCTTCCGCTTCGACGACGAGGCTGAGATCAACGCCGCCTGCGCCCGCGCGCTGCGCGCGGCGAGGCAGGCGCGCGCCAATGTCGACGCGCTGCCGGCGTTCGGCGAGGGCGATGCTGAAGCGCGCCTGCGCTTCGGGCTGGCTTTGCACGTTGGCGAAGCGCTCTACGGCAATATCGGCGGCGGCGGCCGCCTCGACTTCACCTGTATCGGCCCGCCGATCAACATGGCCGCCCGCCTCGAAAAGATCGCCTCAAAGCTCGGCCGCGTCATCGTCGCCTCCAGCGCTTTCGCCGCGCGCCTGCCGGATGATTTCATCGCGCTCGGCGCGTTCGAGCTGGCGGGGTTCCGAGAGGCGCAGACGGTGTACGGGCTGCGCGGGGAAGATGAGCGCGCGCGCTGACAATGGCGCGCGAAATCGCTTGCGGCGTTCGAATTCAGACGGATTTTGCTTCATTGATGGCATGGAGGCGATTAAACAAACATCGAGGGTGGCGGGACTTCACAGACGTGCCGATCAAGGAGCTGGGAGGCCGATCGCTGCAAGACGCAGACGAATCGTCCGTTCAAACAGAAGCGAGGGAACGCCGATGTGCAAGACTTGCGAATTGGAGAACGCTGCTCATCCCGCGAGACCGTCGCGACGTGGCTTCTTGGCCTCGTTCTCCGCCGCCGCGGCCGCTTTGCCGCTGGCGGGCGCGGCTTTGGCGAAAGACGCCGCGCCGCCGCCGAAGCCGCAAAACGCCGTTTCGCCCGACGGCGCTCTGGAATTGCTGCGCAAGGGCAATGATCGCTATGTCGACGGCGTGTCGAAACGGCACGATTTCAAGAACGAGCGTGAGGCGCTGACCGCCGGACAGAACCCTTACGCCGCCATCCTGAGCTGCGCCGATTCGCGCATCGCGCCCGAATATGCTTTCGACAGCGGCAGAGGCGATCTGTTCGTCTGCCGAGTCGCCGGGAATTTCGCCAACGACGACACGATCGCCAGTTTCGAATATGCGGTGGCCAATCTGGGCGCGCCGCTAATCCTGGTGCTCGGCCACGATAGCTGCGGCGCGGTCAGCGCCACTATCAAATCGCTTAAGGACAATACGACGCTGCCCGGCCATCTTCCTTCGCTCGTCGCCCGGCTGGCGCCAGCCGTGAAGGCGGTGGCGGAGCAGCCCGGCGATCCGCTCGCCAACGCCATTCGTCAGAATGTCGTCGACACCGTCGCCGCGCTCAAATCGGCGACGCCAATTCTCGACGCGGCCGTCGCCCAGCAGAAGCTGAAGATTGTCGGCGGAATCTATCGGCTCGCGACCGGCCGCGTCGATATGGTGGCGTGAGCCGCGGCCAGCAACTCATGAGCGATCGGCGCCCAGGGGCTTCCACATCGGATAATCCGGCATGCCGAATTTGAACGGCGCCGGCGCGTCTACGACATATCCCGCAGCTTGATAGAAGCGCCTTGCGGTTCCTGTGCTCGTCAGCGTGCAACGCCCATTGCCGCGCTCGCGCGCGTGTGTCTCCAGCGCTTTCAGCATGGCGCCGCTGACGCCGCGAAACCTGGCGTCGGGCGAAACATAGTTCAGCGTGATCTCGCCCGCATCGGTGACGCAGCCGACGGAAAGCACGGCGTCGCCCTCGACCGCGACGAGCAGGCAATTGTCGGGCCGCGCGACCCAGGCGAGGAAGTTTTCGGGTGTCTTGTTGGCGAGCCAGCGGGCCAGAATCGCCGGATCGTTTTTGTGATCGGCGAGGCAGAGCTCGGCGATCGACCGCCGCATGGTTTGGCAGGCGGCCGCGGCGTCGTTTTCCCTGGCGGGACGGATTTCCATCTCGACGATCATGCGATTTCGTTGTGTCGACGGCAATGAGTCGCTGCGATGCGCGCCTCAGCTCAGCGCTTTGTACGTCATATAGAGCGCCATTGCGGAGACGAAGCCAATCAGCAGGCGATGCAGCGCGGTTTCGCTCACTTTGTTGGCGGCGCGTGCGCCAAGGTCCGTTCCGATCCACAGGCCTACGATCGCCGCGACCAGAACCGGCCAGGGCGCCGACCAGCCTTGCCGCCAATAGAGATAGGCGGCAGGAATCGTCGTCGGCAGGATCGCCAGGACAAGGCTCATCAATTGCGCCTGACGTTGCGGCGCCTTCAGGGCGGCAAGCCCCACGGTGACGGCGAGGCCGCCGCCGATGCCGATGAAGCCAGACGAAAATCCGGCGAATGCGCCGACGCCGATGAGCGCGACCCAGTGAATTTGCGCGTCGCCGACGCTGGACGCTTCTTCAGGCTTTTTTCGGCCCCGGAAAATCATCAACGCATCGAGCGCGGTGAGATAGAGAACATAGGTCCATTGCAGGAAGACGGCGGAGACTTTCGCCGCCGCCAGCGCGCCGCCGACGCCGCCCACGACGAAGCCGATCGCCAGCAGCGTCGCCCAGCGAAGCGGAATGCCGGCGCCCTTCTCCCGATAGCGCCTGATGCCGGAGAGGCTGGTTGGGAATATTTGCGCGATCAGCGAGACGCCCTGCGCGACATGCTGTTCGGCGCCGAGCAGGAGAACGGAGAATATCACCAGTCCCCCGCCGGGGCTGACGCCAAGCAGCCCGGCCGTCACGCCGCCGACAAGGCCGACGCAGGCGCCGGCAAGGAGGGTGCTGAAAAACAATGTCAGACCCCTTTGGACGCGGAGCCGGCTTGCGCCAGCCCCAGCAACATCGCATCGACGACGGCGACACAGGAATCGACGGAGATCGCCTCGCCCCATGCGACTTGCAGAACGAAGCCCTGGAACAGCGCGACGAGCGAACGTGCGACGGCGTCGGCGCTGAGACGGCGCGGAAGCTTTTCCATCCGCTGCGCCCGCTCGACCTGCCCGACAATCAGGGCGCGCGGGATATCAATGCCCTCGACGACGCGCGCGTGAACGCGGCGATTGCGCAAAGCCTCCGACCATCCGTGAATGCCGACGCGCCGCCTTGCCGCCCCGGCCGGATCGGTCAGCGCCTCGGCATAGGCGCGCACCAGCGCGCGCAGCGCTTCGAGCGGGTCCTCAATTTTTTTCGCCACTGCGTTCAGCAGCGCTTCGCTTTGATGCCGGTCGTCGGCGAGCGCTTCGATAATGTCGTCCTTGGCTCGAAAATAGCCGTAAACCGCGCCATGGCTCATGCCCGAGCGCGCGACGATGTCAGCCATGCCGGTCTGATGAAATCCGTTTTCCGAGAAACAGGCGAGCGCCGCGTCGAGCACCTCCTGGCGACGGGACTGACGTCGCTTTTCGCTGATCTTGGGCAAGAGCGCTCTCTCAATAAAACTGACTGATCAGTCTTTTTAATACAAAAGAGGGGCCGGGCGCAAGATGCGGGAATCTATCCCCGCGCCGCCAATTCCGCGAAGAACGCCGGCAGGGCGGCGATGTCGTCGACGATATGATCGGCGTGCGGCGCGAGCTCTTCGCGCGTCGCCGGGCCGGTCAACACCGCCACCGCCAGGGCGCCGGCGGCGCGCGCGGCATGGAGGTCGTGGATGGAATCGCCGACCATCGCGACTTCGGCCGGGTCGAGGCCGAGATGGCTTGCGAAGGCGAGCACCATGCCAGGCTCCGGCTTGCCGCCATGGCCGGAATCATAGCCGACAATAAATTCGATATGCAGCAGCAGCCCGAGCGCCTCGACATGGCGGCGCGCGCTCGCCTCCGAATCATTGGTCGCCACGCCCAGGCGGAGCCCTTGCGCACTCAAGGCGGCGAGCGCTTCGAGCGGGCGCCCGATCGGCGCCAGCGTTTTCAGCGATTCGACCGCGCTGAGCGAATCGATCTCCTGGCGCAGCGCGACATAATCGGTGCGCCCGATCGCCTCCCCCCACAGCCGGCCATAATGTTCCGAAGAGCCGGCGATGACCGGCGAGCTCGGAAGGAAGCGTTTTTCCTCCAGCGAAAAATGCAGGGCCTCAGCCTGGGCGCGCATGGCGCTCTCCTCGCCCTTGGCGAGCGCCGCGATCACGGCATGGATGGCGGGTCCCCAGGTTCCGTCGAAATCAATGAGCGTTCCATCCTTGTCGAACAGAACGGCGGCGATGGGCATGGGACCTCTAAAGCAAAGACGGGCGCGCCAGCGCATAGCAACGCAGCGACCCCGCGTCGACCTTCTTTTGCCGCCCGCGGAGGTTCATTAAACCTCATCGACGACGGCCGCGCGCCAGTGTACGGGACGGTCCATGGATGACCTGCTCCTGCTTCCCGCCACCGCGCTGCGACAAAAATTGTGTGCGCGCGCGATTTCCGCCGTCGAGCTGACCAAGGCCACGCTCGCCCGCATCGATGAGGTCAATCCGCGGCTCAATGCGCTGATCGCTCTCGATCCAGCCGGCGCGCTGGCCGCCGCCACCGAATCAGATGCGCGGATCGCGCGCGGCGAGGCGCGCGCGCTGGAAGGGCTGCCGATCAGCGTCAAGGACGCGTTCAATGTCGTAGGATTCACCGCCAGCGTCGGCGCACCTGCGCTGAGAGAGCGCCGGCCCGAGGCCGACGCGCCCGCCGTCGCCAGGTTGCGCGCCGCCGGCGCCATCATTCTCGGCAAATCCAACACGCCGGTCTTCGCCAGCGATTTCCAGACCTATAATCCCGTCCATGGCGTGACCAATCATCCGCTTGATCTTGGCTTTTCGCCCGGCGGCTCGTCGGGCGGCGCCGCGGCGGCGATCGCCACCGGCATGTCCGCGCTGGAACTTGGCTCGGATCTTGGCGGATCGCTGCGGTGGCCCGCTCATGCCTGTGGAATTTTCGGCCATAAATCGAGCTGGGGCCTCGTCTCGACGCATGGCTCCGTGCCGCCGCCGCCCAACAAGATTCTGCTGCGCGACGCCGATTGCCTGGTCGCCGGCCCGCTGGCGCGCTCGGCCGAGGATCTCGCGCTGATGCTGGACGTCGTCGCCGGCCCGCGCGCCGGGCCGCGCCGCGCCCCGCTGAAGCCGGCGCGGCGCGGCGACGCCCAGGGCCTGCGCGTCGCGCTCTGGGCGAGCGATCCCTTCGCGGCGACCGATTCCAGCGTGCGCGCGGCGGTCGAGGAAGCGGCGCGGCGGCTGGCGGCGCTCGGCGCTAAGGTCGATGACAGCGCGCGGCCCGGATTCAGCCTTACTGAGGCTTTCGAATTGTTCGCGCTCTATAATCACGGCATCATCGCCTATGGCCTGCCGGTCAAGCTGCGCGATCGGCTCGCTTCGACCCTCTCGCAATACCAAAAAGGCGATCTTTCCCATCGCGCGCTGCAGGCGCGCGGCGCCTGGCTGTCCCCCGGCGATTATCGCGACATGGAATTGCGGCGGCTTGCCCTCCAGCGCCATTGGGCGCGGTTTTTTCAGCGCTTCGACATCGTGCTCTGCCCGCCGGCGCCGGTCGGCGCCATCCGCCACGATCACCGACCCGACGTGCATCAGCGCACGATCGAGATCGACGGAATCGCGCATCCCTATCTCGATTTCCTGCACTGGTCGGCTTTGGCGAGCGGCCCCGGCCTGCCGGCGACCGTAGCGCCGGTCGGCCTTGGTCCTGACGGGCTGCCGCGCGGCGTTCAGATTATCGCGGCGTTGGATGAAGACCTGACCGCCATCGCCGCCGCCGCGATGATCGCGCCTTCGGCGGGATGAGCGGACGCGGCCTGTCGAAATCTGGTTCGCCCAGAGAAGCAAGCGCCAGACAGCCTTAAGCGCGCTTTAACTCCATTCGTTCAACTTGAAGCAGTCTCGCCTCCAGCGAGGCGGCCGATCGTCACGTTCCAGCGTTTTAGCGAGCGTCTTCATGCGTCAGGACCTTCCTTCCAATCCCCCCGTTCTTCAGCAGCGCGCCGGCCAGAGCCGGCTGCTGTCCCGACTTTACCGCGATGTCGGCCTTGCCGCCGTCGCCGCCGAACTCGATCTCGAACTCGATGTCCTTGAGCCCGACATGGTCGAAGCCGTTCAGCGCGGCGCAACCGTGCTGCTGGCGCCGTATGGCGTCCTTGCGGCTTAGCGGCGCGCACCTTATAGACAGGGCCCGGGGGCGTCCTCGACAGTCAGGCGTTGCGTATGTTGATGGTTAACCGGCGCCATTTTCTGACCGGCGCGGGCGCGCTCGCCGCCGGGGTTGGCGGGCTTGGCGCCTATGCCAGCGCCTATGAGGCGGGCGCCCGCCTCGATCTGACCTCCTACGACGTTTCATCGCCCGTCTGGCCTGCCGATATCACGTTGAAAATCGCGATCATCGCCGACGTCCACGCTTGCGAACCCTGGATGCCCGTCGAACGGATCGCCTCAATCGTCGATCTGGCCAATTCGCAAAAGCCCGATCTGACGGTATTGCTTGGCGATTTTGCCGGCCGCCAGCATTTTGTGACGCGCTATGTCGCCCCTGGCGCCTGGGCCGAACAGCTCGCCCGTCTTGAAGCGCCGCTCGGCACCTACGCCATTCTCGGCAACCATGATTGGTGGTCGGCGGCGCTGCCGACCGACCCGCCCGACGATGGGCGCAGCATCCGCAAGACGCTGGCCGACGCAGGCATTCCCCTGCTCGAAAACGGCGTCGTCGCACTCAGCCAGAAGGGGCGGCCGTTCTGGCTGGTCGGCCTTGGCGATCAACTCGCCCATCGGTTCGCCTGGCGCACGGCCCGGGGGATCGACGATCTGCATGGCGCGCTGCGCCAGATCAAGGACGACGCGCCGGCGATCCTGCTCGCCCACGAGCCGTTCATCTTCCCCAAAGTGCCCGACCGTGTCGCGCTCACTCTATGTGGTCATACCCATGGCGGACAGGTCCGGCTGCCGATCATCGGCGCGCCATTCGCCCCTTCGATGCATGGGGTCAAGCCCTATATTTATGGGCTCTACGCAGAAGGCCAGCGCAAGCTCATCGTGTCGGGAGGCCTTGGCACTTCGCATCTTCCGGTGCGACTGATGTGCCCGCCGGAAGTCGTCTGCGTGACGCTCACCGGCACGCAGAGCGCCTAGCGCAAGCCAGACAAGCGTTTCGCGCTCGCCTGGCTTTTTTGAGACGCGGCGTCGCTGAGGATCAGGCGCCTTCGACGGAAAAGTCGATTTCGATATTGCCGCGCGTCGCATGCGAATACGGACAAATCTTCTCATGCGCCTCGTCGACGAATTGCTTCAGCTCGGCGGTGGGGAGGCTGGGATCGGCGACATTCATTTTGACGGCGATGCCAAAGCCGCCGGCATCGCGCGGGCCGACCGAAACGGCGCAGGTCACCTTGGCTTTCGACGCGTCTTTCTTATGGCTCTTTGCGACAAAATCGAGCGCGCCGCCGAAACAGGCGGCATAGCCGGTGGCGAACAAATGCTCAGGGGTCGTCGTGCCGGGCTTGCCGGGGCCGCCCATTTCCTTGGGAACCGACAGATTAACGCTGACGCTTCCGTCCGTCGTTTCGCTATGGCCATTGCGGCCGCCGACGCAGCTCGCAGTCGCGGTGACGAGAGGTTTGATTTTGGAAATCATGACGGCTCCTGAAGATCGAGAGAGAAGCCGGATATAAACGCCCGCGCCCTTGCGGCCAAGGGCGCGGCGCTTGGTTTTCGCCAAAGGCCGCCTTGCGGCCAAGCCCGATCGTCAGCCGATTATTTGACGACGACCTTCGTCCCGATATGGACGCGGCCATAAAGATCGATCACATCGAGGTCGCGCATGCGAATGCAGCCCGACGAAACGCTCTGGCCGATTTCGCTGGGCTCATTGGTGCCGTGAATCCGGTACAGCGTGTCACGATTGCCCTGATAGAGATAGAGCGCGCGCGCGCTCAGAGGATTGTCATAGGCGCCGGCGAGCGGACCATGGGCGCGATAGGCCTGGAATTCCGGCCAGCGCTGCATGATCGAGGCGGTCGGCATCCAGGTCGGCCATTCGACCATGTGCCCGACTGTCGCCGTGCCGGTCCAGCCATAGGCCTCGGCGCCGGTGGCGACGCGATATTGAATCGCCTGATGATTCGGCAGCACGAAATAAAGGTTCTTGGCGGTCGTATCGATCACGATCGTGCCCGGCGCTTCGCCGGTCGGATCAGGGATCCTGTAGCGCGCGATCGGAAGTCTGGCTTCCTCCGGCGGCGCCAAAGCCATCATTTCCTTGTCGCGCTGCGACAATGCGGGATCGGGGACGGCCGAACCGATCAGCGCGCCGCTCTGGCACCCGCCCAGCAGAGCGCCCCCCAACAACACCGCGGCAATCGCCAAAGATTTCAAAGCCATCGTTGTCTCACCCGATTTCCCGGTCAGTTCCGCTATCCATATCGCCGCCTTCGTTAAGCGATGGTTGGGGCAGAACAGCTTCAAGGCCACATTATGGCGTTCATGCCATCGAAACGACCAATTGTGAACCGCCAATTTGGCCTTATCGTTCCCAGATCGCAAACAGTTGACCAGCGTGGCGCCGAGGCCACGCGTACCTCAGGGCCACCCCAATCGCGCGGTTCGGCCGCCAGCGGCGCGCTTGCGCACCGTCGGCGGCGCGTCTATAAGGCCGCAACGCTCGGAAACGGCGTCGTCGGAGTGTAGCGCAGTCTGGTAGCGCACCTCGTTCGGGACGAGGGGGTCGGAGGTTCGAATCCTCTCACTCCGACCAATATTTCCCGATGTTTTAAAATCATCGACAGATTGTTTTGGCGACCAGCCCGGCCTCACAATTTGACGAGCGGTCGGTCGCACTACTGCGAACATTGACGTATGTTCACTGCCCGAGATCGATCCGATCGTGGTTTTCTGGTCCGACTATCCGGCGCCGCGAGGCGGGACTTTCCGGGCCGAAACCGCGCAGCCCTTTGCCGAGCGCGTGGGCCAACCTTAGCCGCGAATTGCAGCCGCGCCGTGCATCGCCAACACGCTGAGGCGACGATGCGGGCCTGTCTCCACGGCCCAGTACCGATCGGTCGCCGAAAGTGTCCCCGTCATCAGGCGCCACGCGTATGTGGGAACCGTCACCAGCAGCCGCCCGGCGATCGAAAGGGCAATGCCGACTGCGACTATTGAAGAGGCCGCCAAAGCGATTGTCAGGTAAGTATCGATAGACATTTGTGCTCTCCCCGTTGACGCGAACATGCCTGCATCCGGCGGCGACGGCTGTGGCGAGAGCCACACTGCAATCGCTCGATGGTTCGTTACGGAATGAAAAAGGCCCCGCTCGACTTTCGCCGGCGGGGCCAGGAACGCGAGAAGGCTGGGGAACCTGGGGCCTCGCGTTATGTTGGGACCAGCGGGGGCGACTTACTTCAGGTTGCCGGAGACTTCGCCGAAGGTGGTGCTGAGTTTGCCGCCCAGAGTCGTCAGCGCGGTGATGATCGCCACGGCGATCAGCGAGGCGATAAGGGCGTATTCGATGGCGGTGGCGCCAGATTCATTGGCGACGAACTTCCTGATGGACTTGATCATTGCATTTGCTCCTGCTGCGGAATTCGTGCTCCAGTTGAGCAAATCGCTTGCTCAGCGGATGACGCGAACTAACAGCATGAACTTTGCGGCTCGATTAATCCGCAGGCCCGCAATTGGTTAATTCACGCAAAGACCCCCGCTCCCTTCGCCGAGGGTTAAGGCATGGGAAAAGCAATCACCGAAAGCTGAGCGCGGATATCGAGATGTCAGCCGCGTATTCGCGTCATTGGCTGAGCGCGTGGCCGGCTGGAATCGCCCCATTTCATCCTCACCGAATCGTCAATTCGGCGCTTCAAATGCTCGCAATTCCCCAGATTTGATCGCAACGATTTTACTCTAATCCACTCAGATCGCCTCCACCCCGCGCCATCGGAATTTGAGATGTTCTTGAGAATTGAGACAAGTGTGTCGACCATGCTGGCGCAGCAGAATCTGGCGACGATGAGAGCGCTCAATGCGGCCTTTGGCGACTCACGGGCGTCTGCCCCCGCGCCGGCGCAGCCGAACAGAGCGGTCGTCGCCAATGCAACTTCGGCAGTAACATCCGTGGCGCTGCGACAGCAGGTGGCGGCGGCGGCGGACGCGGCGGCAAACGCGGCGAACGCAAACGGGGGCGGTCAAACAGAAAGTCCGTCTGGTCAGCAGCTACAAATGAACAGCACGAGCGCGGCTCTTTCGGAAGCCAACGCCGCTTACGCCGAGGTCATCGACGCGCTAAATCAGTGACCGCCGTCGAAGTAGCATCGCGATGGAGGCGGCCCCTAAAAGCCCCGCCAAGCTGCTGTCAGCCAAATGATTGGCGCCGCGCCGCGCGACGACTTCTGCCGATGGAATCTCGTCGATAACCAGTGAGCTGCGAACAAATGCGACGCCCGGCTGCGATCTTCACTATGCCGGAGGCGGCGTGGCGGCGGGAGGAGCGTTGGCCGGCGGCGTAGGGGTTGTCGAATGAAGCAGATCATATGATTCATCGAGCCCATGCGCGTAATGCGCGCAGCCTGCGACATTGCCGTTGAAGTCATAGCGGGCAATCCTGTCGCCCTTGTCGACGAACACTTTCACGGTGCATTGGAGACCGATCGCGTCGCCGGCGCCCAGCGCATCGGTGGTTGTCCAGATATAGACTTTCCCGCCCGCGATTTCCGACGTCTCGGTCGGCGCGCCGAGCTTCTTGATGACCGCCTTCGCGGGCTGGCCCTTCAAGCCGCCCAATTGCGTCTCAAGAACGGGAAAGGGCGTCCGGCCGCATCCCGCCGCGGCCAGGACGGCGCCGAACAGAACAATGCGCAGTTTCTTCATAACCAGCTCCCGCCCGGTCGGGCGCCGAAAATCGTTTCCGCAAGCGGCCAAACGACCTGGCGGCGCCCGATCCGACGACCTCTTCAGGGCGATAGATGTTCCTGGGAATCAGCCAAATCGCGGCGATATGCAAGCCGGCGCGACGCAATATCTCAGATTTTCGTCGGAATGCGCGGCGGCGCATGCCGATATCGCGGACGGATTTGCTTTCAAGCCGATTTGATTGGAGCAACCGTCGCGCCGGTGCTAGCCTCCTCGTCATTGGTCGACAAAGCAGAGGTTTGCATCATGCGATCGAAGCTACTTGGACTCTTGCTGGGCTGCGGCCTCGTCGCCGCGACAATCGCGCCGGCATTCGCCTGTGACTATCAGACGAACGCCTCGAACGACAGCCCGCCGCCACAACAAAGCGCTCAGGCGCAGACGAATTCGAGCTCGCAATAAGCGAGTGACGCGCTCGCTCAGCCTAACATAGATGCGTGAACGCGGCGCCCGGGTGCGGTCGCGCTTGCTGATAGCAACGCTGCACGAATCTATGGCGCGGCCGCTATACGCCCTGCCCTCCGGCTACCTCGCCGGCGTTTCTGTGACGCCGGGCACGCTCCGGCGTCCTCGACTCATGCGCCTCTCCGGAAGATGACACTGCTATTCCGGCAGCGCCATCTCCCGTATCTGTTCCACGACGTGATCGGCGGCGAAAGGCTTCGCGAAAAATCGAACGCCGCCTGGCAAATCATCAGGCGCGAACTTGCCGGATGTCATCGCGACCGCCATCCACGGCCATCGCTCAAGCACTTGAAGCGCAAGAGACACGCCGTCGATCGCTCCTGGCAAGGCAATATCGGTGAACAAGACCTGGACGAATGGCGCATTGGACTCAAGAATCGAGATCGCCCATTCGCCGTCATCCGCTTCAATGACGACCAGGCCGGCATCATCGAAACGTTCGACGATCAACGCCCGAACGAGAGGGTCGTCCTCCACCACCAGGACGACCGGCCCATCGTGAATTACCTCCGGATGCCCCATCAGCGTGGCCGCCCCGTCCGCCGTCCGGCGACATCGAGACAAAACCTCGACCCACCCGGTCTGGACAAACGCCGCCCTGAGCGCGAAGTTTCGCAAGCGCGATCACGCTTTCGTGAAGCCGTCTGCCGACAGCTTCATTCCGGCGTGTCGATGGCGACCGTCGATCGTCCACTGAGGAGCTTTGGGATCAGCGCGTCGATCTCGTCTTCCGGCAGGCCGCTCACCTGTAACGAGCCGCCGGTTATCGGGCTCATGAGGCGGGGCTCGCTGACCACGCGTCCATCGATCATGACGTTGAGTTTCGCGCCGACATGGCGCGACGTCCAGTCGGCGAACAGATGGCTGTCGCTGTCGCTGACGCGGACATTAAGGACGGGCAAGGCGTTTCTGGGGTCGTGGAATTTTTCGGCCTTGGCGATTTTGAGATTGATCAGGTCGCCAGCGAAACAGGAGATAGGCGGACACCAAGCGGCGATCACAATGGACGCGAAGAGGCATGATCTCATGCTTCGTTCTCCAAGGCGATATCGACAGCGGCTCGCCGCGGTCTCGCCACGCAGATCCGCGCCACTAGCAATATCAATAGTTGCTATCTTGGCCGTGGCCGCAAATCTATCAATTTGAGCGCGAACGACCTCGTGGCGCGCGGCGCCCGCGCAGACGCTTGGTTAAGCATCCCGGCGCATAGATCAGGGCCATGTTGAAACCCATCGACGTCGAGACCCTCCTGGCCC
Source organism: Roseiarcus sp. (assembly GCA_036513315.1). Lineage (GTDB taxonomy): Bacteria > Pseudomonadota > Alphaproteobacteria > Rhizobiales > Beijerinckiaceae > Roseiarcus. The sequence continues at coordinate 25,873 of DATBZF010000078.1, forward strand.
TCCTTCCGGCCGCGCCCGATTTAAGCGCCAGCGTCGGCGCGTGGCTGCGTCATCTCGGCCTGGAGCGGCGGCTCTCGCCGCATTCGCTCGACGGCTATGGCCGGGACGTCAGGCAGTTCCTCGGCTTTCTCAACGAACGCTTCGACGCGCCGCCGACAATCGCCGATTTCATCGGGCTGGCCCCCGCGGATCTGCGCGCCTTCCTGGCGCGCCGCCGCGCCGATGGCGTCGAGGGCCGCTCGCTGATGCGCGCGCTGGCGTCGCTGCGCTCGCTGGCGCGCTATCTCGAGCGTAACGGGGCCGGCCGCGCCTCGGCTTTCCAGGCGATCCGAGCGCCGCGGCTGGCGCGCAGCCTACCCAAACCGCTGCGCGCAGCGGATGCGATTGCGATGACCCATACGGAAATCCGCGACGGCGAGGCGCGCGATCCCTGGATCCTGGCGCGCGACGCCGCGGTGATCGCCTTGCTCTACGGCGCGGGCCTGCGCATCGCCGAGGCGCTGTCGATCCGCCGCCAGGACGCGCCGGTCGGCCTCCTCGACAGCGTGACGATCCTCGGCAAAGGGCGCAAGACCCGCTCGGCGCCGGTGATCGCGCCGGTACGGCGGGAGATCGAAAACTATCTGAAGCTCTGCCCCTATGCGCTCGCGCCGGGCGGGCCGCTGTTCGTCGGCGCCAAGGGCGGCCCGCTGTCGCCGCGCATCATCCAGCTCACCGTCGCGCGCCTGCGCGGCGCGCTTGGACTGCCCGACAGCGCGACGCCGCACGCCCTGCGCCATTCCTTCGCCACCCATCTTTTGGGGCGCGGCGGCGATCTGCGCACGATCCAGGAATTGCTCGGCCATGCCTCGCTGTCGACGACGCAGATCTACACAGCAATCGACAGCAAGCGCCTGATGGAAGCCTATCGCGCAGCCCATCCGCGGGCCGGGCTGAAAGCCTCTTAGCCCTCGCGGGCGCGAAGCCTCGCCCAATAGCTGCGCGCCCAATCGCGCAGGGCCCGCATTTCCTTGAGGGCCGCCGCCTTATAGGGCTCGACCAGGGCATGGGCGTAGGCGTGGAAGGCCTGAAACCTGACATAGACCCAGACAAACCACGGCATCGACAGCAATTTCTCGCGGGTGAGGTCGAAAGCCACGGCGACGAGGCCGACTCCCGCAAATTGCATCGCGATCCAGCCGAGCGCGCCAAGAATCGGATGACCGACCGCCATCAGCCAGAGCGAAACGATCTTGAACGGCTCGACGATGGCGAGCGGAATCAAAAAAATAATCAAGGCGACGGGCGCCGGCATGATCGCGATGAACGCGGCGATGCGCGCCTTCAGCCGGGTCCAGGGGATGATGGCGATGATCCGCCGTCCCAGCGCGACGCAGCCCTGCCAGACCCAGGCTTCGACCAGGAAGGCGAGCGCCAGGAGCACCATCAGAGGGCGCATCAGGGATTTTCGTGCGGGCCGCTGTTCCATTTTCGTTTCCTCGCACTGTATCTGCAAAGTCACTATGGCGGATTGATGAGGCATAAAGGTCACGTTCTTACGGGACGGGGCCGCGCCTGCCGCATTGCCGCCATCAACCCGCGCTTAACCATCCCCGCCATTCGCCACGAATGCAACGCATCGCGGCAACAGTCCAGCAAGGTTGATAGAACCTTCTCTTAACCGTTCGCGCCTAAGGGTCAGCCTGGGTGGCGTTGTTGTCAGGAGTATGAGCATGCACGGTTTGATGAGCGCGCGCGCGTTCAAGTTTGGGGCGGCGCTGGCGATCGCCTTCGCCCTTGGCGCCTGCGCCAAAAACGCCGATGAGCTCAATGGCGCCGGAATTGGCGCCGGCGCGCCGGGCAGCTATCAGGATTTCGCCAGCAATGTCGGCGATCGCGTGTTCTTCGAAACCGATTCGACCGAATTGACCCAAACCGGCCAGGCGACGCTCGACAAACAGGCGGTCTGGCTCAATCAATATGGCCGCTATACCTTCACCATCGAAGGCCATGCCGATGAGCGCGGCACGCGCGAATATAATTTCGCGCTCGGCGCCCGCCGCGCCGAAACGACCAAGAACTATCTGATCGCCAAGGGCGTCGCCGCCGCCCGCATGAAGACGATCAGCTACGGCAGGGAACGGCCGGTGGCGACCTGCAACGACATTTCGTGCTGGTCGCAGAATCGACGCGCGGTCACCGTGCTCGCCGGGGCGCCGACTTCTTAAGGTCGGTCAGGTCGGCCGCCGAGGCGCGGCTCGCGCGGCAAGCGCTTGCGACTTCCGCCTGCCGGGGCGACTTGCCCCGCCTTGGCCCAAGCTTCGCCCAATTTTTGGCTGAAGCGGCGCTCTATGTTAGGGAGCGTTCACGGCGTCGGGCGGCGCCCTGACGGCTGTTGTATAGGGGCTGAAGTTTGACTTTAACCGTTTCCTGGCAGGGCTTTGCTGTGGCTGCCGCGATGGCGATTGTCGGCACGTCAGGGGTTTGCGCCGACGAGTCTGGCGCCGCGAGGATGGCGCCGCCGATGCGCGTCGCGCAATCCACCCTGCCGCCCGGCGACGTCCCGACGGAACAGGGCGAGGATTCGGGCGCTTTGGTCGTGCGCATCGACCGGCTGGAAAACCAGTTGCGTACCGCCAACGGCGCCATCGAGGAATTGCAGAACCAGCAGCACCGGCTGGAAGATCAATTGAAGCGATTTCAGGAAGACATCGAATTCCGGCTCAATGGCGGCAAGGGCGCCGCCCCGATCGCCGAGGCGCCGGGAGCGCAGAGGCCGGTCAAGCGAGCGGACGCCGTGGACCCCGGCATCGCACCGGTCGCCGACGGGCCGACGCCCATCCGACCGGCCAAGCGCTCGGACGCTTTCGACCCGGCCGCCGATCCCAATGCGGTGGGCGCCCCCCGCCCATTGGGGACGACGACGCCAAGCGCGCCTCTCGATGCGCCGGCCGCCCCCAGCGCGCCGCTTGAATTGTCGCGCAACAATCCGAATTCGACCCTGCCGGTCGGCCCGCTCGCCAGCGCCGAGGAACCCGCGATCATCCCCGGCATCGGCGGCCCGCCCGACGATCCCAGGGAAATGTATAATGCCGCGCTGGAAGCCTATCGGGTCGGCCAATATGATCAGGCCGAGCAGAAATTGCGCGCCTTCCTCGCCAAGAACGGCGGCAACCGGCTGGCGCCGGACGCGATCTTCTACCTTGGTGAAAGCTATCTGCAGCGTTCGCGGCCCCGCGAAGCGGCCGAGCAATATCTCAAGCTGTCGACCGATTATTCAAAATCGTCGCGCGCGCCCGAGGGCATGTTGCGCCTCGGCCAGTCGCTGGCGGCGCTTGGCAATAACGATCAGGCCTGCGCGACGTTCGGCGAGGTCGGCCGCCGCTATCCCACGGCGGCGAGCGCCGTGAAGAAGAATGTCGAGCGCGAGATGCAGAAGGACCATTGTTGAGCGCAAAGGCGGCGACCGGCGCGACGATTTCGCCCGCGCGGATCGATGCGCTGTTCGCGCCTTTCGCGGGCGCCAGGACGTTGCTCCTCGCCGTGTCCGGCGGCCCCGATTCAACGGCGCTCATGCTGATGGCGGCGCGCTGGGCGGCTGCGGCCGGCCGGCCGCGCGTGGAAGTCGCCACCGTCGATCATGCCATGCGCGACGGCTCGCGCGGCGAGGCCGAAGGCGTCGCAGCGCTGGCGCGCCGGCTGGGCCTGAGCCATCATTTGATCGCGTGGCGGGGCGTCAAGCCGCGCAGCCGGATCCAGGAGCGCGCGCGTGACGCGCGCTATGAATTGCTGGCTCTATGCGCGCAGGAAATCGGCGCGGATTTTCTTCTCACCGCCCATCACGCCGACGATCAGGCCGAGACCGTATTGTTTCGGCTGATCCGCGGCTCCGGCATCGGCGGCCTCGGCGGCATGCCAAGCGCCACGGCGAAGGACCATGTCACGCTGGCGCGACCGCTGCTCGGTTTGCGCAAGGCCGAGCTGATCTCCTTTTGCGAGGCCAGCGGCGAGCCTTACGCGTGCGATCCCTCGAACGCCGACCCACGCTTTGCGCGAACGCATCTGCGAGAGCTCGCCGACCTGCTGGCCGCCGAAGGGCTCGGCGTCAATGAAATCGCCCGCCTGTCGCGGCGCGCCGCGCGCATGGAGGAGGCGATCGCCGCCCAGTCCAAAGCCGCGGCGGCGCGATTGGGCTGGACCGAAGCGCAAGCGACGCGCGACGCCAGGGCGCTGCTCGATGAGCCTCAGGAAATCGTGCAACGATTGCTGATTGCCGAAATTGCAAGCATCGCCGGCAAGGCGCCGCGGCGGATCCGCCTCGACGCCATCGAAACCTTGGCCCGGGATTTGCGCGAGGCGCATCGACAGGGCAAGGCCCATCGCGCCAATCTCGGCGGCGCCAGCGTCCATATGACCGCCAAAGGCGCGTTGAGCGTGACTCCCGAGGCGCCGCGCCGCGGCGATGCGCAACACAAAGCGAGTTTTGTGGAACGCCGCGCGCCCCTCCAGGAGGCAGGATCGCGTCCACGCAGCGACGCCGATCGGTCCTGACCGCGGCGAATCCGCCTTGCGAATCGAAAATACAGACCGGATGCGGTTTGTTGGCGGAGAACGATCCACGGCTCACGTCCAACCCAATGGGCCGGCGTCGGCGTGGACATGATTTGGTCCAGAAATCGGCGCAACAGGAATAGTCGCTGAAATTCCTGCGCCGTCGCAGGCGCGATTCGCCTGCATTTCTCAAGCCCGCACTATCTTCACGGCAAATTCAGACAAATGCGCTTCTCTTGGCAATTGAGCCGCGTGCGCTTAAATGGTTGTTTGCAGCAACTGGAGCCGCCGCGAGGCGTTGGGCTTCGACAGGCTGCGGTGGGATGGCTATGAACCCTAATTTCCGGAATTTCGCGCTTTGGGTGATTATTTTCCTTCTCGTGCTCGCCCTTGTCACTCTGTTCCAGAGCCCGGGGCAGAAAACGCCGAGCAGTGAAATCACCTTCAGCCAGTTGCTCTCCGAGGTGGATCAAGGCCATGTCCGCGAAGTGACGATCGCCGGGCCTGATATTTCGGGCCGTTTCACCGACAATCGCCCGTTTATGACCTATGCGCCGAGCGATCCTTCGCTGGTCGACACGCTCTATAAGAAAAACGTCTCGATCACCGCCAAGCCGCCTTCGGACGGCAATTCGTGGCTGATGACCCTGCTCGTCAACGGCCTGCCGCTGATCGCCTTCCTCGGCGTCTGGATATTCCTGTCGCGCCAGATGCAGGGCGCGGGCGGCAAGGCGATGGGCTTTGGCAAGTCCAAGGCCAAGCTCCTGAACGAGGCGCATGGCCGCGTGACGTTCGAAGATGTCGCCGGCGTCGACGAAGCCAAGGAGGATTTACAGGAGATCGTCGAATTCCTGCGCGATCCCCAGAAGTTTCAGCGTCTCGGCGGGCGCATCCCGCGCGGCGTTCTGCTGGTTGGACCTCCGGGCACCGGCAAGACCCTGACCGCGCGCGCGGTGGCGGGGGAGGCCAATGTCCCCTTCTTCACCATTTCCGGTTCCGACTTCGTCGAAATGTTCGTCGGCGTCGGCGCGAGCCGCGTGCGCGACATGTTCGAGCAGGCCAAGAAGAACGCGCCCTGCATCATCTTCATCGATGAAATCGACGCGGTCGGCCG